>CAWJHI010000116.1:0-56768 GCA_963842485.1 Terriglobia bacterium | reverse complement strand
GCGATAGTGTTCGTAAATTCTCCCCAACCAGGCCTTTAGATATTCCTCATGACGGCTGGTGCCGGGCAAGTAGGGGAAAAACACGGCATGGAACAGATCCTTCTCGTCCGGCGCGATGTTCGGCGGCAACTCGACCGTTTTCTTTGCCCAGTCGATCTTCGCCCCAACTACATTGTCTTCGGTCCCGACGAAGTCGTAAAACCAGCCGTAGGATTCGCGCCGTGCCAGCGTCGAGTAGGCGAGCCGCTGTTTGCGGTGCATCAGCAGATCCTGAAGATCGGTCTTGTAAACCGAACCCTTCAGGGCGATGCCGATCGCGGCGCGCAGCTTTAGAGAGGCGGAATGATAGGACTGGCTGAAGTCGATCAGATCGCGCCATCGCAGGCGGGCGACCAGGTAGCGCATGTCCAGCTCGCGGTCGGCGAAATCCTCCGCGGTGTCCACATCGTCGTAATCGTAAACGGGAATCACAATGGCTGAATAGCGGCGCGCGGTCGGATCGGCGTCGCGGAGCATGTAATACCAGCAGCGCGGCGTGGTGCCGGGAACCGAGATGCTCGCGAAGGTGTAGCCGACCTCGGATTGAATCAGGTTGGCGTAGCGGGGGAAGAATCCCATGCGCGAATCGCCGATCGCCAGCACCTGATTACGGTCATGCACCGGCCGTTTGTGCTCGTTCCACAGGGTCAGTTCCAGAAATCCGGCGGAAGAATCGGGGTTGATGATTTTCGCGTAGGACCCCGTGTTGAAGATCAGGTTCTCAATGGCGACAAACGCGATTGCAGTTCCTAGCAGTGTGCGCGCGACGCTCATGCCGAGAATCCAGTATCACACGGCGGCGTTAGCGCCGCCCGCGCGCGCCGGCGGCACGCATGATCTCAAAAAAGCCCAAGGATCCCAGCAGCCTGCTGGCGGTGAGGACGCCGCCCATCAACGCGCCCATGATCCCGAGCATCGCCGCGTCACTCCCGGTCAGATACAAATTTCGGATCGGCGTGACAGGGCTGAGCCAGGGCTTCCGATACCTGTCCGGCGTGCCCGGATACCCGTAAATCGCGCCTGAGGGCGCATCGGTAAAGTGTTCGAATGTCAGGGGCGTACCGAGTTCGGTGTATTCGATCAGATCCCGAAATCCCGGATGGTGGCGCTCCATCAGGTCGAGCAGCGCCTGCGTGATCCGGTTTTTGGCGGACTCGTAATCCTCCCCGCGCCTTCGCCAGGGTTCTTCGCGATACGCTTCCAGGGACTGGTAGGAAAAGGGCGCGATGATCTCCGCCGTGTGACGCTTCGCGCGCGGATCTTTTAGAGACGGGAACGACAGATACGCCATCGACGCCCGGCCCTCGAGTAACTGGTTCCGCTCGGTGTACATCTGGTCGTGATCGAAACAGGAAAAGATCCAGTGGTTCTCGCCCTGAAAACCCAGCTCACGCGGGTCGCCTCGCAAGCCGAGGAACAGCTCGACCACCTCGAAGCCGGCGGGCGGCGTCTCCAGTTCCTTATGGAATGGAAGGCAGCCGGAGGGCAGCAGGCGCGTGAACGTGTTCCACGCCCCGGCATCGGATACGATTACCGGCGCTCGAAATTCCGCACGGGACCCGTCCTTTCCCTTTTTCACAAAAACTTCCACGCCCACGGCGCGATTGCTTTCGAGAAGAATCCTGGTGACATCATGGTTGGGCAACAGATCGCCGCCGGCCGCGCGGATTACGCCGCCGGCTGCTTTGGCGATTTCGCCGGCGCCGCCATTCGGATACCACGCTCCGTTCAGGTAATGAGTGGCGATCATCGCGTGCGTCGCGAAGGCGCTGTGGCCCGGAGGCATTCCATAATCGGCCCATTGCAACGTCACCACCGCCCGAAGCCGCGGGTCTCGAAACCGCGTTTCCAGATATTTCTGCGTGAGGTCCAACGACGGGCGCGCCGTCAGGCGATTCACCAGGCGAACCATCCAGCTCAAGGGCGCCGGCGCGGCCATCGCCGTAAAGTGGCGCTCCATCCAGGCGGTACTGGATTTCAGGTCGCGAAAATACTGTTCAATATTGGCGCGCTCGGCTGGAAAAGCGCCGGTCAAAGCCCGCCGAAAATTGGCTTCCCCTTTGCACGCGCCGACTTCTAAATCCGGATACACAAAGACGTCGTAAACGTCCGGCATCGGGTGCCACTGCATTTCACCGCCGGTGATGAAATCGAACAGCCCGCGGGCCCGCATGCCGTCGCCCATCTCGCCGACGTAATGCAGGCCGACATCCCACGACCAGCCGCCGGGCCGCGTGAAGGTGTGCGTGAAGCCGCCGATCTTGAAGTGACGCTCCAGCGCCAGCACACGCCACTTCCGCAGCCTCGCCATGATGCTGGCGAAAGCGAGTCCGCCGATGCCGGAACCGATGACGATGGCGTCGAAGTCGCTGTTCACTCTGACAGTTTAGTGCAGCGTCTGTTCGAACAGGATCCAGTCTTCGCGACCGGTTCCATCCTGCGAGTGCCGTGGGTTGGTCCGGGAAATCACGGTCTCGATGGCGACGCCGGTTCTGAAGCTTCCGTCCGGTTCCTGGCGGCAATGCCGCACCTCCCCGAACAGAATCACCGACTTCATTTCGAGCTTTACCCATTCCCCAACGCTGATCCGGTCCGCGAGCCCCAGTCCTACGCCGGATTTGGAAACGTCGATCACCCAGCCATCGATCGAAGAGTGCTGGCGGCCGAGAAAGCTGATCTTGACGGGTTCGTCGGGAGCGGCATATCTGGGTTGCTTGCGCCGGCGGTCTGCATCGGTGGTAAAGTAAATGCCCGCGCGATAGGCGCCTTCCTGGGGATTGCAATACAAAACTTTGCCTTCAAGCGTACAATCGTCCGTGAACGTAACGGTCACTGCCGCCGCGTCCCGAAGCACCTCCGGGATCGAAACCTGAATCGCTCCGTCGGCGAAATTTCGCAGTCGCCCGACCATTTGATTGGCCCCGGTGCCAACCCGCACCTCGTTTGGCTCAGCCGTTTGTTTCCAAAACTTCAATGGTAACGCGGACACTGGAAATTCCTCCTCCGTGAATTCGAACGCTTTAATGCATTTCGTGCGCCACTTACCGGCATATTCCGGAAATATCGCTTTTTATTCGACTTGCGTCGTTGAATTTGCCGAAGGGCGGTGTCGGGGATCGGTGGGCGTATCCCTATGCAGACGCCTTAACACGCACCTGTGCGTTTTCCCGGCTCATCGGCGCGCCAAATAGCGCAGCGACCGCCCTTTCGCACCGCTCTTCGGCGGCGCGCAATCGATCCAGCTCAACTGTAGAACTCATACGATCCAAAGTACTAAGGTCGGCCATGAGCGTATAAAGATCCTGGAGTGCGGATTTGTACTCGTCGATCAGGTCCACTTTCATCGATCACAAAAATGCAT
Source organism: Terriglobia bacterium (assembly GCA_963842485.1). GTDB lineage: Bacteria > Acidobacteriota > Terriglobia > Bryobacterales > Bryobacteraceae > Palsa-187. The sequence continues at coordinate 53,368 of CAWJHI010000116.1, read as the reverse complement.
TCGTGTTGCCGAAAACGGATTGTGCTATACAGCATTCATGGCCTGTTCCGATTCCTTGCTTCACTGGCGAAGCGAATTCCCGATTCTCGACCGCACAGTTTACATGATCAGCCACTCGCTGGGCGCCATGCCGCTGCGCACGCGGGACTGTTTGAAACAGTACGCCGATGAATGGGACACGCGCGGAATCCGCGCCTGGGAAGAAGGCTGGTGGGATATGCCGGTGACGGTCGGCGACCTGATCGGGAAAATTATCGGCGCGGGACCGCGAACCGTGGTCATGCAGCAGAACGTCTCCATCTGCCAGGCCATCGTGCTGTCATGTTTCGACTGGAACGCGAAACGCAACAAGATCGTCAGCGAGGAGATGAATTTTTCCACCAATCTGTATCTGTATCAGCAGCCGGGCGGGCGGCTGGTTACGGTGCCGTCGGCGGACCGGGTGACGGTGCCGCTTGAAAAGATGCTGGCGGCGATCGATGATGAAACCGCGCTGGTTTCGGTGTCGCACGTGTGTTTCCGCAGCTCCTATATTCAGGACCTGGCCGCGATCACTCAGCGCGCACACCAGGTGGGCGCGAAAGTGGTGGCGGATTTGTATCAATCGGCGGGAACGGTTCCGGTGAACGTAGAGGAATTGGGCGTCGATTTCGCCACCGGCGGATCGGTCAAATGGCTGTGCGGGGGGCCCGGCGCTGGCTATCTATATGTGCGGCGCGATTTGTTGGGGAAACTGAAACCTCGCATGACGGGGTGGGCCGCGCATCGCGAGCCGTTCGCTTTTTCACTGGAGCACGAGTTTGCGGACGGGATCGAACGTTTTCTGAATGGAACCCCGAATGTGCCGGCGATGTACGCGGCTCGATCGGGCTATGAAATCGTGAACCAGGCCGGCGTGCAGAGCATTCGCGCCAAATCGATGCGCCAGACCGCGAGGTTGATCGAGCTCGCTGAAGAGGCCGGGTTTCGCGTAAACTCGCCGAAGAACCCGGCCGAGCGCGGCGGCACGGTTTCGATCGATGTTCCCAATGGATATGAGGTCAACAAGGAGCTGTCACGCCGCGATTTTCTGGCCGATTTTCGGCCCGGCGCTGGCATCCGCGTAGCGCCCCATTTCTATTCGAAAGACGAAGAACTGGACCTGATCGTGCGCGAGATCCGCAGGATTGTCGACGCGAACTAGTTTAGACCGGCCGCAAGTGGTCGCCGGATTCGATGCGTCGACAGTGCGACACGTCGCCGCGGTAAAAGTACACCCACGCGCTTAGACTGCGTCCGTCGTTCAATTGGACTTCGACGACGCAGCGGGGGAAGTCGGATCCTTCGTACTCGTCCAAGACCGGCCAGAGCGTATCCGGGTTGTGCAATCGATGCACCTCGCCGACCACCCACCGGTCTTCGCCGCCGGAAAGCACAAGACCGGAGAATTGCTCGATTTGAAAAAGCGATCCCTTCACCCGTCCGGCGTCTACCAGCGTGGCGTTCGCGGCGAGCCGGCTGGACCACTCCGTGCCGGCAGCGCTGCGCAGCGAGCCATAGACGAACAAGTATTCGCTCACGAATCTAGGGACGTCACTTCTTGAGATTCGTCTCAAACAGCTGGAAAATTCTCTTGTATTCATCCGCCCAGCTCGATGGCTGCACGAAGCCGTGATCTTCCACCGGATACGGCGCGATCGACCAGTTATCTTTGTGCAGCTCGATCAGCCGCTGCACCAGGCGAACCGAGTCCTGGAAAAACACATTCGTATCCACCATGCCGTGGCAGATCAACAGAGCGCCTCTCAATCCGTCGGCGAAATAAATGGGAGACGATTTCCGATACGCTTCGTCATCCTTCTGCGGCACATTCAGAATGTTCGAGGTATATCCGTGGTTGTAGTGCGCCCAATCCGTCACCGGGCGCAGCGCGGCGCCGGCTGCGAACACGTCGGGAGCGGTGAACATCGCCATCAGCGTGATGAATCCCCCATAGCTTCCGCCGTAAATTCCGATGCGCTTGGGGTCGGCCCCGTGCGCGACCAGCCATTTCGCCCCATCGACGTTGTCCTCCAGATCCTGGCCGCCCATGTGGCGATAGATCGCCGCGCGCCAATCGCGCCCATAGCCGGCCGAGGCTCGATAGTCCATGTCCAGCACCAGGTAGCCGTGCTCCATCAAGAAATGATGGAACAGATATTCGTGCGAATAGTTCGGCGACCAGTATTTATGCACGTTCTGCGCATAACCCGCCCCGTGCACGAACACCACCGCCGGCCCGCCATTCTTGTAATTCGCGGGCTTGTAGAAATGCGCGGGGACCATGACGCCATCGCGGGCCGGGACCTGAACGATGGGCACATCGATCCACGGATAGTCCCAAAAATCCTTCGCCGGCGATGACGTGAGCTTCTTCTCGCTGGCGCCCGGCCGATTGTCCGCCGTGAACAGCTCCGGCGGCTTGGTGATGTAGGAATACACGTCGGCCATGTATTTTTCATCGGACGATAACACCACGCGATGGCTGCCGGCTTCCTTGGTGATCTGCGTCCGCGTGCCGCCGGTGACGTTCATCGAATAGAAATGGCGCTCACCGGGTCCCACTTCGCTGGTGGTCAAGTAGAATTTCGAACCGTCATGGGACAGCGCGACCGAGCTCACTTCGAACTTTCCCGAAGTCAACTGTTTCGGCTCGCCCCCGTCGAACCCGGCCGTATACAGGTGCGCATAACCGCTTTTCTCGCTCTCGAAATAAATCTCATTCCCATTCTTCAGCCACCCGAGCGTTTGCGCGCCGGGACCGTTCAGCCATGCCTCGTCATGCTCGGTGAACAGCACCCGCGTCTTGCCGGTGGCCGGGTCCAGCGCAAGAATCCAGCGATCCTGATTGTCCGTGGCTCGCGCCACCAGCACGGCCTTCGTGCCGGCTTCATTCCATAGCGGCGCCTGAAGCTGCACTTCGCGATCCTTCACGCCCGGATCCACCCATTTCACTTCGCCGCTGACCGCGTCGAGAAGCGCGACGCGCAGCCGCGCCTGCGAGTCGCCGACGTTGGTGCGCCCAGGAATGTCTTCGGTATACGCGGATTCATTGACGTAGCTGGGGACGTTATCGGGTTTGGCGCGGTCGCCGGCTTCGTTGATCATGGCGACCACGCAGGTCTCATCGGGACACAACTCCAGCCGGGCCGCGGTTTGCCGCGCTTGCAACTGGAACGGCTTGCGGGGATGCTCCTTTTTCCGCTTGGCCTCGTTTTCTTCGCGAACCTTGGCGCGCTCCCTCACGATCTCCAGCAGCTCTTTTTCTTGTTTCTTCAAATATTCCTGAGAATCCGTTCCCTTCTGCTCGGTCTCCGCGGTTGGGGGCGCACCGCCGCCGCGACCACCGCGTCCTCCACGGCCGCCGCCGCCCGCCGCGGGAACCGCCGGAGTCGCACCCGGCGCAACGATCTCCGTCATCTGTTCGAGCATTCCCGTTTCCAGAGACATCACGTACAGATTGCCGCCGCGCATAAACGCAACATGTTTTTCGTCGTGAGTGAACTCGGGATTCGACTCGGCGTCCGCCGTCTTAGTGAGCTGATGCCGCGTGCCGCTTGTGAAGTCGAACAGGAACAGGTCGCCATCCGTGGCGTACACCATCCGCTGGTGATCGCGCGTCTCATTGCCGTTGGCGGGCGGCGCGAGCTTGGCTTCATCGTCGCTCAGCTTCCGCAGATCCGAACCGTCGCGATTCACCACGTATGTGTCCAGCGGATGGTCGATCGGATCGCTGGCCTGCTTCCATAGAAAGTAGATCCGCTGGCTGTCGCCGGACCAGCGCACCGCCGCCGGCTCATACCCGTAGAGTCCCGGGCCACGCATGATGTTGTCGATGGTGAGCGCGAATCTCTTCTGCGCGGGAATCTGCGTCCACGGGCCCAGCAGCAGGGCGCAAGCAGCCACAACAGCAATCTTTTTGTGGGGCATAACTTGTGATCTTATAACGACGCGAGGATTCGCCGCACGCCTTCGTCGAATGTTGCGGGCAGTGTCAGTAAACTCAACACCAGGAACGCCTCGGTTTCGAAATCGAAGAAAAATCCCGGCTGGACCAGCACGTCGTGGCTGGATAACAACTCAAGCGACCATTCTTCTTCCGTCCGCGCTCGCGGAACCTGGATCACGGCGTTCCATCCGCCTTCGACCTTCAGAGCCTGCGCCGCGGAACCGCGAAACGTGGTTTCAAGGCGACCCAGATTCGCGCGGGTGCGTTCCCGAATCTGCGCGCGCACCTGCGTCGACGCCTCCAGCAGCTTTGGCAACGCGGCCTGCACCGGCGTTCCCACCGACAGATACGTGTCGGCGATCAGCTCTAGTTGTTGAAGCGCGGATTCGTGTCCCAGCCCGCTCGCCGCCATCCAACCCAGTTTCATCTGCGGCAGCCCTGCCGATTTGGACAATCCGTTCATCGAAAATGTGAGCGCTCGGCTCGATAGCGCGCGCGCGGCAACCGGCGCGAATTCGTAATCCGAGAAAACTTCGTCGCAAAGGATGGGCAGTCCCAGCGATTCCAGGCGCTCCCATTCATCCGGTTTCATGAATGAACCCGTCGGGTTATTCGGATTCACCACGACAATCGCGCGCGTGCGGGAAGTGACCGCCCGGCTCAACGCGGCGAAATCCAGGTGCCAGGATCCATCGTAGCGCAGCGGATACTGGCGCACTTCCACCAATTCGAGCGCCGCCAGAAACTCGAATAAAGGATAAGACGGCCGCGGCGTGAGAATCTCGTCGCCAGGATTGGTCAGCAGTTTAAACAGGAAGGAATACGCTTCACTGGTGCTCGCGGTCAGCAGGATTTGAGAAGGGTCCACTTCCCTGCCCCGCTCCGCGTAATATCGGGCCACCGCTTCGCGCGCCGAAAGCAGGCCGCGCGGCGACGGATCGTATCGAAGCGAGCCTGGATCCGCCAGCGCATCGGCGATCGCGCGCGGATACTCGAAGCCGGTGCGCGTGGGGTTGGATTCCGTCAAATCGAGAAGTACCGTCCCGGCGCGGCGCTTTTCGTCGAGCCGGGCCGACCAGCGGTTCGGACGAAGGTCCCATTTCAGGCGCGAGGAAAACGTCATCGGATCGCAAATGTCCCGAAGGTTGCGCCAAAATCGCGCTCGTCGCCGGCGATGTGGAGCACGCGGCTGACTTCGATGGTAATCTCGATTTCCTTCTGTCCAACCAACTCCGATGGAAGCGGGTAATCGAACGCGAAGGTCCCCTCGGTTTCGAGTGTGCTCGATCCAATCTCCCGGCCGCCGGCGCTGAAGTGGACCGTCAACGGGCCTGCCGCCATCACCGGCGCCGGAACATATCCGTTGACATACAGCTTCTCCGCCACGGACTCCGGACCGGAGATCGTAACCGTGGCGGTCTTCGGCATCCAGCGGAATCCGTTTTCCGCCTGGTACCACGTGGATCCGAGCTGCTGCGCGTAAAACGGATCGCCGACGTCCACAAAATCGTGGCGCGTGGCTCGCGGATTGGAACGAAGAACCGCCTGGTACGACGCGGTAATGTCGAACAGTCCGTCCGTCGAAACGTGAAAGACGGTGGCTTGACCCCGGTCGATCATGGTCAGAGCCGCGCTGGGAGAGATGGTCCATCGAGTGATTCCGCCCAGATCGGCGCGCGCCCGGATGCCCTGTTCGCCGCCGGGAACAAGAAATATCTTCTCCACGCCAATCAGCCGGAAGGGACCGTCCTGGAAGCCGCTTTCAAATAACTGGTTGTCGACGCCCTGGAGCAGAAATGCCTGCCCGGGATGCGCCTGCGCCGCGTCCCGCACGCCGAGAACCACGGTGCGAAGGCGCGCGCCGCGCTCCTGATACCAGCGCGAATCATACTGGACCCCGAGAATCGACTCACCGGTGAACAGCACGGCCAGCAGCAGCGTGCCTGCGCGCGCCAAGCCCCCCGCCCGCCATCCCCAAACGACGGCCCATCCGCCCAGCCACGCCAGGCCAAGCTCCGGCAGCATCACATAATAATCCACCAGGTGATTCGGCAGCGGCAGCACCGGCGTCAGCAGCAGTAGAAACCAGCCCAGGCAGAAGATCCCGAACACCTCGCGCCGCCTCCATCGCGACAGCGCGAAAGCCAGCAGCGCCACTCCCGCCAGCGTCGCCGTAGCCATACCGAAGCGCCGGCCGTGTCTGACCCATTTGCCTAAATCGGCGGGCGCGAGTGCATCCTTCACGTACCAGTACAGAGTTCCCGGCAATTGACGATCGACGATGATCTGGTAGTAGTCGCCGGGATTTTTCGGGATAAAAAAGAAGTGGGCCGCCGTGAAAATCGCGGCTGGAACAAACAGCGGCAGAGTGCTGAGCAATTTCTTGCGCGCCATGCACCAGGCGTGCAGCGCCGCCAGCGCGGGATAAATCACGATGATTTCAAGCGCGCCGAAACCGGCCAGGTACGCCGCCCATTCCAGCGCCATCCACGCTCCGCGGCCCGATTCGATCCACCGCAGCCGCGCGTAAAACGCGAGCAGAATGCAAAACGCGCACAGCAATTCGTTGTAGCTGGACGCCCAGCAAAGCGGTGCAACCAGGCGCGGGCTGGTGGTCCACAAAACGGCCGCCAGCAATCCTGCTGCACGCGATCCGGTGAGCCGCGCGCCGATCAGCGCCGCCAGCGTCAGTGCCGCGCACCAGGTCGCCAGGGCCCATAAATGATACGGCAGCGCATTCAGACCGAACATCCAGGAAAAGGTCAGGAAAAAAACGCGTTCGCTGAGCACGCGAATGGTGCCCTGCGCCGCCGGATGGAACAGGGCATACATCAACCCTCCGGGCGCTTGCGCTCGCAGCGGCAGGGCCAGCCACGCGAAATCGTCGTCCTGAAACCAGGTGAGCGGAGCGCGCCAGAACACCATCAGGCAAACCAGCGGCGCGGTGGCGAACCAGGCGATTCGCGCGGTGCGCGTCATTTCGGAAGCAGACCGATCGTGGTGACGATGACGGAGAGCTCGCGCGCATCCTTATCGCTCGGCGGCAGGCCCTTGTCCACCGAAAAATCGATGCTGATCAGGTTCCCTGAGAGCGCCGCGGCGGGAACTTCGCGTTCATAGTCGGCGTCACCGGCCTTGGTGTATTTTTCCGCGCCCAGGTCCAGCCCACTCACGTGCGCGTCCAGAGTCATATCGCCGACGCGGTTATACATCACCTCCGGAATGGAGAATTTCATTTGCAGCCTCGCGCCTTTTTGCGCGGCTCCGGCCGGCGGGCGCAGCGTAACGGTGAAATTCCTCGCAGTCCACCGCCAGGCTTGATTTTCGACGGCCCAGAATCCGCGGGTGAGCTGCATCCCCGCGCGGGCATCGGCCACGTTCACCACGCTGAGCGGCTGGCCATCGTCCTCGGCCGCCGTCGCCTTGGCCTTCCTCTTCATCCGGCAACCCGGCGCGATCGCGATCAACGCAAGCAGCGCCGCGGCCGCCATCAGTCGCCGCATCGCTCGACCTCGACCAAACAACTGTAGAACGTCGGCCCTCCGCCCATGTCGGTGAGCCGGTCCGAGGTCAGTGCGTTGGCGTTGCGCCCGTCTTCTGAAAGCTTGTTCCAGCGGACCGCCGGCGCGCGCACCACTCCGGCGCCCACCACCCCGTCCACTTCCGCCGTCAGCAGCAGGCTGCCGCGATCGTTGAACGCACGCACGCGGTCGCCGCCCCGAATGCCGCGCGCCTCGGCGTCGCTGCGGTGAAGATGCAATACCGCCGTCTGGCGATCCACGCTGGCGCGGTTGCCGAAGGTCGAGTTCATGCTGTCGTCGTTTTTTGACGAAATCATTTCAAGCGGATACCGTTTGCGAAGATTCGCGTCTCCAAAACGCGATTCGATCGGCGGCCGGTAGTCGAGTTCCTCCGCGCCCAACTCGCATTTGCCCGATGGCGTTCCGAATCCGCCCTTCGCGAACGGCAGGAACGGCTCGCCGAGATTCAACCGCACGGAATGTTCGCGATCCAGGCGTTCGAGCGTGATGCCCTTCAGAAACGGATGACCCGACGCCAGCAGCCCGCGAATCATGTCGTCTTCCGATTCGCGGAAACACGCGTCGTCGAAGCCCATGCGTAGGGCCAGCGCGCGAAACACGTCGACATTCGATCGCGTTTCGCCGGGCGCTTTGAGCGCGGGCCGCGCGAGCTGCACGTAATGATGGCCGTAGGCGTAATACAGATCGGTGTGTTCCAGGAACGTCGTCGACGGAAGCAGGATGTCCGCGTAATCCGCGGTGTCGGTCTGAAATTGTTCCAGCACCACCGTGAACAGATCCCGGCGCCGGAATCCGCGCAGCACCAGGTTTTGATTCGGCGCGATCCCCGCCGGATTCGAGTTATACACCACGATGGCTTTCACTGGAGGCGAGTCCAGCAACGTCAGCGCCCGCCCGAGTTCGGCCATATTCACCATTCGCGCTTCGCGCCCCAGCGTCGATCTCTGTTGCAGCTCCGCCATTTCCAGCCCGCGCCGGTCGAACGCAAACGCCCCCGACGTGGAGATCTGCAATCCGCCGCCAACCTCGCGCCATGACCCGGTCAGCGCGGGCAGAACGGTGATCGCCCGCACCGCCGCGCCCCCGCGTTCGCTGCGCTGCACTCCCAGGTTCAGACGAATCGCGGCGGGACGCGTCGTCGCGTACTCGCGCGCCAGCTGCACCATGTCTTCCCTGGCGATGCCCGTCAGCGCGGCAACCCGCTCGGGATCGTAGCCGCGCGCCAGTTCCGAAAGCGCTTCGAAACCGTTGGTGTAGCGATCCACGTAGTCCGCGTCAAACAGCTTTTCGCCAATGATGACGTGCGCCATTCCCAGCGCCAGAGCCTGGTCGCTGCCCGGATTGATCCGCAGGTGACGGTCGGCCAGCGCGGCCGTGCGCGTGCGAATCGGGTCGATCACCCACAGCTTCGCTCCATTGCGTTTCGCTTCCACCACGAACGGCCACAAATGCACGTTGGTCCCGTGAATATTTGCCGCCCACGCGATGATCGTCTTCGAGTGCCGGAACTGCTCGGGCTCGGTTCCGTAGCGCAGGCCAAGCGTCCTGATGGTGGCGGCGGCGCCGGCCGAGGAACAAATCGTCCGGTCCAGCCTGGACGCGCCCAGCCGATGGAAAAATCGCCGGTCCATGCCGGAGCCGTTCAGCATCCCCATGGTTCCGGCATAGCTGTAAGGCAGCACCGCCTCGGACCCGAACTCGCGCGCCACGCCGCTCAGTTTTTCGGCGATCGTATCCAGCGCTTCGTCCCACGAAATGCGCGCGAACTTCCCCTCGCCTTTTTCGCCGGTTCTCTTCTGCGGATACAGCAGCCGTTGCGGCGAATATTCGCGCTCCAGATACTGCGCCACCTTTCCGCACAGGAATCCGCGAGTAATCGGATGATCCGGATTCCCCCGCAGCCGCGTCCCCTGGCCGTTCTCGACATTCACCAGCAGCGAGCAGCAATCCGGGCAATCCAGCGCGCAAACGGAGTGACGAAGCTCCATAGATGCAAGCATAGCAAGGCGGACCTAAGTAAAAGAAAAGCTTGCAAATTCGCCTTTCCTTCGCCTACAATGTCCTTATGGCACTCACAAAACGGCAAAAGGAGTTCCTCGACTTCCTGTCGGGCTTCCTCGAAAAGCGTGGGTATAGCCCCAGTTACGAAGAAATAGCGGAAGGGCTGAACCTGGCTTCGCTGGCGACGGTGCACAAGCATATTCTCGCGCTGGAGGCGAAGCATTACGTCAAGCGCGGGTTCAATCAGAGCCGCTCCCTGGAGCTGGCTCCGAAATACCATGAAGAACAAAACCAGTTCCACCCGCACGGCACGGAAGTTCCCCTGCTGGGGCGGATTGCGGCGGGCGCGCCCGTCGAGGCCATCGCCGGGCAGGACACCCTCAGTTTCGCCGACTTCACGGGCGACTCGGGAACCTTCGCGCTGCAAGTGCGCGGCGAGTCCATGCTCGAAGATCATATTTGCGACGGCGATTACGTCCTGGTGCAGCGCAGCGCGGAGGCTCGCGACGGCGATATCGTAGTGGCGCTGGTGGACGGCATGGAAACCACGCTCAAGCGGTTCTATCTCGAACCTGGCGATCGCGTGCGTCTTCAGCCGGCCAACGCGTCCATGCAGCCGATTTTTGTCCCCAGGGAATCGGTCGCGATTCAAGGTAAAGTGCTGGCCGTGCTCCGCAAGTATTAGAACGCGGGAGCCCTCATCGGGGCCCCCGCTCCGTCGCGCCTATTTGCAGCAGGATTTGTCGCAGGCGCACTTTTCACAGCACGGCTTGTCACCGCCGCAGCATCCGCTCGCACAAGCGGCAAATGCCGCAGTTCCCGCGAACAAGCTGAGCGCTAAGGCCCAAGTCAGTAGTCTGGTCATGGTAGTTCTCCTTTTTTCTGAAAATGAATTCATCGATCCCTCAAAAGCACTTATCGGGATCGATTTCAGACCCGGAGAACTCGATTGCGAAGATGCAAGTCTCGTTGATCGGCGTCCACCGAGACCGCACTCAGCGTCAGAGCTTGCGGAAACTCAGCCACCGGAACAACAACGTTAACAACGGCTTGTCCAGCCATCGAAGGTTGACTGGGCGCAGCTTTCGCTGAGGCGAGAATGTCGAATGGGCAAGCCGTGAAGGCGGGCGTGCGGGGACAGCAGTCGTGCGCGGCATCCGCAATCTCGCACGGCCGGATCAGGCAGCCGATCGGGCTCCCGAATAGTCCCAGCACCAGCAAAATCGCGGTAGCAAGCTTCATGTCCAATCGTGATCGTGCAATCTTGCTGCCATCTCTACACGGGAATTCCGATCCGCCATAAAGCGTAGGCAATCGCCTGGCGAAAGTAGAGCCACTGCTGGCGCCAATCGTTTCTCGGCTCTTCCGGACGCGGCGATCCGTAGACCGCCAGTCCCTGCCTTTGTAGCATTCGTTTCACGCGGAAAATATGATACCCGTCGCTGACCACGATGCAGGATTTAAGATTCATGCGGCTCATGATCTCAGCGGCGGCGGCCGTGCTATACACCGTCGATTCGCCTTCCGATTCCACCATGATCGCCTCGGACGGAACCCCATGCTTGCTCAGGTATGCGCGCGCCACCTCGCCTTCGGTGAACGTCGGATCGCCCCCCGCGCCTCCGGTGGTGAGAATGCGCGGCGCCATCGCCAGCCGATACAGAAACAGCGCGTGATTCAGCCGCGCTTCCAGCACCGGCGACGGCCGTCCTCGATACTCCGCCGCTCCCAGCACCAGGATCACGTCGGCCGGCCGCGCTTCATCCACCGTGGATTGGCGCGCGATGGCGCGCTCGATGGAATGAATCGCGACGGCCGCCGCCACCACCGCCAGGGCCGCCGTCCCCAAAACCAAGCTGAACATGCGCCGCCGCATTTGCTTTCTGTCAACATTGTAGTCAAAGATACTTAAGAGCTTGTTGAAAAAAGGGACGGGCCACTCTGCCCCCATTCGTGGAACCTTTTAAACCACCATGGCCGAGACGCTCCTGAGCGACAAGAATCCGCTCCTGAAGCTGGTGCGCCGCGCGGTCGCGCGAGGCTCGCTGACTGAGGACGGTTACGCCGTGGCGGAAAGCTTCCACCTGCTCGAAGAAGCGCTCGCATCGGACTGCGAAATTGGCGCTGTGATTGTCGCGGACTCCGTGAAAAGCACCGTTTCCACCCACGTTCGAGGATTGAAGCGCACGCGCGTCGTGTCGGTGCGCGATTCGATTTTCGCCGAGCTGGCGTCCACCGAGGCAACCCAAGGCGTCATCGCCCTGGTGCGTCCGCCGGCCTGGACGCTCGACCAGTTGCTGCGCGGAAAGACGCTCATCGTCGTGCTCGATGGCGTGCAGGACCCCGGCAACGCGGGCGCCATCGTTCGCGCGGCCGAAGCCTTCGGCGCCACCGGCGCGGCGTTTTTGAAGGGCGCCGTCAGCCCGTACAATCCGAAAACTCTGCGCGCGTCCGCGGGATCCATGTTCCGGCTGCCCGTGACGGCCGTGGTGGACCAAAATCTGTTGCTCGCCGCGCTCGACCAAAGGCGCGTCACGCTCTATGCCGCGTCGCCGCGCGGGGCCAAAGGGCTCGCCGAGGTGGACCTTTCCGACCGCTGCGCCATCGTGATCGGCAGCGAGGGACGCGGTGTTAATTCCCGCATCGAGGAGCGCGCCATCGGTCTGAAAATCCCGACCTCCCGTGTCGAATCTTTGAACGCGGCGGTGGCCGCGGGAGTTCTATTGTACGAAGCGCGTCGACAGAGGACCCGCGCGTGACGAAGCTCCTCTGGCTGCTGGCGATTCCCTGCGTCGCCCAGCCGTCGTGGGTTTCCATCGCCACGCCGTCCGGCGCCTACCAATATTTCCGCTACTGGGGCAAGGACGGCGCCGCACACGAACGGAAGGCGGAAACCTTCGATGCTGCGAATCCGCATCCGCGTATGCCGGCCGGGCCCTACGTTTATCATTTCTTCGATCCTCCCGCCGGAAAGAGAACCGTCTGCGCTCTGGAGGACCGGCCCGGCGTCTATTGGTATTCTCCCGAAGGCGTCCATATCGGCGGAACATTTGTCACAGCGAATCCTTCCGAGTTCAACGTCAGCGCGCTCCAGACCGGCATCCGCGGCTTCGCCGTGACGGCCGCCTTCGCGGGCGCCGCCGCGCGGCCCGGCGCGATTGAAGTGGCGTATTTCACCGATCGAGCCTGCTCCGACGGCGGCGTCGAATACGGATTCAGCCGGGATCTCGCCACCAGCGGCATTCTGGTGTACTGGGCCACCTTCGCCAACTGTGGAAACGACGTGGCCGGATTGTGCCGCAAGACCAACCATCCCGCCCCCGGCCGTCGCTTCTCCAACATCCAGCAGGAAAACGCCGGCGCCGATGCCGATCACGGGTTCCGGATTTATGGGCTCGACGCAGCCTCGCCATACACCTACAAAATGTTTGTGGATCGCGGCTCGTTCCGCGTCGGCGTTTTTCGCGATGGGAAGTTGACGCAGTGTTCTGAAACCGCCAATACGCCGCTCGCACCGTGCTCGTTCACGAAAACGCCGGGCGAATGGTTTCCCATCGGCCGTCTCACCGCGGGCTACATCGTCGCCGGCACGCAAACCGTGGGCGACCCCGGCATCGCCAAGGATTCGGGCTTTGCCGTGTCCGATATCCTGGTAGCGAAATGAGTTTGTTCGACTCGGCTCCTCTTCCGCACTCCGACAATCCCCAGCGTCCTCTCGCCGAGCGCATGCGTCCGGAGAAACTCGAAGATTTCGTCGGCCAGGAGCACATCCTTGGTCCCGGTAAGCCTTTGCGCGCGCAAATCGAGCGGGATCAATTGACCTCGCTGATTCTGTGGGGCCCTCCGGGAGTGGGAAAAACCACGCTCGCGCGCCTGGTCGCGCGTCTGACCAAGGCCGATTTCGTGCCGTTCAGCGCCGTGCTCGCCGGAATCAAGGAAATCAAGGCCGTGATGGCCGACGCCGAGCGCTCCCGCCGCATGGGCCGCCGAACCGTCTTGTTTATCGACGAAATTCATCGCTTCAACAAAGCCCAGCAGGACGCGTTTCTGCCTTACGTCGAGCGCGGCGACATCATCCTGATCGGCGCGACTACGGAAAATCCTTCCTTCGAAGTGGTTTCGGCCTTGCTTTCGCGCGCCAAGGTGTTCGCGCTGCGCGCGCTCGCCACCGATGAGATCGTCACCCTGCTCCACCGCGCCTTGGCCGTCGTTCAGCTCGCCGCGCCGCGCGAACTGCTGGAGCAGATCGCGATCTACTCGAACGGCGACGCGCGCGCCGCCTACAACATTCTGGAGCTCGCCTCGGCCACCGCCCGCGAAGGCGTGCTCGATCGCGACGCCGTCGAATCCGTGATCGAGCGCAAAGTGCTCCTCTACGACAAGTCCGGCGAGGAGCATTTCAACATCATCTCCGCCCTGCACAAAAGCATCCGCTCCTCGGACCCGGATGCCGCGCTGTATTGGCTGGCGCGCATGTTCGAAGGCGGCGAGGACCGCATGTACATCGCGCGCCGCCTGGTGCGCATGGCCGTCGAAGACATCGGCCTGGCCGATCCGCGCGCCCTCGAACAGGCCATCGCGGCGCAGCAGGCCATGCATTTCCTGGGCGTTCCCGAAGGCGACCAGGCGCTGGCGCAGGCCGCGATTTATCTGGCCGTCGCGCCCAAGTCGGACGCCGCGTACAAGGCGCTAAACCAAGCCATGGAGACGGTGGCCAGCACCACAGCGGAGCCGGTGCCGATGCAGCTAAGAAATGCTCCCACGCGTCCCATGAAACAGTGGGGCTATGGCGCCGACTATCAGCACGCCCACAACTTCGAAGACGCCATGAACACCATGGAGTGCTTGCCGGAGGGTCTCCGCGGAACCGAGTTCTATCACCCCTCCGACCGCGGCGTGGAACAAAGAATCGCCCTGCGGCTCGCCGAAATCCGCGAAAAGCGCAAGCCTACTTCCGAGCCGTCACCGTAATCTCGATGTGCGCGCCGGCCCCCGCCAGCTTCACCACGCCCACCGTCGTGCGCGTCGGGCGCGGCTCCTTGAACACTCCTGTGTACACCGCGTTCATGCGCTGAAACAGGTCCATATCGGTCAGATAGACCTGCACTGCCACGACATCGGAATAATCCATCTTGCCCGCGTGCAGAATCTCTCCGATGTTGACCAGGCACTGCTTCACTTCATCCTCGAAATTCTCCGGCACCTTTTGCGTCTTCGGGTCGGAGCCAGTCTGGCCGGCGACGTAAAGCGTGTCGCCCACCTGGATGCCCGCGCTGTAGTTCGGGCTGGGACGCGCGCCCGCCGGCGCAACCACGTTCTTCTTGGAATCCTTTGCCGAGCCAATGGTCAGCAGGCAGGCGACGCCCAGAACCAGCGCCGCGACGGTCGATACGAGTTTGGACATGGGAGCATGATAACTCAGCCGGAAGCACGCGGATAGCCCTGCAAGTACGCACGTACTGTGCCCAAAGCGCCGCCCAATCACTTGTGCGAAACGTCTGGCACAGGCAAACTCATAAAGTCTTATGAAGCTGACCCGGATAATCACGTGAATCCACACCCACACCCACACCAAACCACCGCCGACCGGCGCCACTCGGATCGCTTTCCGATCGAGCGCGAAGTCCGTTACCGCGTGCTCAACAAACGCAGCGGCGAAGACGCGGGAGACGGCAGGACCATCAATATTTCCAGTTCCGGCGTCCTGTTCAGCGCCGATCATCTTCTGATCCCCGGCCGCAAGCTGGAGCTGTCCATCAGTTGGCCCGCGCAGCTCGATAATAAAACCGCCCTCAAGCTGGTGGCGCGCGGCAAAGTCGTCCGCTTCGAGCAGGGCCGCGCCGCGATCGAGATTCAGCAATACGAGTTCCGCACCCAGCAGTCCGTCGCCGTCGCGCGCCTCATGATCCACTGACCCGCGTTTCCACGCCGCCAGACGCCCATTCATCCGCCTTCGCTCAAAAACCATAGGGGAACCGGGCCCGCGCTGTCTACAATAGAAAGATGGAGTCGTTGTACGGGCAGTGGATGCTCGCCTGGGAAAATCGCTTGTGCTCGCGCGCGAACAATCGAGTGGTTCGCGCCTTCGATTGGGGGCTGGATTGGGCGCACCGCTGGCCGGTGGCCCAACAGGTTCCGCGGAATGGGCACGATCCTGAAACCTACCTCCGCGTCCTGAATCGCGCCGCCCTCGATTCCAGTGACCACTTCTTCGCCTATCGTTCGCCCTCCGATTTTTCGCTCGACGGGAATCTGCTGCGTTTTACCAGCGCCGTCGACACCCCGTATCCCGAAAATAATCGTGTGCACGGCCAGTGGTTCCCGGCCCGGGTCAAACCGGGCGCACGGCGCGTCGCAGCCCTGGTTCTCCCGCATTGGAACGCCTCCTCCACCCAGCACAACGCCCTCTGCGCCGGCTTGGCAAGGCTGGGGATCTCCGCGCTCCGTCTCAGCATGCCGTATCACGATTACCGCATGCCGGCCGAGCTGGAGCGCGCCGATTACGCCGTTTCCTCCAACGTCGCCCGCACCATCGACGCCACCCGTCAAGCCGTCATCGACACGCGTAGCTGCGTGGACTGGCTGGTTTCCCAAGGCTACGCGCGCATCGGCCTGGTCGGCACCAGCCTGGGTTCCTGCTACGCGTTTCTGGCCAGCACGCATGACCCGCGGATCGAGGTCAACGTGTTTAATCACTGCTCCACCTATTTCGCCGACGTGGTTTGGGAAGGCCTGTCGTCCCAGCACATCCGCAAAGGCCTCGAGTCCGATATCACCCTCGAACAGTTGCGCGAGGCCTGGATGGTCATCAGCCCGCCGAATTACATCGAGCGCTACGCGAAGATGAAGAAAAAGTCCCTGTTCATCTACGCCCGTTACGATACCACCTTTCCGCTGCGCTTTTCCGAGCAGGTGATCGAAAAAGCCCGCGAGCTGGGCCTGGATCACAAAGCCGTGGTGATGCCCTGCGGCCATTACACCCTGGGCGAAACGCCGTTCAAATTCATTGACGGCTATCACATCTGCAATTTCCTTAAACGAAACCTGTAGAACCGGGACCGGCGCCCTCGAAGTACCGTTTTCGCCGTACCCCCTACCCTCCGGGCCGAGTCCCGCCGATCTCAAAACAATGAGCCTCCACTCGCTGACTACTACTACGTCCACAGCCAAGCATGGATTCGCTTTCATTCTGATTTCATTGGCTTTAGCGAGCATTCCCGCCGCGGCGCAGAAAGCCCGCTCCGGATTCGATGCCTCCACTCCCGCCAGCCTTCCCAAAACCATCGACGTCACCCCCAGCCGCGGCGTCGGGCCCTTCGACCAGAAACAGGCGCAAGAGTGGCGCGTTGCGGCGGAACTCCTTTGCGCTCAAAGCCGTTACGCGGAAGCTGAAAAACTGTACGTAAATCTGCTCGAAGAGCGCGAACACGCCCTGGGCCTCAACAGTCCTGAGCTGGCTTCCGACCTGTACGACCTCGGTCGGGTCACGTTCGCCCAAATGAAGTATCAGCAGGCACTTAGCTACTACGGCCGCGCTCTCCAGATCATGGAAACCTCCAAAGGCCGGCAGGATATCGCGGTAGTCGGGCCGCTCGAAAAGCTGATTAAGGTCTATCAGACCCTCGAAAAGTACGGCCCGGCCGAGGATTATGCCAAGCGCGCCATCCTGGTGGTCGAGAAAGCCAAAGGTTTCGATGCACCGGAACTGGCTCCGGACCTGATCGCGATCGGCGGCATCTTGAATCTCGAAAAACAATACAGTGCGGCGCAGGAGCAATTCGCCCGCGCCATCAAGATCCTCGAAAAGAGCTCCGGCGTCGCGACTCTGGATCTTCTGCCTGCCCTGGATGGTCTGGCGATCGCGAATTTCGAGCAGCATCACGGCTCGGATGCGGAAACGGCCTGGCGCCGCGCCTTGTCGATTCGCGAAAGCGCCTACGGCCCGTCGACCATGGAAGTGGCCGATACGCTCGAACGGCTGGGCAAATTTTATTACGACCAGAAACGCTATCCCGAGGCCGCCTATTGTTATGAGCGAACCCTGTTCATCCGCCAGAAAGCCCACGGCGAAACGGCTCCCGATACGGAGGCCACTCTGACCGAGGTCGCCAATGTGTACGGAGCGCAAGGCCGCCACGCCGACGCCGAACCGCTCTATCGTGCGATGCTCACCGGCAAGGAGATCGATCTGGTCAACAGCATGAATTCTTTGGCCGCCCTGCTGGCCGCCCGCGAGCGCAACGCCGAAGCGGAGTCGCTGTATAAGGTCTCCATTTCAGTGCTCGACAAGAAAGGCTTCGTGTTCGCGCGCAAGCCGGTGCTTTCTCCCAGCGATCCGCCGCCGCCGCTGCTGGCCGAGACGCTGGATCAGTATTCGGCGCTCCTGAAGAAGATGCGCAAACGGTCCGATGCGGCCAAAATCGAAGCGCGCGCCCGCATGCTCCACAGCTTGGCGGACGCCAAACCGGCTGCCGCCGCGCCTGCCCCTCCTGCCAGGGGCAGCGGTCCCGCCAAAAAAAGCTGGTAACCAGAGCCGCGGAGTACGAAGACCTTGTTGCAAAACGGGACTGCGGTCTCTCCCCTTTTCAACCAGC
Organism: Terriglobia bacterium; assembly: GCA_963842485.1. GTDB lineage: Bacteria > Acidobacteriota > Terriglobia > Bryobacterales > Bryobacteraceae > Palsa-187. The sequence continues at coordinate 35,264 of CAWJHI010000116.1, read as the reverse complement.
TCCTAAGGAGTTTCACTGAAACCGCCGATGGAATCGCCTGATGATCAGCATTTTGAACAACCAGCCGGTTCCTGTTGACACGCTGCCTCCCGAAGCGCCCCCTCCGGACGCGCAGCCGCAACAGGCAGGCCCAATCATCGACGCGGTCGTCAACCCGGTAGTAAACACGGACGAACCTAGCGTTCCCGAACCGTCAGAGCAGCCCGCCGAGGAGTTCGAGATTGTCCTGGGACGCCGCCAGGTGGCCAGCGTATTGTTCCTCGCCACCGTGATTGTAGCGGTGTCCTCGGCGTTCGCCTATCTGGCTGGAGAAGTGGCCGCGCCGAAGAGAACCGTCCAGGCGGCGCCCGCTCCAGCCGCGGCCCCGGCGCCCGCTCCCACCCCCGCCATCATGCCCGATCCCTTGCTTCAGGCAGATGTCGCCGAAGCGGCCCCGAAACCCGAAGCGCCTATTTTTGCCGATCCGAAGATCGGCTCTGTGTACCTGCAAATGGGCGCCGTGGAAAAAGGCATCGGCGTGATCTTCGCCGAGGGGCTGCGCAAACATGGTTTCGAAGCGTTCGTCGCACCCGGCCCGAACGACCACATTTTTCGCGTCCTGATCGGGCCCATCCCGGACCCGAAAACCTACGAACGAACCAAGCAATCAGTCGATCAGCTTGGCATCGGCACGTTCGGGAAGAAATACCTGGCGGAGCCCGCGCCTCCCTCGTCTCAGCGAACCACGCCGTGACGCTTTAACGTCTCCACGGTCGATTCAATCGGCAGCGCCTCCACCGTGCGTCCGTTCCCGGTCGTCGTTTCGGCTCGGAACAGTGAGTTGTAGATGGCTTCTTCCGTCGCCTCGATCACCGCTGGAAATAATGCGGAAACCGCATCGTTCGACAGAAGCTTCAGTTCATGCGAAGTGGTGAACGCGATGGCGTAGTCTCCGCTGCCGTTCGAGCCCGCCGATCCGGTTCGTCCCAGCCCCATCATGGTGCGCGCGCCCATGCGCGACAGGTTACGGTGATCCACCGGTGCGTCCGTCGCGACAATCATCATGATCGATCCGTCCACCGCGGCCGGAGGCGCCGCGCGCGCCCGCTCGATCGGCACCCCGCAGATGGTCAGCCGTCCGCCGAAGTTCGATTGCACCAGCACGCCCACGGTGTATTCGCCAACCTTGCGCGACGAAGTTCCGATGCCGCCTTTCCACCCAAACGCGATGGTCCCGGTGCCCGCGCCCACCGAGCCTTCTTCCACTTCTCCCGATTTCGCGCCCTGAATCGCGCCGAAAACTTCGTCATGCCCGGAATATCGGCCCTGAATATCGTTCAGCACCCCGTCGTTGGTTTCGCCCACCAGCGGATTGATGGACCTAACGTCATGATTCCCATCCAGCGTCAGCATGTAATCGATCAGGCAATCCGCGACGCGAAACGTATTCAAAGTCGATGTCAGCAGAATCGGCGTCTCAATCTCGCCCAGCTCGTTCACCTGTGTCGACCCCACCGTCTTCCCAAACGCGTTGCCGATGAACACGGCTCCAGCCACCTTGTCGCGAAACAGATTGCCCCCGTGCGGAAGAATCGCGGTTACGCCAGTGCGAATCTTCTCTCCGCGGCGGACGGTGGTGTGTCCAACCTTGACGCCGTCAACGTCGGTAATGGCGTTGAATTTCCCAGTCGGCAGCGTGCCTACGATGATCCCGAGTTCTCGAGCCCGCGGACGACCAGCCATTTCGCAACCATTTTACATCGCCCAGCCATTCCGCTCGCGCAGCGACGTGATGTGCGCCACATGATGCCTCCCATGCCACGCATAGAGAGCCAGATTCCCGTCCAGCCGCACCGAACCCAATTGCGGATGACGAAACGTCCGCGACCACGCCGCTTCGTCCAGCATCCGCAGCACCCGCACCCACCGGTCATGCAGCGCGTCGAGCAGCGTCAGCGAAGTTTCAATCGGCGTCAGTTCTATATCTCCCAGCTTGGCCCATGCCGCTTCGTCGTACGGTTTGACCACCGGGTCCTCTTCCGTCAGCGCAAGCTTGAACCGTGTGTACGCAGTCATGTGGCTCTCCGGCACGTGGTGAATCACTTGCCGCACGGTCCATCCGCCGTCGCGATACGGCGTGTCGAGCTGAACATCCGTCAGGCCGGCAACCGCGCTGCGCAACTTCGCAGGCGCTTCGGCAACCTCAGCGATCCACTGCTTCCGTTGCTCCGCCGTCGCTGGCGGCGGGAACGAGAACGGGCCGATCGGGTAACGTGGGTCCATCTTCCTGGTCCTTATATTGAAGTTGGTACAGCTTCCAATACACTCCGCGCAGCGCCAGCAGTTCCTGATGCGTGCCGCTTTCGCGCAGTTGTCCTTTGTGCATGACGAAAATCCGGTCCGCGCGCTGGATGGTCGACAGCCGATGCGCGATCACCAGCGAAGTCCGTCCCTCCACCATGCGCGCCAGTGCTTCTCGCACGCGAAACTCGGTTTCCGTGTCGACGCTCGAAGTCGCTTCGTCCAGAATCAGCATGCGCGGGGAGTGCGCCAGCGCGCGCGCGAAACTGATCAGTTGCTTCTGGCCGGTGGAGTATCCGTTGCCGCGCTCGCGGACCGGCTGCGCGAAACCCTCCGGCAGCTTGCGCACAAACTCCAGCAGATTCACCTGCGCCGCCGCCTGCTCGATGGCCTCATCGCCGATCCACTCCGATCCCAGGCGAATGTTCGACGCCACGGTTCCAGTGAACAGGTACGGATCCTGCAACACCACTCCAAAATGCCGCCGCAAGTCGTCCAGCGCAAACTCGCGAATATCGATTCCGCCGATTTTGACGGACCCTCGCTGTACCTCGTAAAAGCGGAGCAGCAGGCTCGCCAGCGTCGTCTTCCCCGCCCCGGTGTGGCCCACCACGGCAATGGTCTCGCCCGGTTCGATGCGGAAACTGACGTCGCGCAGCACCCAGTCGTTTTCCTTGTAAGCGAACCAGACATGCTCGAACTCGATGGCCGTGTGACCTTCCGGAAATGCGCGGGGCGCCGCGGAAGACACGATGGATTGCGGCGTGTCCAGCAGCTTGAACACCCGCTCACTCGCCGCCATCGCCGATTGCAGAATATTGTATTTTTCGCTCAAGTCCTGAATCGGCCGGAAAAAACGCATCCCGTATTGAAAGAACGCGACCATCACTCCCAGCGAAAGATACCCGTGGCGGATGCGGAATCCGCCGTACGCCACCAGCGACGCCAGCGCCAGCATGCTCAGGAATTCGATCACCGGGAAAAACCACCCGTAGGCCTGAATCGCGTCCTTGAACGCCACCAGGTAATCGCGATTGATGCGATCGAACTCGGCGCGGCTTCGCTCTTCGCGATTGAAAAGCTGCAGCACAGCGATGCCGTTGACGTGTTCCTGCAAATACGAATTAATGCGCGCGATGGCCACCCGGATGCGCCGGTAACTTTGCTGGACGCTGGCCCGGAACCGCGCCGTCACCAGCAGCACCAGCGGAACCACCAGCATCAGCAGCCCGGTCAGCCCCGGGCTCATGCTCAACATCACCACCAAGGCCAGCGCGAGCCCCAGCACGTCACCCAGGATTTCCACCAGTCCCGACGACCACATTTCATTCAGCGCGTCGACATCCGTGGTGACGCGCGTGATCAGCCGGCCCACCGGATTCGAGTCGTAATACGATACGTCGAGCCGCTGCAGATGCGCCATCAGCTCCCGGCGCAGATCGAACATCGCGAATTGGCCGTTACGCTGCATCAAATAGGTCTGCGTGTACTCGCACACAAATCCGATGAGCACGGCCGCAAAATACAGCCCGGAAATTTGCGTCAGTCCGGTCCAGGTATCCTGCGCGAGCCAGCGATTCAGCACCGACGTCACCGGATGGTCCGGCTTGGCTAAGTACTTGTCGATGGCAAGCTGGGTCAACAGCGGTCCCACCACCTGCGCCACCGACTGGACCACCAGAAAGCCAAGCGACACCGCCACGGCCACGCGATAGGGGCGCAGATAACGAACCAGCCGCCGCATCAAGCGGCCGTCATAAGCTTTTCCGAGGACGTCTTCTTCCACCGTGGCTTCTTCTGACTAGTGTAGCGTCAGGAGTCCGGGCTGCGCCGTATTCTTGGCCGAAAAAAGCCGTCTAACTAACCGTAAAGTCTGCACGAATCTTATTCAACGACCAAGTGCAACCGCAATAATTCATCGATCCGCGCGGGCAGCCAAAGGTAGCGATAGGCTACCCCGTCGCCAGATGAGCGGCAATACCTTCATCGATCCGCGCGGGCGAAAAAAAGTAGCCATAGGCTACCGCAGGGCGATCATCGGGTCGACCTTCATTGCCCGGCGCGCCGGAATCAACGCAGCCGCCGCAGCCACCACCAGCACCAGCAGGGCCACGGTACCGAACGTGAGCGGGTCGATCGCTTCCACGTGATACAACATGCTGCGCATCAGTCGCGCCAATCCCGCCGCAGCGGCAAGACCGCACACGATTCCCGCGATCGCCACCGGCAGACTTTGCCCCACGATCAGCCGGACGATCCCGCTGCCGCCGGCTCCCAGTGCTATGCGGATCCCGATCTCGTGGGTTCTCTGCGCCACCTCGTAAGCCATCACGCCGTACACTCCGATCATCGCCAGCACCAGCGCGAGGCTCGAAAAAATCCCCGCCAGCGTCAGCGAGAATCGCGATTCCCAAGTCGCGTTGCCAATGGCATGCTCCAGCGTTTCAATCTGGGAGAGCGGAAGGCCGCGATCCACACTCCACACCGCGCTCTTCACGGCGCTCGTAGCCGAGGCCGCGTCGATCGCCGTGCGCACAATCAAAGTCATCGCCGCCGTCCACGGATTCTTTCCGGAGAGAAACTGGTCGTCTTGCAGAAAGGGAACATGTACTTCGTTCGCGGGCGCTTCGGACCAGCTTTGCTGCTTCATGTCGCCGATGACACCCACAATCGTCATCCACACCGGATGACCGCGCGGATCCATAAAAGTGATCCGTTTCCCAAGTGGATTTTCGCCCGCGAAGACGTGCCGCGCGATGGTTTCATTAATGATGGCCACCGGCGGGGCGTTGGCGTCGTCATGTCCGGTGAAGTCGCGTCCCGCCAGAATCGGCACTCGCATGGTCGCGAAGTAGTTCGGCCGCGTCACGCGATACACCGTGTTCATCTCGTTGCCGGGCGCCGGAAGCGGCCGGCCCTCCACCGTCAGTCTCACACCCCACGTATCGCCGGCGATCGGCAGATGATTCGTCATGCTGACGGATTCGACGCCGGGCACAGCGGCGACGCGCTCCACCACCGATCGATACAGAATCTCCCGCGCCGCGCCCACGTATTCCGGCCGGCCCGCCACCGACACCGTCATAGTCACCACGTTGCGAGGATCGAACCCCGGGTCGATCGACCGCAGCGCCAGGAAACTTCGCATCAACAATCCCGCTCCAATCAGCAACACCAGCGCGACCGCGATCTCGCCCGCCACCAGCATCTTTCGAAACCGCGACCCGCCGCCGGTCGATCCGCGTCCTCCTTCTTTCAGCGCCGCATTTACGCCGCCGCGTGAAGCCGTCAACGCAGGCGCAAGCCCGAACAGGATTCCCGTCGCCAGCGCCAGCCCCAGCGTGAACCACAACACCGGCAGGTTGATTCCGATCCCATTCCAGCGTTGCAGGCGCGCGTTGAAACTTCCGCTATCGGGACGCAGCATGGCCTGCAGCGCCCGCGTGCCCCATGACGCCAGCAGCAGCCCCAGCGCGCCGCCCATCAGCGAAAGCACCGTGCTTTCGGTCAGAAACTGGCGCGCGATCCGCATCCGCTGCGCTCCCAGCGAGAGCCGTATCGCGATCTCTTTCCGCCGCGCCGTCGCCCGAGCCAGCGCCAGGTTGGCGACGTTCGCGCAGGCGATCAATAGCACCATCCCCACCGCGCCCAACATCAGCTCCAGCGCCGCACGCAGGCGGCCCACAGATTTTTCCGTCAGCGACTCCACCAGCAGTTTCATGCGCGCGTTCGTATCCGGAAACGCGGCCGCCAGGTTGTGGCAGATCTGATCCGCTTCGGCCTGCGCCTGGCGCATCCCCACGCCCGGTTTCAATCGCGCGAACACCCGCAGCGAATTGAACCCATGCTGATGCATCCGTTTGGATAGATCCAGCGGCGCCCACATCTCCGCCTGCGTGATCCAGAACGGAGTGAAGTGGAATCCCTGCGGCATCACCCCGGCCAGCGTGTAACTTTCATGGTCGAGCATCACTTTTTTTCCCACCACCTCCGGCGATCCGCCGAACGCGCGCTGCCACAGCTCATACCCGATCACCAGCACCCGATCCTGCCCCGGGCTGAAATCCCCGGCCAACAACGTCCGCCCACGCTGCGCCGCCACGCCGAGCATCGGAAATATGTCCTCGGTCACGTGCAACCCCACCACCTGCTCCGGCGATTCGAGACCGGTAAGGCTCGCCGACCATCCTTCCGCCGCTCCCACCAGTTCGAACGAGCGCGCGTGTTCCCCGAACTCCTCCATGTCGCCGGGCGATATCGGCGCCGACTCCGGTCCCAGCAGCGTCACCAGCCGGTCGGGATCATGATACGGCAGCGGGCTCAGCAGCACCGTGTGAATCACGGAAAAGATGGCGGTATTGGCCCCGATTCCAAGCGCCAGCGCCACCACCGCAATCAGCGTAACGGCCCGGCTCTGCATCAGGACTCTGACAGCGTATCGAAAATCGCGAATCAGGTTAAGCATAGTAATAGAAAAAGTCTGTCCCCATTCCGACAATCTCGACCTACAGCGGAACGCCCAAACAAACGCCGCGCATCAGACAGAGCGCTCTTTCGCTCTTTTCTCAACCTCCTAGCCAACGCATTAAATCAGGAACCCGTTGAAAAAGGGGGACTGACCACTCTGTCCCCAATCTCAAAAATCGTCGCTATCGCGCAAGCGCCCGCGTGGACAGAGCGGTCTGTCCCCCTTTTTCAACAAACCTTGGCCTCAACCACAAAACGCCGCGCATCAAGACAGAGCGGTCTGTCCCCTTTTTCAGACCTTCAGCACCCCTGTTAGACGACGGATGCCGCGTTCGGTTAACTTAAACAGGTGGACGGAGTCATCGTAGTCGATAAGCCGCGCGAGTGGACCTCCCATGACGTGGTCAACAAAATGCGGCGCATCGCGGGAACGCGAAAGGTCGGGCACCTGGGCACGCTGGACCCCGGCGCCACCGGCGTGCTCCCGCTGGTGATCGGCCGCGCGACCCGATTAGCCCAGTTTTATACCCGCAACGATAAAGTCTATGAGGGCGTCATCCACTTCGGCTATTCCACCCGCAGTTACGACGCCGATGGCGAACCCGCGTCGCCCGAAGTTCCCGTGACCCTCCACCGCGCTGCGCTCGACGCCATTCTCGATCGCTTCCGCGGCGAATTTTCTCAGACCCCTCCCCCCGTATCCGCGAAGAAAATCGCAGGCCGGCCGGCATATGAGCTGGCCCGCAAGCATCAGCCCGTGGATCTGAAGCCCGTCGACGTGAACGTCTTCGCGCTCGACATTCTGCGCATCGAAGGATGCGAGGCCGAAGTCCGCGTCCACTGTTCGGCCGGTACCTATCTCCGCGGCATCGCGCATGAAGCCGGTCAGATCCTCGGCTGCGGCGCGTTTCTGAAGGTCCTGCGCCGCACCGCGTCCGGCGATTTCAAGATCGAAGCCGCCCGCACGCTCGACCAGCTCGCCGATCTGGCCGCAGCCGGCCGCATCCAGGAAGCCCTGATCCCGTCCGCCGAGCTTCTTCCCGATTTTCCCGTGGAGCTGGTCGATCCCATCACCGCCGGCCAGATCCGCAATGGCCGCGATTTTCGCGTCTCGCCGTTCCAGGCCCGCAAAAGCTCGCGCTACGTCAAGGCCGTGACTCCGCAAGGCGACCTGATCGCCATCGGCGAAGCCCGCCTGCCCCATCTCTATCATCCGGTTCTGGTTTTATGAGCCGCGTGAAGGAAGTTTCATCATCGCATCCAGTAACCCGCAACGGGGTTCAAGTATTCTAATGACAGTGGGCCGAATTCTGTGCCGTGTCGCGCTGTGCCTGTGGATCTGCGTTTGGGCCGTCCGTGCCCAGCAGGACACACCGCAACAAAAGCCCCCGGATACGTTTTTCGCCGGGACCGTCACCGAGTGGACCCCCGAGAAAATCTCGGTCTCCCGCAAGGTCTCCGGCAAACCCGAAAGCCGCACCTTCCGCGTCACCGCCGATACCAAAGTGGAAGGCAAGCAGCGCCTCAAAGTCCGCGTCACCGTCCGCTACATCGTCGATGACGACGGCGAGCGCGCCACGCTGATCGTGGTCCGCAACGCGCCGAAGCCTAAATGAAAAAAGGGGCTGAAAAGCCCGTCTGTCCTCTGTTTCAACCAACTATTCCGTTTTCTTCTTGCGCTTCGCCGCCCAATCCGGCTTCACCACCTGCCGCCCGCGCCCCAGCGCCAGCGCCTGCCGGGGAACCGCGTCGGTGATCACGCTGCCCGCGCCGATATAACTCTCTTCGCCGATCTCCACGGGCGCCACCAGCGTCGCATTGCTGCCGATGAAAGCCCCGTCTCCGATCTTGGTCTGGTGCTTCTTCGCCCCGTCGAAATTGCACGTGATCGTGCCCGCGCCCACGTTGACCCCATCCCCGATCTCGGCGTCGCCCAGGTACGCCAGATGCTGGCTCTTGGTCCCCACGCCCAGCCGGCTCTTCTTCACCTCCACGAAATTGCCCACGCGCGCGTCCCGCCCGATTTCCGCGTTCATCCGCAGCCGCGCGAACGGACCCACCTGCGCCCCGCTCTCGATCCGCGAATCCGCCACCATGCTGTACGGTTTCACCACTGCGCGGTCGGCTAGAATCGACGAATCGACAATGGCGCCGGCGCCGATCCGGCAATCCTGCCCGATTTCCGAGTTTCCCAGAATGCGCGCAAACGGCTCGATCACGGTATCCATGCCGGCCTTCACCTGCATGTCGATCGTCACCGTTTCCGGCCGCTCGATGGTCACTCCCGAAAGCATCAGCTCCTCGGCTTTTCTCGCCCGCAGGATTCGATCCGCCTCGGCCAGTTCCACCCGCGTGTTGATGCCCAGCAGTTCGCCCGCATCTTCGATATGCATGGCGCGCACCGAATGCCCGTGGCGCGTGAGAATGGCCGCCATATCCGTCAGATAAAACTCTCCCGCCGGATTCGAAGGCTCCACCTCCGCCAGATGTTTCCACAGCAGCTCCGCGCGAAAACAATAAATCCCCGAATTGATGATTTTGATCCGCCGCTGTTCCGCCGTGCAGGCTTTATCCTCGACGATTTCCGTCGCGTTGCCGCGCGAATCCACCACCACCCGCCCGTAGCCCGACGGATCCTCGAGCCTGGTCGTGATCAGCGTCGCCGCCGCGTCCCCGCCCGCCTGTTCGTCGCGCAGCCGCATCAGGGTCGCCGCGGAAAGCAGCGGCGTATCGCCGTACAGCACCATCAGCAGCCCGTCTTCATGCAGCAGCGCCGCGCGCGAGCACGCCAATGCATGCCCCGTTCCCTTCTGCTCGGTCTGCCGCGCGAATCGAACGCCCGCCGGCGCCAGCAGGTCCTCCACCTGTTCCGCCTGGTGACCCGTCACGGCAATCATGTGATCCGCGGGAGCGATCGCCCGCGCCGCCGCCACCACGTGCTCCACCAGCGCCATCCCGCCCGCGCGATGCAGCACCTTCGCCCTCTTCGATCGCATGCGAGTCCCCAGACCCGCGGCCAGAATCACAACGCTGATGTTCATCCCAGTTTCAGTGTCGCGCATCGCGCCTGCTGCGCGAGCTCCATCGTCACCGCCCCAATCACCCCCTGGTCGTGACGGATTTTTTCCGGCTGCTGGTAGCGCGACATGCGCAGCAGGTCCGCGCCCAACACCTTGATTCCCATCCGTTCCAGGTTCGCGAATGTCATTCTCCACCGGCCGCGCCGCCTGCGCCTGATAGCGATCCAACACCTTGCTCCCCGGCGTCCCCGTATTCACCACGCACACGTCGATCAGGCTCCGGCCGTGCGTCCTCCCCGCGTGCCGCTGCAGCGCCCCCGCGTGGTCAGACGCGCGAAAGTTGATGGTCTCGCCCGGCTGCGACATCAGGTTCACGAAATACGCCTTCAGCGCCCGCGATTGCGCGATGGCCCGCGGAATCCCGTCCACCAGCAGGTTCGGAATCAGGCTGGTGAACAGAGCTCCCCGGCCCCAGCGTGATCAGGTCCGCCTCCGCGATCGCCCGAAGCGCTTCGGGCAGCGGCTTGGGCCGCCGCGGATGCAGCTCGATTCGATCGATGCGCGCCTTGCTCCGGCTGATCTTCGTCTCTCCCAAAACCCGCGTGCCGTCATCCAGCGTCGCTTCCAGCGTCACGTTGGCCGCGGTCGAAGGATAAATCCGCCCCAGCACCGCCAGCACTTCCGACGACAGCTTCACCGCCTGCCCGAAATCCCCGGTCAGGTCCGTCATCGCGGTCAGAAACAGGTTGCCGAAGCTGTGCCCCTTCAGCCCGCGCCCGCCCGCGAAACGGTACTGAAACAACTTTGAAAGCAATGCTTCATCTTCCGAAAGCGCCACCATGCAGTTGCGGATGTCGCCCGGCGGCAGCACCGAAAACTCGCGCCGCAGCCTTCCGGAGCTCCCCCCGTCGTCCGTCACCGTGACAATCGCGGTGATTTCAATGGCCCCCGGCTTCGCTTTCACGTACCTTTTGACTCCGCGCAGCAGTGTCGACAGACCCGTCCCTCCGCCGATCGATACAATACGCAGCGGCCGCGCTTTGGACGATGCCGGATTCACCATTTCTGAGCATCTCATGAACGGGCCCGGATTTACTAAAACAAAATATGTAACGAATGTTTTTTGCGCCGCACCCCGGATTGTAACAATCCGTTGTTATAAGTGGGCATGCGGTGCGATCTGCACGTCCACACCATCCACTCCGGCATGTGTACCATCCCGCTGCTGAACCGGATCTGCCGGGAAAGCTATAACGATCCGCATCAGGTCTACGCCCTTCTGAAACAGCGCGGCATGGATCTGGTCACCGTCACCGACCATGACTCCATCGATGCCGTCGAGCCTCTGCGCGCCCATACCGATTTCTTCCTCAGCGAAGAAGTATCCTGCGTCACCAGCGGCGGCGCCGGCCTCCACATCGGCGTCTACGGCATTGAGGAGCGCGATCACATCGAAATGCAGCGCCGCAGCGATGACATGCCATCCCTGCTCGCCTATCTCGAGCAGCGCCGCCTGCTGTTCAGCGTCAACCACGTCTTTTCAGGACTCACCGGCGCCCGAACCGACGCCGACTTCGAGGAGTTCGCCTCCCGCTTCCCCGCGGTCGAGACCATGAACGGCCAGATGCTCGCCCTCGCGAACCAGTACGCCGCCGCCTTTGCCCGCCGCACCCGTAAGATCGTAGTCGGCGGCAGCGACGCCCATACCATGGGCTCCCTCGGCCGGACCTTCACCGAAGTCCCCGGCGCCCGCGACGCCCGCGAATTTCTCGCCGGACTCAAACTCGGCCGCTGCACCGCCACCGGCGAGTCCGGCAGCTACTGGAAGCTCACCCGCGCCATCTGCGAGATCGGTTGCGACCTGATCCGCGAGCATCGTGGAGCCCTGCTGCTCGCCCCGCTCCTCGCGTTGGTCCCCGCCATCACGCTGGCCAACCTGGCCCTGGAATTCGCGTTCGCTCAAAAATGGGGACGCCGCGTGCTATGGAACACAGCCGTGCCTCGCGAAGCCGAAGTCTAAAAGAAGGGGGACTGACCACTCTGTCCCCAAGACCCACACACGCAATCTCACACCACCCCCCGACGGCGGACAGAGCGGTCTGTCCCCTTTCTCTAAAGCCAACGCACTAAATCAGGAAGCCGTTGAAAGAAGGGGGACTGACCACTCTGTCCCCAAGACCCACACACGCAATCTCACACCACCCCCGACGGCGGACAGAGCGGTCTGTCCCCCTTCTTTCAACAACAATAAACCCTTAGCTGGCGCGCTTGCGGCGGGGAAGTTCCTCGTCCTCGTACAGCGGCACCTGTTCGAGGTCGTCGGCTTCAAAGACTTGATCGCAGTCCACACAGCGCAGATAGTCGACCCCGTCCCGCCGCATCAGCAGTTCCGTGCGGTTGTGTTCACAGCCCGGCATAAGACGCAGATTATTCCCTATTCTAATGAAGGCGCTAATGTTGTCAAGCCCCCCATCAGCCTCCATAGTCCTATGATTCACGCGCGCCCGGCGTTTCTGATATGCTCTCAACAAATGCTCCCGACAATGCTGCCAAGGACCATCCTCATGTCACGATTCACGCTCCTCACCCTCTGCACACTGCTCATTTCCTGCCTGGCGTTCGCCCAAACGCAGGAAAAGGTGGACTTAAACGTCATGCACAAGATCAAGGCCGCCGAGCTGGGCGGCGGTGGGGGAGGCTTCGGTGGCGGCGGCGGACGCGGTGGCGAGCCCCGCAAAGTCCCCATCATGGAGACCATGTATAACCTTACCGACCACTACGGCCCTCGCCTTACCAACTCCCCGCAATTTCGTGCCGCCGGCGACTGGGCTGTGGGACAACTCAAGGAATGGGGCCTCGCTAACGTTCACCTGGAAAAGTGGGCCACCCCCGCCGACAACCCGATTCCCAGTTGGCAACTCGAGGAATATGAAGGCGCGATGCTCTCGCCCACCTATATGTCCCTGATCGGCGTCCCCGTGGCCTGGACGGCTGGAACCAACGGCGTGCTCACCGGCGACGCCATCCTCGCCGAAGTCCAGACCCCCGCCGACATGGAGAAATGGCACGGCAAGTTGAAAGGAAAAATCGTCCTCACCGTCGTCCCGCCGGAGCTTCCGTTCCCCACCAATCCCCTGGCCTCGCGCTACACCCCCGACCAGCTCGCCGACCTCGCCACCGAACTGATTCCCGGAGCTGGCGGCGGCCGCGGGGGCCGGGGCGGCAACAACCCCGCGCTCGCCAATATGACCCCGGAAGAGCGCCAGGCATTCCAGAACAAGCAGCGTACCTACTTTAAGGAAGAAGGTGCCCTCCTCACCCTGCAAGCCTCGGCCCGTGGCGAGAGCGGTACCCTGTTCGGCGGCGGCGCCCCCTGCCGCATGGACACCGGCAACCTGCCGCAAGTCTCCATCACCTCTGAAAACTATAACCGCATCGCCCGCCTGCTGGAACACAACATCCCCGTCAAGCTTGCGTTCAATATCAAAACTCAGTTCGACACCGCCAACACCGATTCTTTCAACGTGATCGCCGAAATCCCCGGCGCCGCCAAACCCGACGAAGTGGTGATGGTCGGCGGCCACTTCGATTCCTGGCACTACGGCACCGGCGCCACCGATAACGCCGCTGGCAGCGCCGTCGCCATGGAAGTCATGCGCATTCTGAAAACTCTCAACCTCAAAATGGACCGCACCGTTCGCATGGCCCTCTGGGGCGGCGAAGAAGAAGGTCTGCTCGGCTCGCGCGCCTACGTGAAGGAACACTTCGCCGATCCCGCCGTCATGAAAACCACCACCGAGCACGATAATTTTTCCGGCTATTTCAATATCGACAACGGCACCGGCAGAATCCGCGGCATTTATCTGCAAGGCAACGAAATGGCGCGTCCCATCTTCGAAGGCTGGTTCGCCGCCCTCAAGGACATGACTCCCGGCGTCATCACCATTCGCGACACCGGCGGCACCGATCACCAGTCCTACGACGCCGTAGGTCTGCCCGGCTTCCAGTTCATCCAGGACCCCATGGACTACAACACCCGCACGCACCACTCCAACATGGACGTCTACGACCGCATCCAGCAGGCCGACATGGAGCAAATGGCCGTAATCGAAGCCGCCTTCGTCTATAACGCCGCCACCAGGCCCGAAAAATTCCCGCGCAAGGATCTCCCCGCCGCCCAAGCCGGCCGCGGCGGAGGCGGTGGCGGAGGCCGCGGACCCACCTGCCCGGCCGTCACCCCATCCCCCGGCCGCCGCGCGAATTAAGTAGAACAGCAGGAAGCCAACGCAATAAATCAAGAAGCCGTTGAAAAAGGGGACTGACCACTCTGTCCCCAGACGCAAATCGTTCCCTTACGGCAAAGGCCCAGCAGCGGACAGAGCGGTCTGTCCCCTGCTTTCAACCTCCTAGCCAGCGCATTCAATCAGGAAGCCGTTGAAAAAGGGGACTGACCACTCTGTCCCCAATCTCAAAATCGTTGCTTTCGCGCAAGCGCCCGCGTGGACAGAGCGGTCTGTCCCCTTTTTCAACAAACCTTGGCCTCAACCACCAAGCCCCGCGCGGCAGACCGACCACTCTGTCCCCCTTCTTTCAACCTCCTAGCCAACGCATTAAATCAGGAAGCCGTTGAAAAAGGGGACTGACCACTCTGTCCCCAATCTCAAAATCGTCGCTATCCCGCATGCGCCCGCGTGGACAGGGCGGTCTGTCCCCTTTTTCAACCTCCTCACCACCGCGCTAGAATTTCACTTGGACCGTCACAGCGTCGAAGCACCGTCAAACCTCGCGACGCCCTCCTCAACCTGGCGTTGCGCGGCTGTGTTGGCATCGGCTTCGGTCCTCGTATTCGCACTCGACGCGCTGCTTTTTCGGATCTTTTATCCGCCCCTTCTTGACCCCAACTCCTCCACCGGCCTTTTCGAGCTGATCCTTCGCCGCGAACTCGCCGCCCAAACGCATTCTGGCGATAACTTGGTCGTTACGCTTGGCAATTCACGTTTTGGGTATTCGCGCAAATTGTTAGACCACCGGCCCGATAAATCAGCCTACACTTTCCGGGACGCCGGCATCGCCGGCAGCGGCCCTCGAGTCTGGTATTACATGCTTCGCGATCTCGATCCTTCTCGTCAACGCTACCGCGCCGTCGTCTTCGGCGTGGATGACTACGATGACGAAGACCGCCTTGAAAACCCCGACGATGCCATTCGAGACCTCCACTTTGTCATTGCCAGGCTCCGCCTCAGCGACATACTGGACTTCCCGCGATCTTTTCACACCCCGGAGCTCCAGTGGACCGTGTTTCGGGAATGCCTGTTGAAGGGAAGTGTTTATCAGGCCGACGTTCAGGCCTTCTTGTCAAGTCCCCGGCGCCGCCTCGCAAATGTGGAACTATATAATCGCGGATTTGCGCAATGGGATTATGATTATCTTCCGCCCGAGCGCAATTTAGCAGGCCTTTCTATTGACTGGCGCACGCTCGCGGTAACCTTCCCTCCCGGAGCCGATGAAGATCAACGCAACACCGTGAACAGCTTCCTGGCCCACGCTCCCGAGCCGCAAACCGGCCGCTTGGCCGCGTTCCGGCGGCTGTGGCTCGGACGCATCGCCGACCTCTACCGGCAATCCCGCACGAAGATCATTTTGATTCGCCTTCCGCGCGGCCCCATTCCGAGACCGGACCATCTGGTCCGCAAACAAAGCAGCTCCATTCGGGAACTCGCCTCCCGGCCCAACGTCATTCTTGCCGACGAGCACGCCTTCGAGTCCCTGGAACGCCCCGAATTCTTCCGCGACGGCATGCACCTGAATCGCGCCGGAGAGAGCCGGTTCTCCACCATGCTCGAAGACCAAGTCGTCCGCGGGTTGAAAAAGGGGGACTGAGCAATCCGGCAACCCATGAAAATCATCTCCGTTGGCGAGATCCTCTGGGACGTTTTCGACACCACCGAGCACCTGGGCGGCGCTCCCTTCAACTTCGCCGTTAACGCCCACCGCTTGGGACATGAAGTTCTCTTCGTCAGCGCGGTCGGAAATGATGAACGAGGAGCGAAAGCGCTCGCCAGGATGCAGGAGCTAGGCCTCTCCACCCGGTTCGTACGCAGTGTCGACCAGCCCACGGGAACGGTAACAGTCCGGTTCGACCCTTCCGGCGAACCCGATTACACCATTCACCGCCCTGCTGCCTACGATTTTCTCGAGCTCGATTCCAGCCTCGCCGCCGACTGGGTTTACTTCGGCACGCTGCTGCAAATGCATCCGCGCGCGATCGACGTGAAAGCCAAGCGCTTTTATGATGTCAATCTACGCAAGGATTCGTTCACGCCGGAGCTCGTCAACACCCTGATGAGTCAGGCCGACGCCGTCAAGCTGAATCAGCGCGAGCTGGAAACCATCGGCCGCACTCCCACCGGTCTCGAACGCGACTACCAAGCCTTCGCCGTCACGCGCGGGTCACGCGGCTGCCTTGTCTTCGCACACGGCGACTACGCGGAACACCCCGGATTTCCGATAGAGGTCGCGGACCCCGTCGGCGCCGGTGACGCCTTCGCCGCCGCGTTTCTGCATGGACTCAACCAAGGTTGGCCCGCCGCGCAAATCGCCGAATTCGCAAACTGCCTGGGAGCCCTGGCTGCCAGCCGCGCCGGCGCGATCTAAGAGCTTTTTGAAAAAGGGGACTGACCAGGACTGACCACTCTTTCCCCAGACGCAAAACGTTTCCTTACGGCAAAGGCCAAGCAGCGGACAGAGCGGTCTGTCCCCTTTTTCAACAAGCTCCTAATGCTTTAATTCAGCTTGGATCAGAGGAGCAACGGTCTGTACTTCGAACGTGGCATTCAAGCGCTTGCCGTCGATGAAGAACGTCGGAGTTCCTTCCACGCCGGCAGTTTCGCCCTGCTGTTCTTCCGAATTCACCCGCGCCGCGTATTTGTGGCTGTCCAGATCCGCGCGCAGCTTGTTCGTGTCGAGACCGATCTCTTTCGCCCACACGAAGATCCGGTCTCGTGTGATGGAGCGGAAATTCGCGTACATCTTGTCGTGCAGTTCCCAGAACTTCCCTTGCGCCTGCGCGGAAAGCGCCGTTTCCGCCGCCAGCGCGGCTTGCGAATGCGTATCCAGCGGGTATTGCTTGAACACCAGCCGAACGTCCTTCGGGAATCTCGCAAGCACGTTATTCGCTTCGCCTACCGCTTTCGCGCAAAAGGGGCATTGAAAATCTGAAAACTCGACGATGGTCACTTTCGCGTTCGCCGGCCCGCGCATCGGATCGCCATCTATCGAGAGCTTCACCGGATCGCTCAACAGCGGCGGAGGCTCTGTCGCCAGCTTCAGGAAATCCGCGCGAATGTCTTTCGCCGATTTCCCTTCCGAGGCTTCGCGAATCACCAGGTCGGCCAGTTTGCGGCTTACCGCGCACTTGGGGTCCTCGACACGGCATTGCGCGACTTTCATGTCGCACCCGCAAGCGCAGCCTTCTGAACGAAGAATCGACAGCGCCAGATCGCGCTGCGGCTTGGAAAGGCCCGTCAGGTCGACGCCGGGAATGCTCGGCCCGGTCTGCCAGGAGTTTTGCGCAAAGCACCGCACGGCAACCAGCAGCGCAGCCGAAACGCGTGGAATCATCATTCTTATTCTACTTCCACTCGGGGTTCTTGCCGAGGCCCACCAGATTCGCCAGCAGCCGGTACGCTCCTGGAACGCCGGACGGCAACTGCCGGTA
Organism: Terriglobia bacterium; assembly: GCA_963842485.1. GTDB lineage: Bacteria > Acidobacteriota > Terriglobia > Bryobacterales > Bryobacteraceae > Palsa-187. Next base: position 17,780 of record CAWJHI010000116.1, on the reverse strand, counting down.
CAGCGCGAACGCGTCGTAAACATAGAAACCTTTGCCATAGCGCGCTAACAGCAGGCCGCCTTTTTGCGGATCTTGATCGGGATCATGCGTTTCGACTAACGGCGTATAGTGCTGATCCCAAGTCCGCATAAAGCCGTGGCCGCGCTCTTCCACCCAGCCTTTGAAATCGGCGGCCGTGATTTTGTTCGGCCACGCAAACGCCGGATTCGATGGATCTAACACAGACACCGGCGCGTTTTCGTCCACCACTTTTTGAGGATTCCCGCCCAGCGTGAACGGATACGGTCCGTAGTCGTGGTCGAAGTCCTGCAGATTATATTGGACAATCAATACGCCGCCGTTTTTTACGTAATCCATCAGGCGGCCGTTCGCGGCCTTCAGATCGGCGCGGACGGCGTAAGCCCGTGTTCCCAGGATGATAGCGTCGTACTCGCTGAGATCGTCGGTGGCCGAAATGATGCGAACATTCTGCCCGAGATTTTCAAGCGCCTTCGGAACATCGTCGCCAGTTCCGGGGAGGTAGCCGATTTTCAGGCCGGGAGCGGTTTTGACGTTGACTCCGGCGGCTTTGTAGGTGGCTTCGCGATAGTAAGGATACGGGCGCAAGCCGGGGTATCCGGTGAGATGGTAACCCTCTGTGTACGAACGGCCTTGGTATTCAGCCACGGCAGTAATCGTGTAATCGGCGGGCTTTACCAGGTCTGGCGCAACCGAAAACGCAATAGTCTGATCCTCGCCGTCGCGGGCGAAGGAAAACGCGGCTTGGGCTGGGGTGGAGCGCCAGCCGGTGGGCAGTTTCAGTCTGAGGACGCCTTCGGCTGGACCTTTTACATTGCTGTGAACAATGCACTTAAACGCGAATGATTTCGAGTTCAAGGGAACTGCTCCGGCCGAGGGGGAAACCCAGACGGAAATCGCGGGGCCCATCAGAAGCGGGTTTTGGAGGGTGCCGAAACCAGGGACTCGTTCATTGGTTTGAACCACTTCGGAGACTTCAAAGGGGACGCCGCGATACGCCAGGCGGGCGTGCGCTACTAAGGGATAGGGGCCTACAGGGAGGTTTCGATAGCGCGGGTCGAGAACATCGTAGTAGGGTTGCTCGTCATTGGGACGGGCGAAATAGGGGCGCGTCAGAGACGCATCGGAGGGTGAAATCACCGAAAAATGCCATTCCGCCTGTTTTCCGGGTGCAAGGGCCTGAACGGGCGGGCCGGTGGAAGCGATAACCCATTGTTTCTGATCGGTCGAAGTAATGTTACCAGTGGTAACATCGAGCGCTTCGGGGCTCTGATTGTAGAGCTGGGCTTCGACGCTGAAAGACTGGCCGGGAATGGCAATGGTGAACGTCGGAGCGCCGCCCCGTCCGCGGAGCGCGGCTGCAAAAGCGGCGTCGGTGGCGGAGGAAGCGCCGCGGCCTCTTCCTGCGGCGGCGGGAGCTTCCGGCGCAGCCACGGTGGCCTGGAAAGAAATTTCGAGCGCGGCAGTCAACGCTGTTTCGAATTGTTGTTCCTTGACGCGCAGCTCAAACAGGACATCGCTTTTGCCGGGATCGGCGATGCCGCTCGATTGCACCATGGCTTCGAGCGCCCGTGTCTGCTTCAACCCGTCGGCTAACAGCGGGGCGATGGCGGAGGGGCGATCGACTTGATATTGGCGGTAGGCGCCGGAAGCGTCCTTGGCGATCGCGGCCAAGCCGTCTTTAAGGCGTTGGATATCGCTGGCGGGCTGCGTGGGGTTTTGACCGAAGGCGAGGTGGATTTCGGTTTCGGCCAGAGTTGCGATTCCTTCCACGCTCACGTCGATGCCATCGAAAAAGCCGGTTTCAGGCACGGGGGACTGCACGCGCGTGCCGAAGCGGTGATAGCCGCTGTCGAACGGAGCCGGTTGCGGAATCGCGCCGCCGCCGGTCTGGGTTTTCTGATAGCCGAGGCCTTCCCGGGCGATCTGCAAAAAAGTCAGGCCGGAGGCGGGAGCGGGCAGACCTTCCGGGATTTCCAGCGTCGTGTTGGGGCCGGTGGTGAATTCGGTGTGGTTGGTGTAATCGAAAAATTTGACGGGCACGAATTTATCGATGGCGTAATCGTACATGCCCTCCTTGGTGATCTGGAAAAACGGGACGCGGGCGTACACTTTCAAGGGCGACCAGGGGCGCAGGCCTTCCTTGATCTGCTCGGGAAACTGGGTGGGATCGCCGGCGGCGTTGAAAACTTCCTGGGCGAGCTCGCCGGCGACCTGATGGTGGCCGTGGCCGTCGGTGGCGGCCCCGACGAAGACGGAAGTCACCACCAGCGGGCGGGTCATGCGCACGACGCGCACGGCATCGGATAGTACCCGGTCATGCGACCATTTCTCGATGGCTTCTTCCCGGGTTTTCGAGAAACCGTAGTCGACGGCGCGGGAGAAATACTGGTCGACGCCCATGTAGCGGTCGGCGATGAGGAGCTCTTCGGTGCGGGCCAAGCCGAGGGCGTCATAGAGGTCCTGGGACATGACGTTCTGGCCGCCTTCGCCACGGGTGAGGGTCATCAGGGCGGCGCGGGCGCCTTGTCCGCGGGTTTCATAGGCGAGCATGCCGCCGTCTTCGTCGTCGGGGTGGGCGGTGAACATCAGGAGGCTGGCGCGGGTCTGGAGGGCGCGAAGCCATCGCGAAAGGCCGGGGGCGCCGCGGTCGGGCGAAACGGGAATCGCGTCGGTTTCAGGGGATGGCTGTTGACCTGCTATGTAAAGACCTGTTCCCAGCAGCAAAACGGCAGTTACGAGATGAATCCGAAATCGCTTCGTCATATCTATAGTCTTGTATCGGTTACAGCGGCGGAGGCCACCGCCGGTGTTTATATGATACAGTAGGGCACACGGGGTTGCAGGAATTCTAAGGTCTTGGAAAAAAGATAGTTAAGGGAGGCTTTTCGTTATGACTTGCTTCGTTCGAAAGCAGTTGCTCGCGCTAATTTTTGTCACAGCCGGATTACAGCTGGCGGTGGCGCAGACGCAGGCCATCAACGGCAGTATTCGAGGACGGGTTACAGATCCGGCCGGGGCGGCCGTGCCAAATGCCCCAGTGAACGTGGTCAATGGCGGTACAGGGTACTCGCGGGATGTCGCGTCGAACGAAGAAGGATACTTCGTCATTCCGAATCTTCCGCTCGGCATTTACACGCTAACGGTGAAGAAAGAGGGATTCGAGTCGCAGAAGCGGCCCGGAATCGTTCTGGATGCCGGTGTAGAGGCGGTGATCGACGCACAGCTCAAAGTCGGGTCGGTGGCCACTACGATTGAGGTAACGGGAGGCGCTCCGGTGATCGAGCCTTCGCGGGTTTCGACCGGACGCACGATCAATCAAGCGGAAGTGGATAATCTTCCGCTGACCTCGCGCAATCCGTACAACTTTGTTCTGTTTCAGCCGGGCGTGAGCGGGCATCCGAATCCGGAGCTGGGCATTCCGCGTACGGTGAACACGAACGGGCTGGACAATCGGGTGCAATACCAGCTTGACGGCGGGCCGGATACCGAGAGCGACCAGTATGGGCTCCGGTTGTTCGCGATTTCCGACACTTATGTGCGCGAAGTGCAAACGGTGTCGAACAGTTTTGCGCCGGAATTCGGGCGCACGACGGGCGACATTTATAACGCGATCACGAACTCGGGCACCAACGATTTTCACGGCGAGTTCTACTTCGTCGGCAGGCCGCCGGACGGCGCGCGGACGATCCTGCTGCCTTCGAATCAGCCCAATACGAGCATCGATCTGCACGACTATTCGACCAATGCAGGCGGCCCGATCAAGAAAAATAAAATTTTTGTCTTCGGCGCGTATGAGCATTTGCTGCGGGGAACGCCGACACCGATCACGATTACGCCCGCCAACGCGGCTGCCATCGGGATTCCGTCGTCTCAGCTGGTGACGCCGTCCTCCCTCGAACAGGTGCAATTCCTGGATATCCGCGTGGATTGGAACATCAATTCCAAGAACCAGTTCTTCGCGCGCTACAACTATTTCCGCAATGAATATCCGTTCAACACGAATGTGGGCGGGTTGAATGCGCTCGACGCGTCGAGCAACTTTCACGATCGCGCGCACATCGGCGGATTCCAGCTTCTGACGACGTTCAACGCCACCAGCCTGAACGAGCTGCGCGCGTCGGAGCCGTATCGCAATGAGCATCACGTGCTGAGCCCCACCGATGGGCCGGGGCCGTACATCGTCATCAGCGGAATCGCGGATTTCAACGGGACGCCGCTCGGCTCGGATGGTTCGCGCTTTGCCGAGAAGATCCCCAACATCGAAGACAATTTCACCAAGGTGAAGGGCGCGCACACCATCAAGGCGGGGTTCGGATGGATGCAGAACAACGACAATCAGACCAGCGCGGTTTATAGCCAGTACACGTTTCCGACCGTGAATGCGTATCTGGCGGCGAAGAACGGCACTGCTTGCAGCATTTCCGGGATCTCAAATCCGGGGTTGTGCTATTCGAGCTTCTCGACAGTGCTGGGCAATCCAGGCCAAGCTTACAAGTCGAATTTCTACGATTTCTTCGTCCAGGATAGCTGGCAGCTTCGGCCGAATTTGCTGTTGATTTACGGCGTTCGGTATGACTTCTATCAGGCGCCTCCGGGTGAAGCGAACGCTCCGTTCGCGTATACGCAGAGCTTCCACAATCCGACCAAGGATTGGGCGCCGAGACTGGGCCTGGCTTATTCGCTGGGATCGAAGACGGTGATTCGCGCGAGCTCCGGAATTTTCTTTGACGTTCCGTCGACCAACCTGTGGTATCAGTCGCTGGTGAACGACGGGTCGACCAAGGCATTCACGGATTCGTTTACGCCCACATCGACTAACGCTCCCATGTTCCCGAATGTGTTCAGTTTCCTGCCGGGGGCGACGCTGCCTTCGCCGCCGACGATCACGGCGCTGTCGCCAAACTACCGGACTCCGTACACGATCAATTCGAGTTTGCAGATCACGCGGCAGTTGTCGATAAACGATGCGCTGACGTTGGGGTACATCAACACGGGGGCGCGCGAGCTGACGTATGAAACGGACATGAATCTGATCAACCCGATCAGCACGCTGGCCGACGGACGGCCGGTTTATTCCTCGGCGGTGAACGCCAATACACGGCTGTATCCGCAGTTCAACGGGATCAAGCTCCAAACCAGCGGAGCGAACGCAAATTACAACGCGATGGTGGTGAATTACCTGCATCGGTTCTCGACGGGCTATATGATCAGCGCGGCGTATACCTGGTCGCATTCGATCAGCGACGCTCCGGAGCTGTATGGCTACGACCAGAGCGCGGTGATTGAAGATCCGACCAATCGCAACCGGGATTACGGCAACTCGATTGTGAACCGGCCGCAGGCGTTCACGATGAGCTCCCTGATCGCGCCGACGTTCAAACTGCAAAATCGGGTGGGGAACGCGCTGGCGAACGGGAACCAGTTGACTTTGCTGGCGAACCTGGAGGCGGGAGATCAGCAGAGCATCACCACCGGGACGAATCTGAACGGCGACCCGGCGGGCGCGCCGCAGAGGCCGCTGTACATCGGGCGCGACACGGTTCGGACTCCGAACATTTATCAGGTGGATGCGCGGTACACGCGGACGTTGTTCTCTTTAAAAGAGCGGCTGCACGTGAAGTTTATCGCTGAGGCCAACAACGTTTTCAACATCAAGAACATCACGTCGATCAACTCGACGGCGGGGACGAACTCGCTGGGAGTGATCACGACGGCGCCGACGCTGGCTCCAACTACGACGGTGCTCGAAGGGCGGTTGCTCCAACTCGGGATCAGGGCTGACTGGTAGTAGCCTCTGGCTACTGTTGGGAGTTGAAACCGCACGCTCCAGAAGAGTGAGTGGACGGGCGAAAACTCCTGTTTTTGCGGGTCTTCGTTCTAGCAAGGATCACCGGATGTGTGTGGACGGGGCGAAAACAGGGGACGGACGGCTCTGTCCACTTCGGCGCAATGATCGTGCAGGGTTTCGCGGGCGATTGTGGGCGCCTTGGGACAGAGTGGTCAGTCCCCCGTTTTTGCGGGTTTTTGTTCCATCAAGGACCAGCAAAGTGTCTGGCGGCGAGGTTATCGCGGACTGCGGGTAGCGTCCGGCTACTGTTGGTTGCCGGGGCGGCTTGAGGACGGCTGACAGAGCTGTCTGGCGGCGAGGTTATCGCGGACCCTGGGGGTCAGGGCGGAACCTGTTTTTGCGGGTTTTGTTCTATCAAGGACCACCGGAGGTGTGTGGACGGGGCGAAAACAGGGGACAGACGGCTCTGTCCACTTCGGCGCAGGGATTAGCGCGGTTTCGCGGGCGATTGGCGGCGCCTTGGGACAGAGTGGTCAGTCCCCCGTTTTTGCGGGTTTTTGTTCCATCAAGGACCAGCAAAGTGTCTGGCGGCGAGGTTATCGCGGACTGCGGGTAGCGTCCGGCTACTGTTGGTTGCCAGGGCTGCTTGAGGACGGCTGACAGAGCCGTCTGGCGGCGAGGTTATCGCGGACCCTGGGGGTCAGGGCGGAACCTGTTTTTGCGGGTTTTGTTCTATCAAGGACCACCGGAGGTGTGTGGACGGGGCGAAAACAGGGGACAGACGGCTCTGTCCACTTCGGCGCAGCGATTAGCGCGGTTTCGCGGGCGATTGGCGGCGCCTTGGGACAGAGTCGTCAGTCCCCTGTTTTTGCAGGTTTTTGTTCAATCAAGGACCAGCAAAGTGTGGGGACGGGGAAATAGGCGGAAGAAGCGGTGGGGCCGATTCGTCTAAAGTATTGGAATCGGCAATGGTGCTCGACGGGAATGACCGGGAAACGATCGCGGCCTGCCAGCGCGGCGATCGCGATGCTTTCCGGGCGCTGTTTGAGACCTATCAGGATAAGGTTTATTCGATAGCGCTGCGGTATGCGGGTGAGCGCGCGGTGGCGCTCGACATCGCGCAGGAAGTTTTCCTCAAACTCCTTCATCACATCAAAGACTTTCGCGGGGACGCCGGGTTCGAGACGTGGCTGTACCGGCTGGTGGTGAATCAGTGTCTGGATCATCGCCGGCGCGGGCGGCGGTTGATGTTGCTGGTGAAGGGTCTGCTGAATGGGCTGCCGTCGGCGAAGGAATCGGCGTATGAGGAGTTGCTGCGGAGCGAGGTGCAGGAACAAGTGCGGCGCGGGATCGGAAGGCTGCGGCCGGAAATGCGGATGGTGGTGGCGCTGCGGTATACGGAGGGGCTGGGATATGAACAGATCGCGGAGATTCTGGGATGCTCGACGGGGACGGTGGCGTCGCGGCTGAATCGGGCGCATAAGGCGCTGGAACGAAGGTTGGCGCACTTGCGGAGGTGAGGATGCAATCGATCGAATCGATATTGGAGCAGAACTTGAGGCCGGTGCGGGCGCCGGAGGAGTTGTGGGAGAGGGTGAACGCGCCCGGAAAGAAGAAGGATCGGAGGCTGGTTTGGGCGATGGCGGCGGCAATGATCGTGGCCGGGCTGGCGTGGAGTTTGGGGCGGGTGGAGACGTTTCGGTCGAGTGAGCCGGCGGCGATCCGGGCCTGGGTTATTTCGCGCACTGGGATGGATGTTCCGCTGGTCGGCGGAGAGGTGGCGGGGGCTCGGGTAAGGCATGGGACGGTGGAGGTGGCGTATCGGGCGGGGGCGTTGGTGGTCGCCAAGGCGAGCGGGCCGGGGGATTCGGTGCATTGGGGGAAAGCGGTTCCGGTTTCGTGGACGATGGGCGGGCAGGTGTATACGCTGGAGGGAGATCTGGAGGCGGGGTGCAGGTTGTGTCACGCGGAGGGGGTTCTGAATTGAGATGGCAGGCCGGGTGCAATATTAGGGGTCGATGGCATTTAAATGGGTGATAACACCCAGGATCGACGGGCGGCTACAGGGAGCTATAATTGATGAAGAGAACCAACTCTAAGCAGAGGGAGCGGTCTATGAAGAATTACCTGAAGTTCGGACTGCTGATCACGGCGATCGTGGGTGCGCTGGCGTGGCTGGCGGTGGGTGGAATCAGCGAAACGAAGACGTATTACAAGACCATCGCGGAAGTGCACCAGATGGGGAACGCGAACCCGGATAGAAAAATTCGCGTAGGCGGGGATATCGCGCCGAATTCGATTGTGCGCGAAGGACGCGAAGTGCGGTTCGTGCTGGCGCAGGACAATCTGAAACTGCCGGTGGTGTATAGCGGGATCGATCCGCTGCCGGACACTTTCAAAGACGGAGCGCAGGCGCTGGCGGACGGGAAGCTGGGATCGGACGGGGTATTCCGGGCTTCGAAGATCCAGGCGAAGTGCGCATCGAAGTATGAAGCCAAGCCGACCGGCGTTGGCGCAAGACCCGCAGCCTAAAATCAGAACATGGAAAATATCGGCGCGCTCGCAATTCTTCTGGCGTTCTGTTTCGCCATTTATTCCGTAATCGGATCGCTCGCGGGCAAGTGGGCGAACCGGCCGTTTCGCGGCCAGACGGCGAAGAGCTTCAGTCGGTCACGAACAGCCCGTTGGGACACTCCGGCGGAAGGCTCGTGCTGGCGCCTCCGTTCGGAGCCTAAGACGCTGAATCCGGTCCTCGCCGAGGATGCCGCCTCGCAGGAAGTGATTCGCTGCGTCACCGCCGACTTAATCGACATCAATCGCAAAACGCAAAAGACGGAGACCGCGCTCGCAAAGTCGTGGGAGGTATCGCGCGACGGGAAGCAATACACGCTGCGCCTGCGGCACGATCATCCGATTTTCCGATGGCGACCCGCTCACCGCGGACGATGTCGCTTTTCACCGTTCAACTGTACCTGGACGAAAAAAATCATTCGCCGCAGCGCGACTTGCTTGTGATCGTCGGTGGAAAACCAATCGAAGTCGAGAAACTCGATACTGACACCATCCGATCCGAATTGGCGCACCGTATGCGGCGGCCGAGCGAATCTTTGACGGGCTTCGGCAATTCTCCCGCGGCGTCTCCTGGAAAGGCCTTACCGGAGCGGCGATTTTTCGGCCATGCGTGGAATCTGTCGGTGACCCCGGCCAATTCGCGGGCTCGGCCCATTCGACTGAAGGAATACGTGGCGGGGCAGCGGCTCGTCCTGGAAAGGAATCCTTACTATTGGAAAGCAGGATCGAAGCGGGAACCGGCTGCCGTACCTCGAATGGAATCGTTTTTCTTGTTCGTATCCAACGAAGACGCGCGATTGTCCGGTTCGAAGCGGGAGATACGGACATACTGGACCCGTTCAGCGCGGAAAATTTCCCGGTGCTTGGGAAAACAGCAAGCCTCCAGGCACTACCACCTCGACGACTTCTGGTCCCGGCCTCGAATACAATTTTCTCTTTTTCAATCTCAACGACCTTGGCCCGAAAGCTTTCCGGAAATCGCAAAGAAGCAAGCCTGGTTTCAGGGCGTGCGCTTCCGGCAGGCCGTGTCCGCGGCGATCGACCGCGACGCGATCGTGCGCCTCGTCTACAACGGCCGCGCTACGCCGCTCTGGGACGCAGGTCACTCCCGGCAACAAGCTGTGGATCGATCCGCGCATTCCTCACCCGCCAAGTCCGTCGATCACGCGCGCGACTTGCTGAAGTCCGCCGGCTTTTCCTGGAAAAGCGATGGCACGCTCGTGGACAGCACGGGCAGCCTCGTCGAATTCTCCATCCTCACCAGCTCGTCCAATGCGCAGCGCGTGAAAATGGCCACGCTCATTCAAGATGACCTCAGCCAGTTGGGCATGAACGTCCACGTCGTTTCGCTCGAGTTTCACGCCATGGTCGACCGCCTTTCAATAGCTACGACTACGAAGCTGCCATCATGGGTTTGGCCAGCGGCGATGCGGACCCGACTGCGGAGATGAATGTCTGGATGTCGAATGGCGACACCCACCTCTGGCATCCGAATGAAAGCAAGCCCGCAACGCCATGGGAAGCCGAAATTGATCGGCTGATGCAGGAGCAGCTTGTCACGCTGGATTACGCGAAGCGAAAGCGCCTCTACGACCGAGTTCAGGAGATCATCGCGGAGAATCTGCCCGTGATCTGCCTGGTGAGCCCCAATATTCTGGTTGGCGCGAGCGATCGCGTCGGAAATTTCCAGCCGGCGATCCTCGACCCCTACGCGCTCTGGAATATCGACGAGCTGTATGTCCGCTGAAGCTGGAGCCGACAGAACCGATGCCACTCCGGCAAGAAGCGCAAGCCAAAGAAAAATTCCAAGCATGGCCCGACCGCCGCCTCGTCAGCGAATGTCTCAACGGAAATGAAGAAGCCTGGTCCGTGCTCATCGACAAGTATAAAAACCTGATCTTTTCGATCCCGGTCAAATACGACTTCTCTCCAGACGACGCCTGCGACATCTTTCAGGCGGTGTGCCTCGAACTCCTGGCGGAACTGCCGAATCTGCGAAAGCCGGAAGCGCTGCCGAAGTGGATCATCCAGGTAACCGCCCACAAGTGCCTTCACGGAAAGAGGTATGCCCAGCGCACGGAAACGACGGACCCAAATGACCCGGCATTCGAGCAGAGCACGCCTGCGCGGGCCGAAAGCATTTTGCGCGAGGCGGAGGAGGAACAGCGAATCCGCCGGGTCATGGACGAACTGCCTGCGCGCTGCCAGCGGTTGGTTCGCATGCTCTTCTTCGAGGAGCCGGCGCGCCCGTACCAGGAAGTCGCGCGCGAACTGGGAATCGCCACGGGCTCGATCGGCTTCATCCGGCAGCGCTGCCTCGATCGCCTGCGCAAAAAGCTCCTTGAGGCGGGCTTTTCGTGACCACCAAGAAGAATGCAAAGGCGCCTCTTTCCGACAAACTGCTTCGCGATCTGGGAAATCTCGCCACCGATGCCGCCCGCAAGCGATTTCTGGCGCGGCACAAAAGCTTGTATCGCGAGCCGGCGCTTCGGCAGCTCAATGAAATCGCGCGAGCCGAGTTGCGTTCGGACACTCGCCACGCGATTGCCCTGGTGGAATCGGCGATCGCCATCGCGAAAAAGCTGCGCAACCAGGAAGCGCTGGGGCGCGCCCTAAGGTCCAAGGCCAACGCTCTGATGATCCTCGGCGGAAATCAGAAGGCTTTGGAATTTCACGCGCAAGCCCTCGAGGTCTTTCGCAAAATCAGCAACGAAGAAGAAGAAGCGCGAACGCTGATCCCCTCGATTCAGCCTCTCATCCTGCTTGGCCAATATGACAAAGCCTTCGAGACCGCCAAACGGGCCGAAGACATCTTCACGCGCTTGGGCGATCGGCAGCGCCTCGCGCACGTTCAGATCAATGTTGGCAATATTTACCATCGTCAGGATCGGTTCGAGGAGGGGCTGGCGTGCTACGAGCGCGCCTACGAGGCTCTGCTTCCTCTCCACGATTCCGAGGGCCTCGCCGTCGCCATGTACAACATGGCCGTTTGCCTGATCACGCTGAACGATTTTCCGCGCGCGCTCGCCAGCTATCAGCGCGCGAGAGCAATGTGCGCCCAGCACGGCATGACGCTGCTCGTCACGCAAAGCGACTACAACATCGCTTACCTCTACTATCTGCGCGGCGAATACGGGCGCGCGATCGAGATGCTGCGCGCCACGCGCGAAGAGTGCGAGAAAAATGGCGACCCCTACGTCATGGCTCTCTGCTACCTCGATCTTTCCGAAATTTATCTCGAACTGAATCTGAGCTCGGAAGCGATGGAGACGGCTCACGAAGGCTATCTTCGATTTCAGAAGCTCGGGATGGGTTACGAAGAAGCGAAATGCCTGGCGAACGAAGCCATGGCGCTCAGCCAACTCGGCAAGGCCATTCGTTCTCTGGAATTGTTTGCCGAGGCCCGGCCCAAGTTCGTCCGCGAAAAAAATCTCGTCTGGCCGTGGCTGATCGATCTTTACCAGGCTGTCGTTCTCTACAATGAAGGCCGCCTATTCGAAGCGCGCCGCCTGTGCGCGGGCGCCGCCGCGTTTTTCGAGACGTCGTTTCTTCTCGGCAAGGCGGTGCTGTGCCACCTGCTGCTGGCGCGGCTTTCGATGCGCACGGGAGATCGCGCGGCGGCTCACTCGGAATGCGCCCGCTCCTTGGATCGCCTGGCGTCACTCGAAGCCCCGGTCTTGCGCTACCAGGCGGAATTCCTGATGGGCCAGATTCAGCAGGCGTCCGACGACCCTTCGGGCGCTTACGATTCCTATCAGAGGGCGCGCAGCGCGCTCGAAACTCTGCGCAGCAGCCTCCACGGCGAAGAACTCAAGATCGCCTTCATGAAGAACCGCCTCGAAGTTTACGAATGCCTCGTCGATCTCTGCATCGGCGGAAACGAAGGCCGCGATTCGCGCGAGGAAGCCTTCGGTTACATGGAATTGGCCAAATCGCGCAGCCTGGCCGAATCGCTCGTGCAACACGGCCACGTGCTGCCGGTGGCGGACGCGGGCCAGAGCGGCCTGGTTCGCCGGGTCCGCGAAATGCGCGAGGAGTTGAATTGGTATTACCGCCGCATCGAACTCGAGCAATTGCGTTCGGAGGATCCGTCGCCACAGCGTATCGAGAAACTGCAGAAAGAGGCCTTGGCGCACGAGAATGAGCTGCTTCGCGCCTTGCGCGACCTTCCCGCGCCCCAGGCTGCCGGCGTAGCTGGAAGCTCCGTTTCCGCAATCGCTTCGCTGAAAGATGTGCGCGCATGCCTGCCGCCCGAAACCGCGCTCGTCGAATATTTCAGCATCAAGGATCAGTTCGTTGCAGCCGTTGTCACGCACGACGCGCTGGAGATCGTGCCTGTCACTCCGATCTCGCGGGTCGTCAATTTACTCCGAATGCTCCATCTGCAAATTTCGAAATTCCGGCTGGGCGCGGAGTATGTGCAGACCTTCGAGAAGCCGCTACTCGAAGCCATGCAATCTCACCTCGCGCAACTCTACGAGGAAGTCTTCGCCGGCGTCCGCGCCCAATTGCGCTCCAAGCATGTCGTGATCGTGCCTCACGGAGTTCTGCACTATCTCCCGTTTCACGCTTTGCACGACGGCTCCGGATACCTCATCGACTCCGTCACCGTTTCCTACGCGCCCAGTGCCAGCATTTTCGCTCTCTGCCAGCGTAAGCCTTCTCTCGTTTCGGGCGGCTCGCTCATCCTCGGAGTCCCCGATTCGCGCGCGCCGCTGATTCTCGACGAGGTGCAGTCCGTCGCCAAGATCCTGCCCGGTGCGGAGTTGATCGTCGGCGCAGAGGCAAACGAAAAGAACCTTCGCGAGAAGGGATCGCGCAGCCGCCTGATTCACATCGCCACCCACGGCAGTTTTCGGCAGGACAACCCAATGTTCTCCGGCATTCGCCTCGGCGACGCGTATCTGAACCTCTATGATCTCTATCAACTCAAACTGGAGGCGGAACTGGTGACGCTCAGCGGCTGCGCCACTGGTATGAATGTCGTCAGCCCCGGCGACGAGTTGCTCGGTCTGATCCGAGGGCTGCTCTTCGCCGGAGCCCACTCCCTGCTGCTCACCCTCTGGGACGTCCACGACCGCAGCACATCCGAGTTCATGACGGCGTTCTACCGCCGATTCAGCGTCGGAGAGCCCAAGGCTGTCGCCCTGCGAGGCGCGATGCAGGAACTCCGCTCCCGTTACCCCCACCCGTACTACTGGGCTCCTTTTGCGCTGATTGGAAAGGCTTTAGCTTCCTAATCCGCTCTTAGGAAATTCTTTCTGGTCCCTATATTTTTGGGGCGTCTTCTTGCCCTTATGGGTCGGTGATGCAGGATCCGGCGGAGCCATTCGAGATGCGAGCCGGAGGGGGATCGGGGCAGGTACAGGAACTACAAACTTTTGGGGGAGGACGGATGCGACATTTTTCGATGGAGCGGTGGATTGATTTCGCCCGAAACGTTGTCGGGCTGCGTGAAAGGGCCGAGATGGAGAATCATCTAAGTGACGGCTGCAAACAGTGCTCGAAGACCCTGAGCCTATGGCAGCGCGTCTCCGAAGCCAGCAGGCGCGAATCTGCATACGTGCCGCCCCAGAGCGTCGTCGGCACCGTGAAAGGCACATTCGCCATTGAGCGCCCTCGCAGGGTGGGGCGTGCGGCCCAGGCAATCGCCAGTCTGCTGTTCGACAGCGCCGCGGCCCCGCTCGCGACGGGCGTCCGGTCAGCCGCCACAGCTGAACGCCAACTGCTCTACGGCGTGAGCAAATACCGGATCGACGTCCGAATCGAGCCTCAGTCAAATTCCGAGAGGGTCGCGCTCGTTGGCCAGATCCTGAATTCGAGAGACCCCGGCAAAAGTATCGGAGCAGTGCCGGTGCGGCTGTGCCAGGGCCGCAGGGTGCTTGCAGAATCAATGACCAGCCCCTTCGGCGAATTTGACGTGGAATGCGACTTGGGCAAGGGGCTTCAGTTGAGGGTCAGCCTACCCCAGGAAGAGCTGTGTCTACCCGTGATGGAGCCGACAATCAAGGCCTCCAAGTCTGTCCCGGAAGCTACTGATTCAAATCATTTTAGAGACAAGCTGAAGAAGAGCAGGAAACGTACTAGGAAGAAGGTCTAATGCGGAAACCCTCGAAACCAGCCGTTTGTACTATGGCCCAAGAAAGGTCGAAGCGGCCAAACTCGGACGGTGACAGTACCGAGAAGATGCAGCGGCTACGGGGTGGGTACGCAAAAGGAGCAGTGGCAAACATGAAGCGTCGAACTTGGCTTGTGTTGGTTCTGGCGATAGGTCTGTGGAGTCAGCCGGCCGCAGCCCAGGGACTCTTGGGTGGTCTGCTTTCCACCGTTGGAAGCACCCTGTCAAATCTAACGTCGCCCCAGCCGGGTGTCATCGTGCGCACAAACCTCGGCCTCGCCGGATTGCAAAACGTTTGCCTGCTCAACGGATGCTCGGTCGTCGGCAACATCGACGGGAATCTGAACCAGGTTTTCCTGGTCAGGCCAACGCAAGGACTGCTCCCGAATCTTCTTGCCGGCGTTCTCAGATTGGTCACAGGAATTCTCGACGCTGAACCTGATCAGACCCTGGTAATCCCGCCCAACCCAACCAGTCAGTCGACCACCAGCAACCCGCCTCCCGGCCTCTGGGACACGACCCCGGTGAACTACTACGGGAACACGGTCACCGACGGTTACGTCAATCAGCCGGCTGCGAAAATCGTCGAGATTTCGCAAGCTCATAGCGTCTTCAATGTGAGCGGCACAGGAATCGTGGCCGATATAGATACGGGCGTCGACCCGAATCATCCGGCCTTCCAGGGCGTCATGCTTCCGGGCTGGGATTTTACGCGCAACCAGCCCGGCGGCTCGGAAATGAATGACATCTCGATGAGCGCGCCGCCACCGTGCAACTCTTGCCCGGCCGCCTACGTGAATCAGCACACCGCCGCGATGCTTGACCAGCATACGGCCGCTATGCTCGACGGCTCCCAGTATGAAGCGTTTGGCCACGGCACGATGGTGATGGGCGTGATTCACCTTGTCGCGCCCACCGCGCAACTCATGCCGCTGAAAGCATTCAGCGCAAATGGAAACGGCTCGCTTTCCAACATCATCGCCGCTGTCTACTACGCTGTACAGAATCACGCCAGCGTGATCAACATGAGCTTCGACATGCTGCAGAGCTCGACCGAATTCACCGACGCCATCAACTACGCCAACAGCAACCACGTGATTTTGGTAGCTTCGGCGGGCAACGACGGCGTCGAGGAAATGGTTTATCCCGCGGGCCTCCAGAACGACGTGATGGGCGTCGCTTCAACCAACAATCAGGACCAGCGGTCGAGTTTCTCGAACTACGGAAACCAGATCGTGTGGGTCGCCGCTCCAGGTGAAGGCATAATTACGACCTACCCGTTCGGCATCTACGCCGCCGGCTGGGGAACGTCGTTCAGCTCGCCTTTCGTGGCTGGAACCGCCGACCTCGTTTGGAACATGCAGTCGCAGGACACTCAGAGCCAGGCGTCGTGGGCCATCTCGCACGCGCAGTTCGTTGGGCTCAACATGGGCTACGGCCGTCTCAACGTCTACTGGACGTTGTCCGCGCTGAATCCGCTGCAGGGTTTATTGCAGTAGGGAGCTTGCGTCACTTCGATGCAGACGATCGCCAAGATGACGGCCAGCGCTTCCAAGCTTCCCACTCGAATCGAGGAAGTCTCAGAAACGCCATCTTTTCTCACCATCCCGGCCAGCGTTCCCCGCCAGTGGTCGGGCGTAATCCTGCGCATTAAGCAGATGGAGGAGCAGACGCTGGCCCTGCGCACATCTCTGATCTGCGCTTTCAATCAGCTCTTGGACCTCAAGGACCTCAACACAGGAGTTCACAGTACGCGATTGGCGGAGTGGGCGCTTCATGTCGCTGGCGAACTTGGTCTGGACCCAAGCTCCCTCTCCGATCTCGAAGTGGCCGCGCTGCTCCACGATATCGGAAAAATCGGCATTCCCGACGCCATCCTTCACAAGCCCGCCAAGCTGACCGATGAAGAGTACAGCCTGATGAAGAAGCATCCCGAATACGGTTGGGCCGTGATGCGCAACGTGCCTGGGATGGAACGCGCCAGCCTCATGATCTTGCATCATCACGAGAGCTACGACGGCAAGGGCTATCCGGCCGGGCTGAAGGGTGAGGAGATTCCGATCGGATCGCGTATCGTTTCTGTAATCGATGCGTTCGACGCCATGGTCTCGTCGCGTCCCTATCGCGCCGGCTTGCCGTACGCGGAGGCCGAGCGTCGACTGCTAGCGGCCAGCGGAACGCAATTCGACCCCGGCGTCGTCGACCGCTTCCTGCCGCTCGCGCGCGCCGAGATGTCTTCGGTATTTGCCGCCGCCGGAACGAGCGTCTCCACGGCCCTGTAGTCGCAGCACTTGCCAGAAAGCTGTCTAATTTCACAAGAAACCGTCAGCCGAAAGGCGCGGGTCGGAAAAATGCTGGAAGAGATGCATCGCGCTACTCCTCTTTGACCGTTCTGACCTGAGGAATCGTGTTTTGTGCGAATTGTCAGTGATGACTTGAGACCATGATTATTTCTTCGAACTCCCTCTCGCGAGGGAGCGGGATGCCCAATCAAGTGGACGGCGCTTTCCCACGCGCCATGTCCGGTACCGAGCTGTCCCGCGTGCGAACCGAATACCGGCTCCGTCCTCCCGAACCTATCAGCTAAAGCCGCCCGAGTCGAGCGGGGCCGACATTGTTATGCAATCAAGTGGGTACTAGCCTGTAGCTGGCGTCGCTGGAAAACGAGCTCATCGATGCTGAGCACCTGGCTCAAAGACAGGTGCTTTCTTCAACTACTCGCCCAGTTTTCCGTTTGTTCCAAGCGTTGATTCCCGAACTGTAGACAATTCTGTAGATGCGAAAACCTCAGATCTCAACTCAGTCCAGTCCTCGAGGAAAGCTAAGTGATTGAAAACATGGTGGACGTGGCCGGGATCGAACCGGCGACCCCCTGCTTGCAAAGCACGAAACTTGTCTCCAACAAGTCCATCGAGAACCTTAACTACTAACGTTTCCAACAAATCGGGGAATCTGCTTTCGCTCAAAAGCTAACCCCAACGATGTGAAAACGTTCGATTCCTGCACAGTTCGTGCACAGGCTGGAATGAATTCAAGACATCCAAATATTCGGGCCAAGCCTCGTTGACCCGACTCCGAAAGGACCGCCATGAGTGGAGATTTGACCCGGCGCGCTGGGCTTTGTTCCTGTACAAGCGAACGGATACGCGTTGGGCACCGAACGGAATGCGATTGCTACTCACCGCGATAGCGATCGAAAAAATCGAAAACGGCGGCAAGCACGAGTGGAACCATGCCGCCATGGTCGGCATCGACTTCCAAATATTCTAGATTAAAGCCCCG
>CAWJHI010000115.1:0-19250 GCA_963842485.1 Terriglobia bacterium | reverse complement strand
GCTGCGGGACGCCTCGGTCACGGACCTCACGGCCGCGGCGTTCGGGGAAATCTATGACACCGTGCTGCTGCTCGGGGTACTGATGTACCTCCCTGCCAGCCAGCCGGTGATCGCCGAGCTAGCCGCGCGCGTCGCGCCGGGCGGAGACTTGAGCAACTTTCCCAAGCCGGGGAGTTTGACCGGTTTCCCTTTTTTCAACGTTTTCAGGATTTTATGGACCACTTCGTCCACCTGATCGCGGGCCGCGGCGTGGGAAATGCGGGTTTTGCGGGCGATGGTGCGGGTAAAATCGTCGGGTTTCATTGGTCTCAGCATAGTGCAGGAAGAGCGTTTCGGATCGGGTTTGCGGCGGCCAAGCGATTGAAATTAAGAGGTTTATTAGGAGAGTGGAGCTGGATTCCGCAGTGCCTTGATGAAGGCGTTTTAATTCACGGTTAAGAGTGGTTTCATGTCGGGCTGCCAGGATAGAAGCTGAAAGACGGCGTGAAGTCGTCGACACACCACAAGGAGAACTTAATCACAATGAAGAAGATCATGAGCCTGATGCTCGGCATGTCGCTCGTCCTCGGCGCCGCCACCTACGCTTTCGCGCAGGATACAAACACCAAGAAGAGCACCAAGGGGAAGAAGAAGGGCGGCACCAAGGGCAGCTCCACCAAGAGCAGCAGCTAAGTCTTCGTCCAACTTTAAGATTCCGGCCGCGTTCCGCCGTTCCTCAGGCTCCAAGCCATAGAGCAGCGGTACGCGGCCTTTAGTTTTTTAGGCCCTCCGCACGTTTTTTCTGAATCCCGCGAACTTTCTCCACATCAACATCGTTAAATAAGAGTACAGTGTTAAGCAAACTTGAAAAAACAAGGAAGAGGCATATGACGAAGCGTTTATTTTTGTTGTTTTCCGTGATTTCGCTGGCTGTGGCCAGTGCGGCCAATGCGTTCAAGATCGATTTGTATCAGCCGACCGTGGTGAACGGCACCAGCTTCAAGGCCGGCGAGGCGAAGCTCGAGCTCAAAGATAACAAGGCCGTAATCCACCAGGGTAAGACCTCGGCTGAGGCCTCCGTGAAGGTGGAGGAGAACAAGGCCAAGTACGTCTACACGACGGTCGGGTACAAAGAAGGTACCGACCATCAGATCAAGGACATCTGCGTGGCGGGGACGACTACGCACATTCTGTTCGAGTAACCCGGTTTGCCTGCGCCCCCGCGACGTGGTCACGTTACTGAGCGTCGCTGAGGCGCAGGTTTTGAATTTGGAAGTCGCGGCGGATGTGCGCGAGCGGCTCGGCCGTGACGACAATCGGCGCCGTCGAAACCTCCCGAAGGATCTTGTCGGAGAACATGCTGATGGGGCTGTCGTCGATCTCCGCTGGAAATGGCGAATAGGAGTGGCGCGCGCTTAACGGATCGGTACCCGTGGGTCCAATGAACAGAGTAACCGCATCGCGCGGACTTCTAAACGGGTACCGGCAGGTAATCTGCGTGAGAGTGCTCGTATGCATGCTCGCACACAGACCGGCGCCGGGCACGTCGACCAAGTTGCTGTTGAAGGGGACCTCGGTGCGCCTCTGGTTCCCGTAGAGCGTGGCGAAGGCAGAGCCGCGAAGACGGACTGGCTGATTCTGCACTTTGTCGAAGAACGCGCTGTCGATACCAATCGTGGGCCAAGCGTTTCCCGGCCAGGAGTTGGTGGTTTTCCAAACCGCGCCGTCCGACGCTTCGAAGGTCATCGTGAGAGCGTCCGGGCGGAGAATCATCCCCGGCGGAATCCCGGTGACTCTGAGCGGCGGAAGAACCGTTACAAAGTCATCTCGCGTCGCGACGCGATGGACGATCCACACGTCCTGACCGGCCGGGTTGATCTGAATCGATGACGCGTCGATCCGGTTGGTCATTCGAGATTGAATCGCATAAGCCATACGAAGCGGGATCCTGGCGCCGATCGCTACGACGACGACGATTCCCGCGGCACAGAACGCGCGCGCGATGGCGGTTTTGCGCCGGGAATACTGCCACACAATGACGAGAGACGCGACTAGCGCAACTCCGGCAAGCGCCGCCGTCGTGTTCACCCAATCCGCTGGACCCGGCAAAGCCGAACCCATAAAAACGAAGCTGCGGAATATGGCGGCGGCCCAAACGATCAGGACCACCAGGACCACTTGCACCAACCCGGTGGTCAACGTGGCGATCGCGACCATCGGAATCAGGAGAGCCGTGGTGATCAGAAGCTGCTCGGCGGCCAGGCCCGCGAGTTCTTTGAATATGGAGAACCCGTTGGCGCGGAGAATCACCGTGTCGGCTACGATCATGGGCAAATTGACGAATGCGAGCACGAACAGCACTTTGGCGGCTAGCAAACTTCTCCATCGATACGGGCGCGTGATCCAAAACTGACGATCCCCCGGCAGAGCTTCGGCGTGGATCAAGCGCGCGATCAGATACCAGCCCACCAAGGGCAGCATTAAGGGGAGAATGAACCCGGTCAGCACGTCGATGTAGCCCTGGCTTAGCGAACGCCGAAGGGCGGAGATGGTGAATGCGGCGACGAAGAACAGCGCGGCGGCAATCTCAAAACGAAGGTGGCGGACATCTTTCTTGAAAATGTGAAAAGCCTGCTTCACGGGTCACGCGGCCTTTCTCGCTGCTTTCGCCAAGGTGAGGAAGATGGTTCGCAGCGGGATAGGATTCATCGTTACTCTTTGCACGCCGCCGAAAACTCTGCCGATTTCGGCTGCGGTTCGCTCCGCGTCGAATTGGGTTTCGACGAACCGGATCACCGCGCTGGAGGCCTCGACTTGGAGCCATGTCTGCGGCCAATTTGGGGGAATCGACGGAGGCACTTCGAAAGTGATCTCGATTTCACGGAAGCGGGCGGCAAGCGAGGTCATTTCTTCGGAGAACTGCAAGCGGCCGCGATCCAGATAGCCGATGTGGCTGGCGAAGGTCTCGATTTCGGCCAAGTCGTGCGAGGAAATCAGAATGGTGGCGCTTTCGGCCGCGTCGAGCACGCCTTCAATCAGCTCGTCGCGCACCAGAGGATCGAGGCCGGTGAACGGTTCATCGAGCACGATCAGTGACGGCCGATACGCGAGCGAGGAGGCGAGCCCGGTTTTCATCCACATGCCGCGCGACAAGTGCTTCAGCTTGCGATCGAGCGGCAGGTCGAACTGGCGCAGCAATTCCGAAGCGCGGGCATCGTCCCAGGCCGGGTAGAACGGCTTCAGATACGCCATGAGATAGCCGACAGTCATCCAGTCGGGCATCTCCTGGTTTTCGGAGACATAGCCGATGCGCTCGAAGTCGCGAGGACCGAGACTTCGGGAATCGGCGCCGAGGACTAAGGCTCGCCCTTCGGTCGGCTGGAGGATGTTCAGCAGCATTTTGATGGTGGTGGTTTTGCCGGCCCCGTTGGGTCCGACCAGGCCATAGATGCTGGATTCGGGAAGCTCCAGATTCAAGTGGTCGACCACCGCGTTGCGGCCGAATCGTTTCGAAAGATCGATGGTTCGCAAAATGTCGTTCATGATTGTTTTCCATCCAGACGTTTCCAATGCCGGGCCAGCGCTGCGGCGACTTCGTCGAGCGAGAGGCCCAGTTGTTTGGCTTCCACCACCAGTTGTTCGAGCTCCTTCTTGAGCAGATTGCCGCGCTCGGAGGCGGTGGACGCGGCGGGTTCGGCGACCACGGTTCCGATGCCGGGGCGCACCTCGAGGACCCCTTCGTCCACCAGTTGGAGAATCACTTTGTGGGCGGTGTTGGGGTTGATTTTCAGATCGCGGCTGAGGGCGCGGACCGAAGGAAACGCGTCGCCGGGCCGCATCTGGCCTGAAACTACCGCTTTCTTCGCGGCGTAAACGATCTGCTCGTAAATGGAGACGCCTGGCTCGAAGGTCAGGCGGAACGGAATCACACGGTGTACTATATCACGTAGTACACTTGACGTCTACTCGGACCGCAGGGCGACTGTGGGGGCGATGCGCGTCGCGCGTCGCGCGGGGAGCCAGCAAGCCACCAGCGCAACTACAGTCAGCAGAACGGCCACGGCGGCGATGGTGACGGGATCGGCGGGTCCCACGCGGAACAGCAGGCTGGCCAGGAAGCGGGCCAGGGCGAGGGATGCCGCGACTCCGATCGCGACGCCGGCTAGGGCGAGCTTCAATCCGTGTCCCAGGACCAGCTTCAATACGTCGGCGGAACACGCGCCGAGGGCCATTCGGATTCCGAATTCGCGGGTGCGCTGGCTCGCGGCATAGGCGACCACGCCGTAAAGGCCCACAGAGGCCAGCACCAAAGCCAGCGCCGAGAATAATGCGAACAGAACCAGGTTGAGGCGGCGCGGCGCGACGGATTCATCGATGCGCTGGGACATGGTCTCGACTCGGTCTATCAGCAGCGCGGGTTCGATCCGATGCAGCTCTCGGCGGATGGACGCGAGGATGGACGCGGGCTCGCCGGCGGATCGAACGGCCAGGTCGAAGCTGGTCCGGGGCTGCTGTGCCAGGGGCTCATAAGTGGTGTTGCCGATGTCGGTATCGAGTCCGATCTGACGGAACGTCCTGGACGACGCCCACAATGGTGAGCCACGGGTTGAATTGAGGCGGTCCAATCTTGATGCGCGCGCCCACTGGATCTTGGCCGGGCCAAAGGCGGACGCGCCGGGTTTGAGGCGTCCCACAGCGGCCAGGACCCACACGGAGCGGCGGGTGGTGAATTGGCGTGGAATTACCTGTTCCAGCGGCGTGAAGAACTGAGCCTGGCGATAGTCGAAAGTGGCCGGCATGACGCCGATCACGGTCGGCGCCGCGTCTTCAAAGTGGATGCTACGGCCTAGGATCGCGGGATCGCCTGCGAATTTCTGCATCCACATATGGTGACTGAACACGACCACGGGTGCGGTGCCAGGCTTATCTTCGGCGGCCGTGAACACGCGGCCCATGACGGGAGGCACAGCCATCACGTCGAAGAAATCATAGGTGACCGCTGCGCCTTCGACGCGCACCAGCTCAGGACCTTCGCGGAGGGTTCGTTCGTCGCGGAGAATCGCGGCGAGTTTCTCGAAAGACGAGACTCTCGCCTGCCAGTCGCGAAAGTTGGGATAGGACGCGCCCCAGACGGTGGCCGGATTCTGGGCGTCCACGTCGGCGACGCTGACCAAGCGTTCGGGGTGCGGATACGGGAGGGATCGCCACAGGACGGCGTTGGCGATGCTGAACATGGCTGTGTTGACACCGATGCCGAGAGCCAGTGTCGCCAGAGCGACCAGTGTGAACGCGCCGTTCTTCAAGAGCGTGCGCGCCGCGAAACGAAAATCCTGCCAGAAGATGGTCATCGAACTGTCTCCTTTGCGCGCTTCAGGCGAAATGGCCGGGTGGGTAAGATGTTCCAGGATCGCGCTACGCGTGAGGTCGAAAACGGTGGTTAGCGCGAGTCGTAGTCCAGCGCGTTCGCGCCAGCGGTCCTCGAAGGTGACCAGCAGGTCGCCGCCAAATTCATCGCGGAACTTGGCCGGGAAAAAACGCAGGAGGGCCGCGACTACTTTTTTCATCAGGCGTCGCCCTGGGGAAGAAGCTTCCGGGAACGTACCAGGTCGACCAGACCGGCCAGGCGTTCCGCCTCGGCTCGCAGCGCACGGCGGCCCAAGCGGCTGATCCGATAATAGCGGCGACGCTCATCGCTTTCGGCTTCTTCGAGCAGGCCGGCGTTCAGCAGGCGGCCGATTAATCGGTAAAGCGACCCGACCTCCAGGCGCACGCCGCCCGAGGATTCGCGCTCCACTTCCTTCATGATTCCGTAGCCGTGGCGCGGGCCGGCGGCCAGCGCGAGGAGGACGTGAAAATCGGCGGGTTTGAGCGCGTTGGGCATATCAGTAATCGGAGTATATGTAATATACGGGTATCTCGCAAAATGGTTACACTTGTCTCCAATGAAACTGATTCCGGGCATTATCTTCGCGGGCGCGGTGCTAGCGCAATCCTGGACGCCGCAGGAAAGCGCCACTACGGCATCCCTGCGCGGTGTAAGCGCGGCGAGCAGGTCCGTGGTCTGGGCGAGCGGGACCAAGGGGACGTTTCTACGGTCGACGGACGGCCGGAGCTGGCATAGAGGAACCGTGACCGGCGCGGGCGATTCAGATTTTCGAGCCATTCGCGGGTTCGACGAGAAAACCGCGATCGCGTTGAGCATCGGCACCGGAGAGAACTCGCGCATCTACAAGACCTCCGATGGCGGCGACCGCTGGGATCTGCTGTACACGAATCCAGATCCGAAGGGATTTTTCGATGCGCTGGCGTTCTGGGACGCGAGTCACGGGATCGTCCTGGGAGATCCGGTGGGCGGGCATTTCGTCGTTCTGACTACGGCCGACGGAGGCGAGACCTGGAAGCGCCAGAAGACTCCGGGCGCGCTTCCGAATGAGGGTGCGTTCGCGGCGAGCAACTCCTGCCTGATCGTGCGGGGTACGCGGGAGGTGTGGTTCGGCACGGGTGGCGGCCGGGTATTTCATTCGACCGATGGCGGCGAGACTTGGTCTGTCGCCAAGACGCCGGTGCGCAGCGATAGCGCGAGCGCGGGCATTTTTTCGCTGGCTTTCTCCGACGGGCGGCACGGCGTCGCGGTGGGCGGCGATTATAAATTGACCACCGAGACCGCCGGTAACATCGCCGTGACCTCGGATGGCGGCAAAACGTGGACTAAGCCGACCGGAGCCCCGCCGAGCGGCTTTCGGTCCGATGTGGAGTACGTCGCGGACCGCAAAATGTTCATTGCGACCGGAACGTCGGGCTCCGACGTTTCGCTTGACGACGGGATGACCTGGAAACAGTTCGATACCGGCGACTTTAACGCCATGAGTTTCGTAGCGGGCGGCGTGGGTTGGGCGGTGGGACCTAAGGGCGCGATCGCTCGGTTCGTGCCGTGACCTATTTCGCTTGCATGGCCTCGCCCGCGGCCTTGCCGATTTCGGGTTCGGGATCCGCAGTCAGCTTTTTCAGCAAGGTCGATCCGTCGACGCGTCCCTTCGCGGTGCGCAGATCGTAGACCAGCATCAGGCGCTCCGCGGCGGTCAGTTGCGGGAGCGCTGCTTCGAGCATGGTCAACTGAGCGGCGGTCCACTCCGTCCGGTAATAGCCGGTGGCTCCGGCGTTCAGATAGATCCAGGCTGGGCAAGCCGCGCCTTTGGTCAACTCGACTTCGCGGCGAGGGGTGTCAAGCACGGTGCAGGTGGAAGTGGTTCCGGCTCGCCAGCAGACGGGGACGATCCAGCGATGCACGGCGTTCATTTGTTCAATCTCGATTCGCGGCGCGGGTGGATCGCATCGGATTTGGCCTCGGACCACGGGAATGCCGGTCTGGTTGAGAAAGGAATCCATCACCGGCGACGGATCTAACGGGGAGGCGCTCCGAAGCTCGGCCTCCAGATCGGCGGTGGTAGCGACGCCGAAGGCGTGCTTTTTCAGATAGCCGCGCAGGCCGGTTTGGACCTGATCTTCGCCGAGCCATCCATCGAGCATCAACAAAATGGCCCCGCCTTTTTGATACACGATCTGGCTGTAGACGCCCTTGGTATCTTCGCGGCTGGTCATCGGCACGCGTACGGGACGGGTGCGAGCCGAATCGTCGGTGGTCATGATGCGATCCCGCGCGGCGACCGTTGCGAGATGTTTTCGCGCGGGCGGCTGGAACTGGTCCATGATCTTCGCCGAAAACCAGGTGGCGAAGCCTTCGCTGAGCCAGACATCGTCCCAGGTGGCTTGCGTGACCATATCGCCGAACCATTGATGGCCGATTTCGTGGGATTCGACGCTGCGGATCGCGCGGATTTTATCGGGCGTGTCCTCGCCGGGCGCGGCCAGCAGGCCTCGCTGGCGGTACGTGATCAGCCCTGGGTTTTCCACCGCGCCGAAAGCTCCCTCCGGTAGGGCGACGTGATCCAGCTTGCCGAACGGATACGGAATTCCGGTGTAGGCCTCCAGGCGCGGGAGGACGTCGACGGTCGCTTGCGCGGCGGCTTTTCCTTCCGCGCCCAGACCTTTCGGAGTAATCACGCGAATGGGTGTGCCGTGACCGGCATTAGCTCCTTCGAAGACGTCAAAGGGGCCCACGGCAAAGGCGACTACTTCCGTGGGCAGCGGCTTGGTTTCCGCGAAATGGATGGCTTTCATGCCGTTCGATTCCAGCATTTCACGCGCTTCTTTGCCGTTCGCAAACGCCTTGTCAGTCTGCTTCACATGGATGGTCAGGTCCCAGGGAGTCTTGAATCCGGGCTCGTCGAAACATGGAAAAGCCCGGCGCGCGTCGATGGGCGTGAAGGTGGTGAAGACATACCAATCGCCAGCGACCTGCTTTCGATACGGGCCGACGACGGATTTGTCATCCAGCTTGCCCTGGTAGCGAATCGAAATGGTGGTGCGGCCGGGGGCGGCGGGCGAATCGAGCTGGAGGCCGATGAATTCGCCGCCGGCCGCTTCCGCGCGAGCTTTCTTTCCGCCAACCGAAGCTTCCTCTGGTGTAATGTCCTTCGCGTTGACCCAGATCACCGTCACCGGTTTCTTCAAGTCGACCTCAATGCGCGCGACGCCGTCGAAGGTGTCTTTGGCTGGATCGATGGTCAGATCGACGACGTATTTCGTGGGAACGACGTCGTCAGGCAGAGTGAACGCGGGCGGCGGAGGCAGTGCGGCGAAGCCGAGCGCGGACGACAGAACCACGGGGATGAATCGCATTCATCCCGATTATAAACAGGCTTACTGCTCCAGATAGGTATAGCCGTTCAGGCCGTCTTCGTAGAAGCGGAGGAGCAGGCCGGACTCTTCGTAGCCTATTCGACCCTCGCGGACGGCGCCTTCCACGTCTTTGCGGAACTGCTCCAGCAGCGCCTTCGACTGGAACTGCACGTAATCGAGCACTTCGCGCACGGTATCGCCGCGAATCACGGCTTCGAGAACCACCGCGCCCTTTTCGTCCAGGCTGGCATGCACCGCGTTGGTGTCGCCGAACAGGTTGTGCAGGTCGCCAAGGATCTCCTGGTAGGCGCCGACCAGGAACGCGCCGAGGAAATAGGGATCGCCGTTGAAGGCGTGCAGCGGCAGCGTTTTTTTCACGTCGCGGCGATCGATGAATTGATCCACCTTGCCGTCGGAGTCGCAGGAAATATCGCCGAGAATGCCGTGGCGGAAGGGCTCTTCTTCCAGGCGATGGATGGGCATGATCGGAAAAAGCTGTTTCACCGCCCAACTGTCAGGGAGGCTTTGGAACAGCGAAAAATTACAGAAATACGTGTCCGAAAGCACGCTTTCCAGGCCTTCCAGCTCCTCGGGATAGTAGTCGAGCTCCTTGGCTTGCTTCTGAATGCGCCGGCAGATCGCCCAGTAGATGCTCTCCGCCCAGCTTCGCTGAATCAGGGGCAGGTAGCCGAGGCTGAACAGGTTCAGCGCGGAGTCGAGCGCCTGCTGCGCGTCGTGAAAACTTTCGAGCAGGTTCTTCTGGCTCAGCCCGCGCAGGGTTTCCTGCAGATCGATCAGCGGCTGCTCGACGTCGTCCGGAATCTCGGGCATCGTATCGCCGTCGCCGAATCCGGTGACGCCGAGAACGTTGAAGACAAGCACGCTATGATACGCCGCCACCGCACGTCCGCTTTCGGAAACGATAATCGGGTGCGGAACTTCGGCCTCATCGCACACGCTTTGGATGTGATACACCACGTCGTTGGCATACTCTTGCAGAGTGTAGTTCACGCTCGACTCGAAGTCGGTCTGGGAGCCGTCGTAATCGATGCCCAAGCCGCCGCCGACGTCCATGTAGGCGAGTCCGGCGCCGGCGCGCTTCAGTTCCACGTACACGCGGCCGGCTTCCATCACCGCGGCCTTGATCTGGCGGATATTGGTGATCTGGCTGCCCAGGTGGAAGTGCAGAAGCTGGAGGCAATCCTCCATCCCCGCCGCTTTCAGTTGATCGAGTGCGCGCAGCGCTTCAGTAACGGTTAAACCGAACTTCGATCGATATCCGCCCGACGACTTCCAGCGCCCCGAGCCCCGGCTGGCAAGCTTGATCCTCAACCCGATCACCGGTTTCACGCCGACTTTCGCCGAATGCTTCTGGATCAGGTCCAGCTCGGTGAATTTTTCCACCACGGGAATAATGCGCCGGCCTATCTTGATGGCCAGCATGACCATCTCAATGTACTCGTCGTCTTTGAAGCCATTGCAGATGATCGGCGTGTCGTTGTCGGCGATGGCCAACACCGCGAGCAACTCCGGTTTCGAGCCTGCTTCGAGACCGAATTTGTAGGGACGGCCGTACTCGAAGACTTCTTCCACCACCTGCCGCTGCTGGTTGACCTTGATCGGAAATACGCAGCAATAACTACCTTTGTAGTTGTGTTCAGCGATGGCGTTTTGAAATGCCTGATGCATTTCACCGAGCCGATGCTGGAGGATTTCCCCAAAACGGATCAGAATCGGCAGCGAAATGCCGCGGAGCTGGAGATTGTCCACCAGCTCTTTCAGATCCAGCGCGCGATTCGGGTCCTTGTTGGGATGCACCCAAATATGTCCGTTGGCGCCGACGGAGAAGTAGCCCTTGCCCCAGCTCGCGACGTCGTAAAGCTCCGCGGCTTCAGCCGTCGTCCAGCGATCGGCGGGTTGCCGGACCTGCGCGCCGTTTGTGAGTACTGTTGCCATGAACTCTTAGTTTCCTTCGATTTGACGTATAGGGCAAGTAAAAAACGTACGTTGCCACATCTGATTTCTAAAATTCACCGATTCCTCGCCGATGAGCAGAGTTTAAAGAGCCAAGCAGGAGGATTTCTATGACACGCCACCCCGGCGCGATCTGCGCGGGCGCATTCATTGGTTTGTTTCTACTTGATTTCAATTCATCGGCACAACCGGCCGATCGCATTAAGACCGCCGTCGATGAGCGGCGCACCGTCCTGCTCACCGGCAATCGCCACCCGTTGGCGCGACCCGACTTCGAAGTGGGCGTGGCCGTGCCGGATCTCCCCATGGAGCGGATGATTCTGGTGCTTCAGCCTGACGCCGCGCAGCAGAGCACGCTCGAAACGTTGCTCACGGCGCTGCACGATCCGAATTCTCCTGAATACCACCATTGGCTGACGCCGGAGACTTTCGCTGGGCGATTTGGTGTTTCCACCAACGACGTGAGACAGGTTACCGATTGGCTTATCAGCCGCGGATTCACGATTGACGAGATTCCCGCAGGAGGCCGCTCCATCGTTTTCAGCGGCGCCACGGCTGCGGTGGAAGCGGCGTTTCACACGTCCATGCGGAGGTACAACGTCGCCGGAAAAGTGCACTACGCCAACGCGACGGATCCGGAAATTCCGGAGGCGCTGGCCAGCGTGGTGACAGGCCCGGTAACGCTACACGACTTCGGCCGGCAGGCGATGCACTCCCGCGTCGAGGCCGCCCCGAACTTCACCAGCGGGAACTCGCATTATCTTGCTCCCGCCGATTTCGCGACCATCTACGACGTCGCGCCGCTGTACACGAGCGGCATCGACGGCACCGGCCAGACCCTGGCGATCGTCGGCCGCACGAATATCAAAGTTTCCGACGTACAGACATTTCGATCCAACTACGGGCTGCCGCTGAACAACCCGGTGGTGGTGGTAAACGGCAAAGATCCCGGAGTCGTGTCGACGGATGAGGCAAGCGAGGCGTACCTGGACGTGGAATGGTCCGGCGCGGTCGCCAAGAAGGCCACGGTGAAGTTCGTGGTCTCGGCATCCTCTAACTCCACCGACGGCGTCGATCTTTCGGTGCAGTACATCGTCAGCAACAATCTGGCGCCGGTGATGAGCACCAGTTTCGGCAGTTGCGAGGCGTAGATGGGCTCGGCGGAGCGCACGTTTTACAGCAATCTGTGGCAGCAGGCGGCGGCGCAGGGGATCACCGCGATGATTTCTTCCGGCGACAGCGGCGCGGCCGGCTGCGATTCACCCAGCGAGACGAAGGCAACCGGCGGAGCGGCCGTCAACGGCTTATGTTCGACGCCGTACAGCGTGTGCGTCGGCGGAACGGAGTTGACCGAGGCTGGAAACAACAATCTGTACTGGTCGGCGACCAATAACGCGTCGGGCGGGTCCGCGCTGAGCTACATTCCGGAAGTCGCGTGGAACGAAAGCGCGTCGAATGGCGGATCGGATTTATGGGCCACTGGCGGCGGCGCCAGCGCGTATTATCCCAAGCCCGCGTGGCAATCGGGGGCCGGAGTTCCCGCGGACGGGAAACGTGACGTTCCGGATGTCGCGCTCGCCGCGGCGGGGCATGACGGCTACCTGGTGGATATCCTGGGGAGTCTGTATCTGGTCGGCGGAACTTCCGCCGCTTCACCCACGTTTGCCGGCCTGATGGCCCTGGTGAATCAGAAAACGGGCGCGCGGCAAGGCAATGCGAACACGACGTTGTACGCGCTGGCGAGCCTGGCGGCATCGGGCGGCGCGCAGCTTTTTCACGGAACCACGTGCGGAAACAACAGCGTTCCCGGGGTGGGCGGATTCACAGCAGGTTCGCATTACAACCAGGCCACGGGACTCGGCTCGGCGGACGCGTTTGTCCTGGTCAACCACTGGACCGACGCGAGCGCGCCTGCCGGTCCGGCCTTCATGCTGACCGTGGCGCAGCCTTCCATCGCAGAAGTTCAGGGCGGACATGGAGCCGCAACGGCCAATGTGTCGGTCTCCGGCGGATTCAATGCGGCGGTAGCGCTCTCCGTGAGCGGCATGCCGAGCGGCGTTGCGGCGTCGTTTGCACCGGCGACGTTGGCGGCGCCAGGATCGGGCGCAAGTGTCCTGACCATTACGGCCGGCACCGGCGTGACGCCCGGATCGTACACTCTGACGATCGCCGCGACCTCGGGAACGCAGAAGAAGACGGCCGCGCTGACGCTGACGGTGACGGCTGCGTTGACCTTGACCGAAAGTGCATCGTCGATCAGTATCGGCCGCGGCGCTTTCGGGACGATCACGGTTGCCAGCCAGATCGCGACAGGGTTCAGCGCCGCGGTCGCACTTTCCGCGACAGCGCCCACGGGAATTACGGCTTTGTTCACTCCCGCAACCATCGCCGCGCCGGGTGCGGGCACAAGCCAGCTCAAACTTACCGTCGCCTCTAACGCCACGGCGGGGACTTATATCGTGACGATCAAGGCGACTTCAGGCCAACTGATTCAAACCGAGGCGCTAAGCTTGACGATCACGCTGCCTCCGGGCTTCACGCTGGCGGCGTCGCCGGCGAGCATGAGCGTCGCGCCAGGCGGCTCCGCGTCCACCCTGATCAGTCTGGCCTCGGTCAACGGCTTCAGTGGCACGGTATCGGTATCCTACGGGAGCTTACCCCCAGGGGTCAGCGCCCGGTGGAGCGGCGCGTCCGGGGGCGCGCTGCTGACGTTCACGGCGGCGACCACGGCGGCGCCTGGCACTTATCCAGTCACAATCACCGGCACGAACCCGGGAGTCTCGCCATCACCGGCAGTGACCGTAAGTCTCACAATCACAGCGGCATCGAAGCGCACTGGGTAGTCCGTGATATATTGAGGATCGTAGACCTACGTGGGCGGCTAGCTCAGCTGGGAGAGCGCTGCGTTCGCAATGCAGAGGTCGGGGGTTCGATCCCCCCGCCGTCCACCACCCGCCCCAACCATGCGGAACAAGCTCACGATCGAGCAACAGCTCGAAAAAATGCGCCGGGATTGGGATGAACGCGCCAGGGAAAACGCCCGGCACTGGGTCGACACCAGCCGCACCGATTGGTCCGATGAGGCTTTTTTCGCCTCCGGTCAACAACAGATCGACGAGGACATCCTTACCGACATGATCAACATCTGCCAGGGCAAGGAACCGAGGCAGATGCGGGTGCTCGAAATCGGCTGCGGCGCCGGCCGGTTGACGCGCGCGTTT
The DNA here is from genome assembly GCA_963842485.1 of Terriglobia bacterium. GTDB lineage: Bacteria > Acidobacteriota > Terriglobia > Bryobacterales > Bryobacteraceae > Palsa-187. The sequence goes on along the minus strand of CAWJHI010000115.1, from coordinate 5,337 downwards.
GCCAAACTGTTCGGCGAGGTTCACGCAGTGGATATCAGCGGCGAAATGGTGGCCGCCGCGCGAAAAGCGGTGGCCGATTATCCGGGAGCGCACGTGTATCAGAATAACGGCTGCGACTTGACCGTGATCCCGCCGCTGGAGTTCGATTTTGCCTATTCGGCGATCGTGTTCCAGCACATTCCCAGCCGCGAGATCATCGAAAACTACGTTCGAGAAGTGCATCGCCTGCTGCGGCCCGGCGCGCTATTCAAGTTCGGGGTCCAAGGCGACACCAGGACCCAGTCGTCCCCGGACGACACCTGGCTGGGCGTCCCGTTCTCCGACGCCGACGCATGCGCGATGGCGCACCGCTGCGGCTTCGAGCCCCGCTACCGGCACGGCGCGGGTGATCAGTACTTCATTTTGTGGTTCTTCAAGAAGCCCGCTTAGCTACTTCTTCAGAAAAGGCCAATGCCGGATCAGATGATAGTGGTAATGCGCGATCTCGAAGTAAACAAACCCTGCCATCAGCAGCAATCCCAGGGCGGTCCACAGCAGGACCTTCTTCCACGGGAACTTGTGGCCTTCGCGCTTCATCACCAGCAGGTAGCCGGCGAACACTCCGACGAAATACAGCAGGCACATGGGCACCGCGAACAGCATCAGGTTGAACACGTCGGGCGTCGGCGTGACGATGGCCGCCAGGATGACGATCCCCAGAATCGCGTAGCGGGAATGCGCCATCAGCCACCGCGGCGATGCGATGCGCAGCAGCGTCAGGAAGAAAATCACGACCGGCATCTCAAACACGAGAGCCACGCCGAGCATCACATCGCAGAACAGGTCGAAATAATTGGTCACCGTGACCATCGGCTGCACTCCCCCGCTGAGCCCGATGCCCAGCAGAAACGCCAGTCCATAGCGGAACGCGACGAAGTACGCGAATAGGCCGCCCGCAATGAATAAGCCTGCAGTGGTCAGCACGAAAGGAATCGCCCAGCGCCGTTCTTTCTTATACAGACCCGGCGCGATGAACGCCCACACCTGGTACAGCACCCACGGAGACCCTACGAACAGCGCAACCACCAGCGGCAGCTTGAACCAGATGATCATGAAGCTTTCCATCGGCTCGATGATCACCAGGTGCGGGTCTTTGATCCCGATCTTCACCATCGCGTCGAACGCCGGCGCGCGGATCACGTCCCACAATTGCATGGAGAAGCTCAAGCACAGCAAGAACGCGACGCCGAGACCCACGATCGCCTTGATCAGCCGGGAGCGGAGCTCCTCCAGGTGCTCCAGGAAGGACATGCGGAGCATGCCGCTGTCCTCCTCATCCTCGGGATCCTCCGGCGGAGGCGGCGGTGGAGGCGTACGCCCGCCTCCACCCGTCTTAACCATGGCTTTCGACGGAGGGGCGGTTACTTCCGCCGCCCTCCCGCCGTACGGATCGTCGGGATAGACGTTAGGATTCGGGGACGAATCCCCGTTCTTCGGTTCATCCATGTGTTACGCGAGCGCGTTCCTTTAAGTATGTTGGGGCGCGGATTCGGTGCGAGGGACGGTTCCCTCGACTGCCGGCGCCGCTGCCTCCGCCTGCTCAGGCGTGGCCTCGACGTTGCCCTGGCTCTCGCCAATGTGTTCGGCGCCCGGAACTTCGGAAGCGCTTACCGTGGTTGGACTTGTTGCGGTGTAGTCGTACGATTCGCCGTAATCGTTATACGGATACTCGTATTCAGAAGAGCTGGCAGGAAGAGCGCTCTGAATTTCAGCTTGCGTCTTGGCCAGCTCCGTTTCCCGCTCCAGATTGTGCATTTCGCGCTCGAACGACGCTTTCAAATCGCTCGAGGCGCGACGGAATTCGGTGATCGCTTTTCCGATCGTCCGCCCCAGTTCTGGAAGCTTCTTCGGCCCAAACAGAACCAGGGCTACGATGAAAATGACGACCATCTCTGGGACGCCAACCGTACCAAACATCGGTTGCCCTGCTCCTTTGCCAGACGGTCGCCTTGATTGGCGATCGCCTACCGCCATCATAGCAGTCTACAGTGATGGTTGAGAGGGTTCGTCGGGGAAAGTCACGTCACGATAGATCGCGGAAAGCGGGATCTGGCAGTCGAGACTACCCAGTTTGCAGACGGCATCCAGACCCGAAAAATCGGAAAAGAGCCACTGTCCGCTTGCTTGGCGCCGGAATACCTCGACTCGCGCCTCTTTTTGAGAAACCAGAATGTACTCGTCCAGCGAAGAAATGGTCCGGTACTGCGTGAATTTGAAGCCGCGATCATATGCTTCGGTCGAAGGAGACAAAACCTCAATAATAGCCGTGGGGTTGATCAACGTATCTAACTGACCGTCGCGGAATTTCGGCGGACCGCAGAGCACGACCACATCCGGATAGGCGTAGACTCCCTCGGGCGCCACTTGAATCCGTAAGTCATTCGAGCCTACAATGCAACCGCGCTTCTCCAAAGCATTCCCTAGCGCGCGTGCGAAGTTTCCGGTGATGATAACGTGGGCAAAGGACGCTCCGGACATCGCATACATGTACCCGCCGTAATATTCACTCTTGAACTCCGCCGCGCGTTCGATCCTGAGATACTCTTCAGGCGTGATCTTCTGCGTCGGGTGGGCAGACATGCTTCTATTCTATGCCTGCCCACACCGATCCTTATTTATGGTGTACTGCTACACATGAGGTTTGCTTCGATCCTTGCGCTGATCGCCGCGGCCGCGGTAGCCCAAGTGAAGATTACTGCCGAAGCCACCCGTGTCCACGTAGAGATCGACGGCAAACCCTATACCGACTTCTTCTTCAAAGGCGCGGAGGTCACCAAGCCCTATCTGTGGCCCTTGAGCGCGGCGTCCGGCACCATGATCACGCGTCGTTTCCCGATGGAAACGGTCGCCGGCGAGCCTACCGATCACCCGCAGCAGCGCGGCCTGTGGTTCGCCCACGAAAGCGTCAATGGCGTCGATTTCTGGAATAATGAGGCGTCCTATAAAGCGCCGCCGCCGCGTGGGAGGATCGTGGTCTCCAGGGTCAACGGTGTCACCAGCGGTCCGCACGAGGGCAGCTTCATCGCGGCCGCACAATGGATGGATCCCGATGGCGCCAAACTTCTGGACGAGACGCGAGTCACCCGCGTTATCACTGAGCGCGACCTGCGCATCATCGACCTGGACATCTCGCTGACCGCAGCGGCGAAGATCGTCTCTTTCGGCGATGCGAAGGACGGCGTGCTCGGCATTCGCCTGGCGCCCGCGTTGCAGGAAGACAAGGTGATCAAGGAGAAGGGCCAGCCGGACCGGTCCGTTCCGGGCGCCCCTGGCATCATCGTCAACGCCGCCGGCGGCCGGCATGAAAAGGCGGTGTGGGGGAAGCCATCGGATTGGGTGGATTACTCGGGCCAGATCGGCGGCGAGCCGCTGGGCATCGCGATTCTCGATCATCCGTCGAATTCGCGCCGCGCCCGCTGGCATGTTCGCGCGTATGGATTGTTCGCGGCCAATCCTTTTGGGGACGCCGCCTTTGCCGGAGCCAAACCCAGTGAAAAAGGCGTCACGCTCGATCCCGGCGCGTCGCTGCATTTCCGGTACCGCATCGTCATTCATCCCGGCGACGCGGCATCGGCGGGGATCGCCAATCTGTGGGACGAATTCAGGAAGTAAAAAAGGATAACTATGCGCACATTCGGTCTGATACTGATGGCTTCCGCGACGCTGTTCGCCGCCAAGCCCGGACTCAACACGGAAACCATCTGGGAGATGCGCTCCGTCAGCGATCCCCAGATCACCAGAGATGGAAAGAGCGTCATCTACGTTCTTGGCTGGAGCGATAAGATGACCGATCAGCGCCTCAGCAACCTCTGGATCGTCTCGAGCGACGGCAAAGACAACCGCCCGCTCACGACCGGCTCTTATCGGGATGCATCGCCACGCATTTCGCCCGACGGCACGCGCATCGCGTACCTGACCAATCGCAGCGGCAAGACGCAGATCCACGTACGCTGGCTCGATTCGAGCCAGGAAGCGCAGATTACCGATCTTCAACAGGGTCCGTCCAACATTGAATGGTCGCCCGACGGCAAATGGATCGGCTATACGAGTCGCGTTCCCGCGAAGAACGATTTCTCGATTCGCCTTCCCGAAAAACCGAGCGGCGCGAAGTGGCCCGATCCTCCCATCGTGATCACCAAGCTGCGCTGGACCGCCGACGGCCAGGGTATCTTGCAACCCGGCTACACACATGTCTTCGCGATACCCGCCAGCGGTGGAGCGCCGAAGCAGATCACCAGCGGCGACTACAATCACGGGCAATTCGCCTGGTCAGCCGACGGCAAGTGGATCTACACATCGACCGCACGCATTCCCGATGCCGAATATAACTTGGAAGGCGGCGATATCTATGCGTATTCCGTGGACGACAACAGCGTAATCAAGCAGTTGACCAATCGGAAAGGCCCCGATACGGACCCGGTGCCTGGTCCCGGCGACAAGAAGATCGCCTACGTCGGTCACGACTGGAAATTCCAGAGCTACACGGTGAATCATCTGTACCTGATGGATCCCGACGGCAGCAATCCCAAGAACGTCGCTGCGTCGCTCGATCGCGACGTGCGCAACCCGCACTGGTCGTGGGACGGGAAGATGATTTACTTCATGGTCGAAGATCACGGCAACTCGCAGCTGTATTCCGCCGAAGTCGATTCCGGCGCCGTGAAACAGGTGACCTCCGGCACGCAGGAGCTAGGCGCGAATTTCACCATCGCCAACAACGCCATGGTCGCGACCACGCGATCGACGCCTGAGGAGCCGGGCGACGTGGTCCGGGCCGAACGGAATCGGTGGACGCGAGGAGGTCAGCACAGCTCCGCGGACGGCTCTGGCCGTCGATCGACCGGCGATCGCTCACACCAGCCCTGACGATCAGCACGACGAAAGGCGCGCAAGCGACGCGCCGCCGCATCGGTCGAGCAGGCCCGCGCCCGCTTCTGAGACGCGGTCGTCGCCCGCGCCTCGAGCAGCATCGAGTCGCACCTGCTCACGCAGCGCTTCGCCCGGCAGCGGTCACGCTGTCCTCGAGCGGCACGCATCGCCGGCGGAAAGCACGGTGTCCGCCGAGGAGATCGACTCCGACGTTCCAACGCGGCGACGCGCTCCGTCGAGCGCTGAAGCGGCGTTCGCGCCGATCGCGCCGCGCCCGACCATCCTGCCCACGCAGCGACAGGACGCGCCGACAAGAATCGCGTCATCACTCGAAACACCGCACGCCGCCGCCCGATCGCGCTCGCCGCGCGGAACCGACCTCAAGAACGCCGCGCCGGACGGTTCCGCCGCCGACGCGCCGGCCATTCA
>CAWJHI010000114.1:0-53944 GCA_963842485.1 Terriglobia bacterium | reverse complement strand
CGCATCATCAGCACACATACACACTTTTACGATCCAACCCGTCCGCAAGGCATACCTTGGCCTCCGAAGAGCGACACGCTTCTCTACCGCCGCACCTTGCCGTCAGACCTGCAACGAGCCGTGCAGGGGTTTCGCGTCGGCGGAACCGTCGTTGTCGAAGCCAGCCCTTGGCTTGAGGACAACCAGTGGCTGCTCGATCTAGCGAGCGAAAATCGGTTGATCGTGGGAGTGGTAGGGACCTCGATCCAGGCGAGTCCACTTTCAAAGCCCATCTGCAACGGTTCACGAGAAACAGCCTTTTTTAGAGGAATCCGGGTCAATGGGCCGGGGGTCGCAAACGGGTTGTTACAGCCAAGTTTTGCTGCTGACATGCAGCGACTCGCGGATGCTGATTTGGAAATCGATGTGATTGGAGACCACACCATGCTCGCTGATCTACTAACGTTATCAGACCGAGTACCGCACTTACGCATGATCATCGATCACCTCCCGTTTGATCCTCCGGCGGACCCGGACGCTGCCACTAAGGCTCGCAGTGCCAGGGAGATGGGCCACGCCCCACAGATCTACGCCAAGATTTCGGGCGTTCTGCGCCAGAGCGGAGGGCGTGTGCCCGAAACGGCGAGTTTCTACAAACAGTCGCTGGATCAACTTTGGGACACGTTTGGCAGCGACCGTGTAGTCTACGGCAGCAATTGGCCGGTGAGCGAACTCCTCGCGCCCTATGCCACTGTGTTGAAGGTTGTCCGGGAGTACTTTGCCGCGAAGGGAGTGGAAGCCGCCGAGAAATACTTCTGGAAGAACTCGGCGGTGGCTTACAAGTGGCTTGACAGACGATAAGACCCGCTACCTGAATGACGGCCATCTTCGTCGCACGCGAAATATGCTGGCAAAAAGATCCGCTCCACCTAACCTGGCATTACGGTAGTCCAGCCATCAGTTCGGCAGGCGGTGACTCATCGTCCCGGTGACTGGGGTGGCTGGCGGTGGGTGGCCAGTAACCGCCAGGTCATCGGTCGTTGACTTTGCAGTCGGGCAGTGCAGGCACGGGCACCCAAGTCCAGGCCCTTCGCGCCCCGCCCCTGATTCGGAATCACGATCACGTCGTAAGATCCGCGCAGGTTACCCTGCTTCACGCGCTCCTTGTAAATCAGGTCGAAGGGAACCTCGAAATGATCGAAGGCGTAGCGCACCCAGCCCACTTCCTGCGTGCTGCCCCAGGTGCTGTACACCGCCAGACGCGGCAGATCCACGTCGTGCATCGCGACCGTGGGCGCGGACGATAGCGCCACAGCCGTTAATCCCAACGGCTCGACTCCCGCCTTCAGTTTGTCGACCGATTTTCCGTCGACGATGAAGGACCCCGCGGGGATTTCGCGATCGCCGTTCTTGAAAGACGTCTCCACCGCGCGCATCGCCACGTCTTTCAGGCGATAGCGAAGCGTCACCAGATTATTCGATCCGTTATCCAGCACAGCGTAGAACGCGCCGGTTCCCGTCACCGTTCCGCGCGGTTCGAATTTGTCGATTAGCGAAGTGGGAACGTCGAGCACCGCGTGATCCGCGCTTTCGACCACTTTGGTTTGCGACATCAGGCCCATGGTCCAGGCCGTGTCGTCGTAAGTGGTCAGGCTCGGGTCCGGGAAATTCTGTTTTTCGAGCAGAATTTTCGCCAGACGCCCGTAAGGCTGGTCGCGCTTGATCACAAACGAACCGGGGGGGTAGGTCCCTTCTTTCAGCTTCACTTCCGCGTTCGCGCGGCCGACTTCGATGCCCTGGAGGCGCAGGATGTTCACCACCTGCGCGACGCGCGTCAGGTCGGCCTGGTCGGAAGGGATCACATATCCGAAAGGCGCGTCTTTTTTGCCGGATTCGATCGAATTTCTGCTTTTCTTGTAGAAGTTTTCTAAGATAATGTCGGGAAATGCCGAGGTCAGTTGCAGCGCGGTCAGCACGCCGGTCTCTTCGTAGTTGGTGTTATTGCGCTGGCTCCAGTCGGTTTCGCGCGGCGGAGGAAGCGGGCGATACCATTCGCGAGCGGTCATGCCGCCGCCGCGGCCTCCACGACCGCCGTCGGGAGCTCCACCGCCTCGGCCTCCGTCGATCCGGCGATGCATGGTGTTCGCGCCGCCATTGCCGAAGGTTTCATACATCCGCATCATGCCGTTGTGGTTCGACGACATGAAGCCCAGGTAGCCCGGCGCCCACATATCCACGAACGCGTGCGTCCACACGCCGGGCATTCCGTACTTGGTCATCTGCTCCATCTCGAAATTCGAGAACCACGGCAGCTCGCCATACAGAATCGGGTCGAGCGTCGGGTTCTGCGGAGCCTGGCCGCTGAAGGTGTACATCAACGGCTCGGATTCATGCAGCTCATGCATGATCGGCGGGTGCCATTTCAGGTACCAGTCGAGCAGCGTCTTCATGGTCATCTGCGAATAGTTGATGTCGCGATTATTGTCGTGAAAAATGTACTTGCCCCAGTACGGCGGGCCGGGAGCCTGATCCTCTTCGCTGGTGTCGTTGATCTTATAGCGGTTGTACCAGTCGACGTAGCGGTCGCGGCCGTCGGGCTCGGCGGCGGGCGTGATGGTGACGATCACGTTGTCGCGAATTTTCTTGATCAGCGGCGTGTCTTCGGTCGCCAGGCGATAGGCCAGCTCCATCAGCATTTCCGACGGACCGGTTTCGGCGCTATGCAGGCCGCCCATCACGTGATAAATCGGCTTGGCTTTGGCGATAATGTCGCGCGCCTGGGCGTCGCTCAGCTTGCGGGGATCGGCGAGCTGCGCCAGATACTCGCGATACGTTTCCAGATTCTTGATCGAATCATCCGAGCCCACGAAAACGATGACGCACTCGCGTCCCTCATCCGTTTTGCCGATGTCGATCACTTTCACGCGCGGCGATTTTTGCTCCAGTGCGTGGTAATACTTCAGCATGTCCGCGTAGTACGTCAGATGCTTGGGAGCGCCTGCATAGTATCCGAGCACGTCCTTCGGCGAAGGAACCGTGGAGGATTTCGGCAGATGATCCACCAGCGGGCTCATGTATTCCGGCCGCGTGGTCCATTCCTTGACCAGGCGGGCGAAATCGTCGTCCATCTGCTGGGGATAGGCGAAGGAAGCAAAAGTGAGCAGGCAAAGCAGCGGTCGCATGTAGAGGTGTCCTTAGAAGGTCGAGGCGTTAACCATGATAGAACGACGGAAGCGTCGTTCGCTCGACGATGACCGACGGGAACGTCGTTCGCTTGACGATGAACGAGGTTCTACTGTGCGATCTGCACTTCGGCGCGCAGGTCCTGCCAATCCGGCAGGCTGACGGAGCGGGTCAGCTTCTCGATGGCGCTGGACATCTCTTTCGATTCAAACGGCCCCAGTCCCGGCGCGCGGAAGGAGAAGCGGGCTACGGGCGGCTGCCCTGGCTTGGCGTTGGCGTTGCGCAGCGTAACATACAGCGTCATGTCGGACAGGTCGGCAGCCGAGTGATTCACCACCAGGTAGTGGATCTCCGACTTCTTGTTGAAATCGACCACGATGCGGAAGCCGGTGACCTCCACGAACTGCGCCAGTGAATGCGACGCTTCCGTCGCCGCCACCGCACCGGCCGCGGGAGCCTGCACCTGGGGAGCAGCCGGCGTGGCGTCGGCGCTGGAGTGTTGGAGTGGCTGGAAATACATGAGCAGCAGTCCGCCGGCAATTGGAATCCCCAGCATCAGCAGGGCGCTGATCAGCCAACCCGGAATCCGGCGCTTTGAATGGGCCTGGTCGCCAATCACCGTCACGACGCTGGCGGATTGCAGGGAAACCAGCGCGGGCGGAAGCGTGGGACCGGGTAAAGTCATGCGCGGCCCGGAATCGGGCATCAGAATCTGGGTCGGAGGCGGGGCCGGACGGACGGCAGTGCTCGCCGTGGAAGCGTAATCCTGCAGCGGCGCGAGTTGAAGCCGCGAGCCCGATGGCGGGTTGTCGGCGTATGGAGGTTCCGGCACACCCGCGAGTTCTTTCCGAAGCGGAGGGAGGAGCTCGTCCAGGGGCTGCGGGGGCGGCGGCACGGGCGGACCTTGCGCCTCCACCGTGGGCGCAGCCGGCAGAGGCTTATCCAGCTCGGATAGGGCGGTTTCCTGAGCAGCGGCAACCAGCGCCGGTTCAGCCTCAGGCGCCGGCACGACGGGCGGAGCTTCCGCATCGAGCACAGGCGGCTCGGCTTCAACCGGCTGCTGCGATTCCGCTTGCAGCACCGGGGTTTCCTGCGGCACTTCGATCTCCGCCAACCGGGCAAGGGGCTGAGATTCGGTTTCGAACACCGGCGGCTCGACCGGCGGTGCCGGCGTTTCTACCGGCGGAGGGGGAAGCTCAGGTTCGGCTCGCAGGACCGGCGGCTCGACCGGAAATTTCGGGGGCGCCGGCGTTTCTACCGGCGGAGCGGGAAGCTCAGGTTCGGCTCGCAGGACCGGCGGCTCGACTTCGACGGTCTGAGGTTCCGGCTGCAACACCGGCGCCTCGACCGGAGCTTCAACAGACAGAGCAACCGCTGCCGGTGCAGGCATCGGCTCCACGGCCCGGACCACCGCGACCGGCGCCGGAGCCGTGACCACTTGTTCCTCGACCGGCGGCGCGAGCAGAGCCACTGCCTGGGTTCCCTGCGCCAGCGCAGGGGGATACGGAGTCAGCAGCCTTGCGGGGGTCACGGATTGGAATTCAACCGGAGTTTCAGCCACCGGCTCAACCACAGCAGGCCGTTCCGCGGTTCCGAGCACGGCCGCAAGCTCGGCCAGGCCCGGCGTTGCAGACTGTAACGGCGGTGGCGGCGCCGCGGCGACCGGTTCGGGACGCGGCTCCTCCACCAGAGGACTGGCGTGGCGGACGTGCGCGGATCGAATCTGCTCCGCCAAGGCGAGCAAGGGATCCGGCTCCGGCACTGGAGGTACAAATTCGACGGGCAGGGGAGGCGGAACCACCGCAGCCGGGGGTTCCGGAACGCGCGCCGCCTGTTCCACCGGGCGAGCCTTATCCGCTTTGGTTACAGGCGGATTGGTCAGCGCCAACACCGCTTTCGGATCGCAAACCGGACATTCCTTCACGGCCGGCGGAATCTCCCGGCCGCATTCCGGGCAAATCCAGTGGAACATACATCCAATTTACTAGGAATTCGTTTTTTCACCTGTCGGGCACAGACCCTACCAGACACACCTAGGCACCTTAAGTGTCGTAGGGATTCAATCTCAGGCCGACCCTAGTAATCCGTAGTCGCTGGTCCAGCCCCTGGGGACGCAACGCCGCAGGTTACCTTCGCGCTTCGAGAACCATGTTAAAAGGAGTCTCCGCCGCCCGCCGGATGTGGCGGAATCCGCCTTCGGCGATCACCTTGCGCAACCGCGCCTCGCCCGCCTGGGCTCCCAGCCCCAGACCGACCTCCTGCGCCCGCGACGCCGGCGTACAGATGAACGTCGATGCCGAATAGAATACTCTCCCGATCGGATTCAGATTATTCTCCAGGTCGTCGTGCGCGAACGGCTCCACCACCATCCATGCGCCTTCTTCGGACAGCGTGGAATGGACGTGTTTCGAAGCGCCGGCGGGATCGCCCATATCGTGCAGGCAATCGAAGAACGCCACCAGCGCGTATCCGGTGCCGGGAAAATCCTTCGCCGTAGCCACATCGTAGCTGACGCGGTCGGAAACGCCCGCGGCTTCGGCGGATTTGCGGGCGCGCTCGATCGACGGCCCGTGATAATCGAAGCCGTAGAACTGGCTCTTGGGGAACGCCTGCGCCATCAGAATGGTCGACGCGCCATGTCCGCAGCCGACGTCGGCGACGCGAGCCCCGGCCTCCAGGCGCGCTTTGATTCCATCGAGGGCCGGAATCCATTCGGTGATCAAATGGCGCATGTAGCCGGGCCGGAAGAAGCGCTCTGTGCCGCGGAACAGGCACGCGTCGTGCTCATGCCAACCCACGCCTTTTCCGCTCCGAAACGCTTCCAGGATGGCCGGCTCGTCGCGCATCATCGATAGCGCTACTTCGATCGCGCCCAGAAAATAGAAGGGACTCTCTTCGATTCCGAGCGCAACCGCCTGTTCCGGGTTCATCGAGAAACGGCCCGAGGACGCGTCGTAATCGACGAACCCGGAGGCGGCTTGCGAGCATAGCCATTCGTGAACATAACGCTCGTTGGTTTCGGTGGCCTTAGCCAGATCGGCCGCGGTCATCGATTCGCTCTTCGCCAGCGCTTTATACAGACCCAGTTTCTCGCCGAGGAGCATGGGGCCGACGCTCATCATCGCGCCGAGATCGCCCACCAGCTTTCCCATGAACGCCATCAACTTGTCAGGACTTGGTGACATTCCCTTTCCTCCTCTTTCACGAAATAGTAAATCAGCAACAACGACCAGAAGTCCAACGGACACGTAAAGCAAGTAATGATGAATCGCCTCGGCGACCTGTCTCCAGTTTTCTCCGAGGAAGTAGCCGACTGTGAGAAACGTGCTCACCCATAATAATCCACCCGACCAGGCATAGGCGGCGAAAGTGGGAAACTGAAGCTTCGACATTCCCGCCACGATCGCCGTGAAGTGCCGTAATCCGGCGATGTAGTAGCCGGCGAACAGCGCCCAGTGCCCGATGCGGTCGAACCATTGGTGAACCCGAGCCAGGCGCTCCTCGGTGATGTGCAGGTATTTCCCGAAACGATGCACCACGCCGATCCCCAGCGTCCGGCCGATGGTATAGCTGAGGCTGATGCCGCACCAGCTTCCCGCCAGCGCCGAAAGCCACGCTGGAAGCGGTTTCATGGTGCCCTTGGAAATCAGGTATCCGCAAAAGACCAGCAGAGTCTCATCCGGTACCGGCAGGCCGACCACGCCCAGCATCAACAGAAGGAAAATAGCCCCGTAGCCGTAGTGGGCGATCCACAGAAAGACGGAATCCATCGCTCCAACATAGCGAATGCGCGCAGCCGGCGCGCGCGAGCGAATGGACTCGCAGGGCTGGCGGGATTACTTGCTTCCAGAGGCGAGTTTGGTGGGAACCGCGAAAAACTCCAGGAACTTACGCTTCGACTCGACTTGCCCGGTCACGCGCCGATCTAGCAGATCGCCGGCAAACTCGGTGAACTGCTTCCCCATCTCCGACCCCGGTTCAATGATGGTTCCCGCGGTTACGGCGCGATTCACGCACTGATAGTCGTTCGAAAACGTCTTGGTCACCTTCAGGCCCAGGATCTCTTCCACCTGCTCCTTGGTGAACAACGCCTTCCTCTGGCACCGGTTCAGGATCACAGACACGCGCGTATCCAGATCGAACGTGCGCAGGTAGTTCATCTTTTCGCGCGCCAGGTGCAGCGAAGGAATCTCCGGCGTGCAAACCAGCAGGATGCGCTTGCAATCCTGCATGATCTCGAGCGAGTAACGTTCCAGATTGCCGGAAAGATCGAAGCACAGAACCTGGTAGTTGCGGCGCATGAACTCCACCAGCGCGCGCACCTGCGAGCTCTCGATGCGCAGGCTCGGATTCACGCGCCCGGCATGCAGCACGTCCAGCTGATCGATCGAAGTCACCAGTTGCGGCCACAGATGCTCGTCCACGCGCAGCGAGTTCTCCACCGCATCGACCACCGAATATTCGTTCTGCAGCTTCAGCATGAAACGCATCATGCCGCTGTTGAGATCGAAATCGGAGAGCATCACATGCGTATCCGGCCGGCGAGCCATCGCCGCGCTGACGTTCAGCGCGATGGTCGACGTTCCGGCGCCCGCTTTGGACGGAAGAAACGCGAAAATCTCGTTGGTGGATTCGATCGTCGGCGGCTTGCGCTCCACCAGCGTCTTCACGGTGCTGAGCGCCTCGATGATCGCCGCACGCTCGAACGGCTCCGACAGAAAATCGCGGACGCCCGCGCGCATGATCTCGCGCAGCAGCTTCGAATCCATCTGGCGAAGCACCGCGATGATCTGGATCCCCTCCGCCTCCGCCTCCAGCAGCTTCATCGCTTCCTGCGCCTTCTCGAGCGATTCAAAACTTAGGAACACCACTTCGGGAGCATGAGCGCGCGAGGCTTCGCACCAGGTCGATGGCGTTCGGATACCGGTTCAGTGACCGGCCGACTGTCACCTCGCCGGTCGCTTCCAGAGGCGTCTTGCAGACGCTTGGCGACCTCCTGGTCCGGGCAGACAATAATACTCTTGAGCACCTTGATGGTTCTCCTCTATTAGCCTAGATGGCTTATCGGCTCGCTGACAATTGCCGTGCGAGCCTGATTTACCCCAAGGTTTGATCCTAGGGGTATGGAGATTGTACTTAGCCGCTCCTAAGGTCTTTGCGGTTATCCGTTGATTGGCGCGGGGTTCGGCATGGGCCTGGATTTGAGCTGGAGACATCATGCCACCGCCGCCATTTGCTTAGGACGCTCCTCTGAGGCGGCGCGATAGCAGTCCGCGAAATGGGCATGCATGGGAGCGCAGGCCGAATGAGGATGGATCTGGACGAACATTTGAGAGATCGCCTTGCCTCGCAATCCTTTACAAACTTTTGCTAATTGCATGGCCGTTCCGGCCGTGCAGGAGTCGCAAGTCAGGCCTACAGCGATACACAACTGAGGATAGTCGTCGCTAGCTGTTCTCATAGGAAAAGACATTATGCCCTGCACCTTACCGAGTACATAGTGCCCTTGAGGAGGGTTCTGGCAATTCTCATTTGCGGGTATCGAAATCACCCCCGTACTATCGACCCCGCTCAGCGACTCCTTAGAAGCGCCGAAGGCGCGATTCAATGCGTTACTGGTATTCTCTGAGCGTATGGATCAGGACCAATTGCGCGCCCTGCTCGATCAGGTGCGCGCCGGCGCCGACGGACGTGGACGCCGCCATCGACCGCATGCGCCATCTGCCGTTTGAGGATCTGGGCTTTGCCAAAGTGGACCATCATCGCGCCCTGCGCCACGGCATGCCTGAGGTGGTCCTTGGCCAGGGCAAGACCTGCCGATCAGGTGTCCGCGATCGTCGCGACTCTGCTGTCTCAAGCCGCCAACGTGCTGGTGACGCGCGCCGCGCCGGCCGTCGCCGAACGGCTGAAGCAGGAGCATCCCGAGGCCGAATACTTCCCGGCCTCCGGCGCGGTTCGCGTATGGCGCGACCGTACCCTGCACGGCACAGGCACCATCGCGGTGGTCTGCGCCGGAACCAGCGACCTTCCGGTGGCCGAAGAAGCCCAGGTGACCGCCGAGGTAATGGGAAACCGGGTCGACGCCATTCACGACATCGGCGTCGCCGGCATCCATCGCCTGATGCACCATCACGAACGGCTGTCGGCGGCGCGCGTGGTCATCGTCTGCGCGGGCATGGAGGGCGCGCTGCCCAGCGTGGTGGGCGGAATGGTGGCGGCGCCGGTGATCGCCGTCCCCACCAGCGTCGGCTACGGCGCGAGCTTTCACGGCCTGGCAGCGCTGCTCGGGAATGCTGAACAGTTGCGCCAGTAACGTGACTGTCGTGAATATCGACAACGGCTTCGGCGCGGCCTATTCAGCCAGCCTGATCAACCGCCTGCGATAAGCCACCCAGTGCGATTGTTACTGCACCGCGATGAGAGTGCCGGGGGCCGTCGGGTACCCCTGATAATTGCAATTGATCGGGTTGTCTCCGCTGGTCGTCTGAGCGGGAACCGCAAGGTTCAATTGGTACAATCCGGGGCTGATTAAGGCGAGGGCTTCCGAACTCGGCGCGACGGGAATTCCCGATACCCAGCACAGCGGCGCGCTAGGCATGGAACCGGACTGCGTTGCAGATCCCGCGGCCGGAGCGGTACCGTTCGGCGGGCCTAAGCCGTAGAGGACCAGGATGATCGTCTCGCCCGCTTTGGCCGGAGTCGACGCGCCGGGAAACAGACTGGTGGGTCCCATCAGGCTGAAATCCAGGTGCCGGGCCACGACGTGCCCGGCAACATCGAACAAAGGGAACGTCGGCGACAGGCCATTATTCAGGACCGTGAACGGGGCGCTCGCGACCCCGTTGTTCGTGACGACCACTTCCACGGGGTACATCGCCGATGAGGTGTCCAAGGGACTGAGGACATTGATCTGGTCGCGGTGCAGCGGTATCCGTGGCGGCGCTGCAATAGAAGTAAATGTAACCCGGCAATCCATTAAAGGTGACGCTGATGGGGCCGAGCTGCGTCGGCATTTCATGCCCTGCGCGAAGGACTGCCGCAGTGCTCCAGACGACCCCGCCGGCGGGAGTGTTCGTCGGGCGCGAGGTTCGTCCCGTTGATCTGCAACCAGGTGTTGTAGGCGACCGACGATGCGACCGAATGCCGTCTTCACCGAAGTGATGACGGGTGCGCCGGGGGCCGCGGTGGTGATCGTGCCGGAGCCTTGCACCATGTTCGCGCCCGACGCTGTTCTGACCAAGCGTGAGTGTGAATGACCCAGTCGCGCCTGCGAACGCTCCCGTCCCCCCCGAGACCGTCTCCGTGATGGTGTCCCCCGAGATTGTTGAAACCCGCGGGAGTGAAAATGTTGATGCTATCCGTCGCGTTCACGGGAATGGTCGCAAAGATCACTCTTCGGTTGTGGAGGAGAGTTGGTGACGTCCGTGGTGAGCGCTACCGTCACGTTTCCGAACGGCGCGATGGTGCCTGATACGGTGGTGTTGTTAAATTCCTCCGTGCACTGCAAACAAAACTCGCCGCCTTGGAAATTCGTGAGGTTCAACGGCGTTGTCTTGCTTCCCACAGTCACGCTTCCTGAGCCGGTGGCCGACGTGGTTGGGGCCCGTCGTGATACTAAGACTCAGGGAACCGGACGCTCCCGCGTACGCTCCCGTCCCGTCCGTGATGGTCCCCCCGGAAAGAGTGATTGGCGACTCGTTGAAAACGTTGAGGTCGTTATCCATGAAAACGGCGACGATGCTATCGGTCTGGTTGAAGTACAACGTGGCGGTAAACAGGATCGGAGCTATCAAGTTCGCATTGGAGTCGATCGTCGGAGTGCTGCTCATGGAGAGAGTCGCGGGACCCAGCGGACCGGCTGAGCCGGTTTTGACGACGGTGAACGAATTCGGCACGCTGTGCGTCTGGTTCGTCTGCGTGAGGTTCAGCGTGATGTTCGTAGTGGTCCCGGGAGGCGTCGTCGCGGTGGTTGACGCGGTGAAGGTCGACGTTCCCAAAGCTTGGCCGACGGCCCAAGTCAGCATGCCCTTCGTAGTCGGGAAAGTCGGCACCATATGCGATCCGCTCGCCACGCCGCCCGTGCCCGTAAGGGGCGCCATAACTCCAAGGCCATAGCCGGAGAAGACGGTGCCCGCTTGCAGCAAAATGCCGGTGCCGGACGCATTATCCAAGACAAGCACGGCGTTCATATTGTCAAGTGCCGGAAAGACAGCATTGTAAGTCGATGCCATTACAATCGGGTCGGTAAATGTGGCCGTCCCCAAGCCACCGATGGTCACCGACGCGGTTCCGGCGTTAATCAAGGCGCCCGCGATGGAACCGGTACCGGGGGTGATGCCTGACGTGTCTCCCGAAAGCGTCACGGTTACCGTCGCATTCGTAAACGTCGATGCGCCGAGCGTGCCGGACGCCGTCGTTGTGAGTGTATAAGTGATCGGCGCTGCCTGTGTGATCGAACCAAAACAGGCAACCGCCGCAATCTTGAGTACCAGCCGTGTCATTGCTTTCCTCCTCTCGATACCTCTTGCATGTGCGCCGGACAACCATGTTTTCATCATCTTTGCTGAAGTCATTCTTTTGATCTCCTGTCTATTCGCTACTGCACCGCGATGAGCGCGCCGGGGGCCGTCGCGTATCCCATATAAGTGCAGACGATGGGGTTGTCCCCGCTAGGCGTGCCCGCCGGAACCGCTGCGTTGAATTGATACAGTCCGGGGCTGATCAGGGCGAGGGCCTCTGAACTCGCCGGGACCGGAATCCCCGAAACCCAGCATTCCGGCGCACCAGGCATGGAGCCGGACTGCGTGGCCGATCCCTCCGTCACAGCGCCGTTCGGCGGGCCTAAGCCATAGAGAACCATGATGATCGTCTCTCCCGCTTTGGCCGGGGTCAACGCGCCGGGAAACAGACTCGTGGGTCCCATCAGGCTGAAATCCAGGTGCCGCGCGACGATGTGGCCCTGAACATCGAACAGGGGGAACGTCGGCGATAGGGTGGACTTTTCGACCGTGAACGGAGTGCTCGAAACGCCATTGTTGGTGACCACC
The DNA here is from genome assembly GCA_963842485.1 of Terriglobia bacterium. Lineage (GTDB taxonomy): Bacteria > Acidobacteriota > Terriglobia > Bryobacterales > Bryobacteraceae > Palsa-187. Next base: position 41,735 of record CAWJHI010000114.1, on the reverse strand, counting down.
ACTTCGACCGGATAGTACGGCTCCAGGGTCGTATCCAGGGGGACCAGAGCGTTAATTTGATCGCTGGCGCAGCTTGTATCCGTAGCGGCGCTGCAATAGAAGTATATGTACGCCGGGTTTCCGTTAATGGTGACGCTGATCGGACCGAGTTTTGTCGGCATTTTGCCACTGGCGAAGTCGGGAGCATTGCTCCAGTCGACACCGGTGGAGGGAGTATTCGAAGGCGCGAGGTTGGTCCCGTTGATTTGGATCCAGGTGTTGTAAGCGACCACAGGCTGGCCGAAGGCAGTCTTCACGGACGTGACGATCGGTACGCCCGCTTGGGCGGTAGTGATCGTACCGGAACCTTGGATTGTGAGATTGCCGGCACTGTCTTGCCCGAGCGTGAGCGTGAATGATCCGGTAGCGCCGGCATAGGCCCCTGTTCCGCCACTCGCCGTTGCCGGAAAAGTGGTCACGGTCTGGCCCAGGCCGATTACCGAAAAGAAAAGATTGAAGCCGTCCGTGCCGTTCAGGCTTACGGCGAACGCTCCCGCGGAGGGTTCGGGTGGGGTGTTGGTGTTGTCGATCCTGTAGGTCGCGGTCACATTACCGAGCGGGCTCGCCGTTCCGGTGAGTGTACCGGTAGAGTAATCCACCTCGCAGGCACCACACCCGCTGATACCGAGAAAATTCGAAAGACTCACCTGGGTGGTTTGCCCTCCCACGCTCACGCTTCCCGAGCCTGTGATTGCAAGGAAGCCTTTCTGAGTGAAGGTGAGGTTCAAGGAGCCGGTGGCGCCCGCGTAGGCTCCCGTTCCACCAGTGATGGCGACGCCAGACAAAGTGTAGGGACTCGTGTTCGCATAATTCAGGTCGTTTTCCGTGAAGCTGATGGCGATGCTGTCGGTCTGGTTGAAGTAGAAACCTCCAGTGAGCTGAACGGGAGCTGCAAGCGCGTTGTTGCTGATTGGTGCGGCGCCCTGAAGGCTGAAACTCGCGTTCCCCAGCGGGCTGAGCGTGCCGGTAGCGGACGTGACCATCAGGTGCGAGGCGGTACTCCCCCTGGAGTTAATCGTGAGATTGAGGTTGACATTAGTCGTAGTGCCGGCGCTCGACGCGGGAACGTACGTGATTTGCGCAACGGTCCCGTTGGCGTTGACCTTTGTTGCTGTCGGAGATCCAAGCGGAACTGTGTTAATGCCCGCGACGGAGCAGCTTGCAGGATTACAGTCTTGTACATCCAATTGGCCGCTGGTTACGCCGAAGCTCGTGACCTGCAAATCCGTCAGGAGCGGACCGTTCGCCGGATTGTACGGGAACGGCGTCGTAAACGCGAAAGCGTTAGCGAACGGACAGGGACCGGGTGCGGCACACGCGGGGCCGCTGATGGTGATATTGCCGGAAAACACCAGCGTTTTATCCGGTCCGACGTTGTTTGCGAACGTCGTGCTCACCCCCGGGTGTCCGGTCGGATTCGCATAGTTGGGACTGGTGGAAAGGTAGATGCTCCCGCTGAAGGTGAGGTTGAGCGGCCCCAGGCCGGGGGCTGCCCGGAAGGCAAACCCGGTGATGAGGATCGGTCCCGCGGGGAACTGATCAGGGTCAATCACCGTCTGAGCCTCGATGGAGAGAAAGGTGTTTGCAGGAAGGCCGGAGTCGTCGTTTCCGGCCACGGTCGCGCTCCCGTTGGGCACGACAATCGTATTGCCAGACCCCCCTGCTGCGGCCGGGACACTGATGGTGATCAGATTCCACGTCGCGCCGCCGTCACCGCCTTCAATTCCATACAGAACGCCGCTTGGAGAAAAAGCCAGGGCAGTGATCGTAGGGGCCGAGCCGGGGCCTCCCGTGAGTGTCGCGACGGTGGTGGTGGCGCCGTTGGCAGGATTGATTGTCCACAACGCACCGCTACAGGATGTGCTGGGGCTGCATGGGGCGCCCGCATGGCCATTGGCCGCTACATAGATGACGCCACTCGCGTTTACTGCAAGACCGCCGCCATCTGGGAGACCGCTAGGGGTCTGGGGGCTTCCAAGCGAGGTCCCCGCGCCGGTGGTCAGATTGATGGTGGCTGCACTAATCGTACTCGCTCCAGAACCGATCAGCCAGCCATACAGCGTCCCGTTTGGCGCGAACGAGATATCTGTGTAGGCACGGCCGGTGCCTGTCGCACCGATTACTGTCACCTGGCCGTTTGCGGGATTTATGGTGACCAGGCTGTTCCCCGAATTCGGCGAGTCTGGGCTGGTGCTTCCGTAGAGGGTTCCCGTGCCAGGTTGAAAAGCCAGGCCCGAGATCCCGTACGTCAGGCTTGCGTTCGATGCGCCCACCAGGGCATGAACCATGGTCGCAGCGCCGGTGGCGGGGTTGATGGTGTACAGCGACCCGGCGCCGCTGGTCGCGCCATAGAGCGTGCCGCTGCTGTTAAACGTGATCGCATCCATATTGTTCGCGGTCGTTCCGACGTTGCTGATCAAGCCTGTTTGGGCTGATGCCGCGGAGGCATAAAGACACACCGCGATCAGACAGTATCGAGTGTTCTGAATTCTCTTCACTTTCAAAACCTCCTCACGCCGTGCCGCGCCAGCTCCAGCTAACAGCTGTTGAATCGTCCGCATGATTTTGATTGCTCCGGGCGAGATCATGAATGTTCTTTCAACCCGCCGATCAGCAGAACGGGATCGGACGTTTGAATCCTGCATTTGGGTTCGGCCTCGATGGAAAAAAGCCCGAGTTGTCGTTTGCGGCCACGGCCGCGTTCGCGTTGGGCACGACAACAGTGCCAGTACTCCCAAGGGCGACCGAACACGGAGCGCCGACGGCAGTTTGCACGAGCGCGGCAATCGTACCGGGCAGGGCAAGGGAAAGAATACGCAGAGAGCTTCTGTGAGCCGCTATTTTGCGCGCGTCTCCTAGGCCGATTGAGATCCGCTGATTCCGGGATTGCAGCAGTATATAAGAACCTGAGTCATATACAAAGCACGAAAATGATAAGATCGCTTTTCTATCGCTATGAAGATCTTTATCCTGCTGCTGTTCATTTCGCAGGCGGTGCCGGCTCAGGATTCGGGCGCCGCCGAACGTCACGAATTTGTTATTTCCAACTTCAAAACCGAGAGCGGAGTCACGCTGCCGCAGGCGCGCATCGTCTACGGAACCTACGGGCACTTGAACGCGGCCAAGGACAACGCGGTTCTGCTGCCGTCGCATTACATGGCCAATTTGCGCGGTTATGAGTGGCTGATCGGACCCGATCGCGCCCTGGATCCGTCCAAGCTGTTCTTAGTCGCCACCGAATTGTTCGGCAACGGCCGTTCATCGTCGCCGAGCAATACGCCGGAGCCGTTTCATGGTCCCCGCTTCCCCGTCACCACCATTCGCGACAACGTGGAAGCCGTGCATCGGCTGCTTACCGAGGAGCTGAAGGTGACGCACCTCCGCGCGGTGGTCGGATTCTCGATGGGCGCGCAGCAGGCGTTTCAATGGGCGGTGAGTTACCCGACCTTCGCCGGCCGGATCGTCGCGACTTCAGGCACGGCGAAAACTTACGGGCATGGCGTGGTTCGCCTGGAAGGACAAATCGCCGCGCTCACCGCCGACGCTGCGTTTCAAGGCGGCGATTACACCGCTCCGCCCGCCAAGGGCCTGGAAGCGTTCGGCATGGTGTGGGCGGCCTGGCTCTACTCTCAGGAATGGTGGCGCCGCGAGCTGTGGCGCACCCCGTCGGTAACCACGTTCGAGCAAGCCATGAACAGCTTCCGCACCCGCTTCCGCGCCGACGCCAACGATTACATCCTGCAAGCCAGAACCTGGCAGCGTCACAACGTGGGAACCACGCCCGGTTTCGATGGCGACGTCGAGCGCGCCCTTCGATCCATTAAAGCGCCGTTGTTGTACATGCCGTCCGAGACGGATCTGTATTTTCCGATCGGCGACGCGCGCTATGAAGCGCCGTTCATTCCCGGAGTCTCTCTGATGCCGATTCCGTCGCTGTGGGGGCACACCGCCGGCGCCGCCAGCAATCCCGCCGACGCAAAGTTCCTAAACGAGAATATCGGGCGATTCCTCGCCGCCGGCCGCTAGATTTTCTACGCTGCTCCCGCGACCCGAAGCTCGGTTTCTTCGGCGAGCAGGTAGAACCCGAACAGAGGAACCGATTCGCCGGTACCCCAACAGTTCACGGTCCACTGCGCGCGAAGATAGCGAATCTCTGGATGCCTGGTCAGGTCCAGTTGGGTCGAATAAGTGCCGCAGTAACACTTCCGCGGAAAGACCTCCAGCTGCTTCCAGTTCTCCGTGTCGGCGGAGCCCCAGATTGAAACCTCCAGACTCTCGTCTTGAATGATGCGAGTAATGCCCAGCGTGAGCAGCAAAGGCTTGCCGCGGTTAGCTTCCAGCGGAAAATCCGCGCTGGACCCATCCTGGCGGGCGACACTATCCGGGAGAACGAACATCGGCGTCATAAAAGCCTCCACCCGGCCAAACGAAATTTGCGTTGTCGCTACAGTTTCTTCAGGCGCTCCTGCGCCTCCTTCAGGGTCTCATACTTCTTGCAGAAACAGAAGCGAATCATTTGCGACCCATCCCGCGGATCTTCAAAGAAACTGGACCCCGGCACCGCCGCCACACCGGCATCTTCAATCAGGTGCCGCGTAAACGCCATATCGTCCGGGTATCCGAAGCCGGAAATGTCGCACAAAATATAGTAGGCGCCGCGCGGCATAAAGCACTTGAAGCCGGCTTGCTCCAGCACGGTGACCATCGCGTCCCGCCGCTCCCCGTAATCGTGCGACAGGTGCGCATAGTATTCGTCCGGCAGCCCCAGCGCCACCGTTCCCGCTTCCTGCAGCGGAGCCGCCGCGCCTACGGTGAGAAAATCATGCACCTTGCGAATGGAATCCGTCAGATCCGGCGCCGCCAGCACCCAACCGACGCGCCATCCCGTCACGGCGTACGTCTTGCTCATGCTGTTGACCAGAATGGTGCGGTTGCGCATCCCCGGAATGGTCATCATGGGGATATGCTCGGTTCCGTCGTACAAAATGTGTTCGTAAATCTCGTCGGTGATCGCCAGCGCGTCGAATTCCTGGCATAGCGACGCGATGTATTCCAGCTCCGCGCGATCGAACACGCGCCCTGTCGGATTATTCGGCGAACACAACACGATCGCTTTCGTGCGCGGCGAAAAAGCTTGGCGCAGCTCATCCGGATCGAAGCGCCAATCCGGCGGCCGCATCTTGACGAACTTGCGATCGGCGCCGCACAGCAGCGTGTCCGGCCCGTAATTTTCGTAGTACGGCTCAAAAATCACCACTTCGTCGCCCGGATTGGTGACGGCCATCAGCGCCGCCATCATGCCTTCAGTGGCGCCGCAGCAAACCGTGATTTCACGCTCCGGATCGACCTCGAGCCCGTAGGTCCGCTTATACTTGCCCACGATCGCGTCGCGAAACGGCTTCGCTCCCCAGGTGATGGCGTATTGATTCACGTCGGCGGTGATCGCGTCGCGCGCCGCAGCTTTCAGAATTTCGGGAGCCGCGAAATCCGGGAACCCCTGCGCTAGGTTGACAGCCTTATGTTGAGCCGCCAGGCGAGTCATTTCGCGGATAACGCTTTCGGTGAACCGCAGCGTGCGTTGACTCCGGAACCTGGGACGGCGCTCGCCGATATCGGGCGGCGAAAGAAGAGATTTCTCGGCGATTGAAGCCATAGGATTATGTTACTCCAGACCGATCCGGAGCAACCTTGCACCGTAAGCAGAAACGCATTCACGCGTGACTCAAGCAGCTTCGCGATGCGAAGTGCACCCGGTCATGCTTTGCGGCAAAACGTCCCTGCGCACGTTACTTCGCGATCTTGGTGCTCTCCGATGCCACCGCTTGCCAACGGCCGTCGCGTTTGACAAACACATCCATCCATACGTACGCGCCGCTGCTGTCTTTGCCGTGATAGGTGCTCTTTTCGGTATCGCGACCGATGACCACGGCCGTATTGCCAAAGACTTTGACGGTCATTTCTCCCAGCTCGACCGATTGATTGCTGGATTCGCCTGATTTTAGTTCGGCGATCGACTCTGCTTTCGTTACGGTCATGCCTCGAAAATCAATGCCCGTCCAATCGGCGGCCATGATTTTATCCACGGTCTTCAAGTCCTTGGCGATGAGAGCCTGATTCCAGTCTCGTTCCACCTGCATCAAGGTTTGTTCCACCGAAACGGCCGCGGGTTTCTCCTGCGCGGCCACAAGCAGCGAACCCGCCACCAACAAGCAAACAGCCGAAACTTGTCTCATTCACCTGCTCCTTTCGAACCGGCGCGCCCTCGTTTCGACGCCGGTTTTATCAGGCATTAGCAAGCATCTGGCGGACCATTCCATAAGTGACGCGGTTGCAACAGGTTCATGGAGAGTCCTGAAATCGCGGTCGCAGCGCATGGGGGAAATCGCTCTGCGGCGCGTCAGACGGCGCAGGTGTCGACATCCCTTTCGAAGACGTGATTCAGGGGACGGAGAAATCCGACAAACCAGTGTCCCCTGCCTACGCGGAAGACCGGCGGTTTTCTCTGGAGATTGGATTTCCCGGCGCACGCGCGCGGAGAATGTCCCCTGGTCTGAAAGCTCTTTACCGGCGAGAGGCTTTCTTGCGGCCCACTATGCCGATACCTAACAGACCGACGCCGAGCAGAACCAATGTCGCAGGCTCGGGGATCGTCGTCGCGTCAGAGAACGTACCGGTGCCTGAGCCAACGAACGTACCAGATGGATACGCCTGATCGGCGGTTATGGTGCCGACCGCGAAGTTTGGAACCAGCGAAGAGATACTCCATGAGGCGTCCTCTTCGGTTGCGGCAAAGAAGACCAAAAACGCCGACGTAAACACCAGCTGACCGAGATTGCCCGCCGTCGCACTGGCGTCATAACTCGCACCGCTCGACCCGATATGGGAACTAAACTGGCCTCCGGTTGTCGACGGGCTACCTGTCACCGCGAAGGTCCCGGATAGCAAGTTGTCTCCCACGAATCCCGCGGTTTCGTCTATGAACGAAAATGTGCCGATATAACCCGCTTGCACCAGCGAATCGCCGACGCCGCAGCTAATCCCGCAGTTACCGATTGAGGAGCTGGATGCGCTCAAAGTGAAAGTCGCATCCTGCACTCCAGTGGGCGCTCCGGACACCCCCGAGAACTGGAACTGTACATCGCCGGTCGCGGTAACGGTGGTCGAGCTTGCCCCGCCGGTAACGGTCCACTGTTGCTGGCTTCCGGTAGTTTGGAAGTACTGAGCAAATGTTATTGCCCCCGCCGTGACGGGACTCACGGCGAGCACCGCCAAAGCGAACGTAGCAGCTATCGAGCCCGGTGATCTGAATTTATTTGCGTAACTGACTTTCATTTTTATCTCCGTCGTTCGTCTGTCTCAGGCGCTTCCTGACTCCTGGCCAAGTTCGTGTGCAATCCAACAGCACTTGCACCCTCCACGAAACCCGAAAACGTCTCAGCCCGAGTTATCGTATCATGCCGCCGGACTTTTTGGAAGTGTTTTCTAAGGGAATCTGCGTAGCGTTTGGTGACCTTATATGGTCAGTTGTTTGCGCTGCCTCCGATGCATCAGCGTGCGTTCAGTCCGGCAACCCCTTGAAAGAGAACGACGTATACCCCGCATTCACGGCTTGGCCGCGCGGAGGAAAGTTCTCGAGAGTACCAAGGCTACTAAGTACTTTCTGCTGCCTCAGTGGCCCGGCGCAGCCAGTTTTTTCTTCGCTGGAAAATAGCCTGGGCGTTGCGAAAGGCCGTTGCGAATGTGACCTCGGGAGGGTTCTGCGGGAGTGTTCCTTCAGGCGATGGACGACAAAAGAGCCGGGCCGTGATTCGCGCCCATCTAAAATCTAGTTGCCGGTCTCCGTCGCGTAGTAGCCTTTGCGGGCTTGGACTTTGAAGCTTTTGTCTCCGACGCGGATTTCGAGCTTGCGGAAGGTGCCGTCCTTTTGGGCGTTGGTCGGCGAATAGCCGATCGAATATTGGCTGCGCATCTCCTCCTGCAACTCGCGGAAAATGTCGTCGAGCGAGTATTTGCGATCCACTTTATACACCCGCCCGCCGGTTTCCGAGGACATGCGCCGCAGGTCGCCTTCGCCCCCGCCGCCGCCGATCCGGATGGTTCCCCAACCGCCGCCGTAAGCCGACGGGTCTTCATAATCGATGCTGTAAATGATGGCGTCGGCCTTCTGCGCCGCCTCAATCGCTTTCTCCTTTGAGATCTTGCTGCCCGTGTCCACGCCATCGGTGATCAGCACCATGGTCTTGCGGCCGACCTCGCCTTTCAGCTTTTCGTTCGCCGCCAGATACACGGCATCGAACAGAATCGTGCCGGCCTGGCTTTGCTGCGTGGGAACCGGGCCGGGATGCAGCCCGCCCACGGGAACGCTGAGGCGCAATTGGTTCAGGCCTTCCTGCAGCAGGCGCGGAGAATTGGTTTCATCCTGGAGCAATTCGGCTTCGGCGCCGAACTGGATCAGGAACGCGAGATCTTTCTGGCGCAGAACTTTGGCGAAGAACTGGGACGCCGCGCGGCGTTCGATATCGAGCAGGCGCTGCTGGCTGGCGCTGGTATCCACCAGCAGGCCGATGGTCAAAGGCAGATCGGTTTCGCGCGTGAAATACTTGATCTCCTGCTCCTTGCCGTCCTCGAAGATCTGGAAATCCTTCTTTTCCAGGCTGCCGACCAGGCCGTTGGCTTTGTTCCGCACCGAGCACAGGACGTTCACCAGGTTGACATCGACTTTGATGGTGGTGTCGTCTTGCGCGAAAACGACGGGGGACACGAGCAGCAGGATGGACAGGTACTTCATATTTACAATGATAGATGCACGTGAGAGGAAACGAGTTCCCATGAAGAAAGCCATTACCCACCTGAAGAAATCGGATGCGGTCCTGGGGTCCATCATCGAACGGGTGGGGCCGTACAAGATTCAGTACCGCGAGCCGACGTTCCAGACGCTGGTGCGGTCGATTGTCTATCAGCAACTGAACGGGAAGGCCGCGTCGACCATCTTCGGAAGGCTGCAAGCCGCGGCCAAGGCCGACCCGTTGACGCCGGAGTCGATTCTCAAGTTGAGGCCGGCGAGGATGCGGGCGCTGGGGCTCTCCGGGCAGAAAATGTCCTACATTCGCGAGTTGGCCCGGCTGACGCGGGATGGCGACGTGGATTTTGAGCGGTGCGTGACGCTCGCAGACGCTGAAGTCGTCGAGCATTTGACGCGGGTGAAGGGCGTCGGGGTTTGGACCGTCCACATGTTTCTGATTTTTGCCCTGCGGCGGCACGATGTGCTGCCTGTGGGGGATTTGGGGGTTCGGGCGGCGATCAAGAAAGCTTATGGGTTGGAGGAGTTGCCGACGCCGGAGGAGATGGCTCGCATCGCGGCGGCGTGGCGGCCGTATTGTTCGGTGGCGAGCTGGTATTTGTGGCGAAGTCTGGAGAACCAGGGCGCGATGTAGAGTCGGGATCGCTCCCTTAGGTCCGCGACATCCCGCTAGAGCGCCCGGTCCAGGTGTACGTATCCGCCGTCGACGAACAGGTGTTGTCCGGTGATGTGCGACGCTTTCGATGAAATCAGAAACGCCACCATGTCGGCAATCTCCTCCGGCGTCGTCATGCGTTGCCCCAGCGGAATCCGCGCGCAGATGTTCGCGAGTTTCGCCTCCGGATCGGGAAACGTGGCCAGCCAGGACCGGTACAGCGGCGTCATCACCTCCGCCGGAACCACCGCGTTGACGCGAATTCCGTAGGGCGCCAGCTCCACCGCCCACTCGCGCGTCAAAGCCAGAATCGCGCCCTTCGCCGATGCGTACCCGGACGTATCGCCCTGTCCCGTCACCGCCGTTTTCGACGCGATGTTCACAATCGACCCGCGCGATTCCTTCAGAGCCGCCAATCCATAGTGCGCCAGGTTGTAGTAGTGCAGCAGATTTCGATGTAGCGACGCGGCGTATTCCCCAGGGCTCCCGTGTTCCAGTCCTACGCGATCGTTGACGCCGGCGTTGTTGATCAAAGCGTCCAGGCGCCCCAGTTTCTCCAGCGTCTCGGAAACAGCGCGGCGGCAGTTCTCCACCTCCGATAAATCGCCGGCGATCATATGAACCCGGCCCGCGCCCGGGGGCGCTTCCGCCAGACGATCCGCGATGGCCACAATGGCGCCTTCCGCGGCCACCGCCCGCACGATGGCCGCGCCGATTCCCAGCGCTCCGCCGGTCACCAGGACGACTTTATCTTTAAGATCCAGATCCATGAACTTGTGCGGCTAACCCGTAAAAGCGGGCCGCATTCCCGCCAAATATTTTGTCGCGATGTAAAGGAACATACTCGGCGATCAGATCCTTCACCTGACCATACGTGCCCGCCAGCAGGCACACCGGCCAATCCGACCCGAACATCAATCGTTCCGCGCCGAACGCGTCAAACACAATGTCGAGACACACGCGAAAATCTTCGGCGCGCCAATTTCCCCAATCCGCTTCGGTGATCAATCCCGAAAGTTTGCAATAAACTTTTGGATGCGCGGCCAAGGCGCGTATGCCCGCGGCCCACTGGTCGATCTGTTTGGTCCGAATCGCCGGTTTTGCCGCATGGTCCAGTACGAACCATTGCTCTGGAAATTTTTCGACCAGCGCGGCTGCCGCCGGCAGTTGCCGGGGATAAATCAGCAGATCGTAAGTGAAACCGAACCGTCCGAGCGCCGCGATTCCGCGCACGAAATCGTCGCCGGCCAGAAACCAATCGTCCGGTTCGGCTTGCGCGACGTGGCGGAATCCGCGCAGCGCCGGGAATCGCGAAAAATACTCAAGCCGCCGGCCAACCTCCGGCGCTCGCAAATTCAGCCATCCCACTACACCCGAAATAAACGAATAGCGCGCGGCCAGGTCGAGCAGAAACAGAGTTTCCTCCTCGGACTGGTCCGTCTGCACCGCGATGGTTGCATCCACGGCGTTGGCCTTCAGCACCGGCGCCAGGTCCTCCGGCATGTAATCTCGTTTCAGCACGGTCATTTCGTCCGTGATCCAGCCGTCGCGCGCCGGGTTGTAACGCCAGAAATGCTGATGCGAATCGATGGTCACGGCAAAACCGGAAGTATAAATGCTATCACGCCGCCTGTCTCTAACTTGATCGCTAACGGTACTCCACTTGACAGTGCCATCCGCCCCAGCCGTTAATAGACCCATGGCCGTCCGGATGAAGGATATCGCGCGAGACCTGGGCGTCTCCCTGATGACGGTGTCCAAGGCCCTGCGCGCCCATTCCGACATCAGCGAGGAGACTCGCCAGCGGGTCCTCAAGCGCATGCGCGAGCTCGACTATCAGCCCGACTGGATCGCCCGCAGCATGGTGACCCGCCGCACCTACCTGGTCGGCTTGGTTCTGCCCGACCTGATGCATTCTTTTTTTGCCGAAGTAGCCATGGGCGTCGCCCGGAAACTCCAGCCGCTCGGCTACCAGGTGGTGATGTCGAATACGGAAGAGGATCCGGAGACCGAACAGCGCAACGTCGCGGTCCTGATGGCGCGTAAAGTGGACGGCCTGATCATCGCCTCCGCGCTACGGCAAGGAAACCTCGGAATGTTTCGCGCGCTCGACCGCAGCGGCATTCCTTACGTCCTGATCGACCGCGTGATCGCGGGCGTCCATGCGAATTTCGTCGGCGTAAAGGACCAGGAGGTGGGAGCCATCGCCACCGAACATCTGATCGCCCAGGGCGCCCGCCGCATCGCCCATATCCGCGGACCCGCCGTCTCCACCGCGCGCGGCCGCCTGCGCGGTTACCGTCGCGCGCTTGCGCGGCACGGAATTAAGGTCCGCGCGGATTACATCGTCAACGGCCAATTCGGAGACAGCGGCGGATATCAAGCCATGTTGAAGCTGCTGGACCTGACGCCCCGTCCCGACGCCGTGTTTTGTTATAACGACCCGGTGGCGGCCGGAGCCATCAAAGCCGCGCTGGAGGCCAATCTCAAAGTTCCCCAGCAGATCGCCATCATCGGAGCCGGCAACGTCCACTATTCCGATTTGCTGCGCGTCCCGCTGTCGACGGTGGACCAGAGCAGCTCCATCATCGGAGAGCGCGCGGCCGAGCTTCTCGCGCGCTGCATCGAATCGAAAACGCCAATTGCGCCCGAGCGAATTTTCATCCCTCCGCGTCTGATCGTGCGCGATTCCAGCCGGCGGAGCGAATCGGCGGAATCCTAGAAGTAAAACTTCATCGCGAACTGCAAAATGCGCGGATCGTACGCGCTGTTGATCTGGCCGAACGTCGAGGAGTTCAGAGCCGTGGTCAAGGTGGAGTAGGAAGCTCCCGCGGGCTGGCCGGCGGGAGCGAACGCGCCTACGAAGTTCGGGTGATTGAACAGGTTGAACCCCTCGGCGCGGACCTGAAGGCTGTAGCGCTCGGCGATTTTGAACGTGCGGACAAACGCGATGTCAAAATTGACGAAATGAGGTCCGCGGACGGCGTTGCGTCCCAGGTCGCCGTAGGTTCCGGTTGGATTGGGGACGAAAGCGGCGTTGCCGGGCTGCAGCCATTGGACGCACGGAGCGGACTTGCAGGAGTTCGGGTTGGTTGCGTAAACGTCCGTCATCACCTGGTTCGGCCGGTCGTTGCCGAGGCCGGTGAGCGAGTTGTCGGTGCCGGTGGTGATATTCAACGGCTGGCCGCTGCGCGCCGAAAGAATCGGCGCGATTTGCCAGTCGCTCAGGATCCGCCGGGCCCACGCGTTGCTTCCGGACCACCAGCTCTGCGCGACGCCAACAGCGTTGAAGTTGTACCGGGTGTCGGAAATGCAGGGGCCCCAATCGGCGTGGCGGTTGAAGAGTTGCGAGTTGGTGGATCCGGCCAGCGCCGCGCCGAAATCGTAATCCGACAGGCAATAGGAGTCGGTGAAGTTCGCATTGAAAGTGAAGTGCCGGCTGAAGCGGTGCGTGGTGGACAGCAGCAAGCCCTGATAGCGGGCGACGGCGCCGTCGTCCATGGTGTCGACGCTCGCGTAATACACGCCCGCAGCGGGATTGTCGGTGTACAGGATGCGCCTCTGGTTGGTGTCCTTGGTGCTGGCGCATGGCGTGTACGTTGTGCCGCCAAGCACGCACGATGCCAGAGTATTGTAGATCGCCGGATTGCGCTCCTCCGCGATCCACAGATGCGTGGTGTGGTTGCCGATGTAGCTGACCTGGGCAATCCAGCTGCCGATCTGGCGCTGGTACGTCACGTTCCACTGCTCTACATAAGTCGGCGCCGGATTGAGCGGCATGTTGATGTACGTTCCGAAATTCGGAAAGAACAGCGCGCCGGGCTTTTGCGGGAACGGATTGCCGTTCGCGTAGCCTGCCCACGGGTTGCTCAGCGTGCCGGTGGATCCAACGTCGATGTCGTTGCCGTAGGGCGGATTGGTGGTTTCACGCTCATTGAACCAGGTTTCCGTCGAATCGTACAGGATGGCGGCGCCCATGCGGAGGGTCTGCTTTCCATCGCCACGCGGATCCCAGACGACACCGACGCGCGGCGCGAAGTTCGCCATATGACCGTTCCAGTTCGCGGGCGGAATTCCCGAATCGCCGGGAACGAACAATCCGGGAGGCGCCGTCGGGTCCTTGGTGCTATGTTGACCGGCCAGGAACGCGGCCATGCTGAATGAAGTTCCGCGTCCATACTTGTCGGGGTCGGCGAAGGTCGGCTCCCAGCGCACGCCGAAGTTCAGCGTGAAGTTTCTCGACACGCGGAAACTGTCCTGTGCGTAGAAGCTCATCACCCATTGCCGGAGATCGTCGGGCGTCGCATTGGTCTGCTGGAAGTCGCTCATGTAGCCAAGCATGAAATCCGCCATGCCGAGGCCGGTGAATTGTCCGTTAAACGTGGGCGCACCGTTTTCATCGAAGCCGGAGATGGTGTTGTTCTGGATCCGAATCAAATTGAAGCCGAACGACATCTGGTGCTTTCCGCGAAGCACGTCCACGTCGTCGGCGGCCTGAAAGCCGTTGAAGTTGAAATGGCCGGGCGCACAGGTTCCGCAGTAAGTGGTGAAGCCGCCGGTCATGCTCGAAATCAGCAGGAAATTCGGCACGGCGCTATACATGCTGGAACCGAGATCGGTCCAATCGATGGGAGTATTGGTGGGGCCGCGATTGTCGCGGATCCGGTTGAAGCTGAAGTGGAATGAGTTCAGCGTGTTGGCCGAGAACGTGTAGTTGTCGCCGATCGTGGCTGACTGCGACAGTTCAAAATTGCCGGGCGAAGTGGTGGTCAGAATGTTGCTGTTATTGAACACCGGCGGGTTCTGCCAGTGGTCGGCGTAATAGCGCCCGTAGATGGTGTGCTTTTCGCTCTGCACAAAGTCGATGCGGCCGATGACTGCTCATCCGAATCGCCGGTTTGGGGAATTCCGTAGGTGACCAGTCCGCACTGGTTCGCCGAGCTGATGGGCAGATACTTGCTCACCAGCGCCTATGGCCACCGGGTCCATTTGCGTGACGGGGATCTGGTTGTTCGCGTAAGACGCCGCCGAGCGGATTCTTCAACGTGATCGGCGACGCGTTGCAAGCGGTTCCGGCGATGGTGCTGAAATCGCCGTTCAGCATCGCCTGGGTGGGAATGTGAGTGTTGCAGTTGCGGCGGAGCCGAACGGTTGCGCGTCCCTTGACAGCCGCCGAAGAAGAACAGCTTGTCTTTAATGATCTTTCCGCCGGCGGTTGCCGCCGTATTGATTGCGCTTCAGGCTGTCGTGGACCGGCGCGAAGAAATTGCGCGCGTCCAGGTCGCCATTGCGGAGATACTCGAACAAATCACCGTGCAAGGCGTTCGATCCGGACTTGGTGACCACGTTGACGGTCGCTCCGGGGTGGGTGCCGAAACGCGAGGACACGGCGCTGGTTTCGATGCTGAACTCCTGAATCGCGTCCGGGAACGGGAACGGCATGTTGACGTTGGACATCGCGTCGGTGTTGTCGCCGCCGTCGAGCAGATACGCGGTGCCATTTCCTTGGCCGCCCGCCACCGCGATGCGCGTCGAACTCCAGAAGGTCTTGCTCCCGGTGTCGCCGCTGTCGGCGTAGACCGATGCGCCGAGGGTGATCATGAGCTGGGTCGCTTGGCGATTGTTGAGCGGCAGTTCGTTAATTTGCTGCTGCTCGATCACGCTGGCGACCGAGGTCTCCTTGGTCTCCACTAGGCTGGCATTCGCGGCTACCTCGATCTTTTCAGTGAGTGCGCCCACCTGCATGGAGACGTTGAGCTCAATGTTGTTATTCACGATCAGGACGATTCCGGTTTGTACATAGTCCTTAAAGCCCGAGGCTTTCACTTCGAGGGTATACGGCCCCACAGGCAGGTTCGGAAAGACGTAATGCCCGCTGGAATCGGAAACGGTGTTGCGCACGGAACCTTTGTCGGTTTCCGTCATGGTCACCGGAACGTTAGGCAGGGAGCCGCCGCTGGCATCGGTGATGGTTCCGCTGACTTGGGCCACCGCGACGGCTTGCCCGCGGATCACCGAAGGCAGGCATAGCGTCACGAAAAACAGACCTGTAAGGAAACATCGAAACGTTGATCTCACGCACCCCTCCCTCTGAAGCAAACGTGGCTAGAGCCTTTACCGCTAACTCCACCCTGTCCGCAGTAGCATACTCTAACTAAATCAATGTGTCCAATAGATTAATTCACTGTGAAGCATCGACCGCGACGATGGATGGGCCGGTCTTCCGGCTCGCCAGGCCTGTGACCAACGCCGTGGACAATTCCTGGATAGCCTTGGGCAGGACCTCGGTGTCTACCGACAGCAGGCCCAGTTCTCGCGTCAGAGGTTTGCCCCGCACGCGCAGCACGTGGAGATGGCTGTCGCGCGGCTCCTTCGCGACGGCGCACAACGGCAGAATGGACGCACCCAATCCGGCCCGCACCATGCTCTTGATGGCTTCGTTGTTCTCCACTTCCATGTTGATGTGCGGGCTGACGCCGAGCGACTCAAAGTAACGGTCGATCAGGTTCTGCATCGCGGTGCTCTTCTTGTACAGGATGAAACGCAGCGAAGACAGATCGGAGGCTTCCACGGTTCGCTGCCGGGCCAGCGGATGTTTGCTGTTCAGGACGATCACCAGCTCCTCGCGTCCCAGGGGGGTCATCCGGAAGCCGGCGAGCGGCGCGGTGGAGATCACGATCGCCAGGTCCAGGTGCTGGCTCTTCAGCTCGTCGAGCAAAAACTCGGTGCTGCCGGCGAGCACGATCAGCTCCATCTGCGGAAAACGCCGGATATAATCGCGCAGAATCGGCGGCAAGCGGTAAGTGAGCGTGGTCGGGCCGACGCCCAGGCGCACGGTGCCGCGTTTCAGCGCGTTGATCTCCCGGACCGCCATTTCCGCGTTTCTCAGCTCGCGAAAGATTCGCTCGGCGTACTGGAGCAGGACATTTCCCGCCTCGGTCACCAGAACGCGCTTGCCGACGCGAAGAAACAGGGAACAGCCGAGTTCTTCCTCCAGCAGCTTGATGTGCTGGCTGACGGTGGACTGCGAAAGATGAAGCTGCTCCCCGGCGCGGGTGAACCCGCCGCTCTTGATTGCAGCGTGAAAGACGCGAAGCTGATGCAGGTCCATCGTATCCGCCGATCAAAAGAATTAGTTCAATCTATTTTGAAGATTGCGAGCCCCGTTGTAAAGTAGTGGTCGGCGCTAAAACAATTCCATGATTGTTCCCGACGACAGTGTGGCCTCCGGCGAACTTCTCCAGACCGTTGAGGATCAGCTTCACAATATTCCGTTTATCGACGTTCATACGCACCTGTTCATGCCTTCGCTGGGCGGGCTGGGGCTGTGGGGCATCGACGAACTGATCACGTATCATTACCTGGAAGCCGAGCTGTTCCGTTCCTCCACGGTAACGCCGGATGAATACTGGCGCTGGTCCAAACGCGAGAGAGCCGATGCGATCTGGCAGGCGCTGTTCGTCGAAAACACGCCGGTTTCGGAATCGACGCGCGGAGTAGTCGCAGTCCTCCAGGCGCTCGGCCTCCCGACCGGCGAATCCAGCCTGGACACTGCGCGCGAGTTCTTTGCCGATCAGGATCCCGACCGGCACATCGACCACGTGTTCGAACTGGCCGGCATCAGCGAAGCCGTGATGACCAACGATCCGCTGGATCCGGCGGAAGCTCCGCTGTGGGAGCGAGGCGCGGGGCTCGATCCGCGGTTCCACGCGGTCCTGCGGCTCGATCGGATTCTCAATAAATGGGCGGAACATGCGAGCGTGCTCGCGTCACAGGGCTACGCGGTGGATGCCCAGGCCGGCGGGCGGTCGATTCCGGAAGTGCGCCGGTTTCTGGACGAGTGGTGCGCGCGAATGCAGCCCGTGTACATGGCGGTTTCGCTGCCCGATACCTTCGCGTTTCCGGAGGAGAGCGTTCGCGCGCGCCTGATCGCCGGAGCGGTGCTGCCGTGTTGCCGCGACCACGGGATTCCGCTTTCACTCATGATCGGCGTGCGCTATCAGGTGAATCCCGCCATTAAGCTGGCCGGCGACGGCGTTGGCAAAGCCGATCTCAGGGCGGTAGAGCGCTTGTGCGTTCAGTACCCGGAGAATCGTTTCCTGATCAGCGTGCTGAGCCGCGAAAATCAACATGAACTGTGCGTGTACGCGCGAAAATTCAGCAACCTGATGCCGTTCGGCTGCTGGTGGTTCCTGAATAATCCGTCGATTGTCGAGGAGATCACCAGGGAGCGATTGGAAATGCTGGGGACGACCTTCATTCCGCAACATTCCGACGCGCGCGTGCTGGAACAAGTGATCTATAAATGGCGCAACACGCGCCGGACGCTGGCTCCGATTCTCGCCCATATGTACCGGCTTCTCGCCGAAGACGGACGGGCTCCGCGAATGGAGGATGTGAGGCGCGATGTCCGGCGGCTGTTCCGGGGAAATTTCGAAAGCTTTGCGGGGATTTCCCCCGTGGTATAGACTTTTAAGTGAATCCAGGAGGTTTTTTGTAATGGAATCCGGAATGGATCGGCGGGATTTTCTGAAAACCGGCGCGGCGGTGGCCGCCATGCTTCAGACCAAGAATGTGATGGGCGCGAACGATCGCGTCCGTGTGGCCATCGTGGGCCTGCGCGGCCGCGGCAAGGATCATATTAAGAAAGCCGGCGAGATTCCCGGCGTGGAGATCGCCGCGCTGTGCGACATCGATGAAACCGTCCTGGCGCCGCGTGTCGCCGACGTCGAAAAACTCGGCGCGCCGAAGCCCAAGACCTACACCGATTACCGCAAGCTTCTGGAAGACAAGTCCATCGACGCGGTATCCATCGCCACGCCCAATCACTGGCATTCTCTGATGGGGATTTGGGCGGTGCAGGCCGGCAAGGACGCCTACATCGAAAAACCGTGCTCGCATAATTTCTGGGAAGGCAAGCAGCTGGTCGCGGCCGTGGCGAAGTATAACCGGATCGTCCAGCACGGGTCGCAATCGCGCTCGAGCATCGGAATCCGGGAGGCGATGGGGCACCTGCGCGAAGGTCTGATCGGCGACGTGTATCTGTCGCGCGGCCTGTGCTACAAGTGGCGCGACACCATCGGACGCCAACCGAAGTCGGCGATTCCGGCGGGCGTGAATTACGATCTGTGGCTCGGCCCGGCGCCGGATCGCGGCTTCACCAAGAATCGTTTTCACTACACCTGGCATTGGTTCTGGGACACCGGCAACGGCGACCTGGGCAACCAGGGAATTCATGAAGTGGACATCGCGCGCTGGGGTTTGGGCGTGAAATATCCCACCAAGGCGACCGCCATCGGGGGCCATTTCATGTTCGACGACGATCAGGAGACTCCCAACACGCTCAACTGCGCGTTCCAGTTCGACGAGGGCGGCAGGCGCAGCATGATGGAGATCGAAGTCCGCCACTGGATGACGAATCATGAAGCCGAGATCGGCCTGACGGGCAAGAGTTCGCTGCCGCCGGCCGGCTTGAACGCGGACGCGAAGCCCGCTCCCGGCGCGGCGAAAGAGCCTTCGCTCGGTCCGGCCAGCGGGAAGCCCGGCACCATCGGAAACATTTTCTACGGACCCAAAGGGTATCTCGCCATTCACGAATACGAGTCCTATAAATCCTGGCTGGGCGATCAGAACACGCCTGGTCCGGAGGGGCACGGGAAAGAGGATCACTACGTCAACTTCATCAACTGCGTGCGCAGCCGGAAAAAGGAAGATCTGACTTCTCCGATCGAGGAGGGTCACATGTCGGCGACGCTGGTGCACCTGGCCAACGCCTCGTATCGGTTGGGCCGGACGCTGAACTTCGATCCAGTGAAGCAGGAAGTGACCGGAGACCACGAAGCGAACCTGATTCTGCGCGACGGCGATCGCGGGTATCGCAAGGGATTTGTCGTTCCCGAAAAAGTCTGACGTGCGGGAGCCGCGGATGGCAGGTTTTCACACCGCCGCAACGCTAACTGGCCATCCCGGCGAGCACGCCCTTCATATATCCGATGGACCGCATCGCGCCCGGTAGCGGATTTTCACTGTCGATCTCGTATTCCAGATTCACGCAGCCGCGATAGCCGATCTTCTTCAACTGCCGGAAAATCGCGACTACCGGCATCACGCCTTCGCCCACCGGACACTGGCTCTCCTTCACTTTGCCATCCTTCAAATCCTTCATGTGCATGTCGAACAGGCGAGGTCCTGCATTGGCGATCTCCTGCACCACGTCCGCTCCACCGCGCATTGAGTGGCCCACGTCCATGCACAGGCCCATGTGCGGGTCCATGTTTTTCACCGCGTCCAGCACCACTTTGGGCGTGGGGAAATTCGCGTCTTCCGGTCCGTGGGTGTGAATCGCGATCTTGATGTCGTATTCCTTGGCCAGTTTTTCGACCACAGGCAGCGTGGCGTGCGTAGGCGCCGAGACCAGCATCGGCATGCCGGCGGCCTTGGCATATTCGAAATACGGCCGCAGCGCCGCCGGATCCGTGCTTTTCAGGTCGGTATTTCCGCCGCTCACGATGGTCAAACCGGCTTTCTTGAACTCAGCCACAGCTTTCGCGAGATCGGCCGGCGAAAGAAAATACGCGAGATGGAAATCTTTGATGCTCGCGAAGCCGACGTCCAACTGCTTCATCATCTCGATCGCCATCTTGCGCTGAAATTCGCGGAAGGTGTAGGAGCAGATTCCGATTTTGAAATCGACTCCCGGAGCCGCATCCGACGGCGCGGATGCTTCCAACCCCAGCGCGGCTCCTGCCGCAACTTGTCCCATCAGTTGTCGTCGAGTCATTGTTTTTGCTCCAGCGTGACTTTCGCGCCGGATTTGATCAGCGCGGGTTCGGCGGGTCCCTGAAAGAACGTGAACCCCGGGCGATCCTTCCACATGAGCGGCCCGCCCAGCCGGATGCCCGCCTTCAACGTAACATCGTGAATCCGGGTGACCAGCGCTTCATATTTCGGATCGCCAATCTTGTATCCCGAAAAATTTCCCAGGTCGGTGCTGGCGGCAAAAATCACATCGATGCCGGGAACGTCGGCGATCCTGGCCGCGTTCTCGACGCCGATCGGCGTTTCAATCATGATCACCACCACCATGTTATCGTTCGCGGTTTGCCGGTAATCGTCGCCCCACATTTCGCGATACTGACCCGACCCCATGCTGCGGCGTCCGGCGGGAGGATACTTCGCCCACTTCACCGCGGCCTGCGCTTTTTCCACCGTGTCCACGGTGGGAACGATAATCCCCATCGCGCCGATGTCGGTGGCTTTCTGAATATCGCTTTCGGTGGCGTCCGGTACGCGGATGAACGGCATCGCCGAGCTTCCGCGGCACGCGAAAATCATGCGGGCCACGTCCTCATACGTGAGCGGACTATGCTGCATTTCGATCCAGGTATAATCGAACCCCGAGTTGGCCATTGCGCAATAGATGTTCGGGTCGGGCGACGCCACGGTCGCTCCCACGATCTGCTTGCCCTGCATTAATTTCAATTTTGCAGTGTTGTAAATCCGCA
This sequence comes from Terriglobia bacterium, assembly GCA_963842485.1. Lineage (GTDB taxonomy): Bacteria > Acidobacteriota > Terriglobia > Bryobacterales > Bryobacteraceae > Palsa-187. The sequence goes on along the minus strand of CAWJHI010000114.1, from coordinate 20,737 downwards.
CGGGATTATTTTGAGCCGGGGCCGGGGGCATGCTCATCAAGCTCAGGATCGCACACGTTCGAAACACGCTCATGAGTGCTCCTTCGGTGGTGATTATATAGGAAAACGCTTCAATCTTCGAGAGAAATGTTGCGCTCTTCGCGGCACGAACGATACACCGCGGTCACCACTTCGAGCGCTCGATAGCCTTCTTCGCCCGATACCAGCGGCTTGCGGCCGTCGCGAATCGCTTCGCCGAAATCGAGGAATTGGCGCTCAAACGGCAGGAGCGAGATGGCCATCGGATCGGACGCGCCGGACGAAACTTCGCGCGAAACGGGAGGTGGTTCGCCCCAATCAGGTTCAATGTCCCATGTCGTGAGCTTGTCGCCGGTAACGATTGCGGTGCCGCGCGTACCGTGAATCTCCAGACGCTCCGGATAGCCCGGCCACAGCGCAGTGGACGCCTGAATCACTCCCATGGCGCCCGAAGCATAGCGGAGCATCGCGTTGACCAGGTCTTCCGATTCGATCCGATGCACCGCGCCGATGCGCCACTCCGCCGACACACGCGCGACCGGTCCGGCCAGCCACAACAGCAGATCGGTCTGATGGATTCCCTGATTGATGAGGGCGCCGCCGCCTTCGGTCGACCAGCTTCCTTTCACCGTGCGCGCGTAATATTGCGGCGGTCGATACCACTTGACGTACGCGTCGGCTTCGAGAATCTCGCCCAGCCGGCCGAGGTTGCGCTTCAGCCACTGAATGGAATCGTCGAAGCGGTGCTGGCTGACCACGCCGAGCACGATCCCGGCATCGTGGGCCGCGTCGACCATTTTGCGCGCGGTTTCAAGATTGGTCGCGATCGGCTTCTGCACCTGCACGTGCTTCTTGGTTTGCGCGCACAGCTCGACGATTTCGAGGCGGAAGTCGGGGAAGGTGCAGACGTCGACGAAATCGACTTGAGGATTGCGGCAGAGATCCTGCCAATGCCCGATCGGCTCGCATCCATATTGAGCGGCGAATGTCCTGCCGCGTTCGGGATCGAGGCCGCTGCAGGCGACTACCTGATAACCGATGTTCTTATAAGCCTGCGCGTGCTTATGAGCGATCGCTCCGGTGCCAATGATGCCGACCCGCATCCCGCTATTTTGGCATGAGCCGAAAAGTTCAACAATCGTGCGTATATTTTCATGAGAATCGTTCGAACCCTGGTTTTATGCGCTGCGATGCCATTTGCCATTCAGGTGTGCGCGGCGCAGGATAAGGATGCCCAGGGCTGTAAGGACTCGCCGCTGATCAGCCGCTTTCCGGGCGCCGTCATCACGGAATGCAAGGACAAACCGGACGAGCTGTTCGAGTTCGAAATGGGAAGCGGGAAGCCGAAAAAGAGGATCGAGGGCGAGTTTCACGAAATCGACTACAGGTATCCCAAGACCGCGAGCAAGGCTCAGGTGATTCGCAACCTGAATACCGCGCTGCGCAGAGCCGGGTACACCTTCGACTACGACTCCGGCGATTACGGCGATTTTACCGCTCACATGGGCCAGACCTGGATGTACGTGGAGGTCAGCGTCAGCAGCTGGATCCGGGAAACCATCGTGAAGGAAATCGAGCTGAAACAGGAGGTAGTCGCCGACGCGGCCGCGCTTTCCAGCGGCTTGAACAGCAGCGGTCACATTGTCGTGAATGGCATCCTGTTCGATACCGGAAAGGCTGAGGTGAAGCCGGAATCCGCCGCCGCCCTCGAACAGGTGGTAAAGATGCTGAAGCAGAATCCCAAGGTGAAAGTGTACGTGGTCGGCCACACGGACAACGTGGGTGTGCTGGCTTCTAACATCGATTTATCGAAGCGCCGGGCAGCCGCGGTGGTGCAGATGTTGACGACGAAGTACGCAATTCCCGCCGACAGGCTGCAAGCCTATGGTAATGGTCCCTACGCGCCGCTGGCTTCGAACGATTCCGAAGACGGCCGCGCGCTGAATCGGCGCGTCGAATTGGTGAAGCAGTAAAGTTTAATTCCCGGTCGGAGTCTTCTCGGCGTGATCGACGACAATCACGTCCAGCTTCGCTTTCGCCGAGGTCAGCTTCAGTCCGAGTTGCTTTTCAACGGCCGAAACCAGGTTCGAACCCGGCTCGCTGGCGACGGGCTCGGCTTCCGCGGGACCCGCGAGACGCGGAAGCGGAATTCCCGACAAATCGGGAGTATATTCGAGGACGAAATCGTATCGACCCGTAAGCCCTGACTTATCGACCACGGGACGGTGCAGGTTTTGGCCGAACCGGATGGCGATCTCCGACGACGACAGTCCCTTGGCGTTCATCCGCGCGTTCGAGCCGCTGGCGGTCGCCGTGATCATGACAATCGCGCCACTTCCGTCCATCGCCGGCACGCCATTCTTATCGAACTTCGGAGGACCGTCTGTTGGCGCGAACGGACCCGCGTCGGCAGGCAAGTCGGTTTCTTTCATTTTCAGGCCGCCCTTGGCCACCGTCAGCTCGTCCACCTGAAACTCCTTCGATTCGTGATGCAATACCACGCCGAAGCGTTCCTTCAACAGGTTCTGCCACATCACGCGGACCTGTTCTTTCGTCGCGCCCGGCGGAACCTTCGCGGCGATATCGTACCGCTCCGTTGCAAGCCAGGCCGGAGCGATCACCTGGTAGGTCTGGAGGTCATACGCGGTCATCAGAATGTTTCGCAATGCGGCGTTCGACCATGTGATTTGCGCGGGGTCCGACGTTCCGGGACCGCCGCGCGGCGGGCCGAAGAAAAGTCTTGTATTGGGCGCCGGCGGAGGGCACGGCTTCACCGACGCGACTTCGAAGGTTAGCTCCTCCGTCGGTTGCCCGAACGCGGCAGCGCACGCGAAAACAAAAAGCGTCAGCGGCCGCACTGGACAAGATGTCGGCTTCGATATTGCTGTGGCGAGCATCCGTTTTCCCTTCGAAACAGAGCACTGAAGGAGCCGAGGCTCTGAAAGCCGCTCTCCAGACAAATCTCGGTAACCGGCTGGTCGCTGTGCGCCAGCAGGCGGCGGGCCCGGTCCATGCGCCGGCGAACCGCGTAGCGATGCGGAGTTTCCCCGAAAACCTGCGTGAACAGGCGATGCAGATGGTACTGCGATAAACACGCGGCGCGTGCGATGGTTTCGAGATCCAGCGGCTCGCCCAGGGATGCTTCGATCGAAGAACGCGCGCGGGTCAGCCTGCGGAACAGTTCGGTCCGGGTCGCCGCGCGCACCGCCGGCACGCGCGCCACCCCGCGCATCAACTCCGACCGGAACTGGAGCACCTCGCGCGCAATCCGCAAGAATCCGTCATCGAGCGATTCGGCGGTCGCCTGGCCGGATGCGGCTTCGCGATGCATCGCGGCGAGAATCGCCCCCAGGCGGCCTTCTTTGGGATGGATTCGCTCGAAGAAACCCGCCGGCGGCGGCGTGCGCCACGGATCGTCGAGCAATCGCCCGGCTTCGCTGGTCTCGCAACGCCACGCGTCTTCCACCAGGCCATCGCGAAAAAACAGGCAGAACGTGAACACCGGCTCGGGAGAGTCGATCAGGATGGTATAGGGTTGACGATGGTTGAGCAGCAGGATCGAGTCCGCGTCCATTTCGAAATGGCCCTCCTGCGTAGTCCAGGCCGCCTGTCCGCGCACGATGGACTTGATGGAGAAAGGTCCGGGGTAATCGCGGACGTAGTGACGGCGTCCGCTACCGGCCAGGATGACATTCCTGTCGCCGCGCGGCCCGTCGTCCGGATTGATGCGTTCCGGCAGATTCTTCAAGTTTTCCGCCTGATCCAAAATAGCAAGAATCGAGAAGCCACCAGGGAAAATCGGACGCATGCTTTCCATATGCACAGTTCACGACGCCAACTCTTGAGCCTAGGAGGCACCATGCTCGCCGCAAGCGCCGTTTCCCCGGCGGCTCCACCGGCCGTTTACACGCGAGATGAAAAAGGACGGTCCGCGTTCCTGCTGGCCTGCCTGGAAGCCAACGAAAAGCAAAAAGAATCGCTGTTGAAGAACGGCCTCGCCATGGATTTGCACGAAGCGGCAGCCGCGGGCGAGAACCAGCGCGTCGAAGCGTTGCTCATGCGCAGTCCAGGTTCGGTCAATCACAGGGATTTGCAGGACGCCACTCCGTTGCACTATGCAGCGGCGTGCGGCCAGATTGCGATGGCGAATCTGCTGCTGATGAAAGGAGCGGAGCTGGGCGCAATCGCCGCCGGCCTGGACGACGCGACGCCCGCGCATCTCGCGGCGAGTTTCGGCGACGGCAAAGTAGTGATGCAAATGATGGAAACTCTGGTCGGCAACGGCGCCTCCGCGACTGCGCGCGAAACCGGCGGAACCACGCCTCTGCATATTGCGGCGCACCATGGCCATGCGGATGCCGCGCGCATTCTGATCCGGCGTGGCGCCGATCCAGCGGCCGCGGACCGAAGCGGCATGACTCCGCTACAGGCCGCGAACGGGGATGCGGTTGAAGTTCTCCGCAACGCGGCCTCCATCCATCGCGATTGCCAGACGGGGCGCTACCGGCAAGTGACTCGCAACGATAAGGATGACACTTATGGGTTGCCGCAGAGTTGGATCAACGAATTCCTCATCGCCGCGCACTTCGACTTCGACCAGATCAAGCGCCTGTATGCGCAATGCCACGACCTGCTGCTGACGCGATCCACCTGGGACGAGATCGCGGTGGAGGCGGCGGCGCATATGGGTCGCGAGGACATGGCGAATTTCTTCCTGGAGAAGGGTTCACCGCTTTCGCTCTGCACGGCCTGCATGCTGGGCCAGACGGGCGACGTGAAAAAGCTGCTGGCCGAGGACTCCCAGCGAGTCCACGAGCGCGGAGCGCACGATTTTCCCTTGCTCTGGTACGCGGCGTTCGGGCCGGAACGCCCCGAGATCCTGGAACTTCTGCTCGACGCTGGCGCCGACGTTCATTCGGGGATGATGGGAAACACCATCGTGCAGCTCGCCGAAAGGAAGAAATACAACCGGCTGCTCGAAATCGTCCGCGGGCGCAGCTAGTGGCGTGCCGTTACGATCGGGGTTCGCTCGCTCGACGCGCGCGGCTCTGAATGGACGACAGCCGCAGAGCGCCGCTCGCTGAGCCACGACTGCCAAGAGTCGACGCAAACGAAGCGCAAAACAGCTCGACGCGATCCGCGCGACCGTCGCGCCACGAAGGGACCTACAAATGAATTGGTGCTGGAGGAGGGAGTCGAACCCTCATACCCAGTGAAGGATGCGGGATTTTGAGTCTTGCGTGCTCTTGTGAGTATTCTTATTTTCAATGTGTTGCAACGGTGACTGTGATAAAAATGGCCGATCTCGTATCACAGGAATCACGTTTCTATCACAGGAGAACGACGGGAAGCCATCGAAGCGTCTTGCTGGAACCGAACGCAGGCTGGAGATGCACGCTTTCTCGCTTGATGCTGCTAGAATTGTTTTCGTGGCCGAATGGCGGAATTGGCAGACGCAACGGACTCAAAATCCGTCGTCGTTCACTCGACGTGTCGGTTCGACCCCGACTTCGGCCACCAGCTTTCAATGGAGATTTCGAGAGACGAAAATCTGAGCCACCGCTAGAGAGTAGAACGGCTCTGGTTGCCGTTTATCACTATCACGTCGTTTCGTTTTCGTTGCTGGACGGATCAGATGCGACGCCCCTCAACGCCCCATCCTCCATGACAAAATGGGGCGCTTCAGTGCTTGGCTCGAACAAGCGCCAGTGTTCGCCACTTCTGCCGTCAGGAAAAACTTGGAGGCGATGTCCACCACTCAAGTGAATATCCAAACCGCCATAGTCGTCCGACTCGACTTGCTGAACTACCAACTGATCCGAAATATTGATCCAGGACTTTGTGGCTTCATCATACTCCTCGAAAAGCTCTGCGAGTGCCCTTTGCTGCAAACTCGGAGTCAGGCGATTCTTGTTCCAATCATCCCAATCGAAGTTTTCGCCACTCTCGGCAGGCTCCCACCAGTCACCAGAACCAGTAACAATCAGATTCTTTGTCGGAACCTTCCAAGCGCATTGAGGCACAACCATTCGCCACGGACACTGGATGTGGAGGGCGTATTGACCAATCGTTCCCTTCCCGGTGGGGTGAGGCATGATTGTTCCGAACTGAAAGTTTTTCATGCTTCCGGCGTTCCGAGCGATGGAGAGCTTCAGCCCATAGACAGGAGCAAAAGCCCTTACGACTTGCGACCCAAGCCCTTCCGTCCAGGCTTCCTCCGGGGAACCTAAATCGTCTCCCTCCTCATTCAGGTAAAGTCCACCGCCGTAACGTTGACGATAGTAGTGCAGGTCAACGCCGATCATTTTCAACGTGAGTCGCAATGCTTGGAAGGCATCAACACCAAAGGCGCATTTGAGCTTGGTAGTCCCGAAGCCAACTCTCTCGAACGGGCAAAACCAAGAACCATCGGGAGATTCTTGAGGTGTGCCAATTCGGACTATCACTTCCTCTTTCGATCCCGGCGTGGTCGAGAGGACATAACGTCGCACCGCTATGATCTGCCCTACAGAGCTAAGTTCCATTTTCACTTTCCCCGACCGACACGAGGCATGCCCTCACCACACATTGGCCCATCCTGCGAAGCGTTTTTGTACTCGTCGTCATGCAGGCCGATACGTTTTCGGATTGTACGCTGAAGTCCCACGAGGAACGGTGACTCGAATCGCTCACAGATAACGCCATTCCACACGTCACCTGATCGTGGATCAACTTCGTAGTAACCCTGGTTGAAACTCGTGTGAGGGTTGGACGATATGGCTTGAAATGAATAGAACTCGGGAAGTCCGGGCCAATCAGCGGCGTGATACCGCACCAGACTACACGTCTGCTTGGTACATCCGACTGACCTCAAGCAGGCGAACACCAAATCATTCGCCTCTTCCAGGCTGATGTTTCGACGTTTCGCCTGCGAATACATTGAAGGGTCAATCGGCGTGGCCGACACGTCGGATACTGATGCCAGAACAAGTCGGGATAGTGGCTCGTCGGGGAAGCCAGAGATGTGAACCGCCTTCGTCGTCGGATTCGCCCTCACTGCCACTGTATCCGTTTCAAAATGGTCAAAACGCCCGGTCGCCGTCACGGTGATGCGGTACAGCGGACAATCGAGGCACGTTCCACCGTCCGGCCACTTGAAGATGGTCTCGGCGTACCTCCGAAATGCCTTGTAGTTGTCGTCCTGCTTCAGACGGACGGGTGGTGTTCGTAGGATCGGTTTCCAGTTCAGCCGCTCGGGATGCGTGTTGTCATCCGCAACAGTTGTGAATGCGTATTCGCCTTCCTGCGGCTTCAAGTCGTCAAGCGGATGGCTCACACCGATCTGCAATTTGGCCGAACAGCCTGCATCAACAAAACCCTGCCACTGGAATTTGGAAACGAAGTCGGCCCGGAACTGCGCCATCTTTCCGTTGAACTCGTCGGGCATCTTCGCCAGATCACAGAGCGTCGTTTTGATCGGTTCATTCGGTGCACTTTGGCCGAACATCACGCCCGGTGCCAGAACAAACATAGCGGTGACCGCCACTGTGCCGACGACGGACTGGATTGCCCTGTCCACTTCGCTTTCATTATCCCGCTCTAGGTGGCCGCACGCACCATCGTGCAGTTCTGCTCTTCGACCTGTTGGATCACGCCAGTCAGATACGAGTTCGTTTCGGATCGCACTTTGCAAACCGACGAAGCAAATCCATTCAACCGCTCCGCATCGAAGGCACCAGAGCGCCCTAACGCCTCCAGGTACAACGTCGCTTCGTACAAGCTCTTGTTCAGCAAATGCAAACTTTCGTACACGTCAAAGATCATCGTTCCCTCCGGAACATTTCTTTCGATTCCGTCGTTCGCTTGATAATCTTGCTCACGGTGGGTTGCAGCCATTCGCCGCCGCTTCGTGTTTTCCGGCCTTCCGCCCTAAGCCTGTTTGCGATGGCCGTCACGGTCTCGCCCGAAGCGCTCAACTCCTCGATGCGCTTCAGCGTCTCGGCTTCGCCCGGATAAAAACCGTAGGGCTTACGTCCCTCGCAGCTACCGCTCTTGATTTTCGTCCGCTGGCGTGCCCCTCGCAACTTCACGACGATCATCTGTTTTTCGTACTCGTGAAATGCGCCCATGATCTGCCGCATTAGTTTTCGGGAAGGATCATCGCTGCACAGGTCCGGTTCTGCCACCGAAACAAGTTGAAAGCCGTGACGCTTCAAGTCGTGAAGGATTGACTCCTGAATCATCAGGTCTCTGGCGAGACGACTGAGCGATTCTACCAGCACCAACTTCACACCATTCGAGTGCAGAGCTTCCATCATTGCAACGAACGCAGGACGGTCGGCCAGTTCCTTCGTGCCGCTGACGCCTTCTTCCTTGAACACCCTCACCAGCTTGATGTCGTGAGCCTTGGCATAGGCACGAATAGCGGCTTCCTGCCGTGCAAATCCATCACCCTCGATCTGCGATTTGCCGCTGACCCTCAAGTAAAGGAACCCTTTCGTCACTATCCGATTGTGCCAGAAATCGGATTCAAAAGCAAGCCGAATCTACAGATAGAGCGTAGTGCCGTGTTTTCAATGAGCGTGTTCCCGGCCAGCAGAGAGTGGCGAAATCGCCACTGCCAGGGTCGGGCCGGAAAAAGTGGACCGATGCTAAATACCTTTGAACGAAAACATATGTCGATCACACAACCCACAACAACCCGGCTCCCGGCTGTCCCGATGACCGTTGACGCCTTGATGAATCGCCCGATGCCCGACGTGCAAAACTACGAAACCGAAGTGCTGCCGCTGTTGCGATTGCGAAAGGACTACAAGGATGGGTTCCTTCAGGCGCTCAAGGAAACGCCGGGGAATTTCTACGCCGTCGCAAATTTTAATTTGAGATCGGTGGAGCCGGAATGGTGCGGCCAGAGAATCAATCTGTTCGATATGAAACTTGCCCGGTGCCTGCTCGGGAAAAACTGGAGTCGGCAACCCGAGTCTGCTCGTGCTCAGTGGATCGCAGTGCCCGAGATGGCGACGTACCTCCACTACAACATGATCTGGAACGTGCCAATCGAGCAACAGGAAAAATTCTTTCTCGAAGCTCCAGAAATTTGGCGTGACGTTGTTCCTTCCGGGCAGTTCCATTTGCAAGTGATCGGCGAGGAGTCCGGGGAAGCAGTCGCAGCCCGGATTTACAGCGGCAAAACGTTTCATCCACGCTGGACAATCGACAACACGATCACCAGCACCGAGCTTCGTCGGAAGAAGTAGCGAAGCGAAACATCAGGTCCGGGCTGGATCGAGTGGCAATCGCCTGTAGAGAGACCCCGAACCACATTTGACGAACGGCCAAACGGCGCTTTTGGGAGCGCCGTATTGGTATTTCTTTACCCAAAAACAGGAGAACCACACATGACAACTTTTCACGAATGGCTGAATCACCAGCAACCCAAGGGGTCGGAGCTTGCGACGACTTCTTCAAGAACCACCAAGACCAAACGAGATCGAGACAGACTCGCCAGGATGGAAACGATGCTTCGAGAACTAATGCACACGAAGGAAATCATTGCAGGGAGAACACGTCATGGCAACGCATAAGACCGATCTCGACCACGCTCTCCAGCTTCGATTGCCAAAGGCCACCGTTGCTGACATTGACGATGCTATTGCCACCGTTTCTGCTCTCGACGGATTTAACCGTTCCAAATTTATTCGCTGTGCGGTTCTGTACACTCTGGCGTCCATCGCAGAAGAAAGACGAGAGGAGAAAGGCATATGAATTTCGACTACTTCGACGTTGAATTGAACCCACACGAGGACGCTCCCGATCTCGTCCATTTGCAGCTTTGCGTGCCTAGCCCAACTGCGTTGCGGATCATCGCAGCGATGCAGGGTTTCCCGCAAAACGAGGACGTTGCCGTGGCACAAATCATATCGGCGTTGCGAGGGACAGAGCGAGTCCGCTGCTGAGAAGGAGGACCGATCCCGATGCTGTTACGATCCGGGATCGGTTCATGGGCGAGTGGCGAAATCGCCACTTTCATGCGTTATTCGACGGCTCAGTCTTGAAAAGATGCTTGACTTCTTCCATGAAGGCCTCGGCGGAATCTTCACCGTCACGATGTTGTCGGCGGCGCTCTTCAAGCTGCTCTTTGTGCGCTGGATCGTTCCACCAGTCCTTGCCGCTAATCTTGTTTTTCAGTCGGATGACTTTCTTCGCTGCGTCCAGAGTGGCGTTTGTTGGTCCGGGCGGCTCCTGATAAATTTCCTCATCGTGAACCTTGTGGTGGGCGACACGGAGCATCGCCGCAACATCGTGCCCATTTGCGGCGCACAAGCCTTTCAATGTGGACATCAGATCAGACAGATGGTCTTGTTGGATTTTTGTTCTTAGTTCTTCGTTCATGATTTTCTCTCCGGTGAAGTAGCGGCCTTACGCCGCTACCTCCAGTTCGACCACACCGATGAATTCGTATTCCTTCACCAGCGCTTCGATTCCTTTCTTCAAGCGATCCAGATCGGCCTTGTGCTGTTCGGCAACCGCTTTGCCCAACACGATTGCGATGCGGCCCTTCGCAGGTGCCATCGCAGTTCCGGTGCCCGTCGCCGTGGCTGGTGCGGCGGAAACATTCTCCGCAACACGAAGCGCTGAATTATTTACAGGCGGTTTCACAGCCGCTTTGACGAGTTGCGGTTGCGGTTCTTCCCACGGAGGCGTTGAGTCATTGGCCGAAGTTGGCTTCTGCTGTGCTGGCGTCGCTGGCGCAGCGGACGGCTTGCCTTTGGTGCTCTTCTTGCCTTTGGCCTTCTTGTCCTTTCTGCCTTCGACCTGTTCACGCAGCTTCTTCAGGTCGGCCAGCTTGCATTCGGCTTTGATGATTCCGCTCTTCAGGCCCATGCGGAACGTTGATTCCTTCATGAGCATGATTTCGTAGCGTGCCGTCCATGCTTCAGGCAGGATCGCATCGTGGGCCGGATCGTTCAAGCGATAATCAGCAGCCATCTTGATGAACTTGTACACCAGGGAAGAATCGAACTGGCAGTCTTCCTTGATGAACGCCTTGAAGTCTTCCGGCGACAGGTTCAATCGAGCTTCCAGGAGGAGATCGGCCACCGCTTTTCCCGAGCGATAGAAGGCGATGGTCGCTTTCTCTATTGCTCGGCTGAAGTACGCTCGGTCTTTCTTTGGTCCCGTCTTGGCGGGAGCTTTCGCTTCTGCGTTGGCGGCTTTAGGGGCAGCTTCGCTGACAGCGGTTTGGTTGACAGGGTTGGAACCAACGGCCATCGAAATGGGCATTGATTCCTTTGCAGTGGCAGTGTTTAAGTTGCTCATGCCCCTTTTTACTCTGAGGGCTTAGGGGCAGAGAATCGGGGCGATGGGGGCGAAATTATGGGGGCGAAAGCTCCCACCATTCCTTCTTGGGTTTTAGTCGACTGAACTTTCGGTCGTCATAAACGAGCAGCCTGTATACCCGTTGGGACTTGACGGAGGAATCGGGCAGGCCATCGGTTTCCTCGGTCGGTGGCCCTTTGCGCCATCTCTTGAAGTCACGGTAGTCTATCCCTGCCAGCTTCGGCACGTCCGTGATCCGAACCTTCGGCTTATCTCCTTGGTGTGCCTTCAAGTACTCCTGAACCAGAATTTCTCTCTGTTCCTTCGTCGTTCGGGCATCCACGCCGTTTGGTGCCGTTGGCTCAGGCCGACTGTGGTCGGAAATTGAGGGTGCAAGAATTGCAAGGAAGGCTTCCTTGTACCAAGTGTCAATCATGAGGTCACCGAAAAGCACGAGCTTTCTGCCCTTGTATTCGGGGTCCTGATTCGCTATTTTTTCCATTACGACTTCATCCGGCGTCAGCGCCGCCTCGGTGACTTCAAGCCAACCTGCCCCGAAGCCCAACTCGAAAACCATAGCTGGAACGTCCTCTTCAAACAGTTTCTTTGATGGTGGACATCCACGAGCGAGAAAGTGAGCAACCAAGGTCCCATAAGCTGAGTCGAGTGCATCTCGGAGCGTACATTTGGAGAGCCTCATGTCACCATCTGGCTTCACCAAATGCTTCTCGTCTGGCGGTCCTGGAAAGTCCTTCTCGCCTTCTGCTTCTATTGGATCTGCCGTCTTGTTGTTCCGCTTGCCAGTTTGCATGAGCCGTCCATCGCCAGTGGCGAAATCGCCAGTGCCCCTCGCTGTATATCGGCAGGACGCCGATCTTCAACAGAATCGGTGCGGTTGGCGACAATGCGATAGCCAGCATGGACGCCGGATAGACGGTTCGGGACGACAGCCGCATATCGCAGCGAAAGCCAGGGAGTGTGTGTCTCGTTCGGGACGGGCGAGGCGATGCGAGACCGTGATCTTCTTGGGCTGAGAAATGTTTGACACAGTGATTCCGGGGTAAGGAATCCCTTATTTTTCCGTCTATGAGTCGACCCCTTCGTTATCGAGAGGACGAAACTCGTCCTTTGAAATTCTTGGACCTGCGAACCTTGGATTTCCTTGGTGCCAGACGATGTTTCATCACTTGATCCACGATGTCACGATCCAGGCCAATTTCAAGCGTTTTTGCGGACGTCAAGACATTCAACCGTTCTGGATCAGGCGGATTTTTGGGTAGAGTTGCGGCGTACTCCACTAGCTCTGGAGTCGCAACGGAGAAACTGCTTCTATTCTTCGTCAAGGTCACCATCGCCGCTGACAGATCCTGTTCATCCACGACGTTGTACCTGTCGAAAACGGATCGAGTCTTATGGCCCGAAACAGCCATTGCCACACGTTCAGGCACGCCAGCCCGGACCATATTTCTTATAGCAGAGCGGCGAAGATCGTGAAACAACACCTTATCTTTGGCACCTGCTTGCGCTTCGTCCCATCCGGTTCTGATGCTTCTTAACGGCTTCCCTTTGTACGTGAACACGAAGTCGCAGCAGCGAGGAATTTTCGTTTTCAAAAACCACATCATCATGCCCGAAAGAGGAATCACACGGCCTTCCTTGTTCTTGGTCTCGTTGGGATTCAACCGGACCATGTTCCGAATGAAATCGATCTGGTTCCACTTCAGCGATAGAATTTCACCCTTCCGACATCCGGTCTCGAATGCGAACAAGGCCAGGGGTTTCTGGTGGGCTGGCAAGCGCTCAGAGAGTGCGAAGAACCGCTCCTCGTCCACGAAGCCCTTGCGAACATTGTTCTCTTTCAACTTCTGAATCTTCGGAAAAGGAATTCGTGCAAGACTGAACGCACGTTTCAGCAGAGAAATTCCACGGTTCACCGTGGCGTTGCTGTAGCCCTTCGTCTCAGAGAGCGCACCGGGAGCCGTTTTGGTGTTCACGAAATCAACAAGATGCTCATAGGTCAACTGCTCTGCCTTGAGATGACCGAACGCTGGTCGAAGGTGAACGTCAACGTACTGCTCACACCACTCGACAGACTGACCGTTGATCCGGTAGTTGGCAATCAGGTTGTCGAGAAGAGCGCTGATGGACCGCTTGTCAGGTGCCTTCTTGAACGTGATGCGTTCAGAAAGTTGTCTCTTGGCTTGTTCTTTGTCGGTGGTGCCGGAAGAGACTCGGTGTTGTGTGCCGTTGAGGGTGTACGACATCCACCAAACGGAGGATTCGCTGCGACGATAGAGGCCCATGAACGAAACTATCACAGGCAGTATCACAGTGAAACACTTTAAGGTTGGAAGATGTTGAAACTGGGTGAGATATTACAAGATCAGGAGACTTCGAATTCAGTCCCGTGCGTCTGCCAGTTCCGCCACTCCAGCAAGTCTATGACTCATTTGAGTTTACCGCACACTCTCGCGACGCGCAGTGTAATGGTTCTTGTAATGGTCGCGACGGGCATTATTTGACCCTCCGTAGCCGCGCGGCCCGCTCGCGCTTGCGCTGTCTCGCGTACTCGAAGCCTTGATGAGCGGCCGCGCCGCCGTAATCGCCCCAACCCCCGAAGAGGACCCGTACGGAATCTGGATCTGATTCACGTCGGCGGCATCGGTGACAAACTCGACGTAGACGTTGTCTCCTGCAGCGAGGCCGGACCCGATCAATAGGCGTGTCGCCGTGCAGGAACTCGTGCGAACGATGCCAATTGTAATGGTGCACCCAGAGCGAGCTGGTCAGCAATGTCGGCTGACTTCAGGTCCGTCGCGGCCCAGAATTCTTCGAAGATCGTCCGCTGTGCTCGCTCAACCTTTCCGTTCAGGTGCGGCGAGCGTCGGCGGTACAGGCCGAACCCGTATGGTCTCGGCCATAAGACGACGCTGCACTGCTTCAGCAAAGAATTCAGTACCGCGATCTGTCTGGACCCGCTGGATCGAGAACGGCATCTCATCCAGTACCTGGTCGAGAAACGTCAACGTCGCGCTGGCTATCGGCGCCGAGCCAGGGCAACCACAAGGAAGCGGCTGCAATCATCAATCGCCGTGAATTGGTCAGCAGCGCCAGGCCGGGATCTTGCCATGTGTCCATCTGCACCCGATCGTCCGGCACAGGGCCGGCTGTATCGCCTCGGTTTGTGACGGTTCCGCTTTCGGGTCCGCAGGACGTTGGCCTCGTGCCGCTTCAGCACTTTGTGGATTGTCGCCGCTGAAAGCCGCAGCCCATGCAATCGCTGGCAGCTCGTCCCGTAGTCGCTTAGTCCCGAGCCGTTGCTCGCGGCGCAGCTCGAGGATTAAGGCCTCCTGCGCCCCGCCAACCTTATGATCGGAGAATGATGCGGGCAGCGACTGTGTTCACGTAGACCAGCCTCGCCTTCTTCCTCGTATCGATGCAGCCACTTGCGCAAGGTGGGCCGTGAGACGCCAAAACGACGGCACACCGCGCCGGCATCTCGCACAGCGAGCGTATGTGCGGATCCAACTGAGGCGCCGGGCCTCCGCACGATCCTTGTCCCGAATTAACAAGTCCAATCTTTCACTGGTGCGGCTGCTGTGGCTGTGGGGTTGTGGGCAACGCGAAGCGTTGTCCATCAAATCCACAGCCTGCCCGATCAGGTGAAAGGATGTCTATGAACCGTACAGTCTGGAGGACAACCGACGCCCTGCCCTCTATATGCGCCGGTCAGCCATCGCGCCCGGTGTTCTGGAAGCGGCTTGAACGGGAGGCTCCGTAACCTAAGAATGTCGCGCCAAGCAGGCTCGAAAGCTGACGGAGCCCTCACACCCGGTCGGAGGCCTCACAAATGGCGGCTGGTGACACGACTGTTGACACTGGTGGCGAATTCGCAAGCGGATCACGCGGCCATTTGCAAGGCGGCGAAGCGTGAGCACCGCGTCTTGGCTGGCTCGACACCACTCTTCCAATCTGCGATCCTGACCAAGTTCACAGCGGCAGCCGTGATTACGTGCTGCAGATGGGTTTTCGCCAACCCGATATAACGACAGCTCCGTAATCCGCAGCGACTGATTGCTTGCGCATGCGTCCCCTCGATCCCGGCGCGCGCAGCATAACTCTGCTCGAACTCCTCAGTTGTCTGACGTTGACGGGCGGCATGCAGCGCCTCGTAGTGCTCGCGTGCCTGCAGCCCGATGATCCGGGGCTCGGTCTTCGCTCGGGTGCAGCGAGGCCGTAGCGCGCATGGTGTGCAGTCCTTTCGAGCAAACCGTACTTCGAATTCCATGCCGTTCTCAGGCCAGGTGTTTGGTAGCCAGGAGATACTCTGCTTGCCGGCCGGGCAGGTGACGACCTGTTGATCCCAGTCCACCAGGAACTGAGACTTGGTCAGACCGTCGTCCGAGCGGGCCTGCCAGCTTGGATCGTCGGCGACAGGCCCGACGATGGTGACCCCGTGCTGTAGCTGGCTGTCCACTAGCACGTGTGAATCCGTGTAGCCCTTGTCGACGAGATGCTCGGACGGCAGTAGTGCGCGCTGCTTCAGCGATTGGTGCACGACAGCCACCATGTTGTCGTCCGGCGTCGAAGCCGGCGTAGTCTCAACGTTGGTGATGACGTGCGGCGTCTCGGGGTCGCAGGTCTCGCTGAGATGAACCTTGTAGCCAACCCAGGAAATGTCACGCTTAGTACCTGTAACGGGCCGCCGGATCGTAAGGCGAGCAGATTTGCTCGGCGGGTGGCGGCATTTCAGCCTTGGAGCGCCAACGCAGCTGTCCTGCCTCCTCGATGTATTGTGCCTCCCAGACCTGGCGCAGGACCCGCATGGCGGGCAGCTCTGTCAGCCACGGCAGATCTTTAGCGGCGTCAATTGCCGTCAGCAGGTGATGGCCGTCTGCGCCGATCGTGGTTGCATATTCAAGTCGCGCGGCATCGGTCTTGGGCAAGCGGTAGTTCTCCACCCGCCGACCGTAGCGCTCATACCAGTCGGCCGGCGCCAGCGCCTGCAACCACTCCGGCGCCATCATCGCCAGCTCGTTCAGCGCCGCGCGCAGGGTCTCACCGACACGTTCGAGCCGATTGAGCCTGCGAACGTCGGCGAGAACATGCGTGGAATCGGTACGTTGCCGTCCCCGGGCCTTGACCAAGTCACATTCCTCCAGGCGCTTCAGCAGCGTGTCGAGCAAGAGCCGTTCGGCCTTGCCCTCGACCAGGCGTGAGCGGAACTCACTCAGCACCGTGTGGTCGAAGCCGGGATCCGTCAGCGGCAGGCCGAGCGCATACTTCCAGTCGATCCGTCCGCGCACGGCGTCGGCGGCCTGACGGTCGGACAAGCCTTCGACATACTGCAGCACTGTCGCCAGAGCGAGCCGCCCCGGCGCTTCGGCGGGCTGGCCGCGCCGGGGGAACAGGGCAGCAAACTGGGTATCCTGGTAAATGATGCCGAGCGTGTCTGCGATGCGCAGACATAGGGTGCCTTTCGGAAATGCAGCTCGCGCGACGCGGCGGGTTTCCTCAGGTGCTGAAGCCGACTCTTGGGGGTGTAGCGACATTGGAGGGTACTCGATGGGATACGAGTCCTCCAGGCTGGCGCGGCATCCATCGATTCGGCTGTACCAAAATGATCGGCCATCCGAGAAAGACCGGAAAGAATCGTAATTGGTTTCCGCTCGACTCTTTCTTGCATAAGATGAGCGCGGTACGAATTAATCTTGCGGCGCCAATTCGCCACCATGGCACGGTGCAAATCAATCTTGCGGCGCCAATTGGCCGCCAGTGTCACTGTTGGGTCTAGGCCCATACAGGCGGTACCAGGTTTGCACTGTGTCGTCGTCCAGCAGCAGCACGCTCGCCACTGCTTCGCAGCTCATGCCGTCGTCCAGCAGCACCAGCGCGTTGGCCCGCCGGGCCAGGCGGTGCGGCACCGACCCATCCCGAGCCAACTCGGTCAGGTCCTTGCGCAATTCGCTGTCCAGGTAGCCGCTGGATCATGCCGACCGTAAAATCCGAGCCGCGACGCTTGGCAAGGGGATTTTTCGGGTTCTCGGCAAGTCGGGGTATAACTGGAGATCATGACCGGAGGAATGCAGCAGCACCCAGCATACGCCAGTTCCGAAGTACCCGTGCACCGTCGGCCAAGGCGGAAAATCGCTTGGAAGATGCCGCCATTGGCAGCCAATACGGTTCTTGACCCTCGAAGAGCTCGCCGGACTGTTTGCTGCAACGCGCGCGAGCACGCGCGACCGGGCGCTGTTCCTGCTGGCCTATCGTCATGGATTGCGCGCGAGTAGACAGAGTGAAGCTTGTAGCACTTTCGCTGCCCGGTATAGATAGTGAGCGTTTCCATCGCGTCCGATGCCCTCCGGGGCGACGCTCTGTAGGGGGAGCTTCGATTTGCATTGGTGCCTTGGGATGCAGGCCAGCGCCTCAACGTGGATTTACAACGTAGCGCTCAAGATCGCTCCAGATTCTGGTTCCAGATATGCCCATCAAGGGGCGGTGGGTGCCATACCGTGGTCAGCTCGCTTTCCTGGATGATCCTGGCCTGCATCACATCGTCAAATCGCATGGGGTCGATGCGCCAACGAGGCCGAACTGGGAAAGCGCGCAGCGTCGATTATCATTTCGATCCGTGATCCGCGCGACGCCATCGCCTCGTTGATGCTATACCACAATCACAACCTCAAGCAGGCGTTGATGGAAGTGGAACGGGCTGCCGCCACATGCGCGCGCTTCGTCCACGACCCACGCGCTTGCGTGCTGGTTCGAGACCCAATTCACCGAAGACCCGGCCACCATTGACCGCATCGCCAGGGGGGTCGGGCGCGGGTTGCCGCGGTCTGACCGCGATCGCATCTTTGAGGAATCCCGCCGGGAGACGTCGAGAAGCTGATCAGTAGCCTTGAGCAATTGCCCAGCGCCCGATGCGAAGGCGGGGACCTCTACGATAGCGACACGCAGTGGCACAAGATGCATGCTGGCCGCACCGGGGAGATCGACAAATGGCGCCACACGCTCAGCGAAGGCCAAAATGCCCGGATCGAGGCCCGGCTGTTCGACTGGATGCAGAGCTTCGACTACACGCCCACCCGTCCACCTGGCTTGGTCGCGCGACTGATGAACCTGGGACGCGGGGCGGCCTGACCATTTCGACCCTTCAGCCAATCCGGGGTAAGTTGGTAGGGACGCCCATTTCTGAGACGCCCCTCCGCCCAGATCCGTGCGAGCGGGATTGCCAAGTCGGCCCGGGGGAGTTTCACCCCGAGCCGCTCACAGATCCGGACATGAACCTCTCAATTCATCCGGCTCGTGCCATCCACTGAAGGCTGCCGCCTTCCGCCGAAACCGACGGGCTCCTCCGGCTGCCCGTTCGCCCGTGCCACTTAGCGCGGATGGCCCCCTCCCTTCGCTCCGTGGGCATTACCCCACTTCCGCACTACTACGGAGGAGTCCGCCCTGCCTGGCTCATCGGTATTTCGGCCTCACGGTTTAGCCGCTTGTGCCTTTTCCCTTGGCATCGCCAGACAGGTTCTCAAGTTCCGTACAGAGCCTGTCGATGAGATTCACGCCCTCTATACACCGGACACCGCGTGGCCAGTATGCAGGTCTCCGCCACGCTCTTCCCGGGGGATGCGAGCGCCCCCGGTTTAGACGTCACCTCAAGCCTTTCGATGCGTCTGCGAAGATTCGCTTGCGCTCGTCTCTCTCATCCATACCTGACGTGATCGCTGTCACGCCTTTTCCACGACGCTCACTACCGCAGCCTTTGGCTGAAGCAGCTCGTGGCGGTTGAGGCCTCCCCCTGCAGGGCGGCTCCGAAGGCTCTCCTTCATCTCTCGCACAGCATGACGACTGTTCGTCTTCTTGACGCACCCCGCACACGGCTCCCACCTTGGGGTGCTTGACGGCGAACCGCAGTTCAGGCGACTTGACTTTTCCTCTGCCGGCGACACACACCAAGGACTGTGCACTGACCACGGGACACGGGCGACACGGGTGGACTGGCTCGCGGCGTTCCGACGCTATGTCCTGGGCCGTCGCGATCGGAAAACACCGTGTGGGAGACGGCGCAATTGTCGTTCTACACGCTGGGAGGGACGGAACCCCGCGCAAGATCATCGTCGCCGTCCCTGGCGACATGATCATCGCGGAGGAAGCCGCTACATCCCGAGACTTGGCCCGCGCGACAGCCGGGCAGCGTGTCCCCGCTCGTGTCGCTGCTCGGCCGTCTGTCGCCGTTTGTCGCGCATCGGCGCAGCAATCTGCCGCAACACCGGCTGCATAGCCGCCAGTGCGCGTGCTGCAACATCACGTACCGCCGGCCCGAGGCGGCCGAGCGCCTCCAGCGCCGTGCCCTGCTGGTGCACCAGGCTCCCGAGCTGATCCGTCATCATCGCCGCACGCTCGACCATACGCCGTCGCTGCCAGGTGCGCCGCAGCGTGATCTTCGCCAGTCCCTCCGCCTCGCGCTGCTCGGCGGGATGCAGCCCCCTCTGCAACGCGCGCGCGGCGCCGCGCTCTATTCGATGTGCCCGCTCCAACAAATCCAGCGCCGCCGGCATCTCCGGCTGGCGAGCGAGGTTGCGCGCCATGTTGGCCCACACATCGGCTTCCGGATCGGCCGCGGATCGCCAAGCGGCCGGCGTGCCGCGATCTCCCGCCGCTCCGCCCCGTCCGAGGTGACCAGGTAGCTCGCCCGGCGGTGCCGGCTTGCCGCGCGTGTACACCTTGAACGCGGTCACCGCCGGCGTGCCGGCCGGCATCGCCTGGATGTGCTCGGTGCTGGTCAACCCCTGCGCGGCGTCGATCAGTGAGAACGTCGCCGTAGCTGAGCCGGATCGAGCGCCCGCTCGTGGGATCCCGCAGCGTGTCCCAACTCACCAGGCCTGCGCGGCCGTTCGCATTGCGCAACACGACGCCCTCGGCGCCGATCGCCTGCACCTCTAATACCGAACCGTTGTTGCCGATGATACCACGCCCACGGTCGGCATAGGCGGCATTGGTGCGCGCGAAGAACGTACCCGGTCGCCGACCGTGAGCGGCAGCGCGTACGTGGCGCCCAACTGATCGCAGGCGTCGAGCACCACCTGGTCCGCCCCCAGCTCGCCGGCGTCGCGGCGGCGCTCGCGGATCGCCGCGCTGATCGCCCGCGCATCGGCATTCGTCGGCGCGCTGACGGTCAGCGTGTAGTCCGGATCATGCGCGTTCGCCGCCCGCCGCGCCACCCAGAGATCGGCGACGTGCGCGACCGCCTCGCGGTAGCCGCCGGGCACCAACTGTGCGGCATCGTCGGCGCGCTTCAGCGCCAGCGCCTCCACCGCCCGTCCCTCGCGGAACATCAAGCTGGTCTCCCGCTCGCGCACGCTCTGCTGGCGCACGGTTGTGAGCAGCTCCGGCACCGCCTCCGTGCCGAGCGCCCGGC
>CAWJHI010000113.1:0-12583 GCA_963842485.1 Terriglobia bacterium | reverse complement strand
CCCGCAGTTTATCCAATATGGCCCCGATCATTTAGAAACTCTGAGCCGCCACTCGATCGCTTTTCCGCGAACGATGTAACACAAGTAGTGTTCCCAGAATCGCCGGTATCGTGGAAACGCGTTCACCAGCAGCTCGAATCCCAGCCATCTCCATAATGCTAGTAGCCTCACGCGAACGGAAATCTCTTCGAATCTTGCGGAGGTGTAGTAGCCGAAGCCGCCGTGGTCTTCGCCGAAATAGCGCAGCGAAAAGCTGTTCAGATGCCATCGATGCGTGGGATCGCAAAAGGAACTGAAATCGGTGTAGTGGGGTGTGACAATATACACCTCGCCGCCCCGACGCACCAGGCGGTGAAACTCCTCCATGGTGCGGATCACATCCGAAACGTGCTCGATGACGTGGATGGCCTGTAGCGCGTCGAAGCTCGAATCGCGAAACGGGTAAGGGAACCGGTCCAGCTCGCATAGCACGTCCGCGCGGCTGGCCGGGTTGCGATCGATTCCAATCGCGCCGTCTCTCTTGTTGATCCCGCAGCCGACGTCGAGGATTCGCATCGCAAACTCACGATTGTACGTTATACCGCAGGCGAAGTTATCATGGATGTCTTGCCGCTGCTGAAAAAGTTGCTTCAGGCTGGTCGAACGCGGACCTTTCTGCTCGCGCTCGCGCTTTTTCTGATGAACTTCTACATCTGTCATGAGCTGTTCCGGATCGAATATCTGCGTCACATGGGGTCCATTGAAGGTGCGTACATCGGCATCAGCCGGTATGTAATGTCGCATTGGCGGGACCTGACGTGGTTCCCGCTGTGGTACGGGGGCGTGCCGTTTCAGAATACGTATCCGCCGCTGCTCCATCTGGCAGTCGCACTTGCGGCGCAGGTGACCGGCGCGTCACCGGCGCACGCCTATCACTGGGTTACGGCGCTCGCCTATTGCGCGGGACCGATCGCCGTGTTCGCTCTCGCGCTGCGCCTGACCGCGTCACGCTGGGCCGCGTTCGTCGCCGGGGCGATCTATTCATCGTTGCCGATGTCGGCGTGGCTGATTCCCGCGATCGAGGGGGACCTGGGAGGTCACTTCTATCCCCGGCGTTTGCAGGCGCTGGTCTTTTACGGCGAAGGTCCGCATATTGCGGGGATGATGCTGCTTCCCGTCGCACTGCTGTTTCTCGACCTGGCCGTCACGCGCCGGCGCACCGGCTACTTCGCGCTCGCCGCGCTGTCGTTCTCAGCAGCGGCGCTAGTGAACTGGCTGGCCGCGGCTGCATTGGCCTTGATGGTCGCCGCCTACGCAACGGCGTCGATCGGAAGGAATTTTTGGAAGGCCACGCTGCTCACCGCCGCGATTGGCGTGACGGCGTACTGTCTCGCGATGCCATGGATTCCGCCTTCGACCATTGCTGTAGTCCAGGAAAACGCAAAAGTGGTTGGCGGCGATTTCAGGAACATCTACCATTCGCTGCCTCTGTGGGGCCTGGCGATGCTGGGCGGACTCGGTCTTCTGAAAATGCTGGTGCGGAAACTTGCGTTCCATCTTCAGTTTGCGATTTTCTTCACCTTCCTGACCGCGCTGTTGACGCTGAGTTACGCGTGGTGGAAAATTGCGATCGTTCCCCAGCCGATGCGCTATCACCTTGAAATGGAGATGGCCCTCGCGATGCTGCTGGCTTTTGCGGCGTACGAGGTGTTCAAGCGACAACCCCGTTGGATTGCCGGTCTGGCATTGGGAGCCCTTGCGATCGGGCTGGTGCAGCCGATCCGGCTGTCGCGAAGTTACGCCCGTAATTTTCTGTTAAGAGCGACCGACATCACGAAGACCACCGAATGGAAGACGGCGCAATGGCTCAATCAACACGGCACCGGCGAGCGCGTCATGCTCCCGGGGTCGACTTCGTTCTGGCTGACCGCGTTTTCCGATGTTCCGGAGCTTGGCGGCGGATTCGACCAGGCCATTTTGGGCGACACGAATCGAATCGCGGCGTATGAGATCTGCACCGGCGATGGCGCCGGCCCGAATGAGGCGGAATATTCACGCCTTTGGCTGGAAGCGCTCGGCGCGCAGGCGGTGGCCGTGAGCGGCCCGGGCAGCGGTGAGGTGTACAAGCCGTTTCGGAATCCGAAGAAGTTCGAAGGTGTGCTCAATCTGTTGTGGCGCGACGGTGATGACGCGATTTATCGGGTTGGTCAGCCCCACGCATCGTTGGCCCGTATCGTGCCTCGGGCGGCGCTGGTTGTGCGGGCTCCGCTGAACGGCATCGATGTCGATCCTCTCCGGCCATATGTCGCCGCGCTCGACGATCCACGAATGCCGCGCGCGGAATTCCGGTGGATCGACGCGCATTCCGCGGAGATCGCCGCCGCCTTCGAGGCGGACCAGGCGGTTTCTGTACAGATTTCGTGGCACGCAGGCTGGCACGCGACCTTGAATGGACAACCGGTTCCGGTACAGTGGGACGCGTTGGGACAGATGGTGATCGATCCCGGGATGGCGGGCGTGGGCGCCATTCGCCTGATTTACGACGGCGGAACGGAGATGCGTGTCGCGCGACTGCTCAGCGCGCTCGCCGCAGTCTTCCTGGTGGGGGCCTTCGCACGCGGCGTTCTGAAAACTAGTAAGCTTCACCCAACCAGCCGTGACTAAAGCGAGCGGTGAGAAGCCGCGGTCGTTCTATCAACCAATGAACGAAATCGCCCGGACACCTGGTCAATAGCGAACCGATTCGAGAAAGAGCCCCGACGCGGGCGCGGTCCACGCGGCTACGTTCAGCTCCGGATTCTTGCGGCCGGCGAGCAGTCCGCGGAACTGCTCCAAGGTGACCTCGCCGAGACCGACCTTCACCAGAGTCCCCGCAAGCCGGCGCACCATCTTCCAGAGAAAGTGCGAAGCCTCGATGCGGAACACGATCAGGTGATCGTCCTGGCCCACTTCCGCCGCCTCCACCACCACCGTGGTCGATTCGCCGGGCCGCGACGGGTCGGCGGCGCGGAATGCCACGAAGTTGTGCCGGCCGGCGATCAGCGCGGCGGCCTCCTGCATTTTCCTGACGTCGAGCGGCTCCTTGATCCACCACACATAGCGCTTGGAAAGCGCGGTTTTGCGGGTCGAAATCTGATAGAAGTAGCTACGGGAAACGGCGTCGTGCCGGGCGTGGAACCCGGCCGCGGTTGCGCTCACCTCCAGCACCGCGATCGAGGAAGGCAGCTTGTCATTGAGCTCGCGAAGGATTTGCTCCGGCGCGAGTTTCCGCCGCGGATTCGCCACCTTGATGTGCGCCACCTGCCCCAGCGCGTGAACTCCCGCGTCGGTGCGCCCGGAGCCCTGCACATCCACCTCCGCTCCGAACAGTTCGCCGGCCACGCGTTGAAGCTCGCCCTGCACGGTACGCGCATTCAACTGCGACTGCCAGCCGGAGTACTTGGACCCGTCGTATTCGAGAATCAGCTTAAACGATTGTTGAACGTGGTCAGTCCCCTTTTTTGACAAGCTCTTGAAAGTCTTGGGTGCGCTCAGCTTGTCAATCCAACCTGCGGAAATGTCGAGAGCTTGGACGGCCCGCGCTCGCCCGCCTGCGATAGCAGCGAGCCCCACAGCACGTACAATCCGGCCGAGGACCCGGTCATCAACGCGCCCACCAGTGGAGCCGAGCCGCGATCGAAATGCATTGCCAGATATCCCGCCGCGATGGTCGCAAAGTACGCCGTGAGCAGAAACGCGTGCCGGACGGCGTTCCGCGGAACATCCCCCGGGAACATCATCGCGAACAGAGATAGACACGAGCAGATGACGCACAGCGACGAGCCGGAATAGCGAATCGCCAGCGAGATGCAGTAGTACGCCAGCCGTTGCGGAGCCACGCCGTGGAAACGCAATGTATCCAAGCCGCTGGACGCCGACACCGCCAGCGCGAGCACCAGCACCACCCACATCGAACCCTGCGCCACCGCTTCCACGCTGCGATAAGCCGGCATCATTTTGCGCCACAACTCGATCACGATCACCACGCGCAAGCCGAGCAGGATCGCCGTGCTCGCAGCCCAGGCCAGAATATACCGGCTGGTCCGCCGGCCCGCCCGCAAGCCACACGAACGACTGCAAGGCAGCCGCGGCCAGGTAGACCGCGAACCACGGGTAAGAACGATGCGCCTGCGTATAGACCAGGCGGCCAAGCGCAAATAACCCCGCTGCCGCGGAGGCGATGTTTAAAGCGAGGCGAGGGTCCATCGCCCAAATTGTACTACGCGGCGCAATACTTGTATGGCCGCGGACCTCCTAAGCGATCTGGTGGAGACCGGAAGCAACCGCCCGCGAATGGAGGTACGGGCTGTTTGCCTGACTGCCCGGCTAGCCTTTGGTCGGAGGGGAAGGCGGGCAATCCGGCCAGCAGTTCGGCGGCGGAGCATCCGGAGCGGGGGCGACGATCGGGGTTCCCGCGCGTTGCGCGCCAATCTCCACTGCAAATGCCACAACGCCCAGCGTGAGCGTCAGAGTCAAGAAAATCTTTTTCATCGGTTCTCCTCGAGGATCTTAAAAATGGACCGTGATTCCGGTCTGATGTCGAGGATACCGCGAAAAAGTCACGAAATGCGCGTCGAATTATATGTAATCCGGCTTAAGAAACCTGTTGAAAAAAGGAGACAGACGACCCTGTTCCTGACAGTAAACCTCTGATTTCGCACAAAGGCAGTCGTGGCGAGAGCGGTCTGTCCGTTTTTCAACCTGCGATCAGGAGGATCGCACTTATGGACGCGGGTCTTCCGCGAGTTCGCCGATGTAGCCGATGCTGTCGCCTTTTTTCATGGAAGGCAGCGCACCGATATAAATCACCACGCCGGAGACCGGCGCAGGCACGTCGCGAATCTTCTGTCCGAAATAATCCGTGAAATAGCCGATCGCCATGCCCTGCTTTACGTACGCTTCGGGGACCACCAATGGGTAAAAGATGCCTTCCTGATCGGCCGAGACGGTGGAAATGCGGCCGATCCACAAAGGATGCTCTACTGGTCTCACCGCGCCGGAGAGCATCTTCAGATGCCGCATGACATTCTCCGTTCCGTTCACCAGCGCTTCCAGATCCTCGGCTTCGTTGTCCCGGAATGACCCGCCTCCACCGCGATCGCCGGTTTCCCGATGGTCTGCGCATACCGGGTGATCGTGACGGGGCCGCCTGGCGTAGTCGCGCCGGGCTTCTGAATAATAATGTGGTCGAGCCCGAAGGCGAGCACCATCCCGCGCGTAATTCCGTCCAGATGCGCATTGCCGGTGTCGGCCCAATACGAGTACCTACGCAGATTTTCGTCCAGATCGCCGCCGTGATAGTCGATCAGGTAGTCGCATCGCTCAATCACATTCTTCGTGATCGCCCAGGAGGCCCGCTCCGTCTGCGTTCCGTCCGCCTTGCCGGGATAAAAGCGATTCATGTTCTTGCCGTCCACCGGGTTGACATGCGGAACCTTCTGCTGAAACGACGCGAGATTCAGCAGCGGCACGATCACCAGCGTTCCCGACAACTCCGATGGATCGATCACCTGCGCCAGTTTTTCAACTGCGAGGATCGACGCATACTCGGTCCCATGTGCGCCCGCAACCAGCGCCAGCTTCGGTCCGGCTTTCGCGCCTTGAATCACGATGACGGGAATATTCTCGGCGGCGTCGACGCCGGCGGCCACCGGAATGAAGCCGTTAGCTTTCTGCCCCGGCCGCGCCGTAGCACTCCCAACGGTCACGTCGGCCGCGTACGCGGTCAAACACGCTGCCAGCATCGCGATCGTTAATTTCCACATTGGATTATTGGCCGAAGATGAAGCGTCCACGCCGAGGATCGGCCGCGCCGTTCAGCACGCCGTCCTTCGACAAAACCACGACCGGAGACGACAAGTTGCTCCAGTCTCCTGCCAGTTGCACGTGATGGCCGAGCGCTTCCATTTTCTTTGCGGTGTCCACCGGAACTCGGCCTTCCAGGCTCACCCGGCCCGGCACGAACTGGTGGAATCCGAACGACGCATAAAATTGTTCGGTCTGGAACCGCGGAGCTTCCACGGCCTGCTGCGGAGTCATCCCGAACTCGAGAATATTCAGCAGCACCTGCAACAGCGCCTGGTCCTGATTGTCCCCGCCCGGCGTCGACATCGTGATGTACAGCTCGCCATCCTTGGTGATCAGCGTGGGACTCAGCGTCACCCGCGGGCGCTTTCCGGGCGCGAGCTGATTGGCGTGGCCCGGTGTAAGCACAAACGATTCCAGCCGAATCGACAGCGCGATGCCCGTGTCGCCTGCGATCACGGACGGCAGCCACGCGCCGCTGGGCGTCGCCGAAAATCCGTTGCCGAATTTGTCCATCACGTCGACGCAACTGGTATCCTTGCCGTCGCTGCGGCCCGGGCTTCCCGTGGCCGGCGCCGACGCGCCCAACTGCCCGGGACGGCTCTCCATCGAAGCATGTTTGGGATCGATCAGCTTCCGGCGCTCCGCCGCGTAGGTTTTCGAAAGCAGAATTTCCTCCGGGATCTTGCTGAACTTCGGATCGCCATAATACCGGTCGCGATCGGCGAATGCCAGTTTCACGGCTTCGAGCACCGTATGCAGATACTCGGCGCTGTTGTGGCCCATCGTCTTCAGGTCGTATCCTTCCAGGATGTTCAGCGCTTCCAGCATCACCGGTCCCTGGGTCCAGAATCCCGGCTTGTAAACCGTATAGCCGCGATACGTGGTGGAGCGCGGTTCGTCCGTCTCGGCTTTGAACTTGGCCAGATCGTCGTAAGCGATCAGACCGCCCATCGACTCGCTGAACGCGGCAATCCGCTTGGCGATCGATCCCTTATAGAACAGATCATGGACCGCACGGATCTTCGCGGCGCGGTCGCCATGCGCCTTCTTTTCAGCGGCGGCCATCTCGCGCAGCGTGCGCGCCAAATCTGGCATGTGAACCAGCTCGCCCGGCTTGATCAAGGTTCCGTTCGGGAAATAAAATTTCCGTGAGACCGGCCACAGGTCCAGCACTGGCTCGGTTTGCGCCAGGGTTTGAGAGAAAATCTCGGTCATCGGAAACGCGTCGGCGCGCTCGATGGCCGGCTCCACCACTTGCGCGAACGACATGCTCCCGTATTTCTCAAGCGCCAGCAGCACCCCGTCCACCACGCCGGGCGTAATCGCGGCCCGCGGGCCGAACGAAGGAATCGGCGCGATGGCGCGCGCATCTTCCCACGGCTCCGCCTTGCGGCGTTCGTAAAAATCGACCGTAGCTTTCGCCGGCGCCACGCCTACGCCGCTAATCGCCACCACGGGCTTGCCGTGCATCTTGATCAAGATAGGGGCTTCACCACCTAGCCCGAAATGGTCCTGCTCCGTGACAGCGGCGGCCAGAATCGCAGCGGCGCCGGCGTCCACTGCGTTGCCGCCCTGCTCCAGCATGCGATATCCCGCTTCTACTTCCATGCTATTGCCCGCCCCGATCATCTGGTGCACGCCACGCACGGCCGGAAACATCGTCTTATCCGGAATTCGATCCTGGGCGAGCAAGGGAAGAGTTAGGAACAAGAGCAGCCGGAACAAGAGCTTCATACGGTTATCCTCTCATTTTTCAACAGCTTTTTGTATTTCCGTAACAGTTCGTAAACCACGACGCCTCCGGCCGTGGCCACATTCAGCGAGTGTTTCAGCCCCAGCATCGGGATGCGCACGTGTGTGTCGGCCAGCCTCGCGGCTTCCGGACCCAAGCCGTCCACTTCGTGTCCAAACAGCAGGCAGACTGGAAATCGCGGCTGCCAATCGAACAGGTCGACGCTGCGGACGCTGGTTTCAACGGCGGCAATCTCATAGCCGCGCGCGCGTAGATCCTCGATCACCGGCGCCGGATCTGTAAAGTGGTCCCATGCCACCGTTTCCTCCGCGCCGAGTGCGGTCTTGCTGATCTCTTTCTTCGGAGGACGCCCAGTAATGCCGCACAGGTACAGCTTCTCGACACCGGCCCCGTCGGCGGTCCGGAAAAACGCTCCGACATTGTACAGGCTCCGCACATTGTCCAGCAGCACGATCACCGGCAGCTTCGCGATGCCTTCGTAAGCGGAGGCTTGCAGAGTGGCTCGATACGGAAGGCGCTCCAAGGTTTTACTGTAAACGGTAAAGTAGTAGCTTGTGATTCTACTCGATGGCGAATCTCTCACCATGGCGCAGGTCAGCGCCGTGGCGCTTCAAAATGAAGCGGCGGGGATCGCGGCGAAAGCGGTCGCGGCCATGCAGCGGTCGCGCTCCGTGGTGGAGCGCCTGGCGGCCGGCGATGCTCCGGTTTACGCCGTGAACACGGGCGTCGGTCTGCTCGCGGATGTGCGCGTTCCCTCCGGCGACCTGGCGGCGCTGCAGCGCAACGTGGTGCGCTCCCACTGCGCCGGCGTGGGCCAGCCGCTGGGCCGCGCGGAAACGCGCGCAATGATGCTCATCCGCGCCAATGTTCTGGCGAAAGGCTTTTCTGGAATCCGTCCGCTGGTGGCGGAACGCCTGTGCGACTTGCTGAATCGCGATGTCACGCCCGTGGTCCCCGCGCGCGGCAGCGTCGGAGCCAGCGGCGACCTCGCTCCGCTGGCCCACATGGCGCTGGTGCTGATCGGCGAAGGCGAAGCCGAGCTCGCAGGTTCGCGCATGCCTGGCGCCGAGGCGTTGAGGCGTGCCGGGATCGAGCCTTTGGAGCTGCAGTCGAAGGAAGGCATCTCCCTGCTGAACGGAACCCAGGCGATGCTGGCCGTCGGTTGCCTGGAACTGGAGCAAGCGGAGCGGCTGACTCGCGCGGCCGACGTTATCTGCGCGATGTCGCTCGACGGATTGAAAGGCACACCGCGCGCGTTCGATCCGCGAATTCACCAGATCCGCCCGCATCCCGGCCAACGCGAAAGCGCGGCGAACCTGGAACGTCTGCTTGCCGGCAGCGAGATCCGCCAGTCGCACATAACGTGTAGACGCGTGCAGGACGCCTATTCGCTGCGTTGCGCCCCCCAAGTGCACGGCTCCGTTCGCGACACCCTGGCGGAAGCGCGCCGCGTCTTCGAAATCGAGCTCAACGCCGTCACCGACAACCCGCTGGTGATCGGCGACGAGATCATTTCCGGAGGAAATTTTCACGGCCAGCCCCTGGCGCTCGCGCTGGACTATCTGGCGATCGCGCTCACCGCGCTGGCGGGAATTTCCGAGCGCCGCATCGATCGCCTGGTGAATCCCGCGCTCAACGAGGATTTGCCCGCGTTTCTCGCCAGCCATCCCGGACTCGAATCCGGCTTCATGATGACCCAGGTCACGGCCGCCGCGCTGGTGGCCGAGAATCGGGTGCTGGCAAATCCCGCCTCGCCCGGGTCGATCACCACCAGCGGCAACAAGGAAGATTTCGTAAGTATGGGCATGACCGCGGCCCTGAAGCTCCAGCAGGTGGTGAAGAACACCCGCTCGATCCTCGCGATCGAAGCCTTGACGGCCGCCCGCGCACTGGATTTGCTGGCGCCCCTCAAGTCGAGCCCGGCGATTGAGCAGGCCCGGGCAAAGTTGCGTGCGGTGTGTCCTTCCTGGGATGGCGACCAGGTTTTTTCAGATCGAATTCGCGCCGTCGACGAGTGGATCGCAGGCGGTGGCGTCGACGGAGTCTGAAACCCCCTCCGCTCCCTTGAGGCCGTTGCCGACTTATTTCGTGAAACGCCGATCTCATAAACAACCCACAGCGCCGCTCAAGCCCCCGGCGACGGATCGGTGGATCTACCTGCTTCTGTTCGTTGCTGTGATTTCCGTTTATAGTCAGGTTCGCACGCATGAGTTCATCAACTTTGACGACCCGCTCTATGTCACTGAAAACCCACATGTTCGTAACGGGTTGACCTGGGCAGGGGTGGCCTGGGCCTTCACCAGCGCGCACGACGCGAACTGGATTCCGCTGACATGGCTCTCTCATATGCTGGACTGCCAGTTCTTCGGACTCCGCAGCGGGCTCCAACACCTGACCAGCGTGGTGCTGCACGCGTTTAGCACGCTACTTGTATTCGCGCTTTTCAAACGGATCACGCTCGCCCGCTGGCCCAGCGCGTTCGTCGCGTTCGGATTCGCGCTGCATCCGCTGCATGTCGAATCGGTGGCGTGGATCGCGGAACGAAAGGATGTGCTCAGCGCGCTCTTTTTCCTGTTGACGTTGAGCGCTTACGTGACTTACGCCAGGCGCCCCTCTGCCTTGCGCTATTTGCTGGTCACCGTACTGTTCGCCTGCGGCCTGATGTCCAAGTCCATGGTGGTTACCCTGCCGTTTGTCGCACTTTTACTGGATGTTTGGCCGTTACGACGAACGAAGGGACTGCTGTGGCTGTTCGTCGAAAAGTTGCCTTTACTTGCGCTTTCGCTTGGCGCTTCCATCGTCACTTACATGGCGCAGCAAGGCGCGCGGACCGTCGCGGCTTTGGATCAGGTTCCGCTGCCCGTCCGGCTTGAAAACGGACTCATCTCCTACGCCGCCTACCTCGTAAAATTCGTCTGGCCAGTCAATCTGGCGGTCGTCTACCCGTATTCGATCCCCGCGGCATGGGAGTGGATTATGGCCGGCTTGGCGCTGGCCGCGGTGACCATCGTGGTTCTGCGCGAGCGAGCGCGGAGGCCGTATCTCGCAACCGGATGGCTGTGGTACCTGGGCGCCTTGGTGCCAGTGATCGGCGTGGTTCAGGTGGGTGTCCAGAGCCGCGCGGATCGCTATACCTACTTACCGATGATCGGCATCTCCATCATGGTGGCTTGGGGAGCCGCCGAAATGCTCCGCCACCGGCAGACGGCCCTCAAGCTTGCTGCTCTCGCGGTATGTTCGGTTTGGGCCCTGGCCGCCTGGTCGAATCTGGACTACTGGCAGAACACCATCACCTTGTTCCAGCATGCGATTCAGGTGACGGACGGAAACTACGTGGCCTACAACAATCTCGGCGTCGCGCTCCGGCGTCAGGGGAGGATTGCCGACGCCATCTCCAACTTCGAAATTGCTCAAGGAATACGCCCGCGGGACGCCGAAATCCAGGACAATCTCGGAGAGGCGCTGCTTACTACCGGCAGAATCGACGACGCCGCACCGCACCTCGCCGAAGCGCTTCGATTGCGGCCCGATTTCGCGAAAGCACACCTCGACGCAGGCGCCGCGCTCATCCGCACTGGTCAAGCAAAGCTGGCCGAATCGCAGTATCGCGAAGCGCTCCGCCTCGCGCCCGATTCTCCAGAGGCGCACTACGGCTTGGGCGGAGTTCTCGCCATGGAGGGCCGGGTTGACGAAGCGCTGCCGCACTTGGAAATCGCCCTGCCGCACGTCATGGAATCGGTCGCGATGAATCCCGGCGATGCCGACGGTCACTACAATTTGGGACGAATATTCGCGGCCCTGGGGCGCACCGGGGAAGCCATTGCGCAGTTCTCTGAAACGGTTCGCCTCGCGCCTGACGACGCCGAGGCGCGCTTCAATTTAGGCGTCGCCCTCACTGAGGGGAAGCGCATGAATGAGGCTCTGGATCAGTTCGCCGCCGCCGTCCGGTTGAGACCGGATTACGTCAACGCGCACTACCATCTGGGCACAACGCTCCTCGCGTTGGGCCGCACCGGCGACGCGATCCGCGAGTTTACAGAGACTCTACGTTTGCGCCCGGATTTCGCCGGAGCGCAGCAGAGTTTGAATTTGGCCTTGCACGCACCCCGTTAGAACAACAGCTTTATCGCCAGTTGAATCTGTCTCGACGATCCCGAATCGCCCGTCGGGAAGCGCGTGTTCGTGATCAGGCCGAGCGTGCCGGTTCCGGTCGTCGGCACGCTCTGAACCGGCTGCCCGAAATTGGCATGATTCAGGGCGTCGAATACGTCGGCGCGGATCTGAAGTCTCAACCTTTCACTAATCTTCGTGTTCTTCACCAGCGCGACATCGATATCCGAGAATCCCGGGCCGATCAGCGTGTTGCGGCCGAGATTCCCGAACGCGTTGCCCTGGTCGTAGAACACCGTCGGATTATCCAGATAGCTGATGCTGGCTGCGTTTCCATTCGTTGCCGGAATGAAGCCAACCTCCACTGGACCGCTTACGCTTGCCCGCAGCGTACCCGCGCCATTAAAGGTCCGGTTCGTGGTGACGAAGTTCATCGGGTTCCCGCTTTGCAGCGTAACGATCCCCGTGATCTCCCAGCCGGCCACCAGCCGGTTGCGTTTGAACGGGAGAGCGTAGATTCCGTTGAGCACGAAACGATTCCTGGCGTCGTAATCGGACAGCCCGCGATCGCCGCGCAGGTTGTAGCTGTTCTGAACCGTCAAACCTTGAACATTGCGCGAATTGTAGTCGATGGATTTCGACCAGGTGTACGACGTCTGGAATTGGAAGCCGCTCGAAAACCGTTTCGTGCCGGTGACCCACAGTCCGTTGTAAGAGGAATTCCCGTCGCTTTCATAAACGATGATATTCGACAGCGGCTTGCCGGCGAAAATCGGGCTGCTGGCGGAAATCGCCGTATACGGGCGGATTCCATTGATCGGTTGATTGTAGTTTCGCGCGATGTTCAAGTCCGTTCCCTTCATTCCGAAGTATCCGACCATAAGGTTGAGCTGC
>CAWJHI010000112.1:0-11787 GCA_963842485.1 Terriglobia bacterium | reverse complement strand
CTACGTTCCAGCCATCTTGACCGGGGTGTGCAAAAAACGTACTGACCCGAATTTCGCCGCTCTTGCGAAGGTTCACCTTCCCCCGGATTCCCCACTACACTAGCAGTTTGACTGAACCCGGACGCCGGATCGATGCCAGACTCGCCCCTATCGCCGCCGGCGTGCTCGCGTTGATCCTCTATGGCTCGCTCTACCCCTTTCACTTCCACTCGAGCCTTCCATTTTCCAGCCTGGTGAGTCTGCTTCTGGCCACCGTGAACGAGCCGCTCGACCGCGGCGATCTCATTTCCAACATCCTGCTATACCTGCCGTTCGGATTTTTCACCGCCCTGACATTTCGCCGAGCTTCGCCGGCAGCGCGTGTGATCGTCGTGACCCTGGCCGCGTCGATGCTGGCGCTCTCCCTCGAATTCACTCAATATTACGATTACAGCCGCAGCCCCAGCCTCGCCGACGCTTTCGGCAATACCTTGGGAACGCTAGCGGGAGCGATCGCCGCCGTCTCCTTGCGGCGCGACCCTTCGTTCCCCATGCTGCTGCTCCTGGCCTGGACCGGCGACCGCCTGCTTCCGTTCGTCCCATCCTTTTACATCCATAAATACGCAGCCGCTCTAAAGCCGCTGTTTCTGGCTCCGCGGCTTCACCCGCTCGAAGTGTATTCGCACTTCGCTTTGTGGCTCGCCGCCGCCGCGTTGCTCGAAGCGCTCGCCGGAATCGAACGCAGCCGGCGGATGATCGCGCTGCTCCTGGCGTTCGTCCTGGCCGCGCGCGTGGTCCTCGACGGAGCCGTGCTGTCCGCATCCGAAGTGACGGGAGGAATCCTCGCCGCGCTCGCCTGGATTACCGTTTCCCCGCGACTCCCAAAACGGACCGCCTTACTCGCCGTGATTTTCACCGCTTTCGTGATCCTCGAAGCGCTTCGGCCGTTTCACTTCCTGCCAACCCCGCGGGCCTTCACTTGGGCGCCCTTCGTCGGCTTCATGGCCGGTCCGCGGGAAAGCGGCAGCCGCGTCTTTCTGGAGAAAACCTACATCTATGGCTCACTCCTATGGTTGCTGGCGCGTGTGGGCCTCTCCTACGCGGCCACCGCCATCTCAGCCGCAACCCTGGTGCTATGCCTTCGATTGATCCAGGTGTATCTTGCCGGCCGGTCGGCCGAGAGCGGAGACGCGGTGATGGTCCTCATCCTCGCCGGAGTTATGACGCTTCTGCCACCGCCCGCTCACCCTCCGCCATATCCACCTTCACCAGCAGAAACAGTCCCGCGATAAAGAATACGATCAGCGACAGAACCGACAGCCGGTAGCTATGCGTATATTGCATCGCGAGGCCGAAAATCAAGGGGCACATCCAACTGGTCCCTTTGTCGCTGATCTCGTAAATGCTGTAGTACTCGGCTTCTTTGCTCTTCGGAACAATCTGCGCATATAAGGACCGGCTCAACGCCTGGCTTCCACCCAATACCAGGGCGACAATCGCCGCCATTATGAAAAATTCGACCGTGGTTTTCACGGCCACATAAATGTAAACCAGCACCGCCGTCCACACCACCAGGCTCACGATCACCGCCCGCTTGGCGTTGATGATCGATGCCAGCCAGTTGAAGCCGATCGACCCGAAAAATGCCACAAACTGCACCATCAGAATCGCCAGCGTCAGCGTCGAAACCGGAATTTTCAGCTCGTCGTTGCCGAACTGCGACGCCAGGTTGATCACAGTCTGAATCGCGTCATTATAAAGGAGATACGCCACCAGAAACAGCAGAGTCTGGGGATACCGCCGGATTTCCTTTAGCGTGTGCTCCAGTTGGCGAACCACCGTTGCCACCGCGCTTTGCCCCGCCGCCAACACTCGCGCTGGACCGCGATTGCGCAGCGTGAGGATCGTCGGAATCGTGAAAATCGCCCACCAAACCCCTGCCGACGACAGGCTGATCCGCACCGCCATGCCTTCGCTCATGCCGATCCGGTCGGCTTTCATATAGAGGACCAGGTTCAGCGCCAGCAGCAGCCCTCCGCCTATGTACCCGATTCCGTAGCCTTTCGAAGACACCGCGTCGCGATCCTCCGGCGGCGCGATTTCGGGTAAGAATGAGTTGTAAATCACCTCCGCTGCGCCAAAACTCACATTCGCGATCAGGAACAGCAGTCCGCCGAACAGATACTCTCCGTCCTTCAGGAACAGCATCGCCATGGTCGCTGTCGCGCCCAGATAGGCTGTCGCTGCAAGCACTTCCTTCTTGCGGCGGCCATAATCGGCGACTGCGCCAACCATCGGCAGGAATACCACTTGAAGGATCACGGACAGACTGACCGCGAAGCTCCAGTAACTGCGCGGCTCGATGCTGATGCCGAGCGGGTGCACGTATCCGTCGGGTCCGGCCGCGGCCTTGGCGAGAGCGGTCAGATACGGGCCCAGAAACAACGCAATGACGGTCGTATAGAACGCGGAATTGGCAAAATCGTACATATACCACCCGCGTTGCTCTTTTACGCTGTATTCGAGCATGGGCCGTTATTGTATCTGATTGGTATGCCAAGAGGCTTAGGATGTTACCAGTGGTAACATTAGCCCTCTACGGGATTCAACTTACCCTTCATCGAAATTACATAACTCTTACAATCCACTGGCGAAATCCGCGTTACCGTGAACATGGAACTCCCGATAGGATCATCAGTGGACAAACAAGACCTCATTATCATTCCGCGGCATGGCTGGAACTGGGCAACTTCCATCGCCATGGTCGTTTTTCATATTGGCGCGATTGCGGCGCTGTTCTTCTTTAGCTGGCATGTTTTCTTCGCGACTGTCTTCTTATATTGGATGTGTACGGGACTGGGCATCAGCCTGGGCTATCATCGCCTGCACACGCATCGCTCTTACGTGGTGCCGAAGCCGCTCGAATACTTTTTCGCCATGTGCGGCGCGCTGACGCTCGAAGGCGGACCGATCTCCTGGGTGGGGACTCACCGGCTGCACCATCAGATGGCGGACAAACCGGGCGATCCGCATTCGCCGCACGACGGCGCGTTCTGGTCGCACGTTGGGTGGCTGCTGTGGGGCGAGACGATGCATAGCAACACGCGCGTCATGTCCAAATACGCTCCGGATCTGGCCAGGGATCCTTTTTACGTGTGGCTGAATAATTATCATTGGCTTCCGGAAGTGACGCTGGGCGTGATCCTGCTGGCGATCGGCGGATGGCCGCTGTTTCTGTGGGGAATTTTCGTGCGCGTGGTGTTCGGATGGCATGCCACCTGGCTGGTGAACTCGGCTACCCACATGACGGGCAACCGCCGGTTCGACACGCGGGACGATTCGCGCAACACGTGGTGGGTGGCGCTGATCACGTTCGGCGAAGGCTGGCACAACAATCATCACGCACATCCGACCTCGGCTCGCCATGGTCTGGCCTGGTATGAGTTCGATCCGTCCTGGCTGCTGCTGAAAGTGCTGCGGTTCACCGGGATCGCGCGCTCCGTGCGCGTGGCCAAGCTGAACAGCGCTATGGCTGAGCGCGAAGCCGCCTGATTCGCGGCCCTGCTAACCTGAAATCATGGTTGTCGCGGGGCGCCGCAAGACGATCGCGTTTTTTATCGCCCTTGGCGCGGGCCTGATCCTGGTCACGCTGCTGCTCTACATCGGGTGGGTGGCGCTGAACTGGAGGCACGGCATTCTGCTGTTTCTCGGCCTGCTGCTGCTGGCGGTGCTGATCGGCGGGGTGGTATTGAACACCATTTTCCTGGTTCGCGAGATCCGCAGGAACGCCCAGCATGACGCATTTATCAACGCCGTCACGCATGAGCTGAAAACGCCGGTGGCGTCCATCCGGCTGTACCTGGAAACCCTGCAAAAACGCCCGGTCGAGGAACCCAAGCGGCAGGAGTTTTACCGCATCATGCTGGAGGACAGCGACCGGTTGCTGAGCACCATCGAGCAGGTGCTCAGAACCGGCCGCATCGGGCATGCCAGCCGCGCCGTCAACGTCTGCCCACTGAATCTGGGAGAAGTGGTGGAGGAGTGCCTGGAGCGATCCCGCACGCTCCATCATGTGGGCGAAGGCGCGATCGAATACCAGCCGGGGCCGGCAGTGACCATCATGGGCGATCCCGACGAAGTGCGCGCGGCGGTATCGAACCTGATCGACAACGCGTTGAAGTACTCCGGCCACGAAATCAAAGTGAAAGTGGAGACCGCGCAGATGGACGGAAAATTCGGGGCCGTGCGCGTGACCGACCGCGGCGCGGGCATCCCCAAGACGGAGCTGAAACAGATTTTCAAGCGCTTCTATCGAGTTCCCGGACCGCTGGCGACGCGAGTGAAAGGAACCGGGCTGGGGCTGTACATTGTCCGCTCCGTGGCCAAACGCCATGGCGGACGCGCATGGGCGGAAAGCGAAGGTCCCGGACGCGGAAGCACCTTCGTGCTGGAGCTTCCCCTCGCAAAATGAACCGGGTTCTGGTGGTGGAAGACGAGCAGCATCTGGCCGAAGGGCTGCGCTTCAACCTGGAAGCCGAAGGGTATCAGGTTCAAGTGGCCGAGACGGGAGAAGCGGCGCTCGAGCTGTTCAAGAACGGTCCGCCGGGATTCGACGTGGTGGTTCTGGACGTGATGCTGCCGGGCAAAGACGGCTTCACGGTGATGAGCGAACTGCGCGGCAGCGGCCAGTACATGCCGACGCTGATGCTGACGGCTCGCGGGCATCCGGAGGACGTTCTGAAAGGGTTTGAAGCCGGAGCCGACGATTATCTCACCAAGCCCTTCGATCTGAACATCCTGATCGCGCGCATCCGCGGGCTGCTGCGCAGAAGCGAATGGCTGCGGGCTTCTTTTCGTTCGGCTGTGCCGCCGCCAACGCCGCCGCCAACTCCCGCGGACCGGTTCGTGTTCGGCGATAAATCCGTGGAGTTCGACGCGTTAGAGCTGCGCGTGCGGGACCAGATGTTCCCGCTGACCTTGATGGAAGCCAGCGTCCTGCGCTATCTGATCCAGTACGAGGGCAAAGCTGTGTCGCGAAAGAGGATGCTCGAAGACGTGTGGGGACTGCACGAGGACACCGACACGCGCGCCATCGACAACTTCATTGTGCGTCTGCGGCGATACATCGAAGCAGACCCGGCGCGGCCGCGGCATCTGCTGACCGTGCGCGGGGTGGGCTATCGTTTCGTCGCGAATCCGGAAGACTCGCCGGCGGCGCAATGATGGTCTGGTGAAGCGCCGGAGTCGTTTCGGCGTCGGTTGGGCTGCTGCGCGAGGCGCGAGGTGGACCGCTCCCTGAAGGGGTTCTACTGGTACTATAGCTTGACGGTATCCAGGTATCCCTGTACTATGTAGTCGCTATTTTTGTGCAGAGCCGGAGGGCTTCATGACATCGATCGAGCGGGCCAGACAATTCATTCAGAACAAAGGACGTACGATTGCGCTGACGCTGGTTCCCCTGGCGTCGCTGGCCGTGGTCAGCCTTCCCGCGAAGGCTGGACCGATCACACCCGCGGTCGCATCATTGGTCTTCGACGCTACCACTTGTACCCCGACTGCCCACGGGGGCAGCCTGAGCAGCGGAGGATCCTGTCTGGTTTCCCAACTCGCACCGGCGAACGGAATCACGGGCGTCGCACTGAGCGGGAATGGAAGTGTGACCAGCGGCATCAGCGGCGGGACGATATCGATGGAGTTTTCCGCGTCGGGCGGCGCGAACGGCGCCTCATTCGTCGGGGGCTCTTTTCCCCTCCATTACGATGTGGTGGTCACTGACACGGATAGCGATACGCTGACCTATTCGTTGACGCTGAGCTTCTTAACCGGGGTCGGAACGGTACCTCTGGCTCCCATCACTGGCACCATCCCAGCGGGGGGCGGGACTCTTTCGGGCAGTCCAGCGCCAACACTTCCGCCGACCCCAGCGGTGAGCGGCTACTCGGTCGATTTCGTGGTGAGCGACAGCGAAGCACCGGCGGACGCCACTCTTTCGGTAAACGTACCCGCGGGGCAATCGATCGACGTTGGCGCCATTGGCGCACCTGAGCCTGCGACGTTCCCGCTGGTGGCATCGGCCATCGCCGGCCTGATGTGGTGGCGGCGGCGCAAGAAGGCCTGACGCAACCTCCGTGAGTATTCGCGGCGCGCGGCTCCTGTTGGTTCTGCCGCAGCTGCCCCAGGATCCTGCAAGCGGAGCTGCGCGCTCCACCCGTACCATGTGCGAGATGCTCGCGCAAGCGGGGCTGGAAGTGCGCGCTGTGGCGACGACGGCCACCGAGCGCGCCACTACCAGCTTATTGAAAGAGGGGAGTGACCGCTCTCAACAAGCTTCCAGATCGGATGCGGTATCCTTCCTGCGCGGGATGGGAATCGAGCCGCACGTGGACCGGGGCCATACCAAGGAGCGGGTACGCCCCGAGCTGAGCTTCGATCATCGCGGCGTACGGTATCGTTTGCTCGATGCCGGGCCGCGCACCATGCATAGCTGGCAGCAGGTACATGGCCGGCAGTTCGACCGGATGTTCGACGACGAGCTGCATGGGTTCCAGCCGGATTTGCTGCTGGGCTTCGGAGGGCAGCCGGGCGACGTAAAGCGCTATGAGCGAGCCAAGCGGCAAGGCGTGAAGCTGGTGTTCGCGCTGCGCAACGAAGGGTACCTGGCGAATCCCGATTTTTTTCGACCCATGGATGGCGTTCTGACGCCCAGCCGGTATCTGACGGATTTCTACCGCGCTTCGATCGGTATCGAGAGTACTCCCCTTCCCCTCCCGATGGAGCTGGAGGATGTGGTGGCGCCAGACCGCGAGCCCATTTTCATCACCATGATCAATCCGTCTCCGGAGAAGGGGTTGATGCTGGTGGCGCGGCTGGCGGAGGAGCTGAGCGTGCGGCGGCCGGACCTGGCCATGATGTTTATCGAGTCTCGCGGCTCGGCGGGGCGCCTGGTGCAGGCCGGGATGCTCGGGGGGTTCGATCTGCGGAGGCACGAGAATCTGATGATGTCTCCTCCACTGGCGCAGCCGAAAGAGATTTATGCGGCGACGCGGACGCTGCTGGCGCCATCTTTGTGGCATGAGGCGGCGGGTCGTGTGGCGGCGGAGGCTCTGCTGAACGGGATTCCTCCGGTGGTGAGCGATCGCGGAGGGCTGAGGGAAACGTGCAACGGCGCGGGATTCTGTTTGCCGATCCCCGAGGAAATCACGCCTGCGTATCCCGTTCCGGTGGACGCGAGTGTCGTAGAGCCGTGGATCGACCTGATCATTCGCCTGGAGGGCGATCCGGAATTCTACCGGCAGGAATCCGAACGGGCGCTCCAGGCAGCGCGGATTTATCACAAGGAGCAGATGGTACCGCGTTACCTGGAGTACTTTGAACACGTCCTGGCCGGATGCTGAATCGCATTTGCGCGAGGCGGCGTCGGCATGCGCGCGTTCGCGCAGTTTCGAGGTCCAGATTCTGATGCCCGACGCGGTATGGCTATAGTTTCCGAGCGCGATCGTCTGGTCCGCGAAATGCATTCCACAAAGCGATGACCTAAGGAGCTTGTTGAAAAGGGGGCAGACCGCTATGTCCGCCGCGCGGCCCTCCGCGGGAGCAATGCTTTGCAGGCGGCGGGGACACAGTGGTCAGTCCCCTTTTTCAACAAGCTCCTGGTAAAAGCTGTCCGGGCTGTGCAGACAGGGCCGCGGAAAACGCTTCTTCTACCGCTCCCTGTGGTCGCGGCTCGCTAAAGACGCGGCGATTCGGGATGGTACTTTTGCGGCGCGAGCTGGCGATTCGAGTGTTTGCAAATTTGCGTCGCGAGGATATACTCTTACGGGGGTTTGGGGGGACGGATTCGTCTGATCACAAAATATGAGGGGTGCAGACCTGGTTCTTATGGGCGCGGCAGTGTGTCTGCTCGCGCGCGGTCAATTCAAGACAAATGGAGTGATCAACGCTGCGGCGTTGCCGAAAGGAGCGGTTTTTCTCACCTTCGACGACGGTCCGGATGAGCCGGGGCCGGACGGCGTGACACAGATGGAGAAGGTGGCACGCTATCTTCACGGGCCGGTGGAGATTCCGCGGGCGGGTCCCGGAAATCCGAAGCCGCTGGAGAAAAGCATTCGAGCCACGTTCGCCACGGTAACCTGCCACTACGCGCATCAGGACAAGGCCGATCCTGATTCGGCGCTGTGCGTGGGCTACGGAGATGTTGCGACCACCGTGGCTACCAGCGTGGTGCAGTTGGGACACGACCTGATCAATCATTCGGTAAATCACATTCCGCTGACCACGATCGAGGATCCAACGAAGATTGTGTACGAGGTGGCGAGGGCGCAGCAGTTGATCGACACGCTGCAAGATAACAGTCCGCGCCTGTTTCGCGGGCCGGGTCTGGCTTTCGATGGACGGGTGGCGTCGATTCTGAATGCGGATCCGCATGCGGGAACGCTGACCGGTCCGATCGACGCCGACGTCGGTGGCGACTTTTACCTGGGGAACAACACGTGGATGGGCGGCGACTGGGACTGCCTGGCTCGGAAGATTCCGGCGTCTGCCTGCGGGGCCCTGTATGTGGAGGCCATTCGCGCGGCTGCTCACGGCGTGATCGTGCTGTTGCACGTCCGCACGGAAGACATTGACGGGCGCAATGGCAATCCGTTCCCCATCAACTTGATCCGGTATATCGTCGAAAACCTGGGGCCGGATTACGAGTATCTGCCGCTGGACGCGATTCCGGGAGTGCTGGGAGGCGTCACGGCGGCGCCGGTGCTGGCTTCGACTGAGTTTGGGTCGACGGACGGGCAAGGCGACGTGGTGGAGGGCGCGATCGCGGGGATGGGCAAGGCGCACGGGGTGTGCAAGGCTCGCAACCAGACGGTGTACTGTAAGGCGGGCGATGGGGCGGGGGGATTTAAGGCGTCGACGGCGTGGCTGACGGTGCAGGATTCGAGCTGGTTTACGAATTACGGGTCGAAGTTCTGGCTGGCGGACGTGAATGGGGACGGTCGCGCGGATTTGATCTTCCCGGCATCGGGTACGCTGTGGGTGGCGTATAACAACGGGCAGAGCGGTTTCTACGCGCCCATGCAGTATCTGAACGCGGCGCTGCCGGATCCGCGGTATGTTCACTTCGGGAAAATCAGGCTGGGCGCGGCGGTGGACATGGTGGTGTGGACGCCGGAGCAGACCCAGCCGCAGGTGTATGTGAACCTGGGGATAAGATTCGAGGCGCCGGCGGGTGAGGCGAGCCATTCGACACCGGATCTCGACAATGCCTGGGGGCTTCAGGCGCTGCGGTTAATGGACGTGAATGGCGACGGACTGGCGGACATCGTGATTCCAGGCGGTGGTTCGGTTCGATGCGGGCTGAGCACGGGCGCGGGTGGATTCGCGGCGTTACAGGCGTGCTCGACTGCGGGCGGGCAGTTCACCGGGGCGCAGGGATGGGGCAATCCGGCGTATTCGGCGACGTTTGGCGTCGCCAACATCAACGGTCCCGTGGTGGTGGGCGGGTTGCCGACGGGTTTGATTTTCACGCCGGTTGTGGTGGACCAGACCAAGCCGGAGGTGAGCGACCGATACCGGTATCTCTGCAATGATTGCTTTACGAATTCGGCGGATCCGGGATGGCGGCCGGATTTGCGGGCATCGCAAAT
Organism: Terriglobia bacterium; assembly: GCA_963842485.1. GTDB lineage: Bacteria > Acidobacteriota > Terriglobia > Bryobacterales > Bryobacteraceae > Palsa-187. The sequence goes on along the minus strand of CAWJHI010000112.1, from coordinate 2,167 downwards.
CCTGTGGGGGGATTTCGGGGGGAAGGGTGTGGATTCGCCGTGCCTGGTGCGCAGCGACGGGCTGTATCTGGGGCTGATACAGGGCCTGAAATAGAGATCCTATCTTGTTGCTGGGGAATATGTTAACCGTTCGCACTGGCGAGATCCCCATCCAATGCGCCCAGCGACATTTCAATTCATTAATCTAGCTGCCTCCCATGGTGTCTACTATACTCGGTGGAAGCAATATAACGTCAACTTGGAGACCGCTCTTGACTAAGCCGATCAAGCACGTCGAGAAAGCCGTTGCCGTCGCAGCCAACGCAGCTTGGTTTGTCTATGACAAGCTCAACTCGATTCACCCGAACCCGTCCTTCACGCCGAAATGGTCGGACAAACCGCTACTGAAGAGTTGGGAGAAGCAGAAGCCGAAGCTCGGCTGGCCGCGCGAGACGGATTCTCTGTGCCCCAAATGCGTTCCCGAGATCCGCGGGAAGATCCTGGACGGCAAGCTGCCGGTGGAGATCCTGCGCAACGAGAAGGTCGGCGAAATCAAGGCGAACATCATTGAGCGGGACGGCCAGATCCTGATGGTGAAAGAATGCCCGATCCACGGGAAGTTCGAAGACCTGATGTCGATCGACCCGGCGTTCTCGCAGCATCTGGAAGACGTTTTCCCGGGCCGCGACATTCGCGCGCACAACGACGAGAAGCTTCACGACCATGGAACCAGCACGATTACGCATGGGCGTGGATCGGTGCTGACCATCGACCTGACCAATCGCTGCAACATGATGTGCGACCCGTGCTTCATGGATGCGAATCAGGTGGGGTTCGTGCACGAGCTGCAATGGGAAGAAATCAAGACGCTGCTGGATAACGCGATTTCGATCAAGCCGCGGCGGCAGCTTTCGGTGCAGTTTTCGGGCGGGGAGCCGACGCTGTCGCCGCATTTCCTGCAAGCGGTAAAGTATTGCCGGACGATCGGATACCAGAGCGTGCAGGCGGCCACCAACGGGATCGAGTTCGCCAAGCGGCCGGAGTTCGCCAAGCAAGCGGCTGAGGCGGGCCTGCGGTATGCGTACCTGCAGTTCGACGGCATCGGGAATGAAGCCAACTCGCATCGCGCGGTGGGCAACCTGTTCGACGTGAAGCTGCGCGCGATTGAGAATCTGTACACCGCGGGCGTCGATATTGTGCCGGTGATCACGCTGATCAACGGCGTGAATAACGAGCAAGTGGGCGCGGTGGTGCGATTCGCGCTGGACAATCCCAAGAAGATCCCGTTCCTGAGCTTCCAGCCGGTTTCGTTCACGGGACGCGACGAAGCGGTGACGGAAGAGCGTAGAAAAGCGCAGCGCTACACGCTGTCGCACCTGGCGCACGACGTAAAATCGCAGACCGGGCTGGGCGAGCCGGTGCGGGATTGGTTCCCGATCAGCTTCATGAGCACGTTCTCCGACTTCGCGGACCTGGTCCACGGTCCGAATGCGGACTGGGGACAATTGTCGTGCGGCTGCCATCCCAACTGCGGCGTCGGCATGGCGGTGATGTGCGACAAGGAAACCAAAGAGTATCGCCCGGTGACGGCGTTCCTGAATGCGGACCGGCTGGCGAAGGACGTGGCCAAGATCAACGACGCCTCGCGCAGCAAGCGGCTTGCGGTGTTCGGGGTTTCGCTCGCGCTGCTGCGCAACTACAATCCTTACGAAGCTCCGACGCATTTCCGGCTGAGCGATCTGATCGCCAAGTTCGACAAGTGCTTTGGGATGTCCAAGAAATCCCAGACGGGCGCCTACGGCAAAGTGACCGGGGACCGCACAATTGAAGACATCAAGAAGCGCCGCGCGGACCGCTGGAACTTCCTGTTCGTGGCGGGCATGTGGTTCCAGGACCTGTTCAATTACGACTTCCGGCGCACGGAGCAGTGCATCATTCCCTACGCGACCCAGGAAGGCGAAATTTCCTTCTGCGCGTACAACACCGGCGTCGGCTGGCGGAACATCGTCGAGAAGATGCACATGACGGCGACGCTGACCAAGTGGTATGACGAGCACGGGCGGCACGAGATCATCGCGGGCGGCAAGAAAGTGAATCTGCCGGCCGCGGATCACTCGCTGGTGCTGCGGGCCGACGACGTAAACCGGGAACGCCAGCATGACCTGGACGACAAAGGCATCGTACTCCG
>CAWJHI010000111.1:0-63994 GCA_963842485.1 Terriglobia bacterium | reverse complement strand
AGAATAAGGGCTGCGGCTGCCGCATCCAGTTTTTCGTGCGACGGATTGTCTTTGCGGGACTTGTTCTGTGGGGCAAATTGCCTGGCCGCTGCTGCGGAGGAAAAGAACTCTTGCTCATACTCGACCGGCAATTGGGTCAGCTCGGCTAAGTCTTTTTTAAATTGTTCGATATAGGGCAAGAACAAGATGGTGGTGGTGGTTCTGCTGACCGGTGGGAGTTTAGTCAGCGGGCCGACCGCTTCCGGAGTCGCGGGGCAGGTGTACAAGAACCTCGGCGTATCGAGCTATTTCGCGCAGGAACATCACACGTCACCGGCAAGTCTTGCTATAAACTAGGCGGTCAATTAGACGCCCGACTCCAGCGCCGCTGAAAGCTCCTCCCATTCCGCCACTGTGCTTTCGAGCTCCGTACGGCGCTTTGAGACGAGACCCGTCAGCCGCATGGTCTCCTCCACGCTCTTGAAATCTCCGAGTTCGGCTTCGTATTGCGCGATCTCCCGCTCGAGCGCTGCCACGCGCTGCTCGACTTGCGAAAGCCGGTCCTGGACCTTCTTCACCTTCATCGGATTCACGCGTTTCTTTGGTTCCGCAGGCACGGCGCGGACGGGTTCGGGCTCGGGCGCCGTTTCTGCCACGATCGGCGAAGCGCCGCCGCCCTTGCGCCAGAGGTAATCTTCGTAGTTGCCCGGATAAACGTGTACATGGCCATCCTCGATCTCGAAGATTCGCGTGGCCAGGTTGTCGATGAAGTAGCGGTCGTGGGAGACGAACACAATGGTCCCCGTATATTTACTCAGAGATTCAAGAAGCACGTCCTTGGCGCGCATGTCTAAATGATTGGTCGGCTCGTCGAGCAACAAAAAATTCGACGGAGCCAGCAGCATCCGCGCCAGCGCGTAGCGGTTGCGCTCGCCCCCCGACAGCACGCCGATGCGCTTGAAAACGTCGTCGTCACTGAATAAAAAGCACCCCAGCAGGGTGCGCAATTCGGTCTGCGTCGATCGAGGCGCGGCGTCGCCCAGATCGTCGAGCATCCGCCGGTTCGGGTCCAGTTCCTTATACTGGTCCTGCGCAAAATAATCCGGCAGCGCGTTGTGACCGAGCGTGTAGGACCCGGAAGTGAGCGGCTCGGTCCCGGCGAGCAGCTTGATCATGGTCGACTTGCCGGCGCCGTTGATGCCCACCAGGGCCACCCGGTCGCCGCGCTCGATGATGAAGGTCGCGCCGCTGAACACGTGCTTGGCGCCGTAGCTCTTCGAAACGTCTTTGAACTCGGCGACGATTCGTCCGCTCGGCTTGGGCTGCGGAAACGAGAAATGGATGGTTTGCTCGTCCGGAGGAACCTCGATCCGCTCGATTTTTTCGAGTTCCTTGATACGCGATTGCACCTGCTTCGCCTTGGTCGCCTGCGCGCGGAAGCGATTGATGAAGGCTTCCAGTTGCTCGATACGCTCGCGCTGGTTGCGATACGCGGATTCGAGCTGCGACCTCCGCTCTTCTTTCTGGCGCAGATAGGAATCGTAGTTTCCGCTGTAGAAGTGAACCTGTTTGTTCCAGATCTCGACCGTCCGGCTCACGGTGATGTCCAGGAAATAACGGTCGTGCGAGATCAGCACGTAGGCGAACGGGTAATCCGCCAGGTACGCCTCCAGCCAGTTGCGGGCTTCCAGGTCCAAGTGATTGGTGGGCTCGTCGAGCAGCAGCATGTTGGGCTTTTCGAGCAGCAGTTTCGCCAGCGCGATGCGCATCTGCCACCCGCCCGAAAATTCCTCGGTCCGCCGCGTCCAGTCTTCCTTGCGAAACCCGAGCCCGTCGAGTACGGTTCCCACCTGGGCCTCAATCGCATAGCCGTCGCGATTCCGAAACTCCGAATCGATGAGATGCAGCCGGTCTGCAACGGCTGCGTAATCGGCGCCGTCCGGATCGAGCTCGCCCAGTTTGTGATGCAGCGTTTCCAGCTCGCGCTCCATTTCGTGCAGCGCGGCGAAGACGCTCATGCATTCGTCGAAAATGGTCCTGCCCGAGAGCGTCAAGCCGTCCTGCGGAAGATATCCTTGGGTAATCCCCTTAGCGACGCTCATGGTGCCGTAGTCGAGCGTCTCCATCCCTCCTAAAATCTTGAGCAGGGTGGATTTGCCGGTCCCGTTCGCGCCCACCAGGCCGGTGCGCTCCCGGGGCGTGATCAGCCAGTCGCAGTTTTCGAAGAGGAGTTTGTGGCCGAAGCGTTTTCCGGCGCCTTGAAGTTGAATCACAGCAAAAGTCTAGTCACAGAAGAAACTCAACGATTGCGCGATGTAGGTCTTCATTTCGGAGCGCTTTACCACCGCGTCCAGGAACCCGTGGTCCAGCAGGAACTCGCTGCGCTGAAAGCCTTCGGGGAGCTTCTGGCGAATGGTCTGCTCAATGACGCGCGGCCCGGCGAAGCCGATCAGCGCGCCCGGCTCGGCGATATTCAAGTCCCCGAGCATCGCGAAGCTCGCGGTAACGCCGCCGGTGGTCGGATCGGTCAGGACGCTGATGTAAGGCACCCGCGCATCGTCCAGGCGCATCAGGGCGGCCGAAATCTTGGCGAGTTGCATCAGACTGATGGCGCCTTCCTGCATGCGCGCTCCGCCTGAGGCGGACACGATCACCAGCGGACGCCGCTGATGGATGCAGCTCTCGATGGCCCGCGTGATTTTTTCTCCCACCACCGCGCCCATACTTCCGCCGATGAACTTCAGCTCCATCGCACAAATATGAATGGGCCGGCCTTCCAGCGTTCCGGTGGCCGATATCAAAGCGTCCGAGAGCGACGTGGCCTGCTGCATCGCGGCCAGCCGCTCACTGTACGGCTTGGCATCTTCAAAGTGGAGCGGATCGGTGGAGGTGAGCCCGGCATCGTGCTCCCGATACTCGCCGCGGTCGAACAGCGCGGCCAGGCGCGCCCGCGCATCCAGCCGGAAGTGATGCTCACAGTGCGGGCACACCTGTTGATTCTCGTCCAGGGCCTTCTTCCAGATGATCTGGCCGCAGCTTTCGCATTTCAGCCACAGACCCTCCGTCCGAACCTTCTTCTCGCCCTCGCCGCCGCCCTCCGCACCGGATTTTTGCCGCGTAAACCATGCCATCGCGAACACATCTCTACGGTATCGTACCGGAGCCCGGCAGCGCCAGTTTCAGCGAGTTATGCTAAATTGACCCGAAGGGTTTCTAATGCTTCTACGCCAAATTGCATACCTCACAATAACCATGTCTGCCGCGGCCGCAGCAACGCCGGATGGAGCCGCACTTTACAAATCTCGCTGCGCAATATGCCATGACGGAGCGCCGCAGGCACGCATGCCTTCCCATGACGAACTTGCCGCGAAGACGCCTGAGTTTGTCGCCAATGCGATGTTCAACGGCGCGATGACTGTGCAGGCGGCCGGCCTTAGCGAAGACGAGGGGAAAGCGATCGCCCGCTTCATCACCGGCAAGGAGTTTTCGGTGGCAGCGGCGCAGCCAATGGCGGGCAAATGCACGACGGCAGCGCCCAAATTCGCTCTCGGCGATGGCGATTGGAGCGGATGGGGCGGCGACACCGACAATTCGCATTTCCAGCCGAAACCGGGCCTGGCCGCCTCCGACGTTCCCAAGCTCAAATTGAAATGGGCTTTCGGTTTTCCTAAGGACCCCATGGCGTGGGCGCAGCCCACCGTCGCCGGCGGACGCGTTTTCGTCGGCAGCGTCGGGGGCACGGTCTACTCTCTCGACGCGAGCACGGGCTGCGTGTACTGGTCCTACGCCGCGGGCGCCGGCGTTCGCAGCGCGATCAGCATCGGCAAGCTCGCGAGTGGGAAATGGGCGGCCTACTTCGGCGACCTTCGCGCCAATGCGCATGCCGTCGATGCCGAAACAGGAGTGCAGTTGTGGAAAACCAAGCTCGATGATCACCCCGTGGCGCGGATCACCGGCGCACCGATTCTGATCAACGGGCGGCTCTACGTACCGGTCGCTTCCATTGAGGAAGCTTCGGCGCAGCAGCCAACGTACTCCTGCTGCACGTTCCGCGGCAGCGTGGCGGCGCTCGACGCAGCGACCGGCAAGCAGATTTGGAAAAGCTACACCGTGCTCGACCCGCCTAAAGCGTATAAGACCAGCAAGAACGGGACACAACTGCTGGGACCGGCCGGCGCGTCGGTTTGGTCGTCGCCCACGGTCGATCTCAAACGAAAGCTGATCTACGCCTCGGCGGGCAATTCTTACACGGAAGTCGAAATCAACACCAGCGACGCGATTCTTGCTTTCGATATGGAGACCGGCCGGTTGGTCTGGTCGAGCCAGGTACAGCCCAAAGACAACTTCGTGATCGGCTGCCCGAATAATCCCAACTGCCCGACGGAGAGCGGACCCGATTTCGACTTCGGCACATCCCCGGTGCTGCGAACGCTTCCGAACGGGAAACAGATCATCGTTGTGGGGCAGAAATCGGGAGTCGTTTGGGGCCTGGATCCCGACAACAAAGGCAAGGTCCTATGGCAAACACGCGTGGGAAAGGGCAGCGCGCTCGGCGGCGTCGAATGGGGCCACGCGGCTGACGATAGGCAGGTCTACGCCGCCGTTTCGGATCGGTTCAACGGGAAAGCCGGGACGCCGGGGCTATACGCGCTCGATCTGGCCACCGGCGAACTGAAATGGTCGGCGCCGGCTCCGGCGGCGGGTGGCAACGGAGGCCAGTCCGCAGCCGTGTCGGTGATACCCGGGGCCGTGTTCTCGGGCGCGCTCAACGGCCACTTCCGGGCGTATTCTACCGCAACGGGCGAAATCATCTGGGACTTCGAAACCGCGCGTCCGTTCGACACCGTGAACGGCGTGCAGGCCAAGGGCGGGTCCATCGACTCCGCCGGTCCGACCATCGCGCACGGCATGGTGTACACGAATTCCGGCTACGGAGTTTTCGGCGGCATCGCCGGCAACGTGCTGCTGGCGTTCTCGGTCGATGGCAAATGACCATCGACCATCTTAAGACCCGCACCGGCCAGGAAATCGGCTCCAGTGGCTGGCACACCGTCACTCAGGAGCAGATTGACCGTTTCGCCGAAGTCACCGGCGACGATCAGTGGATTCATATCGACGTCGAACGCGCGGGCCGCGAATCGCCGTACGGCACCACCATCGCCCACGGATTCCTGACGGTTTCCCTGCTTCCCATTCTGATACGCGAAGCCGTGGACTTCCGCTCCAACGCGAAAATGAGCGTGAACTACGGCTTCAACCGCCTACGATTCACCGGCGCTGTTCCTTCAGGCAGCCGCGTTCGCGCTCGCTTTACCCTCAATTCCATCAAAGACATAGAGGGTGGAGTCGAGATCGCCTGGGGCGTTACGGTTGACGTGGAGGGCCGTGAAAAGCCGGCGCTGGTGGCCGAGTGGCTGGGACGCACATATTACTAGAATTCGCGGCCGCTGCAGCGATATGTAAAGCGTGAGCAGTTTCGCCGAGCATGCCGAACGAATTCTCGAAGCCGCGGAAGCGGCCGGCACGTGCTCTGACATGACTATCCTGCTCGGCCAGAACGGCATCCGCATGATCGCCGATTCAGATTGGCCGCTCGATTCCTTGATTTGGCACCACGGAGCGCATACGGCCTATCGAGTCAGTGAGCGGCAGGGCCAAGTGACGGTCGAAGGACGGGAAGGCTCGCGGCGCTGCATCATGGAATCGCGAACCCATCTCCGGACCGCCCAGGCGCTGTTGGCGCGCCAGTAAACTTACTTCCTCGCCAGCAAGCTTCGCGACGGGACGCACCACAGGAACTCAAGTCCCGATAGCGTTACATCCTTCGCGCCGCATTCCCGCAGGATTTTGGCGTAATGGGAGGTGTGAAGGATGTCGAAGATCAGAAGCCGCCCGCCGGGCTTCAGCACCCGCCACATCTGGCGAATCGCCTGGTCGCGTTCCCCGGCGTCGCTGATGTTGTGGATCGCCAGGCTCGACATCACCACGTCGTAGTTGTTGTCGGGATAAACCAGCTTCCGGGCGTCGCCATTCTCGATGCGCACCCGATCCGGCACACCTTCAAGCTTGGCGTTCACCTTCGCGGCGTCCGCCGAGTTTCCGGAAAGGTCTTCCTTGCTCCAGATGTCGATCCCCGTGGCCTTGCCGGTCTTTAAACGCTTCGCCGCGCCGATCAGCATCAGCCCGCGCCCGCAGCCCACGTCGAGCACCTTCTCGTCGCCGTTCAAATTCAGCGAATCGATCAAGCGGTCCCGCAGGCCGGGCTTGGCCACTCGGCTCGACCAGACCATGAATCCGCCTACGCCCAGGCAGACAATGCCGATCGAGCCGAGCACGGTGAGCAGATTCAGCGAAGGTCCAGGATATTCGCTGCGGTTGATTAAAAAAACCGCGAGCCCGGCCGCCAGGGTCCAGGCGCCTCGCGAAAACATGCGCTTCACCACCAGCGGCGCGTCGAGCCCGTAATCCGGCTTCGAAGGATTCGCAGCCGCCGCCGCCATTACACCGCTACCTCAGTTTCGACCGGAACGGCCAGCGGTTTCTTGAACTTGCACTCCGCGTTCGGACACTGGGCTACGGGACCGGATTTCAGGAACTTTTCGATCAGGTAGCCGCCGCCGCAATCGGGGCACTTTTCCGGAATCGGCTTGCCCCAAGCGACGAAATCGCAATCGGGATAGCGATTGCACCCGTAGAACGTCTTGCCGCGCTTGGAACGTCGCTCAACCACCTCGCCCTCGGAACAGTTCGGGCACTTCACGCCGATCATTTTCTGCTTTACATACTTGCACTTGGGATAGTCGCTGCAGGCCACGAATTCCCCGTAGCGGCCATACTTGCGGACCATAGTGCTGCCGCACTGCGGGCATTTTTCGTCGAGCGGCACGTCCTGCTGCTTCTGCGCAGCACCCAACTGCTTGGTCGTCTTGCACTCGGGATACCCGGAGCATGCCAGGAATTGCCCGAATCGCCCCTTCTTCAGCACCATCGGACGCCCGCAGTTCTCGCAGTATTCGGTTTCATCCTGCTCGGAGACGCCCCCGGTTTCGGAAGCCGGCAGTTCGCGTGTGTTGGTGCAGTCAGGGTATCCCGTGCAAGCGATGAACTTGCCATGACGGCCCCACTTAATCACCATCGGTTTGCCGCACTTCTCGCACACCAGGTCCGTGGCGACCTCCATCCGCTTAATGTCGGTCATGTGGACCGCGGCATGTTCCAGATCCTTCTGGAAGCGCTCGTAGAACTCACTCATGGCCATGCGCCAGTCGATCTTGCCTTCCTCGATCTCGTCAAGTTGGGCTTCCATCCGCGCCGTGTAGGTTACGTCGAACAGGTCGTTGAAGCTTTCGAGCAGCAGCTCCGCGACCACCATCCCGAGCTCAGTCGGGAAGAACTTCCCGCCCTCCTTCCGGACGTACTCGCGCTCCTGAATGGTGGAGAGGATGGACGCATACGTGGACGGGCGCCCCACCCCATCCGCTTCCAGCTCCTTCACCAGCGTCGCTTCGGTGAATCGCGGAGGCGGCTCGGTGAAATGCTGCTCCGGCTCGATCGACTTGAACCGAAGCGTTTCGCCCGCGGTCACCACCGGCAGCTTGTGTTTTAGTTCCTCGTCTTCCTCATCCTTCTGGTCCTTGCCTTCTTCATAGACCCGCAGGAACCCGTCGAACTTGGGAATGCTGCCTGTGGCGCGAAACAGATAGGCAGCGCCGTCCTTGCCCTTGGCATCCACGTCGATGGTGGTCTGGTCGAACACCGCGGGTGTCATTTGCGACGCGATAAACCGCATCCAGATCAATCGATACAGCTTCAGCTCGTCTTCAGCCAGGAACTTCTCTACACTTTCGGGCGTGCGCAGGGCAGAGGTGGGCCGGATGGCCTCGTGAGCATCCTGGGCGTCCTTCTTGCTCTTGTAGACATTGGGCGTGGCCGGCCGGTAATCGGCGCCGTAACGCTCCGCGATCATACCCCGAGCTTCGTCCAGCGCATCGCTTGAAACGCGTGTTGAATCGGTACGCATGTAGCTGATCAGACCGACCGGACCCTCATCCGTCGACAGCTCGACGCCCTCGTACAGCTTTTGCGCGAGCATCATCGTTCGCTTCACGCTGAAACGCAGCTTGCGCGCGCCTTCCTGCTGCAGCGTCGCGGTAATGAACGGCGGCGCGGGATTCCGGCGCTTCTCGCGATTAGTAACGGAACGAACCACATACGCCGCGCCGTCGAGCGCGTCAACAATCGATTTGGCCGCACCTTCGTCCGGGATCTCGACGTTCTGGTCGCTCTTCTTGGCCAGGTGCGCGGTAAGCTGGGGCGGCTTCTTGGCCGCCAGGTTGACGTCGATGGTCCAGTACTCCCGCGCCTTGAACGCGCGAATTTCCTGCTCCCTTTCAACGATAAGCCGCAACGCGACGGTCTGCACGCGTCCGGCCGAAAGACCGCGCCGGACTTTATCCCACAGCAATGGCGAGATTTTGTAGCCCACCAGCCGGTCCAGAATGCGCCGCGCCTGCTGCGCGTCCACTAAATGCAGATTCACCGATCCCGGCTTCTCGAAAGCCTTTAAAATCGAGTTCTTAGTGATCTCGTTGAACATGACCCGGAAGAACTTCGGGCCCTTCTTACGGTCCTGGAGCTCCTCCTGCAGGTGGAAGCAGATCGCTTCGCCTTCGCGGTCAGGATCAGCCGCCAAGTACACGGATTCAGCCGCTTTGGCGGCGGTTTTCAGCTCCTGAATCAGCTTCTTCTTGCCTTCGATCACCTCGTAGACCGGCTTGAAGTCGTTGTCGACATCCACCGACAGGTCCTTCTTGGGCAGGTCCTTGACGTGGCCGATCGAGGCCTTGACCAGGTACTGCTTCCCGAGATATTTTCCGATCGTTTTCGCTTTCGTCTGCGACTCGACGATCACGAGATTCTTTGCCATATGAGTGCTAATTAACCTTACTGGGATGCGAGACCGGTGAACGCCCGGTAAACAACCGAAATCTTACCACGACGTCGCCACCGGTGCTGTCAATCGGCCCAAACCCGAAGAAAACTCTTGCCTGGGATCTGGCGGACCAACCCAGCCATCTCCAGTTCGAACAGGACGGCGATAATCTCGGATGGAGAGGCGCCCTCCGCCGTCTCAATCAGGTGGTCCAGCCCGGTCGCGGCATCCGGTTTCAGGATCTTCAGAACCGCCCTTGACAGGTGGTTCATCGGTCCGGCTATAACTGGATGCGCCGGCCTCCCCCGAAGTTTCATCGGGATCTATCCCGTTCAAATTCATCTGTTTACGCGACTGGTCCGAGAGCCTGCGGCGGTCCGAAGCCTCCAGTTCCGACACGATGTCGTTCCACTCCTGCACCAATTTTGCACCTTGTTTGATCAGCAGATTGGGCCCCCAACTCATCTTCGACGTGACGTTACCCGGCACCGCGAAAACCTCCCGGTTCTGTTCGATCGCGAGCTTCGCTGTGATGGAGGACCCGGAGTATTCCCCCCCTTCCACCACGACAACTCCCGCGCCCATCCCGCTGATAATCCGGTTTCGGACCGGGAAATTCTGCGGGTAGGCCGGAGTGCCCATGGGGAATTCGGACAGCAGCAGCCCCTGTTCGGCGATCTGTTCGGCGAGCTTCCGGTTCTCAGACGGATACACCTGCTCCACCCCGCAGCCGAAGACGGCTACCGTGTTGCCGCCAGCCTCCAGCACGGCCCGGTGGGCCGCCGTGTCGATCCCTCGGGCCATCCCGCTGGCGATGGTCAGGCCGGCGCCCGCCAGGTCCCTGGAGAGCCGCGCGGCGACCGTGGTTCCATACGCCGTTGGACGCCGGGTCCCCACGATGCCCAGAATCAGGGTAGACAGAAGCTCCACGCGGCCGCGCAGGAACAAGACGGGCGGCGGGTCGAAGATGGCCCGCAGCTTGGGAGGGTAGCGCGAATCGGCCACCGGAACCAGTTGCGCTCCGGCCTCCCGCAGCTTTTCCTGCTGGCTGGCGGCTTCCTCAAAGGCGCATCCGCTGGCGATGCTTTGGGCCACGCTAGCGGGCAGCCCCACGCTTTCCAACTCCGACCGCGACGCCCGGAAGGTAGCCTGCGGAGTCTCAAAAACCTCCAGCAACTGCGCGGCTTTTCGCGTGCCGAGCCCGGGAACCATACGCAGGGCCAGCCAATGCAGCTCTTCTTCGGGTTGCAAGTCCACATTGTGTGGTGCGTTGAGCGGGTGGGAATTCTCAGTATCATGAAGCATGGCTGACACTACGACTGACACGCAGACCCTCCCCGGCAGCGAAACTGCGGATTGGACCCGCAAAACCAACTACGGCACGTGGAGATTTCAGAAGACCTGGAAGCCGCTGCGCATCGTGGACGCGGAAGGATGTTACTTCACCGACGGCGACGGCAAGCGCTATCTCGATTTTTCCGCGCAGTTGATGTGCGTGAACCTGGGGCACAAGAACCAGGCCGTGATCCAGGCGATCGAGCAGCAGGCGCGCACACTGGCCTACATCGCGCCTGGATATGCCACCGACGCGCGGGCCGAGTTGAGCCGCGCGCTACTCGAGGTCCTGCCGGAGGGTTTGACCAAGTTTTTCTTCACCACCTCGGGGACCGATGCCAACGAGGCGGCGATGAAAATCGCGCGCATGTACACCGGCCGAAGCAAGATCGTGTCGCGATACCGGTCTTATCACGGGTCCACGATGGCGTCGATCGCGGCCACCGGCGATCCGCGGCGCTGGGGGGCGGAGCCGTCCGCGAAGGGACAGAACGTAGTGTTCGGACCCGAAGTCAACTGCTATGACTGTCCCTTGAAGCACACCTATCCTTCCTGCAACATCGCGTGCGCCGATTATCTGGAGCACATCATCCGTAACGAGAACGACGTCGCCGCGGTGATCGTCGAGCCAGTGGTGGGAACGAACGGAGTTTTAGTCCCGCCGCCCGAATATTTCCCGAAGCTCCGCCGGATCTGCGACGATCATGGCGTCCTATTGATCGCCGACGAAGTCATGACCGGCTGGGGACGCACCGGAAAATGGTTCGCCGTCGACCACTGGAACGTCAAGCCGGATATCCTGGTGACGGCGAAGGGCATCACATCCGCCTACGTTCCGCTGGGGCTGTGCGCGACCACGGAAAAGATTGAGGCGCATTTTGAAGATCACTTCTTCGCGCATGGCCACACTTACGAAGCGCATCCCATGACACTTCTGCCCGCCGTGGCGACCATTCGCGAGATGCAGCGGCTGAATTTGGTGGAACGCGCGCGCGAAAATGGAAAATATCTCGGCGAGAAGCTGACGGCGCTGAAGGCCAGGCATCCGAGCATCGGCGACGTTCGAGGCATCGGGATGTTCTGGGCCGTCGAGCTGGTCCGGAATCGCTTCACCAAGCAGCTTTTTAACACGATGAAAGACAAAGTCTCCGGCGCGCCGATTCTGGTGGATCAAATCGCGGCCGAGATGATGAAGAACGGCGTGGCGGTCCAGTCCTCGATCAGCCATTTTGTGATCGCGCCGCCGCTGATCATCGAGAGGGGCGAGATCGACCAGGGAGTGGCTGCGCTCGACGCAGCGCTGCATCTGGCGGACGCGCGGGTCTCGTAAACTACTGCGCTCGGTTCTTGAGCTCTACTAAGACGGATTCACCCTCGTGGACGGTCACTTCCTGGCCGCCCTCGGAGGGCATGTCATTCCCGGGCTGGGCCGTCACCACGCGGTATTTTCCAGGCGCTATGGGCGGTAAACTGAACTGCCCGGTCTGGTCGGCCTGATTGCCCCAGACGCCTCCAAACTCAGTTTCCTCGACTCGCTGCACCCAAACCATCTGGCCCGCCGGTGCAGTGCCATGGATAGTCGCCATGTTCGTGCTGAGAACCAGTTTCAGCGGCTCGGCTGTGCCCGACGAAAAGTCGAGGGCTTTCTCGGTTACGTCTGTCGAACCCAGCCACGCGGCTTTCAAGAAGACGTTCGGCCCCTCCATCGATAGCCGCCAGGGCGATGGAAGGACGGATTTTAGAATGAACGTCCCGTCATTGTTGACTTGCGTTTGAGCCGGCGGACTACCAACCTGAGGAAACGGAATCAATTGAAGATGGATTTGGTTCGGCGTGACTTTTGCATTGCTGTTTCCTTCAATCTCGACCGTTCCGCTCACGTCGATGCCGGGTTTTAACTCGATGACGGTCTCAACCGGCCGGTCTTTGACTTCGATCTTCTGCCATGCTCCGAGCCGGTTGCCTTGGTTCCGCGAAAAAGCAGTGAGCACGTAGGAACCGGGAAATACCATTTGAAACTGAATCGAATTACCCATGGGATCGGGCGTTTGGCGGAATCCGAGATTGCGCGTAGCTTTCGGATCGGCCGGCATCAATTGCACGATCATGTTAGCTCCGGATCCGGCAGGCGAATAGATTCCGCGAACAAAAGTGACTGGAGCAGGGCGCATCCGAAAATCGACGCCGGTGCGCTCGCTCCCCGGCGTCAGCTCGATGACCTGCGCCGATTTCACTTCGCTTGCGAGCGGGTAGTATTGCATCGGATACGCGAGCGACGGCGGCGGGTCAGGACCCGCAGAGAACGGCCGCGGCTGAAATGCGGGTGAGTTGCACTGCGCGGTCAAGATGTATTTCCCCGCCGGGATTCCAAACACGCGATACTCGCCTTCCTCGCCCGGACCGCGGCCGCCTTGGCTCCCTTGCGCGAACTGCTCCGGGTGCGCGGCGGGATGAACCTGCACGAAGCAGCCGTTTAAGGGATCGCCATCCTCATCGAGGATGCGCCCGGAAAGTGACGCCATCGGGATCAGGTCCACGTTCACCGGCCCGGCCTTTTCGCCGGCGTTCACCGTGATGCTTTTGTGACCCGGATTGTAGCTTTGATGCTGCACGTCCACTTGATAAGTACCGGGCGGGAGATTTTCGAGGCTGAACGCGCCGCTCACATCGGTCGCAGCCGATTGCGGGCCGTTATTGGGCGGCTGACCGCCCCTGATCGGATTGAAATTGGTATTGACCATGACCATCGCCTTCTTGACTGGCTGATGTGTGACGGCGTCGAAGATGGTTCCGGCAATGCTGCCGGTCTGCCCGGCCGGAGTCTGTGCGGGGGCAGCGGCGGCCAAGAGTGCGAGGATCGCGATTCTCATGGAAGAGCCTCGCGAGCGCGTTCTATCGGGATCAGCTTCGGATGCAGGGTCAAAGAGGCGCCTTCGGTGAGCTCGATCTCTTCACCCAATTCATTAAGCTGATCGGCCGCTTCCGGGTTTCGAAAATCGGCGCCGACCATTTTTTCCAGCGCGAAGATCTTGTACTTGCCCGGTGCGATTCCGAGCATTCGGAACTTCCCCGAATCGTCGGCGGCGACGCTGTAGTAAAAGCGCGCGAGCAGATGCCGGTTGCCAAGCGGCGCGAGCAAGATCCCAGCCCGCTTCGAATCGCCGGAGCCGGCGTCGACTTCGCCATCGATTTTCGCGGCGCGCGTGCTGGCCACAATGTTGAGTTGCGCGTCCGAACCCGATGCCACTTCCAGGCGCACGAAGGTGACCTCTTTATCGCCGAAGTGGGCCCATTTGAGAAATCCGTTGCGGGGGAAGCCGTCGATGGTCCATTGCCACTCGCCCGGAGGGACCTGAAGCAGGGTGAAGCTTCCGTCGGCGGCGACGTGCGCGGTAAAGCTGTTGCGCATTCCGTTGTTTCGTGTCAGCCTGACGTCGAAGCTGTTCTTCTGCTGGCCTGTGGGTCCTTCCATCTGAAAATGACCTTTGATATCCACGGCGGGTGCGAGCGCGAGGACCACCTCGCCTGAAATCTGGCGCGTATCGATCACCTGTGAGGCCGTGTAGGTTTTCTTGTCGTTCTCGACGCTGGCTTCGATCCGGTAGCGGCCGGGAATTAACTCGCCCAGATCGAAATTGTACTCAGGCGCTTGCGCGACGTTCCCGGAATTCCATCGCATCATTCCTTCCTCGATCGGGTAGATGGAGATGGAAACGATACGCTGATTGCCGTTCATCCAGACCGTGCCGGGTGCGGGTTGGGGCATTGGGCCCAGATCCGGCACTCCCGTGACGTGTCCGGTGAGATGTACGGCAGGCTCGGTGCCGATACGGAAGTCGAGCCCGGTCAAATTCTCGCCGCCGTGGATGATGAGTGGCGTCGCGTCCTTGGACTCGCGCGCCCCGCCGTGGAACTGCGGAACTTCCCTCAGATGCTCACGCTCGTCGGCGCGGCCTGAAAACGCCTGGCGGTTGGGGGCATTCGGGTCGGCCCTAAGATAGTATTGCCCGGGATTAATGTTGAGGATTCGGTACTCGCCTCGATCATCGGTGGAGCCGGCGCCGGCCTGTACCAGCACTCGTTCTCCCAGGTTTCGTCCGGGGCGAAGGAGGGTCACATTGGAAAACGGAAGCGGATCGCCGTCGGAGTCCAGAACGTGGCCGGTGATGGAGGCCGTATGAACGAAACGGAGTTTCAGGCCTTGGCGGGATTCGCCGTCGCCGAGCGTGATGGTACCGCCCAGTTCGCGCGCGTTGTTGGCGCCATAGGCTGCGGTTCCGAGACCAGCCTTAGTGGCGCGAAGATCGTAAGTACCGGCTGGAAGTCCCTCGAAGCGGAAGACGCCGGAGCTGTCCGTGCGGGTGGTCGCCCAGGATCGGGGCGCGCCATGCCACGTGACTGTAACAATCGCTTTAATGGACGGGATCGCCGGTCGAAGCATCGACGACGGTACCCGAAATCACACACTGGCTGGCGGGCTGGGCTGTCGCCATCAAGCAAGTTGCCGCCAGAGCGCAAACCAAGCGAACACTTGTGAGTGTGGCTGCTTCGGGCATCGTTGGTTGAGACGCTTTTCGTGTACTGAAAAGTTTCAAGGTCCAGTGTTGTATACTGCCGCTGAATATGAGAATTGTAGCGCTCCTGCTGGCTTCGCTGACCCTGTTTGCCGCCGACGACGATTGGCCGCGCTGGCGTGGTCCGAATGATGACGGCGTGGCTCGCGGAGACGTCCCGCTGGAATTCAGCGCGACCAAGAACGTGGCGTGGAAGACGCATATTCCAGGGCGTGGGCACTCGTCACCCGTGATCTGGGGCGATCGGATTTTTCTGACTACCGCGATCCCTACCGGCGAGGTCGCGGACGAATACGCGCCGGCGGTGCGCAAAGAACATCGCTTCGTGGTGATGTGTCTGGACCGCAACACCGGCAAGGTTCTATGGGAGCGTACGGCGAGGACTGCCACGCCGCCCGATGGCCATGAGACTCCCTACGGCAGCTATGCGTCGAATACGCCCGTGACAGACGGAAAGCGCGTCTACGCGTTTTTCGAATCGCGCGGGATATTCGTGTATGACCTGAACGGGAAGCTCGAATGGCAGAAGGATTTCCCGCAGATGCATAAGCGCGGCGAGTTCGGCGAAGGCACGCCGACTATGCTCGACGGCGACACCCTGTATCTGAAGTTCGATCAGGAAAAAGGCTCCTATCTGCTCGCTTTGGACAAGAACACGGGCAAAGAGCTGTGGCGCGTGGAGCGCGATGAGCCAAGCTCGTGGTCGCCTCCGTTGATGGTCACCTACAAGGGAAAGAAGCAGCTCATAACCTCGGGAACGACGGTCAGGGCGTACGACCCGGCAACTGGAAAAGTCATCTGGCAGTGTGCCGGTCTGGGGCTGAATGCGATTCCGGCTCCGGTATCGGCGGATGGAATCGTGTATGTGATGACCGGGTTTTCAGAGACCCAACATGATGGCGATCCGGATCGACCGCGAAGGAGATTTGACCGGAACCGACGCCGTAATCTGGAGCACCAATCGCGGCACTCCGTATAATCCTTCGCCGGTGCTTCAGAACGATATTTTGTATTTCTTCAACGATGCCGCGATGTTGAGCGTCTTCAAGGCCAGCACGGGCGAGGTTTATTACAAACAGCAGCGCCTGCCGGGCGCGCATAACTTGAAGTCGTCTCCGGTGGCGGTGAACGGCAAGCTGTACATCGCGACGGAAGAGGGCGACGTGCTGGTGCTCAAGATGGGCGAGAAATTCGAAGTGCTGGCGGCAAATAGCATGGGCGACGAGATGTTCATCGCGACACCCGCCGTCGCGGGCGGCAGCATGTACTTGCGCGGCCGGAGCACGCTTTACTGCATCAAATAGCCGTTACTGGTTCTGCTTCTTAACCGGTGGCTTTTCTTTCGAGTCAGACTTCGAGTCGGCGGCCGGCTGCTCCTTGAGCTGATCCTCGGGAGTGGGGTCGACATCGCCGAACGTTATCTCGGAAGTGGTGCCGAACTTGCGATAGAGCCGGTAATCGGCTTCGTTCTTCATGATCGCAATGCTCTCTTTCGAATGCAGCTCGAAGTGAAAGGGCAAAACGTATTCCTGGTCGCCGATCTTGGTGGGATTGTAGTCGAGCGTCAGGCCGACCGCATGAATCGGATAGTCGGAAGGGATACCGACGCAGTCCATCTTGATACGCATCACCGCTTTGGTTTCGCGGTCGGCGTAGACCAGGCCGCTGTAAGCCGATATATACTCGCGCTTCGATTCGCCGTGATACATGCTGTATCCGGCCGACTTGGGCACCTTGAACGAGAACACGTACATGCGGCGTCCGCGCAGCGTCGCCCAATGGTCCCAGTCGAACTCGGCGCCGGTTTCCGGATCGAAGATGTGCGCGAGCATGGAGCCGAATTCGCCCGACGAAGTCGCGCCCCCCAGTTGATTGTGAGAGATGTTGGCGACCGACTCGTGGTTGATCGATTCCACTTTGTAGCTTTCCTTGTGGTCGAAAAAGGTGATCTGCTCCTGAATGGTGTCGCCGTAGGGACGATATCCGGTGACGGTGGGTGTAATCGCGCGGCGCGTGGTCTGCACGCAAACGTAATTGGGCAGATTGTTGGTATAGTTGGCCGCGTACTCCTTCATGGCGTGGAGCGCCTCCGCCATCTCGACGGAATCCGGAGGCGGGAGCGGAGGCGGCGGAGCCGGGGCGGCTTCGGGCGGCGGAGCGGCACGCAGGCTGGCTGATTCCTCGCTCATTTTGCGCAGAGCTTGCACGGTCTTCGGTCCCGCGCCTTGCCCTTGGAGGTCCTCTACTGTGCGATCGTCGAGCTTTTCGGTGAGTTTAATCCGATGCAGCAGATAATCGGCAGTAGTCCGATCGTCGCCCTTCATCTTGATTTGCGATTTGACGAAGCTCACCACCTCGGCCGCCGTCATCGCTCTCTGTGCGTCCGCGGCTACGGTCAGGAATAAGAGCAGCCCTAGCCATCGAAGTTTCAACATCAATTTTCATTTTGCCATGCCCTGAGTCGTCTGGCGCACGACGAAGGCCGTTAATCCGCTCCTCAATCAGGTTCCCTGGCGTCTGATGGTCACGTCCGGATAAGCCGTTTGGCATATAAGGAAAGCGAAGTTAAACAGAAAGATAACCTTTTTGTCCGCCGGACGCGTCTAATCGAGGGGATTAGTGTTTAGATTAAGTTCGGACCGGCTGGACCGAATCGGAGTCGCCGATTTTTTAAGATCTAGGAGCGATGGACGGGCCACATGAGGATCTGCGTACTTGGTGGGGATGGATACTGCGGTTGGGCAACAGCCCTGTACCTGTCGAGGAGAGGACACACAGTGGCAGTGGTGGACAACTATCTGCGCCGGCAGTGGGATTTCGAGCTCGGCGTACAGACGCTGACACCGATTCAACCGCTGGCGGAGCGCCTTCGCGTCTGGCAGGAGATCACCGGCAGCGTCATGGAGTTGTTCACCGGCGATGTTACCGACTACGAATTCCTGTCGGCGATGTTTGAAACATTCCAGCCAGATTCGGTAATCCATTTTGCCGAACAGCGGGCCGCTCCATATTCGATGATCGACCGCAAGCACGCGGTGTTCACGCAGGTGAACAACGTGGTGGGGACGCTGAACGTGCTGTTCGCGATCCGCGAATTCCAGCCCGATTGCCATCTGATCAAGCTCGGCACCATGGGCGAATACGGCACGCCCAACATCGATATCGAGGAAGGCTACCTCCGCGTCGAGCACAACGGCCGCAGCGACGTGCTGCCGTTTCCCAAACAGCCGGGCTCGTTCTATCACCTGTCCAAGGTGCACGACAGCCACAACATGATGTTCGCCTGCAAGATCTGGGGCATCCGCGCCACCGATCTCAACCAGGGCGTGGTGTATGGAACGGTGACCGACGAAACCTCGCTCGACGAGACGCTGATCAATCGTTTCGACTACGACGATGTATTCGGCACAGTCCTGAACCGTTTTTGCGTCCAGGCCGCGAGCGGGCATCCGCTCACCGTGTACGGAAAAGGCGGGCAAACCCGCGGATTCCTGGATATTCGCGACACCGTGCGCTGCATCGAGCTGGCGTGCCTGAATCCGGCCGCTCCCGGGAGAATGCCGCGTGTTCAATCAATTCACCGAGCAGTTTTCGGTGCTGGAGCTCGCCAACATGGTGAAGGCGGCGGCGGCGAAAATGGGCCTGACGGTGGAGGTGGCTCACATGCCCACTCCGCGCGTCGAAGTCGGAAGAGCATTATTACAACGCCAAGCATTCGAAGCTGATCGACCTGGGCCTGCACCCGCATTATTTGTCGGACTCGCTGCTCGATTCGCTGATGAACATCGCCATCCGGTATCAGGACCGGATCGACATCTCGCAGTTCCTGCCGCAGGTTCAGTGGAGGAATGCGAACAACCGCCGCGCGCGTCCGCTTGCGACGTCGGCCGAGGTAGGCGCTCAAAGGTCCTGATTCGGGCATTCGCGGCACCGTCATCCAGCATGGCTATCATCTAAATGAAGCGATGCCGCATACAAACGACGCCGCCGGTCCTGGGGACCGCGGAAACCGTACCAGCCTGTATTTAATCGTTCTGCTGTTTGCCGCGGCCGTTTACGTGGGCTGCATGGTCTCTCCGCCGTCCCTGATGGACGACGTGGATGCGGTGCAGGCGCAGATCTCGCGCAACATGCTCGCGTCCGGCGACTGGGTGACAGCGCGCCTGGACGGTATCCCTTATCTTGAAAAGGCACCGCTGATCTACTGGCTGATGGCGGGATCGTTCAAGATTTTCGGCCCGTTCGACTGGGCCGCGCGAATTCCAGTGGTGCTCTCCGCGATCGCACTGGCGTGGGTGACCGCAGCGTTCGGTATGTGGGCGTTCGGGCGGCGCGCCGGATTCTACGCCGGGCTGTGCATCTCGACGTGCATCGGGCTGTTTCTCTTCACCCGCATCCTGATTCCCGACGTGATGCTCACGGCCGACATCGCGCTTTCTATGTGGGCCTTTCTGCGCGCGATTGACGAGGAGGAGCGTCATCCGCGCCGGTGGGCCTTCCTGCTCGCCGCGAGCCTGGGCGTCAGCCTGCTGCTGAAGAGTCTGATCGGCGTGGTGTTCCCCGTCGCGGCCGCGGTAATTTATCTGGCCGTCACGCATCAGCTCTTCGACCGAAAAATCTGGAAACGGCTTCACGTGGCAAGCGGCATTGTGGTCGTCGTCCTGATTGCCGCGCCGTGGCACATCGTCGCCACGCTGCGGAATCCGCCGTACTTCGACCTTACAATGCATAGCGCTCCCGGCGAGTATCACGGTTTCTTGTGGTTCTTCTTCATGAACGAGCAGGTTCTGCGATTCCTGAACCTGCGCTATCCGCGCGATTACGATACGGTCCCGCGCCTGTACTTCTGGCTGTTCCACCTGATATGGCTGTTCCCGTGGAGCGTTTATTTCCCTGCAATTGCGAAGCTCTCGTTTTCGCCGCAGGACCGCGCCGGCCGCGCGCGATTGCTGGCCTTGTGCTGGACCGGCTTCATCCTGGTGTTCTTCACGTTTTCGACCACGCAGGAATATTATTCGATGCCCTGCTATCCGGCCCTGGCGCTGCTGCTTGGCTCGGCCATGGCCGCGGGAGGCGATTGGGTCCGGCGCGGAACGCGGGTACTATGTTTCATTCTCGCGTGCTGTGCGATCGCGGCTGGCGCGCTGTATTACCTGACCCGGAATCTGCCTGCGCCCGGAGACATTTCAAGCGCGCTGCGGATGAATCCCGGCGCCTATACACTCTCCCTCGGACACATAGAAGACCTTACACTGGCCTCTTTCGCCTATCTTCGAACGCCGTTGCTCGCGGCGGCGATCGCGTTCCTGATCGGGGCCATCGGCACGGCGCGCGCCGTGGGGCAGCGTGCCTTCCTCGCCGCCGCGATAATGGCCGTGCTCTTCTTTCAGGCGGCTCGAATGGCGCTGGTGGTCTTCGACCCATACCTGTCGTCACGTCCTTTAGCCGAAGCTCTCTTGCGGGCGCCGGCGGGAAAACTGGTGGTGGATCACCACTATTATACGTTCTCGTCGATTTTTTTCTACACCAATCGCGACGCTCTGCTGCTCAACGGGCGGATCAACAATCTAGTGTACGGCTCCTATGCTCCCGGCGCGCCGGATATTTTTATCGACGACCAGCAATGGAAAAAACTGTGGCTGGATCCTCGACGATGTTACCTGGTGGCGAGCAACTCCGCGGTGCCGCGACTGGAAGCTCTGGTGGGCGGCGACCGATTGCACGTGATTGCCGAAAGCGGCGGAAAACTGGTGCTCGCCAATCAGACTGTTGCGTCAAGTAGTCTAATAAAGTGACGGTTGCTTACGGATTCCTGGGATTTGCCGCCATCCCATTCATCTATTATCTGATCGCCCTATACAGTTCCTGGCGATATTTCGCCCAAGGGGCCCCCCTGGCGGAGACGAGCTTCACTCCACCGGTCAGCAACCTGAAACCCATCCGCGGCCTGGATCCGGATGCCTACGAAAATCTGGCCAGCTTCTGCCGCCTGGATTACCCGGACTACGAATTGGTTTTTTGCGTCGATCAGGACGATCCCGCCGTCACGGCAGTCCTGGATAAGCTGAGGCGGGATTTTCCGGAGCGGACCATACGGATTCTGTACGGCTCAGGCCGCATCGCCACCAACGACAAAGTCGCCAAGCTCGCGCGCCTGGCGAATGAAGCCGCGCACGAGATCGTCGTCATCAGCGACAGCGACGTCCGCGTGCGGCCGGATTATCTGAAACAGATCGTCGCTCCGCTGCGCGACCCGAAGGTGGGCGCCGTGACCTGCTTCTACCTTCCGACCGAGGTGGAAACATTCACGGATCATCTTCAAACGGCAGGCATGATCTCCGATTTCTACCCTGGAATCCTGGTCGCTTGGCAGTTGGACGGAGTGAAGTTCGCGCTCGGCACGACGATCGCGACCACGCGAACCAAGCTTTCCGGATTCGGCGGCTACGGCTCGATTGACGACCGTCCCGGCGACGATCTGCTGGTAGGCCGCCTGATCGCCGAACAGGGTTTTGAAGTGGTGCTATTGCCGTACATCGTCGAGACGGTGCCGGATTATCAATCGATGCGTGCGCTGCTCCATAAGCGCCTGCGGTGGATCGTGGTGATGCGCTACATGCGCCCGTGGGGGCATCTCGGGCTTCTGCTGACGCAAGGGCTGCCGTGGTCGATTGCAGCGGTAGCGGTTCATCCGACCGCGGCTGTGGCGCTCGGCTTTCTCGGCGTGTACTTGGGATTGCGCGTGGCGATGACGTGGATCGTCGGCGTCCACGGCTTGAGGCAGCGCCGCTTCTGGAAACAGATGCCTCTGATTCCGGTATGGGACGCTTTCGCCTTGTTCATTTGGCTGACCAGCTTCCTGCGGCACAGCATCCGTTGGCGCGGCTCGGACTACTACATTCGCGACGGCAAGCTGGTTCCGGTAAAGGAATAGTCACTCGCCCAGCATGACCACGCCGCACAGCACGATCAGGGCGCCCGCGGCTCGCCGGAATCCGACGCGCTCATGAAGCACCAGCTTGGCCAGCAGCGTTTCGAAGATAAAACTCGCCGCCGAAGCGGGTACAGCGAAGCTAAGCGGCTCGGTTTGCACCAGCGCCATGAACGAGAAAAAGAAACCGCCATGCAGGCGATCGCCAGGATCAGGAAACGCCGGTGCGCGATCATTCGCAGCAAGCGGAGCAATCCGCGGGCTCCCACGGATTGCTCGCCCGCGAGCTTCATCTCGTGACTTTGCAGCAAGTCGCTGAGAACGGTGGCCACCACCATGGCGATCACCAGGAGCCACTTCATTTGATCTCCGTGGTCGAACGCGGAGTGGATCCGACCAGCGATGCGCCCGCGAAAATCAGAATAGTTCCCAGCCAGCGCTGCGGGGTCACCAGCTCATGCAGAAACGTCTTGCCGAGAAATGCCGCCAGTACGTAGCCCACGGCGGTCACCGGCAGAACAAAACTCAAATCCGCCAAGCTCAACAACGCCATGCGTGTGAGCAGCGCCAGAATCAGCGTGAGGATGCCGAGCGCCACAAACGGATCGAGCATCGCTTGCAGATATGGCAGCGGATTCGCCGACATCGTCTGCGGCAGATGTTTCATGCCCCAGGCGAGCGATAAATTGCCGGCTGCCTTGAGGCCAATGAAGAGGAGTAGAACGCAATAAACGCGCAGACTGTTCCTCTGCGTGGGGAGACTCATGAGTGAATTTTAGCAGCGGTTACTTTTTAACCGGCGCAGGGCTCCGCGGCTTGTCCTTATACATGGCCGCGTCCGCCCGCTCGATGACTTTCACAAATGGCTCATTCGAGCCCGCGGCCGCGAGGCCGATGGCCGCGCTTACGCCGATTTTCCGGGCGACGCCGGCGACCACAATCTCATAATCGCCGAACACCCACTGCCGGATGCGCCCGATTTGCGCCTCAGCTTGTTTGAGCTGGCAATCCAGAATTGCGATAAACTCGTCGCCGCCCCAGCGCCCGATGAAATCGGTCGGCCGGAACGCGGACTTCAGCTCGGTGGCGAACTGCTTCAGCACCTGGTCGCCGGCCAGGTGCCCCAGCCCGTCGTTGATCTGTTTGAACCCGTTCACGTCGAACATCATCACGCAGAATGATTTTTTCTGCTGTTCAAAATGCTCCAGCTCCAGCTCGACCCGCCGGCGGTTCCCCAGCCCCGTCAGCGGATCGCGGCTTGCCAGCCGCTCCGTCGCCTCTTCCCTGGCCCGCGACGCCGACAACTCCGTCCGCAACTGCCGCACGCATTCCTGGGTCTCATGCGCCATCTTGTCTACGTAGGATTTCAGTTCCTGGGCGCTTTGGACCAGGGATGCACGGATTTTACTCAGATCGTCGAGGTCCGCGATGGCTTGAAGGCGCGCGCTGAAATCGTTGAACTGGTTGGTGTAGCGGTGGTCGCGCTCGCCCATCGCCTCCGCGGTGCTGGCGATCACCACCATCAGTTCCTTTATTTCCGAAGCTTTTTGCTTCAGATATTCGGACGCGCGTGTCCCGGCCTGGTGCAATTCCGTCTCAAACCGCTGCTCGGTGTCCGCCACGGCTTCGGCGGTCGGGGCATCCGCCAGGCTTTCCGACAGATTCGTAAGGCTCTGCACGAATTCCGGGCCCAGGCACGGGCTGGCTTGGCTGCCGAACGCGCTAGTGGCGGCCACGGCGGCACGGTAAGAATCCAAAGCGGACTTCAACAACCCGCTATGGTCCACCTCCAGGTATCGCTTCAAGGAGATCAATATAGAGTCTTATCGGCGGATCATGGCAAAACTTCAGCGGATTTTAGCGGATGAGACTCAGCCGTGTCCGATGTACATCAGCCAGCTCAATCCGAAAATCGCCACCAGGAAGTACCCGAAGCAGTAGGCCGCGTAGCGAATGCGCTCCCGATCCGTGCGCTTGGTGATGATTCCCAGCACGATCGACGTGAACAGCGCGAACAGCACCGACGCCTCGAAATGCGAAAGAGTCATCTTCGGCATTAGTCTTTCTTCCCCGTCGCGATTTCGAACGCGTCCACCATCGCGAGAATGTTCAACAGCCCCGCCGCCACCATGAATTTGGTCCCGTAGTCATGCACGTGCCCGGCGACGTCCGGCTGGTTGTAGCCCAGGGCCTTCGCCAACAAATAGGGCAACCCCGAGAACAGGTTCGCGATAAATCCGCCGCAGTAGATGACCGTGGTGAGAATATCTCCGACCTGCCATTGAAACAGCGCGCCACGCATCATCAAGCCCAGCAGGAACATTGCCGCCACCGAGGCCAGCAGCAATCCGCCGCGAGCCGGCCGCTTCAACAGAAAATGCCCGCCGCCCGGAATCAGCCATGCAAACGCGACCACCGGCGCCCACTTGCTGGCAGGGGGCAACGCTTCGTTCGGATTGTCTGCCATTATCATTAATGTTATCGCACTACAGGTGATCGATGCAGATTTCCCGAAGCCTCTCCGCGGAATTTGGACGCCCTGAAGTCTGGATCCAATGGGCCGAGCGGGCCGTGCGCGTGGTCGTCATTCTTGCCCTGGCCTGGCTGTTCACGCGGATTGCCAGGCGCCTGCTCGCCCGCCTGCGAAACTACACCATCCGGGTAATGGATCGCCGCCATGAGGGGTCGACCATCGAGATGGAGAAGCGCGCTACTACGCTTATCTCCGTGCTCAGCAAGCTCTCGAGCATGGTCGTCTGGCTGGTCGCCCTGGTCATGGCACTGACCGAGCTGAACTTCCACATCGAGCCGCTGCTCGCCGGACTGGGCGTAGCCGGCCTTGCCCTCGGCTTGGGCGCGCAAACTCTGATCAAGGATTGGTTGGGAGGCCTGTTCCTGCTCCTCGAAGACCAGCTCCGCATCGGCGATTCCGTGATCATCAATGGGATTTCCGGTGGCGTGGAGGAAATCAATCTCCGCACCACGCAGCTTCGCGGTGAAAACGGCGCCGTGCATATCATCGCCAACGGATCCATCACGACGCTCTCCAACTTGACCCGCGAGTATTCCTATTACGTGTTCGAGACCACCATTGCCCACGGCGCCGATTCAGACCGCGCTCTCTCGATTCTCGGGTCTGTCGGCGCCGAACTCGAGCATGAGGAGCCATACCGCGAGCTGATTATCGCGCCGATCGAGGTGATGGGCGTAGACCGTCTGCTCGATCGTGGCATCACGCTCAAGGCTCGTATAAAGACGCTCCCATCGAAGCAGGCGGTGGTGGGGCGTGAGCTGAACCGCCGCGTCAAAGCGCGCCTGGACGCCGAGAAAATCCCGTTTCCGCCGGTCCAGCCAACGCAGCTAAGCTGACGCCAACCCCTCTTGAAGCTGTTTCAGATGCCGCTCCGAATGCGCGGCCATGAACACCAGCCACTGATAGCAATCGAGCGGCCCCAGCACGAAATGATCGAAAGTATGCCTCCGAAGCGGATCTTCCGTGGTTCGCAGATACAGGATGGTCCGGTCGCGAACCTCGGTGAAATGCGCTCGCAGCTCCGTGGAGTTGGGAAACCGATTGGTCGGATGCGCCCCCTCCGGCGCGGACGCTTTGCCCTTGCGAGCAGCCACCAGCTTCACGATCACGTCTTCCTTCCCCGAAGTTTGCGCCAGTATCTCTTCAGGCGCGGCTGGAGCTTTCACCGACTCCTGAATCGTGCGCAGCAAAAAGGTCTCGGTGATCGCAACATGCTCAACGCATTCGGCGGCGCTCCAGGCTTCCGGGGACGGCTTGAATCGCCACTGCGCTTCATTCAGCGGGGCGGTCGAATCGAGAATCGCGGTCTTGGTCTGCTCCAGGTAGGCGATCGCGCGCTCGCGCTCGGCTTGGGTCACACCCCTGATTTTACTGCAACCGCGCCTTCACCACGTGATAGTCCATCGCACCCCGCGCGATCGCTTCGAGGCCGCCGTAGTTCAGCTCCAGCGCTTCCAGCAGCCCGTCTGCTTGGTTGAACCACGCCACCGTCTCGCCTTCGCGGGTCCGCCACACATATTTATGGCTCCACGTATACCCGGAATATTTTTCGTCCGCCTTCCCCATCGCTTGCTCCATCTGTTCGGGCGCCGGATAGGGACGCTTGAGTATCAGCGCAGGGCGGCCTTCCACCATCTGGCCGGCGGGCTCGGTCAGCGACCGCGCATAGGCTTCGACGCTCCGGCGCTGGTCCACGCTCCATCGCCGCGGTTGCGGCCTGGACCGCGCCATGAACACAGCCCACACCCCCACAACTGCCAGCAATAGCGCGACTTTTCTCATGTACGTCAATGATATCAATCTCGGCGTCTGATTCTCACTCCGGCGTTCGTTCCTTCGGGAAGCGACAATACCAGGGTCCCGCCGACGTCGGTCTGCTCTTCCCACAGCTCTTCGTCGTCCACCTCAACGTCGTAGGTCGCGCGCGGCGTCAGGTTCAGCACGAATACCGCCTCGGCTTCGGCGCGGAATCGCGCGGCGTCCCGGCTCTCCGCGTCGATCAGTTCCGCATCGCCGATCCGCACTGGCTTGGTCTTCGCCCCAGCGCGCAAGGACTGGATCTTTCCGTCAGTGAAGAGCTGGAGATGCCCCTCGAAATACCCGATCCACGTCGCGTCCTCGTCCCAACTGGTGCGCGCGAAAACATGCCCGGTCGCCGAGTCGTGAAACACCAGCGGGACATGGAAATAGCTCAACCCAGGCTGATACGGATTGGCCCACATGAATTCGTAGACAATTCCAAGCCCGCTACGCATCAGAAACCGGTCCTGCATCAGCCATCCCTGCAAGTACTGGCTATCGAGCGCGTTAGCGTCATACCCAACCATCGCCAATTCCACTGCGCGCGCCATTATCAGATCGTTCACATCCGGCTCCCCGTCCCGGGAGTAAATCGGCACGCGGTATTCGTTCTCGGCGGCCGGATACGGGGCCGGATAGTGGCCGGCCAGGTGATCCACCGGAAGCTGGTTGAAATACGCGATAGCGGATTCGCGCAGATCGATTTTCAGATTGTCCCGGATCGCATGGAGCATCTCATATAGCCAATACAGCTGCTCCCGGGGGATGGCGGGCTGGCCCGTTTCGATGCGCTTAACCACCGTCCCGCGCCACCATTTCTCGACGATCGCGCGTAGCTCGGCTTCTCCTTGATCGGGGAGGCGATCCGCCAGCGCGATTGCAGCCATAGCCCGTGCGCTCCGTCCCCGCATGTCATCGGAAGGGGGTACCGCGAGCGCAGCCTCAAGTTTGGCTGCCAGCCGGTCCGCCTGCGCCTTGGTCATCGCCGGACCGCACCAATCGAACACCAACGCCATCTGGCGGACGTCCTTGGTGTCGCTCAGCGCCCAATCCACCGCCTTCTTCCCTGCTCCCTGATCCTGGGCGACCCGGTAGTACAACGCAAATGCGATCCCCGGCTCGGGCATCGCGGCGCCGCCGGAGACCAGCGCATCGAACTGCTGCCAGCGCATCGACCGCCGTTCCCGTTCTCGCTGTAACAGCCGCAAACGCTGTTTGGTCAGAAGAAGCCGTGGTGAGTCCGTATAGACGTGATAATCCTCGTCAATGGCGGTTTGGGCGAAAGCGGGGCCGGTTTGTGCGAAAAGCGGGAGGGGCAGTAAGAGAAGCCGCAAGAACACTCGAGGCCCATTGTGTCACAGCGACACACCCATCGGGGCAGCGGTGTGCAGCTGCACGCGGCCAGGAACCGTAAATTGTTGAAAATACAAGCGAGACACCCTGGAGCCTCGCGTGCTATATTTGAACACGAATTGATGAAGTAACCTTTGCAAACCTGCCCTCTGTTTGCAACGGGCGCGAACGGGAGAAGCGAGTGGCTAAATACTAGCGTGCTTGCGGGAGCCGGTGTTTTATTGAAGTTCCAAACCGCTCCTTCCTTCGTTTGGGCAAGTTGCAACAGAGGGGTTTTTTATAGGGGCGCGTATATTTGAGATTTGTTGTTGGGATTGATAGCACCGCGCGTGGTATCCAAAAGGCCCGCGCGGCCAATAACTCATGGACTTCCCGGATCGCCGGTATCCGCTTGGAAAAACTTGGTTGAGGAACTAATTAGGACGCGGGCCTTGACCGGAGTTTGTTCAGAGTAGAAGCCGTGGATCCAGCCCGTCTTGGGCGGACCGCATCGGAAAAGGCTGCACCGTCACCTCGCAGCTGCCTATTCCGATGCGGTTTTTTCGTACAACCCAGCATACTCCTCTTTTGACCTTTCCGTGCGCCGAATGAACCTCAAAGTACTGCTCGTATGTACTTTAGATCCAGCTTCGTACTACACCCAATTGTATTGAACCGAGGTTCCGGCCTATTGGTCCTGCCGGCGGTTCACCGGCCACAATACTCGTGGCCTATGCAGGATATCAAGCTGATTCTCCGTTTCACGCGGCATTGGATTCACTACGGATACCTGGCCCACGTGGTGGCGTGTACGGTGATCGCGGCCGTAAAAGGCTTGTTCGGACGCTAACATAAGAAGCGTGCCGTCCGGACCTCTGGCGGGAATCCGCGTTCTCGATCTGACCAGCAACATCTCCGGTCCGTGCGCGACCATGATCCTGGCCGGGCTCGGCGCGGAAGTTATCAAAATCGAACGGCCGTCGACCGGGGACGAAGCGCGCCAGATGGCTCCTGCCGCTGATGGCTGGAGTGCGTATTTCCTGGCGATCAACCGCGGCAAACGTTCGCTGGCGGTGGATCTGGGCCGGCCGGAAGGCGTCGCGCTGATGCTACGGCTGGCCGCGCGTTGCGACGTGTTCATGGAGAATTTCCGTGGTGGAAAAGCCGACGCGATGGGCTTGGGCGAGGCGGTCGTGCATGGCGCGCGCGCAGATATCATCTATGCGTCATTATCCGCGTTCGGGCCGCGCGGACCGGATTTCAAAAGGCCCGGTTATGACGCGCTGGTGCAGGCGCGCGCCGGAATCCAAAGCGTAACCGGCGAGCCCGGCACGGCAGGCGCGCGCGCCGGCGTATCGATTCTCGACATGGGAACCGGGATGTGGATGGCATTGGGGGTAATCGCGGCATTGTTCGAGCGCCGGCGGACCGGCAAAGGCGGGCGCGTGGATGGATCGCTCTATCAGACCGGCATCATGTGGATGGCATACCACTTAGTCGCACGGCAGATGACCGGACGCGATCCGCACCCGCAGGGGACTCGCATCGGCGCGTTCGCTCCTTACGGCGATTTCGCGACTGCCGACTCCCGCGTTTTGATCGGCATTTCGAACGACCGGCTGTTTGAGCGCTTGTGTGAGGCAACCGGCTTGGTAAAGGAAGCCCGATTCGCGACGAATCCTGATCGCGTGAAGAATCGCGACGCGCTGGACGCAGCGTTGGCGCCGCTGCTGCTTCAGCGCTCGACCGCACAATGGCTCGATCGCTTCGACCGCGCTGGAGTGCCTGGCAGCGCGATTCAGACCGCTGGGGAAGTCCTCAACGACCCGCAACTTGCCGCGCTTGGCCAGATGTCGGAGATAGATGGGATCGGAGTTTCGTCTCCGCTTCTCCCGATCGAATTCTCGGGACTTCCCTCCTCCGCCGGAGCCGCGCCACGATTGGGCGAGCATACGCGCGAGGTTCTGCTCGAATCGGGTTTTTCCTCCGATGAAATCGACGGCCTGCTAGAGCGTAGAATCGTACAATGTCCAGTGCCTCCGAAGAGCAGCGGCTGATCCTGCGCACGGTGCGCGACTTCGTCGATCGCGAAGTCATCCCCGTCGCGAGCGAAATGGAGCATCGCGGCGAGTATCCTCACGCCTTAGCCGGTCAGATGGCCCAAATGGGCCTGTTCGGACTGAACGTGCCCGAGGAATTCGGTGGAACCGAGGTCGATTACGTCACCTTCGCCAGGATTTTCACCGAGCTTTCGCGGGGATGGCTGGGACTTGCGGGTATCGTCGGCACGCATCTGGTGTTGTGCGACGTGCTGGTGCGGTTCGGCTCGGACGAACTGAAACGGCGATTCCTTCCCGGTCTTGCAACCGGCGAGCGCCGCGGAGGGATTTGCCTTTCTGAGGCCAATGCCGGCACGGATCTGCAAAACATCTCGACGACGGCGACGCGCGACGGTTCGGTGTATCGCGTGAACGGATCGAAGATGTGGATCACCAACGCCCGTCACGGCAACACATTCCTGCTGCTTGCCAAGACCGATCCTTCGGCGAAGCCGGCGCATCGCGGCATGAGCGCGTTCGTTATCGAAAAAGGCGCGCCGGGCCTGATTGTCAGCCGCGACATCGATAAGCTGGGCTACAAGACAGTGGAGACGTGCGAGCTTCACTTCCAGGATTTTGTCGTCCCGGCGGAAAACCTGATTGGAGGCGTCGAAGGTGAAGGATTTGCGCAAGTCATGACCGGGCTTGAAGCCGAGCGCATCAACGTCGCCGCGCGCGGCCTGGGTATCGCGCAAGCCGCGTTCGACGAAGCGATCCGCTACGCGCAACAACGTGTCACGTTCGGCAAACCGATCGCGCAGCACCAGTTGATCCAAGCCAAGCTCGCCGACATGGCGACGAAAATCGAAGCGTCGCGACTGCTGATTGAATCGGCCGCAGACAAGAAGAATCGTGGCGAGCGCTGCGATCTGGAGGCGGGTATGGCGAAGCTTTTCGCGACCGAGACCGCGGCGGAGGTGTCCTTCGACGCGATGCGCATCCTGGGTGGGAACGGTTACTCGAAGGATTTCCCAGTGGAGAGATTTTATCGCGATGCTCCGCTGGTGGTGATCGGCGGGGGGACGAATGAATTGCAGCGGCTGATTATCGCTCGGAGGTTGCTGGAGAAGTATAGGATTTAACGCACGGTCGTGCGCCGCATCCATCGAAAGCGGACCCGTTCAAGAAATTCGAAGGGGCGCTCGGGAAAGTAATTAAGGGCAGACAGGAGATCAATTCCTGGCTGCGCGACCTCCGCGCCGAATGAGGACAGCAGTCGATACTAACATTGTTTCCGCGCTGTGGGTCGACGAGCCCACGACTGGTGCCGCGAGACAGGCTCTCCTGCGAGCTCGCGACGAAGGCTCGCTCGTGATCTCGCCGGTCGTACACGCCGAGATCTCCGCTCATCCGAAGGGCACGCGTCAGTTCGTGGACCGATTTTTGTCCGAAACCGCAATCGAAGTCGATTTCACGCTCAAAGAACAAGTCTGGCGTGAGATCGCGTACCGGTTCGCTCGGTATGCGAGCCGGCGCCGGCACTCGCGCGGAGGATCGCCGAAGCGCCTGTTAGCCGATTCTGTCGTTGCCGCGCACGCGCTGGTGCACGCGGATCGGCTGCTTACGCTCGATTCGGGCGCGTGGTACCGCCGCGATTTTCCTGAACTGCGGCTCCTGACCGCTTAAGCTTTTCCCGGCGCTACGGGAGAGCGAAAGTGTCTATGGAAATGACCTCCATATCTCGGTCCGAAGGCAGGCCCAGCCTTCCACGCCAGCCTTCGGGCCAGTTGTGATGCGCACCCTTTCCTCGGTCGCACCTTCAACCTCTCGTCCGCAAAGCGCAGTTGAGCTCTCCAGCGGGCGCGCGTAGGATCCGCCTGGAACGTCAGTGCCGGGCTCGCGTCGCATGGCGTCCAGGAACGAAGCCTTGTCCGTTGGTAAAATGTACAGTCGCTTCGCTTGATCCGCTATCAACTCGCGAACCCTGGAACTGTCCGTCGTCAGACGCACCGTACCCTGGGGGGTTCGTGCGGTTTCCAGGAAATAATCCGGATCGCTCAATTCCCGCGGTTTGCATCCGCACAGCGCAAGGAATGCAATTCCGATCCAGGCGATTCGACTCATGTCCTCGATCAATCGTTAATGAATCGTCCGCGTCTTCCGATTCATATAATCCATCAACAAATATTGCCCCAGCGTGTACGGAGTCGTGAAATATGCCTTTCCCCTGCATAGCTCGGTGACCTTCTGGATGAAATTCACCAACCCGTAATCGCTCGCGAGCATGAACGTGTTGATCAGAATTCCTTGCCTCTTGCAGCGGCTCACCTCTTCGAGCGTCCGGCTGATCACCAGCGGATCGAGTCCGAACGCATTGCGGTAAATGCGCCCGTCTTCGAGCGTCAGCGCGCTCGGCTTGCCGTCCGTGATCATGATGATCTGCTTCATGTCCTTCTTTTCGCGAGCCAGAAGGCGCTGCGCCAGAATCAAGCCATCGCGCGTATTGGTGTAATAGGGGCCCACTTGCACGCGAGCCAGTTCCTCAATGCGCAGTTCCTCGGCCGTATCGTGAAACAGCACGCAGCGCAGACTGTCGCCGGGATATTGCGTGCGGATCAGGTGCGCCAGCGCGAGCGCGACTTTCTTGGCCGGCGTGAAGCGATCCTCGCCATACAGGATCATGCTGTGGCTGCAATCGAGCATCAACACCGTCGCGCAGGAGCTCTGATACTCGCTCTGGTGTACGTGCAGGTCTTCGTATTCCATATTCAACGGCAACGCCGCGCCTTCGCGGCGCAGCGCCGAAAACAGTGTCGCGCCACCGTCCAGATTCAATGTGTCGCCGAATTCGTAGCGCTTCGATGCGCCGGACGATTCGACACCGGTGGCCATATCGCGCGTGTCGTGAGCGCCGAAGCTTGAATGGCCCAGGGATCCGAGCAGGTCCTTCAGCGTCTTAAAGCCGAGAAAATCGACGCTCTTGTCGGTGACCTTCACCTCCACTTTGGCGTCCTTGCCGTCGCCCGCGCCGCCCGACTTCGGTTCGGTATTGATATAGCCTTCGTCAACCAGCTTTTGCACCAGGCGATTAAGCAACTGGTCGAGCTGTTCCTCGCTCATGTTTTCGAGCTGCTGGCGGATCTGGTCGGCGCGCTGCTGGTCGAACAGCTCCCCGCGTTGAAGCGCCTGCTCGATGGCTCGCTTCAGATCTTCGAGCGAGTGCTGGTTCATCTCGCTGAACTGCATGTACGGATTGTCGAATCCGCTTTCGAGGAAATAATCCGCCAGCGCTTTGAGCAGGTCTTCGGCGCTGAGACCGAAATCGTCACCGGTGTAGCGCGAATAACGTACCGACTTCACTGATACTGCTTCCTTCTCTTCTGTTCTTCCGGCGGCGGCTCCCGGCGGCGCGGCTCCGCCATGAAGCCGACCTCTTCATTACGGCTGATGCGGCGATGCGCGTACAACCCTTCGAGAATAAATTCCGCGGCGGCGGCGCGAACGGCGTCCGGCTCACTCACGCCAAGCCCGAGGACTCCGGTCTTTTCCATCAGACCTTGAATATGTCCGAGTTCCTTCACCATCGCATGCGACGGCTGCGATTCGTCGAGCTTCAGCGATCCGCCCAGCTCGAACCACTGGACCACCTGCGTGAGATTTTCGCCGTCGAAATAGCCGGTGAAGACCTTGCCGACGGCCAGGCGGATCAGCTCGCGCGCCACCTGATCGCCGCCTTTCAGCTCGCCTTCATATTCGAGCTCGAGCTTCCCGGTGATCGACGGAAGCGCCGCGTAAATATCCAACACGCGCGGCACCGCGACGGATTCGCCGGCGCTGAGCGCGCGGCGCTCGGCATTCGACGACGACGTTTTCAAGAACCGAGATCGGCAGCCGCTGGCTGACGCCGGATCGCTTGTCAACTTTCTTGTCCTCGCGCGC
This sequence comes from Terriglobia bacterium, assembly GCA_963842485.1. Taxonomy (GTDB): domain Bacteria; phylum Acidobacteriota; class Terriglobia; order Bryobacterales; family Bryobacteraceae; genus Palsa-187. The sequence goes on along the minus strand of CAWJHI010000111.1, from coordinate 30,600 downwards.
CGAAAACGCAAGCTGCTCGACGATCTCGCGGATGTACGCGGGCACGCGCAGCTCCACTGGAGACTGGCGCGCGATCCAGGCTTCCTGCCCGGTAATTTCCAGACCGTGATCGAGCGTCGCGGGATAATGCGTGCGGATCTCGCTGCCGATGCGGTCCTTCAATGGCGTGATGATTTTTCCGCGCGCGGTGTAGTCCTCGGGATTCGCGGTGAACACGAGCAGTACGTCCAGCGGCAGCCGAACCGGGTAGCCCTTTATCTGAACGTCGCCTTCCTGCATGATGTTGAACAGGCCCACCTGGATCTTCCCGGCCAGATCGGGCAGCTCATTAATCGCGAAGATGCCGCGGTTGGCGCGCGGCAACAGGCCGTAGTGAACGGTCAGGTCGTCGGAAATATTGCGCCCGGTGCGCGCGGCTTTGATGGGATCGATGTCGCCGATCATGTCGGCGATGGTCACGTCCGGCGTCGCGAGTTTTTCGACGTACCGGTCCTCGCGTCCGAGCCAGGCGATGGCCGTGTTGTCGCCTTCCTCCACGATCAGGCGGCGGCAGGCGCCGCATACCGGCGCAAACGGATTGTCGCGGATCTCGCATCCGGCGACGTAGGGAATCCATTCGTCGAGCAGCGTCACCAGCATGCGGATCAGCCGCGTCTTGGCTTGCCCGCGCAAGCCGAGCAGAATAAAGTTGTGGCGCGACAAGACCGCGTTGATGATCTGCGGCACCACGGTGTCTTCATAGCCGACGATACCGGGAAACAGAGACTCGCGCCGTTCGAGTTTGCAGATCAGGTTCTCACGAAGCTCGTCTTTCACGCTGCGCCGTGCGGTTGCGTAGTTCTTGTAACCGCGAAGAGTCCCGAGAGTTTCAGGAAGGCCGGAGGGAAGTTTCATTACTGCGTCCTAATCGCGATTGTAGCAATTTGCTATGCTCATCCATTCGAACGCGCCATTTCAAACCCGTTTTCAAACATGACCGGATCGCTTTCTGAAACCGAATTCCGGCGGTTCTGGCAGCGCTTGCAGGCCATGGGCCTGAACGCGTATGAAGCGCGATCCTATCTGGTGCTGGTGGGGCATCCGCGATTCAAGGCGCTGGAACTGGCGGCGCGCGCGCACGTGCCGCGACAGAAGATTTACGAAGTGCTCGACAGCCTGGTCGAAAAAGGCTTCGCGCAAGTAATACAGGAAAAGACGAAACTATTTTCGGCGGTACCGCCCGGATCAGGCGATTCCCAGCTTCCTGGCGCGGCGCGCGCAGGCTCGTGAACATGAACTGGCCGATCAGTCGCGAGCCGCTCGCGACATGATCGATGACCTGATGGCGGCCTATTCGGAGGGCCAGGGCGGACGCGGAACGCTCGACTATTTGCGGATCGTGAGCGATCCCGGGCAAGTGGCATCGCAATTCCGCAAGATGCTAGCCGATGCCGCCATCGAGTACCTGGAGTTTTCGCGGCCGCCGTATGCCGTGGATCCGCTCGACGCGGAGCTGGTCATTCAGGCGCGGAAACGTGGCGTGAGTTGCCGGTTGCTGGTAGAACGCGGCACGCTCGATCCGGCGCATGAACAGTTCCTGGCAGACTATCAGGCGGCCGGCGTGGAGGTGCGGCAGATCGAAAAGGTCCCGCTGAAAATGGCCGTGCTCGACGGGCGGCAGGGATTGCTCGCGCTGCTGGATCCGGTGATCACAAAACCGGCGTGGACCTCGGTGATTTTCGATCACGAAGGAATGGCGGAGGCGATGCGGGGGCTGTTCGAGGATTACTGGCGGAGAGCTACCGGTTCCGGCAATCCGTAGCGGGCGGGAATTTCGAGGAAACCGTCCCAGAAATTGTAGCGCTCCGCTTCGAGACCGGCGGCCAGCGCGCCGTCGACGTTTTCCGTGCGATCGTCCAGGAACAGCGCTTCGCCGGGCGAGATGTTCAGACCGCCCACGGCGTGTTCATAGATGGCCCGCTGCGGTTTGGTGACGCCCAGCTCGCAGGAAAATGTAACCTGGTCGAAATGTCTCACGAATCCGGTTGCACGCAAATGCGCGGCAAGCGGCCGCGGCAGGTTCGACAAGATCCCGGTCCGGATGCCGCTCGCGCGCAGTTGCGCGATCCACTCGAGCACGCGATCGTCGACGCGGCTCCAGAAATCGATCTCGCGCCGCTTCATTTCCGCGATCAGCGCGTCGTCGAAAGTGCGGCCCGCCAGTTCGGCTACGCCGCGCCAATAGACCTGTGGGTCCATGCCGGCATCATAGACCATGCGACGAACCCAGAACACCCGCCAGAATTCGGCGGGCGTCAGATCGCAAAGCCCTGCAGCCGCGGCGATTTGATCCTGCAAGGGATGAAACGCGAGGACGCCTCCGTAGTCGAATATGACGGCGCGAATCGCCATTAACGGCCGCCGTGCGCTCCATCGGCCACCCGCGGCTCGCGGCGGGTACGGATCTCCCGAACCGCGTAAATCCGCCGGCCCTGGCTCTCAAAGTAGGTTCGGACCATCACTTCTCCGAGCAGGCCGGTGCAGAACAGAATCACGCCCGTCACCAGGGCCAGAGCCCCCATCAGCATCAGCGGTCCGTGCTCGGCGATGATGTCGCGGCCAGTCCACAGTTTTTCCACCGCGAGAAAGCTGAGGATCGATCCACCCACTCCGGTGGCGGCGAGTCCCCATTTCCCGAAGAAATGCATGGGTCGCGTGAAATATTTCAACAGGAACCAGATGGTGAAGATGTCGAACATCACGCGAAAGGTCCGGCCCAGGCCGTAATGGGATCCACCGCTCGACCGCGGCAGGTTGCGGATGGGCACCTCTGCGACCCGCGCTCCATAGAAAGCGGCCAGCGCGGGGATGAAACGGTGCAGTTCGCCGTAGAGATTGACGTCCTTTAGAATCTCTGCGCGATAAGCCTTGAATGTGGTGCCGAAATCGCGCAGTTCGACGCGGGAAGCTTTAGCCATCAGCCAATTCGCGACGCGCGACGGAATTTTCCGCGTGACCGCGTTGTCCAAGCGATTCTTGCGCCAGCCGCTCGCGATATCGTAGCCTTCGTCGATCTTTTCGAGCAGCGCGGGGATATCTTCGGGCGCGTGCTGCAGATCGCCATCCAGCGAAATGATGACATTTCCCTGCGCCTCGTCGAACCCGGCCGCGAGCGCGGCGGTTTGGCCGAAATTCCGGCGCAACCGGATGACCTTCAGCCGCGGGTCGGTTTCGACAAGATTGGCCAGCAGGTCGAAGCTGCGGTCCGTAGACGCGTCGTCGACGAAGATGATCTCGTACGGCTTCCGCACTCGCTCCAACACGGCGGTCAGGCGATCATACAGGGGAAGAATAGACGGTTCTTCGTTGTGGATCGGAATGACAACAGAAAGATTCACGTGCTCAATTCAAGAATAGCAGGGTGATATGGTACAGTGTCGCCGATGCATTATGACGCACAATTCCGCATCGCCCTCAGTGCGATCCTGACCGCCGTGTTCGCGGTGCGCCTCTACGGTCATTCGCAGACGTTTCGGGCCGGCAAGATCCAGTGGGTCGAAAGCAGGATGAATATGGCGCTGCGGGCCGTCGTCGGACTCGCAGGAGTCGCCGCGCTGTGGACGTACCTGATTTGGCCCGAATGGGTTCTTTGGGCGTCGGTGCCGTTGCCGGAGTGGCTTCGATGGATCGGGGTCGCGGCGGGATGGCTCGGCATCGCCGCGCTCGCGTGGGTGCACCATGAACTCGGCCGAAATTTCGCCGCAACCCTGCATGTGCGAGCCGAAGGCCACACGCTGGTTACTTCCGGCCCTTATCGTTGGGTGCGCAATCCCATGTACACGTCGATCTATCTGATTCTGATCTCGTTCTTTCTGGTGTCGGCGAACTGGGTGATCGGGCTCGGCTGGTTCGGAGGATTCACCGCACTGATGATCTCACGCGTTCCTAAAGAAGAAGCTTTGATGCAGGAAAAATTCGGCGACCCATACCGGACCTGGGCAGCTCATGCCGGACGTTTCCTGCCGCGATTCCGCTAAGGCTTCTCGCGCGTCTTTTGCCTGGGATCTTTGCCAGGCAGATTCTCGGGGTTCTCATGTACTCTTGCCCGGAAGCCTGCCTTCAATCCTGCCGCCAGCGAGACGGTGCTATCGCCGTACTTATCGCGCATGCGATCGACGGCTTCCAGCGTCTTGCGCCACCGAGCGGTCTTTTCTTCTTCAATCAAGCTGGTTTGCCCTTCGCCCGTTTCAAGCGATTGCCCGTATACGCCCACCAGCCGGATCGGTTTGCCGGTCCACGCCTGGTGGAACAGGCCGCGCACCGCGTCCGCCAGTTCGGTGTCGATTTGACTGGCGTGATCGAGCGTGCGCGATCGCGTGAACGTCGAAAAATCTGAGTAGCGCAGCTTGATCTGCACTGTCCGTGCGTACAGATGATGATCCCGCAGCCGCCGCGCGACCATTTCGGCCAGCCTCACCAGCATCGCATCCAGCGCGACGCCGTCCGCCGTATCCACGGAAAACGTATGCTCATGGCTGATCGATTTCGGGTCGCCACCCTCGCCGACTTCCCCGTCGAACCAGCCGCCCGCGTCCTGCCCGCGCGCTTTCCCGGCGAGCGCGAGCCCCCATTTTCCGAAGCGCTCTTCGAGCAGCGCGCCTTCGAGCGCCGCCAGATCGCCCACTTTGCGGATGCCGCAGGCGTGGAGGTTCCGTTCCGTCACCTTGCCGACGCCGGGAATTTTGCGCACATCGAGCGGCGCCAGAAACTCCGCTTCCTGGCCAGGGACGATCCACAGTACGCCATTCGGCTTAGCCTGATCGGAGGCGATCTTGGCGACCAGCCGCGACGATGCGGCGCCGATCGAGCAGTTCAGATCGGTGGCTTTTTTCACCGCGCCATGCAGGCGCTCGGCTGCGGCGAGCGGTGGGCCATGAAGCCGCTCAGTACCAGTCAGATCAAGATATGCCTCATCGATGGATGCCATTTCCACCTTCGGCGAGAACTGCTGAAGCACCGCGAACACCTTGCTGGACGACTCCAGGTACCGGTCGCGATGACCATCGACGAAGATAGCCTGCGGGCATAGTTTGTAGGCGGTGCGCAGCGGCATAGCCGAATGCACTCCGAATTTGCGCGCGGCGTAGGAGGCCGCTGAAACCACTCCGCGCTCGTTGGGACGGCCTCCCACTACCACCGGCTTGCCTTTGAGCGACGGATCGAACAACTCCTCGACGGAGACAAAGAACGCGTCCATATCGACGTGGAGGAAACTGCGCATCCATCATCATGATCCTATTTTTTTTCCGAAATGTATCGATATACGCCTTATGGATGTGTTTGTCGCCAGACAACCCATCTTCGACCGGGAGTGGCGCCTGGTCGGATATGAGCTGTTATTCCGCTCCGGCCCCGAAAGCCTCGTGTATGACGGCCAGGAGGAGGGTCTGTCTACCATCCATGTGATTGCAAACACTTTATTTGCAATCGGGCACGAAAATATTCTACGCGGCAAGAAGGGATTCATCAACTTCGGGCGTGGCCTGCTGGTGGACGGATGGCGCCCCCTGCTGCCCAAGGAAGGGACCGTAGTCGAGCTGCTGGAGACCGTGGAACCCGATTCCGATGTGCTCCAAGCCTGCCAGCGCCTGCGAGAGGAAGGGTATACCATCGCGCTCGACGATTTCGTCTGCCACCCGCGGTTTGAGCCGCTCACCCGGTTCGCCGACATCTTGAAAGTGGATGTGCAAAACACGCCCAGGCCGGTGCAATTGCGGATCCTGAAGAAATATCAGCCCCAAGGCATCAAGATTCTGGCCGAAAAAGTGGAAACCCCGGAAGAGTCCGAGTGGGCCCATCAGCGAGGGTTCGACTTCTTTCAGGGCTATTTTTTCGCGCGGCCCACGCTGGTCCGCGGCAGGCAGATCCCCACCGGGAAGCTGGCGTGTCTACGGCTGCTGCTGGAGGCTCAAAAGCGCGACCTGGATTTCGACTATTTGGAAATGCGGATCAGCGAAGACGTTTCCCTTTCCTACAAGCTGCTGAGGTACGTCAACGCGGCGATTTTCCGCCGGCTCACCGAGATTCACACGATCGGGCAGGCGCTGGTGCGGCTGGGCGAGGATGAAGTGCGCCGCTGGATCGCGATCGCAGTCCTGCCGCGCCTGGCCGCGGACAAACCCAACGAACTGGTGACGCACTCGATCCTGCGGGCACGTTTTTGCGAAACAGTGGCGCGCGTTGCGGACATACGAGAGGCCGACGACGCGTTTCTGGTAGGCCTGTTCTCGCAGCTCGACGCATTGCTCGACCGGCCGCTCGATATGGCGCTGTCTGAGGTGAGCCTAGCGCCTTTGATCGTCGATGTACTGCTCGACCGGGCGGCCGCGACCAGCGATCTGGCGAGGGTGTACCGCATGGTGCGGCACTACCAGTCGGGCGAATGGGACAAGGTGGAAGGCCTGGCGCGCCTGCTGGGTATTGCGGACGCGCTGGTCAGCCAGTCGTATCTCGAATCGGTGCGCTGGACTAATCAGGTCCTAGCCGCGTAAATCCGGCTGTGATACAACGGAGCTACCATGCTCCAGATCTGTGTTGTTCTCGTGATCGCCCTTGCGTTGGTGATTCCAGCCTGCACCACGGGCTCGGCTGCGCCGGTTTTGCAGGTTGGGCAGGCCGCGCCCGATTTTGCCCTTCCCTCGCAGGACGGCTCCTCCGTCGCCCTGAAGGATTTTCGAGGCAAGTGGGTGGTCCTGTATTTTTATCCCAAGGACAACACCCACGGCTGCACCATCGAGGCGCACAACTTCCAGCGCGACCTGGCGAAATATGAGCAGGCCAAGGCGGTGGTGGTGGGTGTCAGCGTCGATTCCACCGGCAGCCATCAGGATTTCTGCGCGAAACAGGGCCTGACGTTCAAGCTTCTGGCCGACACCGACAAGCACGTGTGCGAGCAGTACGGGTCATTGCGCAACCTGGTGGCGATCAAGATGGCCGCGCGGAACACGTTCCTGATCGACCCGAGCGGGAAGATTGCGAAAGTGTGGATCGGCGTGGACCCGAATCATCACAGTGAAGAAGTATTGGCGGCGATCGCGGGTTTTGCGCATCAGAGTTAAACGAGTCAAGATCATGGAAGGCGCCCTGATCTCCCGTCAGCACGGACTGCGGGACTTGATTGCCGCCTTGGTAGCCGCGATCGTCCTTGAGGGCTTGATCATCTGGCGCGCGATTTCGCAGACAAACCGGGGCGCGGAAACAATGGACTGGTTGAACGCAATCCAGGCGCCTGGTGGTGCTCTAGGCGAATGGGTGACCCTTAACCTGTGGGTGGTCGGCATCAAGAAGGTCGCTGTGCTACAGACCATCGGCTTGGTCTTCGGAGCTGCCGTGCAAGTGGCGCTTTTGTCAGTTCTTTCTCTTGGCGCTATTTACCTACTCCGGATCTTCGCGAACATCCTGTCATCAAGGTCCGGTCGATCTTTGCGCCCTGATCACGCGCGGAAACCCGGCTAGATCGTTAACCGTTTCCACTTGATCCCAATCTTCGAGCATCGCGCGAACGGCTTCACTCGATCGATACCCGAGTTCCATCACCAGCCAGCCGCCTGCTCTCAAAAGCCGCGCCGCTTCAGGGATCAGGCGGCGATAGATGGCTAGCCCGTCGGCGCCCGCGTAGAGCGCGACCGTCGGCTCATGTTCACGCACTTCGCGTTGGATCGTGTCGCCCTCCGGAACGTACGGCGGGTTGGACACGACCAAATCGAATGACGCGCTCCGGAGGGCAGTCCCCAGATCGCAAGCGGCGAACCGCACGGGCGCGCTAAGGCTTCGTGCATTTTGAGCAGCGACGTTCAGCGCGGCCGGAGAAACGTCCGTCGCGAAAACACGCGAGCCCGTTTCCAGCGCGAGCGTGACTGCAATGGCGCCGGAGCCCGTGCCGATATCGACCACAGTACCGCCTGAACGCGGCAGAGCTGCTTCGATCACGTGTTCCGTCTCCGGCCGCGGGATCAGAACGTCCGGCGTAACCCGAAACTCGCGGCCGTAAAATTCCTGGCGCCCCGTGATGTACTGCGTCGGCTTGCCGCCCATTCTTTCGTGAAGATAACGGCCGTAGTGAATCCACCAAACCTCTTTTAATAGATCGGTGGAATGCGCGTATAAATACGTTCGGTCGCATCCGATGGCATGCGCCAGCAGGACTTCGGCGGTCAAGCGAGACGCATGGATGCCGGCGTGTTCGAGCAATTCCTGGCCTTGCTTCAGGGCCATGCGCAGGTCCATATTCGGGCCCGGCATGCTCTGTACCTAGGCTGCCTCGCCCTGCTCTTTTAGTTTCTGGGTCTGAAAATAAGTGGTCAGCGCGTCGACGATGGGGTCGAGCTTGCCTTCCATCACCTGGTCTAACTGGTGCAGGGTCAATCCGATACGATGGTCGGTGACGCGGTTCTGCGGGAAGTTATAGGTGCGGATTTTTTCGCTCCGGTCCCCGGACCCGACCATGGTCCGCCGCTCCGCGCCGATCTTTTCTTGCTGCTTTTCGAGCTCCATTTCATACAGGCGCGACCGCAGAACGCGTTCCGCCTTGGCTCGATTCTTGATCTGCGATTTTTCGTCCTGGCAGGAAACCACCAGGCCGGTAGGCAAATGCGTGAGGCGCACCGCGGAATACGTAGTGTTGACGCTTTGGCCGCCCGGACCGGAGGAACAAAACGTGTCGATGCGGACGTCCTTAGCCTCCAGCTTGATCTCGACCTCATCGGCTTCGGGCAGCACCGCAACGGTGATCGCGGAGGTGTGGACGCGCCCCTGCTGTTCGGTCTGCGGCACGCGCTGCACGCGATGCACGCCGCCTTCGTACTTCAACTGGCTGTAAACCCGCTTGCCGCTGACCAGCGCCGTGACGTCCTTGAGGCCGCCCACCGAGGATTCGCTCGACGAGGTCACCTCCACCTTCCACCCGCGCGTCTCGGCGAAACGCGAGTACATGCGGAATACCTCCTCGGCGAACAAAGTGGCTTCGTCGCCGCCAGTTCCTGCCCGAATCTCGAGCACGATATCGCGCTCGTCGTTGGGATCTTTCGGAAGCAGCAGAATCTTCAGTTGTTCTTCGATCTGGGCCAGTTGCGGCGTCAGCTCCAGAATTTCATGGGCTGCCATCTCGCGCAGATCGGGATCGGAATCGTTTTGCATCCCCTGCGCTTCGGCCAAGTGACGGCTCACCTGTTTCCATTCGCGGTATTTGGCGACCGTCTCCTCCAGATCGTTGCGCGCTTTGGCGACTTTGCGGTACTGGGCGGGGTCGTTCAGGACCGCCGGGTCGGTCATCTGCGCGGTCAGCTCGTCAAAGCGCCGCTCGATCCCGTCCAGTCTGTGTTGATAATCCATGAGGGTCGGGGAACGCCTTAGGCGATGATCAATTCGCCGCCCTGTTTGGCTTCGAGCGCCATCGCGCCGTTCAAGGCATGAATCGCGACAGCGGCCTGCGAATCGTCGGGCGGCTTGGTGGTGATGCGTTGAAGCCACAGGCCCGGCGTACTCAGCATCCCCATCAGCGTGCCCTGACGCCGCGCCGCAAACCGGATGATCTCATAGCTGACGCCGGCGATCACCGGCAGCAGCGCGATGCGCAGCAGAAACTTCGGCAGGAATCCGTCCACCGGCAGCAACGGATAGACCAGGAACGCGATGCCCAGCACCACGGCGAGGAAATTGGTCCCGCAGCGCGGATGAAAGGTCCCGAACTTTTGTGCGTTTTCGACCGTCACCGGCTGTCGCGATTCGAAGTTGAACACCACTTTATGTTCAGCGCCATGGTACTCGAACACGCGGCGAATATCTTTCAAGCGGGAAAGGAGAAACAAAAACGTCAGGAAAATCACGATACGGATGGCGCCGTCGACCAGGTTAGTCGCCAGGCGGCTGGAAAGCGAGGGAACCGCTTTCCCGATCCGCGTGGCGAGGAACAGCGGCACAAACTTGTAGAGGAAGATGAAGACGCCCAGGTTCAACAGCAGGCTGGCCGTCATCATCCACGCCGAAATCTCGGGGGACTTTTGACTCGCACTCGCTTCGCGGTTTTGGTGGCTCTCTTTTTGGTCCTGTTCCTGGCGCTGGTCCTGGCTCTCGTCCAAGCTGGCGTTGGCGGAAAACTTCAGCGCTTTTATCCCCAGCGTCATAGCCTGCCCGAGGGTGCCCAATCCCCTGAGAACGGGCCAGCGGAAAATAGGGTATTTCTCCGACATCCGATGCACTGGATGCTCTTCGGTGGTCAATTCCCCGTTGGCTTTTCGCACGGCGACACAGTAGCTGTGCGGGGCGCGCATCATGACGCCTTCCATGACGGCCTGGCCGCCGATCAGCGTCTCTTCCCCGCTTTCGAGGACCGGAAGCATCTGAAGATGAGCCGAAAGCCGAAGGAATCGTGCGATAGACAAGTGTAAACGTCTCCAGGACTATTATAACCCGCAGTTTTCGGATAGACTCTACGAGGAGGAACTTAGAGATGAATCGAACTCAATATAACCGGATCGCCAGCGCGGTGCTGGCGATTGCATTTCCCATCGCCGCTTTGGCAGACCTGAGCGGCAATGCCACGGTGCCAGCCAACAGCACCATGAGTTTTGATACAGGCGTCATCGGCACATCCGGGGGCGATGTCAAATGGACAGGTACCAGCCTCACCTTCCAGGGCAACGCGAAGGGGGGCACACTCACCGCCTTGGGGCTGTCGGGTGCGTCTGGATTCGCCTCCGTTAACCAGGCGATTTTGACGGCGGTTGCGTCGCTCGCCAGTACTGCGCCCATCCCCGCGAGTTCGCTCACTGTGGGGACTATATTTGCAGTGCAGACCAACGACGGGAACGGGGCAAAAGCACTGGTCACGGCCGTCAGCAGCGCCTCGATCTCATACCAGTACACCACCTACGGAGCTTCCTCGACCGGCGGCGGCGGGACGCCGACCATCACTGGGGTTCTGAATAACTCCAGCAGAATTCCGCCGGGCTTCCAGAATTCCGGGGTCGCACCCAGCAGCCTGGTAGCCCTTATGGGTAGCAACCTTTCCACCGGAGCCGATCTGACCCTGCAAGACAGCACCAAGGCGGGAGGCATTCCGACCACTGTGAACGGAGCAAGCCTTACGATCTCCGCGGGAGGCAAGACGCTCACGCCCGGTATATGGTATGCGAGCGCCACGCAAATCAACTTTGTTTTGCCCGCTGCGACGCCCATTACCAACACCGCGACGGTCACGGTGACCTTCGACAACGTGACCAGCGCTCCGTTTACTTTTCAGGTGGTGGCAGTCGCCGTGGGAATCGACGCCTACACTTTAACCCCGAACGCACCCTATACTCCGACCGGAACCGCGGTCGCCACCGACGCCTTCACCGGCTCCGTGGTGACGTTCACCAACTCGGCAAAAGCCTCTCAGATCCTCGTGTTTTGGCTTACTGGACTCGGCTCGAATCCCGCGGTGAGCGACGTAAGCTATAACCCTGGAGCATTTCCCGTGAATGTCTCGGTGCAGGTTTTCTTTGGCTCGGTTCAGGGGAACGTCAGCTATGCCGGCGCGGGCGGATATCCAGGAGTGAATCAAATCAATGTGACTGTGCCCAGCGGGATCTCCTTCGGCTGCTATGTTTCTGTGGCGATCCTGGTCAACGGCAGTAACGTCAGCAATATCCCGTCGCTGCCGATGGAGCAGAACGGAGGCGAGTGCTCGGATTCCATCTTCGGAACCAGCGGCGGCCAGGTTTCGACCATCAGTGAGCAAGGTACGGTTAATTACGGCGACCTGTTGGTGGTGCAGTCGACTATGCCCGCGACCACCGGGAGCGGCACCACCACATTCACCGCGGCGGTGGGGATCTTTGAGCAGGTAACCGGCGAGAACGCTTTCTCGAGCGGCTCTGTTTCGCTGGGTAGCTGCAGTCTCAACCAAACGGTGGTGATCACGGGTACTGCGCCGACCATTACGGGAATCAACCCAGGCAACATCACGATGACCGGTCCGGCAGGCGAAGTGATGCTAACCTCAATACCGCAGGTGCCTTATCTATACCAATACGGTGAGACGGGGCCAGTGCTTCCACCGATTCCCGCGTCTGGGGGATCGTACGTGTTCAACGGCTCCGGCGGCTCCGGCGGCGCAGCCCCGATCGTCGGCCCGTTCTCGAATGTGACGGTGAACTTCGCCGGCCCGTTGTTCCAGTGGACCAATCAGAGCGCGGCGGCCACGATTTCGCGGGGGAGCGGGTTTACCGCGACTTGGAGCGGTGGCGGTTCGGGTACCTGGGTTGAAATTGGCGGGACCTCGACCTCGTCTAACGGGGCAATAACCGCCAGCTATACTTGCATCTTCCCGCAGTCCGCCCTACAAGGCACGGTTCCCGCCTATATTTTGGAATCGATGCCTTCGGGGACCGGAACCACGTCGGTTGAGAACTCCACGAACTTCACGCCATTTACGGCGACCGGGCTCACCTACGGGATCGCGTTTGGAGGGATCTCGGTCCAGGTGAAGTCTACTTACCAATAGGGAATCGTCCGCGGGGGCCGGCGATCGCGACCGGCCCTTAACGGCCCGCGATTTTCAGGTTGGCGAGCTCCGCAAGTTTTTCGCAGCACGCGCTCATCTGAATGGAAATGTCGCGCAACGTGGACCCGTGGAAGCGCAGGCGCGGCAGTTGCTGGTGGTCCGGACAGCGGACATCGCGAAGCTTGGCGATGGTCTGCTGCTTGAACTCTTCCACCGGAAGCACGAAAGCATTTTAACATGAATTTGTTTTTTCCCTGCGTGCCATAATTTTTATCGTGGCCGGAGATCTTCTCTTCCCTGAGCACGTGCAGCAGTATTTGCTGGCGAACTCGCTCCGCGAGCCGCCGATCCTCAAAAAACTGCGCGAGGAAACCGCTTCCCACCCGCGCGCCAGCATGCAGATTAACCCGGAGCAGGGCCAGTTCATGGCGCTGATGGTGCAATTGATGGGTGCGCGGCAGACGCTGGAGGTGGGGGTGTTCACCGGCTATAGCGCGCTCGCTGTGGCGCTCGCGCTGCCTGCCGATGGCCGCGTGGTCGCCTGCGATATCAGCGAGGAATACACCGCCGTCGCCCGCCGGTTTTGGAAAGAAGCGGGGGTCGCTGACAAGATCGACCTGAGGATCGCGCCTGCCCTCGAAACTCTGCGCGGGTTGATCGAAGAAGGGCAGCAGGGGCGCTTCGATCTCGCGTTCATTGACGCGGATAAGACCAGCTATCCCAACTATTACGAGTGCGCCCTGGAACTGCTGCGTCCTGGCGGGCTCATCATGGTGGATAACGTTTTATGGTCGGGAAGAGTCGCGGACGAAGCTGAAAACGACCTCGACACCGCCGCGATTCGCGCGTTCAACCGGAAGCTTCATGCCGATTCGCGAGTCGCGCTGAGTATGCTTCCGCTGGGCGATGGTGTTACTCTCGCCCTAAAGCGGTAACCGATGGATTTTGTCGAACAACTCAAATCCTCGATCGACATCGTCAAGGTGGTCGGCGACTACGTGCGCCTCAAGCGCGTCGGCGCCAGCGGCCGCTACCTGGGGCTGTGCCCGTTCCATCAAGAGAAGACGCCGTCGCTTAACGTGAACCAGACGCGGCAATTTTATAAATGCTTCGGATGCGGCGTGGGCGGGGATGCGCTGGATTTCGTGATGAAGATCGACGGCCTCACCTTTCCCGAAGCGTTGAAACTACTGGCGGAACGCAACGGCATCCCCATGCCGAAGCGCACCGAATACGCCGACGCCGAATCGAAGCTGCGGGGGGCGCTGCTCGACATGCACGCCATCGCCGCGAGCCTTTTTCAGGCTAATCTGAAGGGTCCCCATGGAGCGGATGCACGAGCGTACCTGGCCAAGCGGGGCATTTCGGCCGAGTTGATCGAAACGTTCGGGCTGGGCTTCTCTGAAAGCTCCGGTCAATCGCTGGTCCGGCGTCTGGCACAGGAACGATTCACAGAAGATCAGCTGGACGCCTCAGGCCTGGTGCGGCGGCGCGAAGGCGGCACCGGATCCTACGATTATTTTCGCGGACGCCTGATGTTTCCCATTCACAACGAATCCGGCAAAGTCATCGCGTTCGGCGGCCGGGCGATGCGGGATGAAGATCAGCCAAAATATTTAAATTCGCCTGAAACGCCCCTGTACAAGAAAACATCCGTTCTTTACAACCTGCATCGGGCGCGGGACAGCATGCGCAGGTCCGATCGTGCGGTGTTGGTAGAAGGGTACATGGATGTAATCGGCGTTTACGCCGCGGGGATCAAGGAAGTGGTGGCAAGCTGCGGGACCTCGCTTACGTCTGCTCAAGTGCGAACCATGCACCGTCACGCGGACACGGTCGTCGTGAATTTCGATCCCGACAACGCCGGAGCGGATGCGGCCGAGAAGGCGGTTAAGCTGCTGCTCGATGAAGGCCTGCACGTGCGCGTGGTCGCGCTCGATGGCGGGCTCGATCCGGATGAGTACGTCAAACAGAAGGGCGCGGACGCGTATCGAGCCAAGCTCGATTCGGCCAGCGGTTACTTTTACTGGCTGGCGGATCGCGCCAGGGTACATTTCGATATGCGGTCCGCCGAAGGACGCATCGACGCCTACAAGTTTTTAATCCCTTCGGTGCAGAAAATATCGGACAAGCTGGAGCGCGCCGCAATCGCGAACGACCTGGCCGGGTACCTGGGCGTCGACCCCGGCATGGTACTCGATCAGTTCCGGAAGGCCGCGGCTGAGCGAAGCGTGCCTCGCGCCGCGGCGCCGGTCTCCGCGGTTCCCGCGCTCGAACGTATGCTAATCAACGCATTAATTTCGAGCGCAGAAGTTCGCGCTGAAATTCTTCCGCAGCTTCCCGCGGAAGCGACCAGCAACTTTGTAACCCGCGAAATCCTCGAAGCGCTCCGGAACATGAGCGGCGGAACCCAGGCCTTTTCCACGCTCGAAGGCCGGTTGACCGCCGCGGCGCAGGCTCTATTGCACGATATCGTGGCAGCCGATGAGATGATTGACGGAGAACGGGCGCTCGAACAGGCCAAAGCCTGCCTTCGCCGCCTGGAAACGGATCTAAAAAAACGGCAGGTGGACGAACTACGAGGCCGCGTGAAGGTGGCCGAACGGGAAGGGCGCGTCGAAGAAGCGCGCGGTATTATCGCAGAATTGGAGCGCCTGCGGAAACAAATGGCCGGCTAACGGCAACTGGCGCGGGCGAACTGGTGTTGTACACTGAACGTAATCGGACCGGAGGAAGCTACTTGACGGGGTTTCTGTTTCCGGCGCGAAGGTCATTGGGGTAGCGTTGGCAATTGACGAAAAATTCGGCCGGCTGAAACAGCTCATGGACACCGGAAAGGAAAAGGGCTACGTCCTCTACGACGAGGTTAACGAACTGTTGACCGAAGAGTACCCGGGAGGCCGCGAGCTGGACGATCTTCTTACGGAGCTGGACAGCGCCGGCGTCGAAATTCTCGAAGAGCCGAAAATCGAGTTCGATAAGAAGCTGGAAGACGGCGAAGAGCCGATCGACCTGGATCTCGCCCAGGATTTCAGCGACAAAACCAACGACCCGGTCCGGATGTACCTGCGGGAGATGGGCACGGTACCGCTGCTGACGCGGGAGGGCGAGATTGAGCTCGCCAAGCGCATCGAGCACGGCCAGGCCGCGGTACGCAAATCGCTGTCTCGTTCCCCGCTGGTGATTCGCGAGATTCTTGGGTTGGGTGAGTCGCTGAACCGGGACCCGATCGCCGTGCGCGACATCCTGGTGATGCCGGACCTGGTGGTGACCGACGAGAACATCGTCGAGCAGGCCAACGAACTGGCGGCCGCGATCAGCGAAATCGAAAAGTATTACAAGAAGGCCCAGCAGTTTCGCCAGAAATTGCAGGCCATCTCGCGCGGGATGAAACCGAAGATGCATCGCTCGCTGCGCTGGAACCTGGCGCGCACTATGGTTAACATCTCGCGGCTGATTCGCGGCATTCATTTCGCCTCTGGGACGCGCCGCGAGTTGGCCGGACGCCTACGGCACGCGGTTGAAGATTTCAAGCCCATCGAGCGCGAAATCGCGCGCATCCAAAGAAAACTGGAGAGTCCTTCGAACGGCGTGCACGGCGGCGCCAGCGCGTTGCGCAAGGAGATGCGCCAGCACAGCCAGCGCATCCAGCAGCTCGAAGAGGAATCCGGCGCCAGCGCGACGGAATTGCGCCGCACATTGCAGATCGTCGAGCGGGGCGAGCTGGAAGCCGAGATCGCTAAAAAGCAGTTGATCGAAGCGAATCTGCGCTTGGTGGTTTCCATCGCGAAACGCTACACCAATCGCGGATTGCAGTTCCTGGATCTGATCCAGGAAGGTAACATCGGCCTGATGAAAGCGGTGGACAAGTTCGATTACCTGCGCGGCTACAAGTTCTCGACGTACGCGACGTGGTGGGTGCGGCAGGCCATCACGCGCGCCATCGCCGATCAGGCGCGCACCATCCGCATTCCGGTGCACATGATCGAGACCATCAACAAGCTGGTCCGCATGCAGCGCCAATTGCAGCAGGATCTGGGACGCGAGCCGACCACCGAAGAGCTGGCCGTCAAGATGGAGCTGCCGGTCGGAAAAGTGCGCAAGGTTCTGCGCATCGCGCAGGAGCCGATCTCGCTCGAAACCCCGGTGGGCGAAGAGGAAGAATCGCATTTGGGCGATTTCATCATCGACCGCCGCGTGGTTTCGCCGTCTGAAGCCGTGATCAACCTGAATCTTCGCGAGCAGACCGCGGAAGTGTTGAAAACCCTGAGCCCGCGCGAAGAAAAGATCATCAAAATGCGCTTCGGTCTGCAGGATGGAAGCGAGCATACGCTCGAAGAAGTGGGCCAGCACTTTGCGGTCACGCGGGAGCGCATTCGACAGATTGAAGCAAAAGCTCTCCGCAAACTGCGCCATCCGAGCCGCAGCCATCGCCTGCGGGCTTTTCTTGACACAACACTGCACGATTAACCTCGTAAGCTAGTTTTGATGCTCCCGCTGTTCCTCCTTCAGATCGGCGTGATTGCTTTGTCCGCGCAAGGGCTGGGTTGGGTATCTCGAAAATTCGGCCAGCCGAAGGTCGTGGCCGAAATGACGGCGGGCATCGCGCTGGGCCCGTCACTGCTCGGCTGGGTTGCGCCGCAACTTCATCAATCGTTGTTTCCCGAAGCGAGCCTGGGATGGCTCAATCTGGTTGGGCAGCTCGGCCTGATTTTCTATATGTTCCTGGTCGGGATGACGCTCAACGTCCAGCACTTGAAGGATCAACGGGCCGTCGCGTTGGCGTCGAGCGTCAGCAGTATCGCGGTACCCTTCGTTTCCGATTCGTGCCGGCCGCGGGATTGCACAGCCGCTTATCGCTTCCGGGCGTGCCGCTAGCGTCGTTTGCGCTGTTCCTGGCAGTATGCATGAGCATCACGGCGTTCCCAGTGCTGGCGCGCATTTTGCACGAAACCGGTTTAATGGAAACGCGCCGGGGATCGGTGGCGATCGCCTCGGCCGCGTTCGGGGACGTGGTCGCCTGACTGATCCTTGCCCCGATTCTGGCGTTTTCAGCCGCGCCGTTGCAACACCGGCCGTTGGAATTCACGCTGGCGGCTCTGACGGCATACGTCGCCCTCATGCTGATGTTTCGGTGGGCATGGGGCGCGCTTGCGAGTCCACGAACTGGCTCCGGCGCTGATCATCGCGATCGCTTCGAGCCTCGCGACAGAGTGGATCGGCGTCCACGCCTGGTTCGGAGCCTTCTTCGCCGGCGTAATGATTCCGAGAACGCCGGCGTTCATCGAGGAGACCAGACGCGCGGTCGAGCCGCTGACCAACATCCTGTTTCTTCCAGTTTTCTTCGCCTTCGCCGGACTCCGTACGCGATTCGGGCTGGTGGTTGGCCGGGAATTGCTAGCCTACACCGCAATGATCTTGGCGGTCGCCGTTGCCGGGAAATGGCTTGGAGCGATGCTGGCCGCGCGATCGATGGGCATGAGAAGCCGAGAGGCCAACGCTTTGGGAATTTTGATGAACAGGCGCGGATTAGTCGAGTTGGTGATCCTGAGCATTGGCTTCGACCTGGGGATGCTCTCGCCAGCCGTCTTTTCGATGATGGTGATGATGGCGCTGGTGACCACGTTAATCACCACTCCGCTCCTGCGGCGTTTCTACGCGCCGGTAAATGCGTCGGCTTCGATCTCCACCAGCATCTCCGGGTCGATCAGTTGACTGATCTGGATCATCGAAGTCGCCGGGCGGATCGCACCGAAAAATTCGTGGTGCGCCCTGCCGGCCTCCTGCCATCGCGATATGTCGGTGACATAAATCCGGGTGCGTACCACATGTTCGAGCGACGCGCCGGCTTTCTCGAGCGCATCCTGTATATTGCGCAGCACCTGCATGGCCTGCGCGTAAAGGTCGCCTCTACCTACCAGTTCGCCGTCCGGTCCGAAGGCGACCGTGCCGGTAACGTACACGTGTGGCCCCACCCGCACGGCACGCGAGTAGCCGACAATCGCTTCCCACTTGGTTCCGGACGAAATGTTGACGCGCGTCATTTTCGCGGGCGCGGACCGTAATTCGTCAGCAGGTAGTTCAGAAAGCTTTCGCGATCCTCCGGCTTGATCTGCGCTCCGAACCCGGTCATCTTATTGAGTTCACGATCCCACTGGGCGCGGGTAAGGCGCTCCTGCCGAATCATGTCCTCGTCATGGCACACCAGACACGAGCTTTTGTATCCCGCGGGCTGAGCGGAAACGTTGCCCACGAAGCTCGGAGGAGCGGGGGCTGAAGCCGGCGGCTTGCCGGTCACGTTGACGCCTACAGTCTGCACCACATTCCAGCCGTATCCCGACGGATTCCACTCCTCCACCAGCGGCTGGGAATTACCCGCTGCGTCCTTTGCGCGAGCCATGATATTGTAGTACGCTTCGCGTTCCGGTGTCCATGTAAACTGCCATTGCCGCCAGCCGAATTGCGATTTGTCGCGCCCCAATTCGGCAGGGCGCCAGGTGCGGCCGGAATCGACGCTGACATCCACGGCAGCCACCGGGCCCGCATCGCCGCTCCACGCGACGCCGCGGATCGCCACCGATTTTCCAGGAGGCGCCACCGTTCCATCCAACGGCGTTGCAATGACGCTTTTCACTTTCAGACTCGTCACCGGAACCATCTCATCCGGCGTTAACGCGGTTCCCGGCGCCACCGGATGATCCGGCCGGCGATAGGCGTTCTTCATCCAGAATCCGTCGAATTCCTTGTCGAGCACGGTGATCGACGTCACCCACTTCACCCACGAATCGCTGGCCCAACCCGGCGCGACCACGCGCAGCGGGAAGCCGTGCTTCACCGGCAGCGTCTCGCCGTTCATCTCGTACGCGAGCAGAGTGTTCGGATCCAGCGCCTTCTTCACCGTGATCGATCGGCGGAAATCCTGCATTTTTCCGAGCGGCACGTCTGCGCCGTCGAACAGCACTTCCACCGCGGCCGGCTTCATGCCGGCTTTCCTTGAGCACATCCGCCAGTCTTACGCCGCGCCAGCGGCCGTTGCCGACGCTGCCGAAACTCCATTGCGCTCCCGCGACCGGCGGTTCATAGAATGTCCGGCCATTGCCCGCGCATTCGACGATCGCCACCAGTTCCGTCGAAGGCATCTTTTTGAGTTCGTCCATGGTCAGCGTCAGTGGCGTTCCCACCTCGCCTTCCACCTTCAATCGCCATTCGCTCAGATTCACCGTGGGCACGTAGACGTGAGTGCGGACGAAGAAATGTTCGATCGGCGTGATGTAATCGGAGAATCCGGAAAGCGGCATCTCCAGATCTTCGGGACGTGTCGAGCGCACGATCATGTCGCGCTTCTCGCGATCCTCGGCCAGCAGCAGTCCGCCGGCGGTCATGAACAGAAAATTACGGCGCGTGTGTGTCATTGGGTTAACTCTATCGTCCTGGATACGAGCGCACCGTCGCGCACATCGACGGAGAAATCCTGCTTGCGGCTTCCGTCGGTGACGCGAATCTGGTGCTGGCCAACCGGCAGCGTCAGGCTGACCGGTGTCTTCCGCGGCTGTTCCTGCCCGTCGACGATGACGGTTAGGCCTGGCGGAATGGATATCAGGCTGAGCGTTCCCGACGCTTGCGTCAGGTCGACAATCAAGCCGGTGTCTTGCGGAAGTTCGATGATGCGCCGCGCTTCGCGAAAACCCGCGTGCCGCACCACGAATGTGTGCCGCCCCATCGCCAACGTCATGGTGCACGGAGTGATGCATCGCCGTTCGCCGTCGAACACCGCTTCCGCACCCGCCGGCGACGTGGTCAGTTGAAATGTCGCGTCCGCGCCGGTCCGCGCCGGCCGGGGCGTAGGAGGCGCGAGCGGCTCTTCCGCCGGACCAGGCGTAGGCGTCGGTTCGGGAGTCTCTGCCGGGGTCGCCGCCGGTGTCGATGCGGGATCCGGGGTTGGTGGCGGCGGTATGGGAGTCGGCGTTACTGCCGGCGCCGGCGTGGGTGGCTGGATCAGCACGGTCTCCTGCTTCGGCGCCGTCACTCTCTGGATCAGTATGAACGCCCCGACGCAAACCATCGCGACCACCAGAGCCGAGAACACCACGTTGCGCAGTATATGGCTCGACTCCACCGGCTGCAATCGCCGCGCGATCGGTTCAATCGCGATCCCGGGCGCGGCCGCTTGCTGCGGGACTGGATGCGGCCCATCGTCGATAGTTTCCGCCAGCCCTTCCTGTGAGCCCACGGTCGGCATATTCTGGCTCGCGCCGCGCGGAATGGGCATCCATCCGGCGGTCGAGTTGCATGCCGTCGCCAGCGCGTTGATGAAATCCGTGCAGGTTTCAAAGCGCTCCGCTGGATTCTTCGCCAACGCCTTTCGTAGCACCGTTTCCACCTGCGGCCCCAGCGTCGGATTCAACCGCTGGGGCGGCAGCGGCTCCTCGCGGACGATCTTGTACAGCAACGTCGGCAGATATTCGGCGACGAAAGGTTTTTCGCCGGTGAGCACTTCGTAAGCGACCACCGCCAGCGAAAACTGGTCCGCTCGCCCGCTGATCGTCCCGCCCTGCACCTGCTCGGGCGACATGTAGCTCGGAGTGCCGAGCATCGTACCGGCCAGCGTCATTTCCTGAGAAATGATCTTGGCCACGCCGAAATCGGTGACCTTGGCCGTGCCGTCTTCATGGATCATGATGTTCGCGGGCTTGATGTCGCGATGCACAATCCCCTTCTTGTGCGCGTAATCGAGCGCAGCGGCAGTCTGGCGGAAAATGCTGAGCAGGGTCTCCTTGTCCGGCGTCTGCTCGTGCTTCAGCATTTTTTCGAGCGGGTGGCCCGTTGACGAACTCCATGAAGATGTACGCCATGCCGTTCTCCTCGGCGATGTCGTAGATGGTTACAATGCCGGGGTGCGAGAGATCCCCGCCGATTGCGCCTCGCGAAACAGCCGTTCGCGCAGGCGCTCACGTTCGGCTTCATCGGTAAGTTCCTGAAGGCGGATGCTTTTGATCGCGATGGTGCGTCCAATCGCCGGGTCCTGAGCCTTGTACACGATGCCCATCGCCCCACGCCCCAATTCTCCGAGAATTTGGTAGCGTCCGATCTGCTCCACTTGTGCCTTGTATTTTAGCGCACCGGTTCATGCAACCATTCGCGCATCGATCGCGTGCAGTAATTCGCGTCTCACAGCGCGATCCAGGCGGTCTTCAGATCGACGTACTTCTCCATGGCATGCAAGGATTTGTCGCGCCCATGACCCGATTGCTTGAATCCCCCCAGCGGCACTGTCAGGTCCGAGCCGCCGTAGGTGTTCACATGGACCACTCCCGCGTTGATCGCGCGAATCATGCGATGCGCGGTGGCGAGATTCGACGTCCATACCGCGGCTGCCAACCCATATACCGTCGAGTTCGCGAGCCGCGCGGCTTGTTCCTCCGTGTCGAATCGAAGCACGCCCAGCACCGGCCCGAATACCTCTTCCCGCGCGAGCGTCATTTGCGGCGTGACATTTTCGAAAATCGTCGGCTGCATGTAGTAGCCACCGGTTTCCTGAAGGATACGGTTGCCGCCGGTCAGGCGCGCCGCGCCCTCGGATTCGGCGACCTCAACATAACTCAGGTTCTTCTTCAACTGAGCGGCGCTCGAAACGGCGCCAATATCCGTGCTCAACTGCAGCGGATCGCCGATCGTAAGCTTCCGGGTCTCAGCCAGAAGCTTTTCCATGAAGCTCTCATAGATGGAGGACTGAACCAGCAGCCGCGATCCCGCGACACATACCTGCCCCGAGTTGCGAAACATCCAGACTGCCGACGTTTTCGCGGCATGGTCCAGATCCGGGGCATCGGCGAAAACAACGTTCGGCGATTTGCCGCCCAGTTCCAGATACACCCGCTTCAAATTGGAGCGTCCGGAATATTCCATCAACCGGCGGCCCACCCCACCCGACCCCGTAAAGGCGACCGCGTCGACATCCATATGGAGGCCGAGCGCCTCGCCCACCACTGTGCCGAGACCGGTCACGACGTTCAAGACACCGTCGGGAATTCCCGCTTCAGCCGCGAATCGGCCCAGCTTTAGGAGATTCACCGAGGCAATCTCGGACGGCTTGAGCACCACCGAGTTTCCGGCTGCCAACGCCGGAGCAATCTTCCATGCTCCGATCATCAATGGAAAATTCCACGGCACGATCACGCCGACTACTCCCAAGGGCTCGCGATGCACCAGGCCCAGAAACTCCGGCGCGGTCGGCGCGATTTCCCCATATACTTTGTCCGCCGCTTCGGCGTAGTACCGGAACGTGGCCACGGCGGACAGCGGCTCGGCTTTGTACGCCATCCCGATTTCGGTCCCGTTGTCGCGTACGCCCAGCACGGCCAGCTCAAGCGCATGCGCTTCGATCAGATCGGCCAGCTTCAGCAGTCTCTTTTTACGCTCGGCGGGCGCCATTCGCGACCAGACGCCGCTTTCATAGGCCCGGCGCGCCGACGCTACCGCTTGGTCGATCTCCTCGCGGGATCCCGCCGCGATGGTCGTAAAAACCCCGCCATCGATGGGACTGAGAACGTCCAGGGTTGCGCCATCGCGACTGGCCGCGGGCTTCCCGCCGATCCAGTGCGTTTGCGCCGGCACGGATTCCAGGCGCAGACGATCGATCAGACCTTGGTCCATGGCATTCAGACTTGCAAACCCACGGGCCCGCTGTCAACGGGGCAGGCCTAGAGGAAACGCAGCCACCATTGCACAATGTGCAGCCGACTATCGCCCCTGAGTTCGGGAGGCTTCGACGATCGCAGCGAACTGGCGTGCGGTTTCTGTTACCGAGGCGGCAGCGGTCAACTCGCCTCCCACTCCTATCGCCTCCGCTCCCGCCCGCAGAAACGCCTCGGTATTCGATAGATTCACGCCGCCGGCCGGGATCATGGAGATGTGCGGCAGCGCGGCCTTCAGCGCCTTGATGTAAGTTGGTCCGCCGACGTTGGCGCACGGGAAAATTTTCACGAGATCGCAGCCATATTTCCACGCGTTGATCACTTCGGTCGGCGTCAGCGCTCCGGGTATGATCAGCACGTTCTGATTGTGGGCGAATTTTAACACCTCTCCGATCAACCCCGGGCTGACGATGAACTGCGCTCCCGCATTCATGCAGCGCTGCGCCGTGAAGGCGTCCAGGACTGTACCCGCGCCGATCAGAACATCATTCATCGACCGCGACAATTCGGCAATAGCGTCGACTGCGCCGGGTACCGTCATGTTCAGTTCGATGATTGGAATGCCGCCGGCGCAGATCGCGTGCGATATTTCAATTGCAGCCGCAGCCGTCGCGGCGCGGACCACGGGTATAATCCCAACATCCAAAATACGTTTTCGGACTTCGTGTTTTTTCATCGCGCGATCCGGGCCGCCTGTCCGTCCATCAGGCGAAGCACTTCATCCAGCGTCGCCATGCTGGTGTCTCCCGGAGTGGTCATCGCCAGCGCCCCGTGCGCCGCTCCGCACCCCACCGCCCACTGCGCTCCGCGGCCCGAAAGCAAGCCGTAGATCAAACCCGACGCGAAGGAATCGCCGCCGCCCAGGTCCCACCGGCACCCTTCTTTCGCGCGAGTCTTCATCGCGCCAACCAACCTCCGTCAACCGCTAGAACCGCGCCGTGGATATAGTCGCTCGCCGAAGACGCCAGAAACACTGCAGCTCCGGCGAGGTCCTTCGGCGAGCCCCATCGACCTGCGGGAATCCGCTCCAGGATCTGCCGGTTTCGAACTGGATCCGCACGCAGCGCTTCGGTCACATCGGTCTCCATATAACCGGGCGCAATGGCGTTCACATTGACGCCGCTCGACGCCCACTCATTGGCCAGCGCTTTGGTCAATTGCGCCACTGCTCCCTTGGCTGCCGCGTAAGCGGGAACCAGAATGCCGCCCTGAAACGACAGCAGCGAAGCGATGTTGATGATTTTTCCGTGCCCCTGCGCCAGCATGTGCTTCCCCGCGAGCTGCGCCAGCCGAAAAACCGCGTGGAGGTTGACCTGTAGCACGTCGTTCCAGTCTTCCATCGAATAATCAACCGCAGGGTTGCGGCGGATGATGCCGGCGTTATTGATCAGGATATCGATCGATCCCAGCTCTTCAACCGTAATTCCAACCAACCGCTCAGGCGCTTGCGGATCGGCCAAGTCCGCAAGCGCGCGTACCGCTTTGACGCCCGCCGCGCGTACCGCGGCGCAAACGTCGTCGAGACCCGTTTCTTTGGAGCCATGCACCACGACGTTTGCGCCGGCCTGAGCCAGCCCGACCGCCATCGCAGCGCCCAAGCCCCTGCGCGATCCGGTGACCAGCGCGTTTCTTCCTGTCAGAGTGAGGGAGTCAAGCACCATATTATGGGATCTAATCTCGATATCCGGATTCCCGTGAAAGCTCCTGCGCGGCGCGGACCACCGATACCGCCACTGCCGGCACCTTCTCCAGGGGAAGACGAAACCCTGGTGCGGAAACGCTGAATCGTACCCAGTTCGAACAGGCGCAGCCCGAGATGATAGCGGCCCGTTTGCGGGTCGCGCTCCACCATGCAATGGCCTTCAAGAGTCATGACCAGCCGGTGCACCGTGCTCTTCTGGAGTTTCACCTGATCGGCCAGTTCCCCTAGGCTCGCGTCGTGATGGGACGCCGCCAGGGCGCCCAGAATCGCAAAAGTGCGATCCAGCACTTGCACCTTATAAGGAGAAGTGGTCTCAGATCCTGACACTTCGGTGCAGTTTATGGGAGACTGCGTGGCGAAGTCAAAGCAGCAACACTGCTTAATTCGGTCAAAATCATAGTCCTCCCCTGCTGACCGATAAGTGCAGCGTGAAGATACTCTGCATCGGGCTTCTGCTCGCGCTTTCGAGCTCCGCCCTCCCCGCCGCCGATCTGCTGGAACGTGAGCATCCACGCACGCTAAAGCGCGTCTGGATCCGCCGCGCAACGCTGGTCGCCGGATGCGCCGCCAGCCTGGTTTTCGATACCTTGAGCACTCGCCGCGCCATCAACGCCGGCGCCGTGGAATCCAACGGACTTTTCGCCAATCCACAAGGCGGGCCGCAGTGGGGCCGCGTGATCGGGACCAAGGCGGGCTTATGCGGTGCCACCGCGATCCTGGAAGAAACCCACCTGTTTCACGCCTGGAAGAACCCCAACGCAGACTGGACATGGACTGGCGCCAACCTCGCGACCGCCGCCATTTACACGTGGACCGGTTTTCACAACTTGAAGCTGGCGAATGACTTGTCCTCGAAATAGTTTTCTAAACACTTTTCGTTTGGCCGGCGTCTAAAGTTACAATCGAGCATGACGCGGACGTGCACTTGCGCGATGGCGGGGGTGTTGTTGTCGGCGTGTGGCCGTTCGCCGGTGCATGAATCCGCAGTGCGCGCGGATTCGCCCGCAACCCCGGCCTCGATCCTTGTACTTTTCATAGATAGTTTCGAGCGCCGTGTATTGCGGCGTATAAGCGCACTGGCTGGCAACGTTCACCAAAAGCACTACCTTGCCCTTGAAGCTCGCCAGCGGCATCGGTTTTCCGTCAATCGAGGGCAAAGTGAAGTCGTAGATGCTGGATGCCGCGAACAAGGATCCCGCAATCGTGAGTGTTAACCCTAGAAGAAAGTAGGCCCTGATACTTCGTCTTGGCGTACGTTTCATAGTGCCCCCTACGGCCATCCTTGCCGCTTATTCTACCTGAAATCTAATGTCCCGCAGCACGATGGCGGGTCAGCGATTAGATCCTGATAGCTCGCAATGTGGGGATTGCTTTTGGGTCCACCGTTTTCTCTCGTCTACGATGAGGACCCCACGTTTTCTAGACACGGTGCGTATGCGGAGGACGTTTTCCAAACTCGGGGAATGAGCCTGGCGAACTTGAGTCCTGGCACCCCGAAATCGGCGGCGGACCATACATGACGATAAGCCCGTTTTCGGGAGTTGGTATAACATTGGCCCGTGAGGGGTAAACCGGCGACGATGTCGTGAGCGGTGGCCGGCCCCGCTGTTGGCCCGCGTTCGGGGCCTGACACGAGACACCTGAGAACTCGTAGCTCCGAGATCGAAGCGGCTGCAGGAGCAGCGCCGGCTCATCGTTTGCCGGGCAAGGCCCGCAGAGGTGAAGAAAGCACCGGCGCTGGGAAATGAGCCGGGAAAGGGCGGCTTAAGAGGAAGTCCTCTTCTTCGCTGTTGATCTCTCCATTGCCGTCGGATCCGTCGCGAGTAGCGGCGCAATTCAAATGTGCAACCAGGAACAGCGGGCGCATGGCGTTGTCGCTGGTCCCAAGCAATGACAGTCGAGAGAATACTTCGGTATCCTTCGGAAAGCGGCATGCAACGAAGTACCCCTTCTGTTGTATTTCGTCTGGTCAATCGCTGATATTCCCAACGATAGGCCATCCGCGTCGCGAACACTGCCGCGCCGTATTGTTGCATTTGCCAAGGGATGATCGCCTTCGCAACCCAAGTACTCGGCCCTCTCCTGCAAGTTTCGGGTACGGGAGGCAACGCGCAGCCGCTGACGAGCAGAAAGCTGCCTGATCTGCGCGAATCCGCCCGCTGAACTCGTTTTCATAGCAGATTCTGCTGAGGAGGCCAAAAAACATGAGCGAAACGGTCGAAGCCGAGAAGCTAGAAGAGCAACTTCAATCCCAACTGAAGCTCGCGTGGACCTCCGGTTCCCAGAACTGGATTGGCTGCCGCCACATCCGGCGAGGAAGTTTCCCCGCCGAATGCCGCTCCAGAAGGATCGTTGGTGCCATTCAAACCCGGATTTGCGAAAGTGGGATGGTTCAAAACGTTGAAGAATTCGGCCCGAAACTGGGCTGTCAGCCGCTCTTTAAACTTCCAGTTTTTAAACACCGATAAATCCCAATCGCGAAAACCAGAATCCCTGAAGACATTGCGACCTAGCGTGCCGAAGCTTCCGAGCGCGGGGGCGATCATTACCGAATTGCCCTGTGCATAGCAACCAAACTGCGCCAGAGAAGCCGTTGCACCGTTCGCTGCAGCCGCGTTTGTGCACGCGGCGGGCATCCCGGAAGTGCCGGCCAGGCTGCCTGGGTAGAACGGAATTGGGTTGAGGCCTGCAGTAAAGTCTTTTGGATTCCCCAAGAAATCCCAGCGGTCTGTAAACTCAGCGGTCTGGCTGATGTCGTCGCTTGCATCCACCGCATTCCAAGGTAGTCCACTTTGGAGAGCCACGAGCGAGTTGACCGACCAGCCCTCCAGAAGCTGCGCGGGCGACTTCTTTCCAGGGATGTTATAGGTGACGGATATGCTGACGTGATGCCGAATATCAAAATCCGAGTTGCCATAGTCGAGGTACGGAGCAAAGCTATCTTCAGGAGAATAAGCCCCGGTGGAGTATTGGGACATGTCGTCTAGAGCGTGACTATAGGTGTAGCTAAAGAGAAGAGAAAGACCGTGTAAATTCCGCTCTGTCAGTGTTGTCTGCAGCGCGTTGTAATTGGATGTATCGAGGTTCGTCAGGTAGTTAATAAAACCCACGTAGGGATATTGCGAGTAGTAGGGACGAGCCACCTGCAAGCAATTTGATGGGGTGAGTGCAGCGCCCGTCAACGGGCACCCAATCATAGATTCTGTACCCGGTGCAGCCTCGTTGATATCTATAAATCCCGGTAAGCGCTTGCTGTGACTGCCGACATACGCAACTTCCAAGGAAAGATTGGGCGCAAAAGAGTGCTGAACGCTCAAGTTCCATAGGCTGATCAGGGGGTTAACCAGGTTTGGATTAGCAACCATCATACTGCAAGGGCTGGGATTCCCTCCGATGCCATTGCCGCACTCAAATGCGCTTG
Organism: Terriglobia bacterium; assembly: GCA_963842485.1. GTDB lineage: Bacteria > Acidobacteriota > Terriglobia > Bryobacterales > Bryobacteraceae > Palsa-187. The sequence goes on along the minus strand of CAWJHI010000111.1, from coordinate 2,260 downwards.
AAGCCACTGCCGGAAAGATAGGCCCGCCTGGCGCTGGAACCCAGTCGAGGGCCGAACCAGGAAAGGTAACCCCGGTTGTAGCAATAGTGCCTCCCTGTAGAACTGGCTGCGTGGTTCCATTCGGCAAAACGGCGGTATAGCCGGTGGGAACCGCTTGGAAGCCGGTAGTGGCCGCGTTGTTAAAATTTTGGGAGAAGAAGGCGCCATACGGAATCTGCGTGTAGAAGATCCCATAACCAGCCCGAACAACATTCTTACCTTTCCCGCCGACGTCCCAGGCCACACCCAAACGCGGAGCAAGATCTTTGTGATCACCATGGTAAATGGTATTGGTATTAACCCCCAACTGCTCGAATCCGGTTGTTGGCTCCCAAGTGCCCAACTTATTATTCGACTCTCCAATGGGAGTAAAGTATTCGTAACGCAGGCCCAGATTGAGGGTCACCTGTGAAGTCAGGCGCCAAACATCCTCGGCAAAGCCGGAGTAATCTCCCTCGCTCACGTTGATACTGTCATTGCCTTCCAGGAGCAGGGCATGATCAGGAACCCCCGCGAGAAAAGCCTCAAGGGGAGTGGATCCCGAGAAAAGATCATTCGTTGCGAAAAAGAAATCGCCTCTGCCTTTATTATACTTCGCGTCGTCGGCATTGTAATAAAGCGCCTCACCTCCAAACTTAAAAGCATGCTTGCCGCGCAAATAGGAAACCTGATCGACAATGTCGTAAGTGTTCGACGGGCCATGTAAGGCTGGCCAATTAGAGCCACCACCTAGCGTCGTGAATCCAGCTACGCTGATGTTAGGCAGGCCATCCAGGACTGGATTGGTGACGCCCGTATTCATCCCATAGCTGAGCGCAGGCGTGCTGCGATCTCCTTGGTATATGAAGTTGTTATAGCGATCCCAACCAAACCGGAGAACATTCACCCAATTGGAATTTGGGGTCCAAGTCCAGTCACCGATTACAAACTCTGCTTGGATGCCGGCGTTGCTCCGCCAGTAAGACTGAGTGATCTGTGGTTGATCCTGAGTGTCCAAGTTTCCGTTACTAAGAAAATAAGAGCCGGATATGGCATGATGATCGCTAGGATGATAGTCGACCTTTCCCAGAACGCTGTAAGTGCCGATAACGTCGGGGAAGCTCAGAGGCACAAGATTGCTGTTCGTGGTGTTCGGCCCGTATCGTGGCAGCAAGCTCGCACTCAGCGCATTTGGGACAAACACACCTGTTCCGCAGTCCGGGGCTAAAGCAGCAACGGAACCGCACTTGGCAGTCAGCGCCGCCTCAGCATCCGGAATGCTAACGGCTGTGCCGTTTGACAAGCCCCTAGCGGTAGTTGGCAGGCTGGCGGTGAAGGGGTTCCCTATCGTATAGGTCTCCCGCTCGTACGCACCAAAATAGAAGAGCTTATCCTTCTTTATCGGCCCACCCGCCGTCGCGCCCCACTGCTCGAAGTTCAAGGGAGCGACCGGCTGGGGCGGTGGATTGAAAAAGTTTCGGGCATCCATAGCGCTGTCCCGCCCGAACGCATAGGCCGACCCGTGAATGTTGTTCGTGCCGGACTTGAGGCCCACATTCACGACCGTTCCCGCTTTGCGGCCGAATTCCGCCGGCGGATTAGTCTCCACATTGAATTCCTGGATGGCATCGACGGGCAAGATCGTGCCCGCATCGCCGGATTCCGAAGACGAATTGACGATGCTCTGGCCTTGGAACGGCTCGTTATTATCCAATCCGTCCACGAGATAGCTGGTATCCCCAGGGCGAAGACCGTTGCTCACTTGCGTATTCGTTCCGCCACCGGGTTGCTGCACCTGGCCGGGAGCGAGTACCAGCAGTCTCTGGTAGTTGCGTCCATTAAGTGGGAGGTCGGATAGGTTCACAGTGTTCACCGTTCCGGTGATCGTGGCGCTTGTCGTATCCAGCAGCGGCGCGGCTTCGGTTACCTGAATCGTCTGGGTGACCTGTCCGGGCGAGAGTTGAAGGTCGATGCGCACGTCGGCTCCGACTTGCACCACAATGCCGCGCCGTTCGAGATTCTGAAAACCCATTGCTGTTCCGCGAACCACATAAGTGCCGGGGATCAAATTAGGAGCGTTGTATTCTCCGGCCGCATCGGCGGTCAAATTTCGCGCTACGCCCGTGTCTGAGTTCGTCACGGTCACCATCGAACCGGCGATTACGCCACCCGTCTGGTCTGTAACGGTTCCCAGAATGCGGCCCGTATTAACTTGTGCGGATAGCGAAATACAGGCGAGAAG
>CAWJHI010000110.1:0-106346 GCA_963842485.1 Terriglobia bacterium | reverse complement strand
TCACCACGTTCAGGGAAGCGTCGAAGGTCGCGTCGCGAAAAGGAAGATGCATCAGATCGCCGACCACGTCGAGGCGCGAATAATTCCACGCCGCGTCGCCGATCGCGAGATCGAGGCCGCAATAGCGCTGGCGATCGAAATGATGTTTGTAGTTCCCTTCCCCGGCGCCCGCATCCAGAACTCTGGCCGCGGGAGCGAGCGATTTCGCGAAGGCTGCCACGGCGTCGTCGATGGTGGATTCGAAATGCTGGACGTAGCGGCGCACGGGACGCGGCAAGGCGTCGCGCAAACGATCGTAGATCACGATTTTTTTCGGGCCTCCACCATGATGGTGGACCCGGCGCGGCAGGCGGCTTCAAACAGAGTGAACGGCAAGCACGCGGCGACCAATGCGACGTAGACCAGATCCTTGAACAGGCGCTGGCGCGGAGTTTCCTGGATTTGCCGCAGACGGCGCGCCATCGGATCGAGCCTAGGCGCGAGGCTGGTGGCCATGCCCGCGGGATTGTCGCGCAGAGAAAAATGTTTGGCGCGCAGGACTTCGAAACCGCAATGGTCGAGAAGGAGCTCGATATCGGAGAGGCGGAAGTCGATCAGGTGGCGGGGAACGTCGATGCCGTTCCAGCGCTCGCCGAGCAGACAGAAACTGCCAGCAGGCGGCGTTGGGAACCTGGAGGATGAGGCGGCCGTCGGGACGAAGAAGCTGATGCGCGGCGTCGAGATAGCTGGCCGGGTCGTAGAGATGTTCGAGGACGTGGAACATGGTGACGGCGGCGCAGCTTCCGGGAGGGAACGGGGGGCGGGAAAGCGTGGCGCAGACGGCGGGGACTCCGGCGCGGCGCCAGGCGACATTGGCGGCGTCGAGTGAAAAATCGAGGCCGGTGACGCGCACTTTGCGACGTTCGGCGAGCATTTGAAGAAACAGACCGCCGCCGCAGCCGACGTCCAGGACGAGACCCTCCTCTTCAGACTCCGTGAGGGCGCGTTCGACGAAATGGAGATGGTCGCGGAGAACGAAGCGGCGATACCGCTGCTCCAGACGATCGGCGGCGTTGGTTTCGGGAACGAACCAGTAGTGGGGAGGGTAATAATCGCGCAACTCCAGCGGGGAGGGCTGCGGGATGGAGGCGGATCAAGCGGCACTTGCGGCACTCGACGATCTGAAAAAGTTTGGTGGTGGTGCCGTAGAGGCGGTCGGTGGCGGAGAAAAGAGTACGGATTTCGGGGGAGCCGCAGGCGGGACATTCTCCGGCACTGGCAGCGTCACTGGGGATCAGTTCGCTTGTTCCGACAGCTCGCGGAGCGAAATCCGGTGGCGGAGGAGCAGGTTTCGGATCTGGAGCGGCGTCAAGCCGGTGTTTGGATCGAAACGCCCGACCGTTTTCGCAGCATGAGCGGAATCAGGGGCACTGCCGACACCGTTCCCCGAAGCAGCGCCATTGCCGCCTGGAGTTTTCCCTGGGTCCCCGAATAGTGGCGCAGCTCCCCCCGGTTGCGGATGGCCGCTATCAAGCCCGCCACGATTCTTGCCAGATAATACGCGCCGTTTATCCACAGCAGATTCCACGGAAACAGCTTCACCACCAGCAGGACGCGATTCCGTTCAATCAGCGTCAGCCTGCGCGCCGAGCCCAGGCCCAGCGTCGCCCCCCGATGATGCCGCACTACAGCGCCGGGAGCGTACCAGCATGTCCACCCGGCGATTCTGCCGCGCAATCCCAGCTCGGCGTCGTCAGCGTACGCGAAGAAATCCTCGTCGAAACCTCCGACTTCATCTAGCATCGCACGGCGGTACATGGCCGCGCATCCGTCCGGCCAGAGGGTTTCCTCCACCCGGTCGAACTGGCCTTGGTCCAACTGGCCGGTTCCCCGGCCGCGATTCTGGCCGTCGGGATAAATCACGTGGCCGGCTTTGTCGATGAGGCGAGGGTCTTCCCACACCAAGATTTTGGAGGCTGCCATGCCGACGCGTTCGCCGCTGCGGATGACGGCCTCCAGCGCCGTCAGCCAGCCCGGATCGGCTTCGGCGTCGTTATTCAAAAGAGCGACCAGCTCCGATTGAGACGCGGCGATGCCCTGGTTGTTGGCCGCGCAGAAACCGCGATTGGTGGAATTGACGATCAGACGCAAGGGAACCGGGAAGGCCGGAGCGAGCTCCCGAACCAGATCGGGTGAGCCATCGTCCGATCCGTTGTCGACCACGACTACCTCAAAACGGGGGTGGTCTTGGCGCGAAAGCGAGTCCAGGCAGGCGCGCAGCAGGGCTTTCCGGTTCCAGTTGACTACCACAACGGTGGCGATCGGCGGGGGGGGCACTATGCTTAGACGAGCTGTTGTATTATAGTACGTCCAGCCGACAGGGCCGGGATAGCGCTAATCCTATAAGGTATTCAATGATGAACTCCGTAGGGGCGATTTTAAAAGCAGAACGCGAACGACAAGGACGCGAGACCGCAGAGATCGCGGAGGAACTCTGCATCACGCAACATTATCTGCGAGCGATCGAGCGGGACGACTTGAAAAGTCTTCCTGGTACTTTCTTTTACAAGAGTTTTGTAAAGCAGTACGCCGCGATCCTGCAGGTTGACGAAACCTTACTTCAGCCGGGAGTGGAGGCGTTGACGGCGCCGTTGGAGCCGTTGCCGCTGCCGGGGGCCGATTCCCGCTACACGCCGACGGCGAACTCGGTGAGCTTCTCGGGGAACTCGCCGTTGCGCCATCTTGATCCGATTGTTCGAGAAGGGAATCGTAAGTACTTCCCAGACCGGCGAATCGGGTTGCCGCTGGCGGGGCTACTGGCGATGGTGCTGGCCACTTCGGGATTCTACGCGTGGTACAACAACATCGGGCTGCGAAGCGGAACCGCACAGACGGTTCTGAGCGCGCCTCCGCGAATGGAATCGAAAGTCGCGACGCAGCAGGTGAGTGCGCCGGGTGGTACGGCCGCGCCTGGGTCGGCGCCTTCGATCGATGTGACCACGCTGACAGGGCCGGACGGAGTGAATCGCGTCGTGCTCAATCTTTCGGCGACGGAGAAGACTTGGCTGTCGATCACCAGCGATGGCAAGAAGGTGTTCTCGGGGATCCTGGAGCCAAGCCAGACCAAGACGCTGACCGGTCTTGATGCCGCGCAAATGAAGGTGGGAAACGCGGGCGGGATCGAAGTGCGGTGGAATGGAAAGCCGATTGGACCGATCGGACCGCGCGGGCAGGTGCGAGTGGTGCTGTTCACGCCAGACAATTTCCAGATTCTGGCGCCGCCGAGTACGTTGTAGCTGGGGAAAACTCCGCAGTAAACCAGCTGTGTGGCCGGGGCGAAAACGGGAACAGACCGCTGTGTCCACCCGGCGCAGACCATCCGCGGCGCTTCGCGAAAGAGGTTATAGCCGCCTTGGGACAGAGTAGTCTGTCCCCGTTCTTTCGCGGATCTTCGCGCTGTCGATTCGCTGCGGGAGTTGATGGTTTCGCGGCGCCGATAAACATCAAGAAAAAAGTTTGGCGATCGAATAAGCCGCAGCCGCGGCCAGGCCGCCGATGATGGTGGTTTGCATCGCGCTGCGCAGGGGCGGGGCTCCGGTGAAGCGGCCTTTTACGTAGCCAAAGGCTGCGAGAGCGATTACGGTCGCAGTGACGGACCATTCGAGCGCGGTGATCGCGTGCGCGGTGATCATATAGGGCGCGAGCGGAATCAGGCCGCCGGCGATGTAGGACATAGCGATGGTAGCGGCGCTGGTCAAGGCTCGACGCGGATTGGGTTCTTCCAGGCCAAGCTCAAAGCGCATCATCCAGTCAACCCATACTTTGGGTTTGGCTTGGAAGGCGCTGAGAATGGGCTGGCTTTCTTCACGAGTGAGGCCGTAGGATTCGAGAATCTCCTGAACCTCGCGGCGCTCGGCTTCGGGTTTTTCGACGATCTCAGTTTCCTCGCGGTGGCGCTCGTTCTTATAATGCTCGGAGTCGCTGCGAGCGGCTAGATAGCCGCCGAGTCCCATGGCGATGGATCCGGCGGCGATTTCGGCAAGGCCGGCAACCACGATGACGCGCGAGGCGGCGACCGCGGACAAGCCGGCGGCGAGCGCGAAAGGAACCGTCAAGCCGTCGGCCATTCCGATGACGACGTCGCGGACGGAATTCGAGGATCGAAAATGTTTCTCTTCGTGATGGATCATTCGGCCCTCAGGGTGATGGACGGATCGGTGCGGGCGGCGCGCAGCGCGGGAGTGAGGCTGGCGACGGCGGCGACCAGGATCAGAATCGCGGCGCCGGTCAGGTAGGTTGCCGGGTCGGTTCGGGTGACGCCGAATAGAAGAGATTGTAGAAGGCGACTGGTGAGGTATGCGGCCAGGATTCCGACGGCGGCGCCGAAGGCGGCCAGTTGCACGGCTTGGCGAGTGATCATGCGGAAGAGTTGCGCGGGGCGTGCGCCCAGGGCCATGCGAATGCCCATTTCGCGAGTGCGTTGCGACGCGGCGTAGGCGACGACGCCGTGGACTCCGATGCTTGCCAGGGCTAGCGCGAGTGCCGCGAATACGCCGAGCAGCCACATCGCGCGCAGCGGGGCGCGGGTCAGATAGGAATTTCCGGTTTCCAGCGTCAGCATCGGGGCGACGGAAAGCGTGGGCGCTTCCTCGAAGATGACATGACGCAGGGAGCGTTCCAGGCGCATGGGATCGCCGCTTGCTACGCGCGCGATGATGTGGGTGTAGCGGACGGCATCCTGCTCTTCGGGCAGGTACAAGGTCATGCGAGCGTTCTCGCTTACCGAGGTTTGCTTGATGTCGGAGACCACGCCTACGATTTCGCGCAGCCTGACCGCGCCCACGGAAGTTACATTGAAGTCGAATTGAGGGAACTGGATGCGCTTCCCGAGCGCATTGCCGCCGAAGTAGCGCCGGGCGATGGATTCACTGACGATGACCACTCCGGGCGCGTTCGGCGAATCATGATCGTTGAAGATTCGGCCGGCGCGGAAGGGAATTTTGGCGACATCGAAATAGGCGCCGCTGGCGATCACTACAGCGGCACCGGGTCGATCTGACGCGGCGGCTTTCTCGACGTCTTCACCTTCAAGAATCACGGGAAGGTTCGCGGCGAGTCCGCCGGCGGGAGTGCCGGATGTGGTGGCGACTGCGGCGACATCGAGCAAAGCAGCGATTTTCTCGCGGATTCGGCGCCGGAGGGCGATGGCGGCGGTGCGCTGGTCGTGCGGATCTTCGGGTTGCAAAACGAATCCCAGAATCACGCCGCCGGGATTGTAGCCGAGGTCGACCTGGCGCATGGCGGCGAAGCTGCGGATCAGCAAGCCGCTCGAAATGAGGAGGACGAAGGTGAGGGCGACTTCGGCTATTACCAGCGCGCCTCGGGTGGCGCGTTTTTGGAGAAGTGTGGAAGCGGTGCTACAGGTGAAGACGGTGAATACGGAGATTGCCAGCGTGAGCAGTGCTACGCGTCCGTCGACGGCGATGTCTTCGGCTCGGGGAAAATTGGTGAGTCGCGCCGCTAGGATTCGCGCGATGTTCCACGCCGCTAGCAGACCGAGTCCGCCGCCGGTTAGTGAGACTATGGCGCTTTCGGCTAATGCGGGAGCGAGCAACTGGCGGTGGGTCGCGCCGAGAAACGCGCGGATCTGCATCTCTCGGGCTTTCGCGGCGCCGCGGGCGAGGAACAGGTTCGCTGTGTTCACGCACGCGACCAGAAGCACCAGCGCGGATGCGACCAGCAGGAGACGCAGCAGGTCGCGGGAGGGACCGATGATGGCTTCGAGCAGCGGCTGCACCTGGATGGTGACGCCTTTGTAATCGCCGGGAGCGGCCTGGGCGAGCCTCGCCTCAACCACGTTGAGCGCGGCGCGGGCTTGATCGACGGAGACTCCGGGACGCAGGCGCGCGGTCACTTCGAAGCCGGTGATTTCGTTCTCGTCGAGGACCCATGGGAGATATAGATCCGTGGAGCCTTTGCCGAGAGGCAGAAAATCCTTGGGCATGACACCGACCACGGTGTAGGGTTTCTGATCGAGCGTGATGGTGCGGCCGACCAGCGCCGGGTCGCTGCCGAAGCGCCGCATCCAGAAGCCGTGATCTAGCACGGCGACTTGCGCGCGGCCCGGGTGGTCCTCATCGGGAAGAAAGGTACGGCCGAAAAGTGGATGCGCTCGATGGACCGCGAACCAGCTCGCGGTGACCAGGGCAGCGGTCAGTTGTTGAGGTTCGCCGAGACCGGTCAGATTGGGGTTGCCATACTGGCGGCCGCCGAGACTTTCGAAAACGTCGGTGAGCTTTTGCCATTCGCGGTAGGTGCGGACGCGGGCATACCCGGCGCCGCCTGCCGGAAACTTTTCCATCAGCTTCACCAGGCGGCCGGTTTCAGCGCCGGAAAGCGGCTTGAGCAACACGGAATTGACGACTGAAAAAATCGCGCTGACTGCGCCGATTCCGAGGACGAGAGTCACGACGGCGGTGAGCGTGAATCCGGGGGACCGCCGGAGCGAACGTAGCGCCACGCGGAGATTCATTTGCGTAAGTATTGCCCAGTATACGATTCGGGCACTTGGGCGATTTGCTCCGGGGTTCCCTCGGCGACGATGCGTCCACCGCGGTCGCCGCCTTCGGGGCCGAGGTCGATCACCCAGTCGGCTCGGCGGATCACTTCGAGGTTGTGCTCGATGATCAGGATGCTGCCGCCGGAGCGGAGCAGGCGCTCGAAGGCGTCCAGCAGCTTGGCGATGTCGTCGAAGTGGAGGCCGGTGGTGGGTTCGTCGAAGATGTAGAGCGTACCTTCGCTAGTGGCTTGCGAAAGATGCGCGGCCAGCTTCACGCGCTGGGCTTCGCCGCCGGAAAGCGTGGTGGCGGATTGGCCCAGGCGCAAGTATCCGAGGCCGACGTCGTTCAGAACTTTCAGTTTCTGAACCAGACGCGGAGTCGCGGAGAAAAACGAGATGGCTTCCTTGACGGTGAGCTGCAAGACTTCGTGGATGTTCAGGCCGTGATACTTCACGTCGAGAACGCTCTGCTTGTAGCGCGTGCCCTTGCAGTCTTCGCAGAGCAGCTCGACGTCGGCCAGGAACTGCATCTCGACGGTGACGGTGCCGTCGCCCTGGCAGGTTTCGCAGCGGCCGCCGGGAATGTTGAAGGAAAAGTGACCGGCGGTGTAGCCGCGGCGGTCGGCTTCCACGGTGGACGCGAACAGTTCGCGGATGATGTCGAAGGCTTTGATGTAGGTGACCGGATTCGAGCGCGGCGTGCGGCCGATGGGCGATTGATCGACCAGGATCACCTGCGTCAGCAGATCGGCTTTCTCAACTTTGCGGCAGGTCAGTTTTTCGGCGAGGGACGCCCCATTCTTCGGAGTCGGCGGGCGCGGTTTCGCGATTCATGCGCTTGGCGAGCGATTGATAAATCACATCGTGCACCAGCGTCGATTTTCCGGAGCCGGAGACGCCGGTGATGGCCACCATCAAGTTGAGCGGAATGGAGACGTCGATGCCTTTCAGGTTATGGGCCTGCGCGCCGAGGAACCGGACGACGCGTTTGGGATTGATGGTGCGGCGTTCGGTGAGCAGCGAAGTCTTGAGCTCGCCGCGCAGATAGCGCCCGGTGAGAGACGCGTTGCCGGGGGCGATGAGCTGCGGATAGGATCCTTCGAAGACAATGCGGCCGCCGTTTTCGCCGGCGCCGGGACCCATGTCGATGATGTGGTCGGCGGAGCGCATGACGTCGGGGTCGTGCTCGACTACCAGGATGGTGTTGCCAAGGTCGCGCAGTTCGTGCAGGATGCCGATGAGGCGGCCGGTGTCGCGGCTGTGCAGGCCGATGGACGGCTCATCGAGCACGTAGCAGGCGCCTACCAGTCGCGATCCCAGGCACGTGGCGAGCTGGATGCGCTGCGCTTCGCCGCCGGAGAGCGTCGCCGAGAGGCGGTCGAGCGTCAGGTATTCGAGGCCGACGTCGTTCAGGAATTTCAAGCGCTGGCGGATCTCGACCAGAACTCTTTCGGCGATGGCGGCTTCTTCGGTCGAAAGTTCCAGGGCGCAGAAAAACATCTGCGCCTCGGCGATGTTCAAGCGCACCACGTCGGCGACGTTTTTTCCGCCGACGCGGATATACAGCGCTTCGGGACGCAGGCGGGACCCGCCGCAATCGGGGCACACGGTATAGCCGCGATAGCGGCTCAGGAACACACGCACGTGCACCTTGTATTTCTTCGACTCGACGGCGGTGAAGTAGCGGCGAATCTCGGAATAGACGATCGCCTTTTCGTCGACGCGCAGCTCGAAGAATGGGACGTTGTGGCGGACCTTGCCCTTGGTGCGGCGGCGAAATTCTTCGAGATACCAGGTCTGCTGGGGCTTGGTCCAGGGATCGATGGCGCCGTTGGCGATGGTGAGAGATTTGTCGGGGATCACCAGATCCATGTCGTAATCGATGGTGTTGCCGAATCCCTGGCAGCGCTTGCAGGCGCCGAAGGGATTGTTGAAGCTGAACAGGCTGGGTTCCGGTTCGATGAATTCCTTGCCGCAGCGCTTGCAGGCGAATTTTTCGTTGAAGAGCAGAGATTCGCCGCCGCCGGCGGGTTCGAAGATCGCCTCGCCGGCTTCGCGATAGCAGATTTCGACGGCGTCCACCAGGCGCTGGCGCACCGCGCCGGAGTCGCTCGAAAGCGCGATGCGGTCGACCAGGACGAAGACCGGCTTGGCAGAAATCGACGTCGAGCAGCGATTCGGGCGTCGAAAATTCGAAGACCGTCGAGGACCTGATACAGACGGTTGAAGCCTTTCTTGCGCAGATCGAACAGACGATCGCGCAGCGCCTCCGTGGTTTTCTCCTACGGCGACGGGAAACAGCGCGTACCAGCGCGATCCGGCGGCCTGCGCGAGCATGCGTCGCGGCGACATGGTCGACCGTGTCGCGCTCGACCTGGATTCCGTCGTTGGGACAAAACGTGCGGCCCGCGCGAGCCCACAGGAGGCGCAGAAAATCGTACAGCTCCGTGGTGGTGGCGACGGTCGAACGCGGATTGCGAGTGGTGTTTTTCTGGCGAATCGCGACCGGCGGCGCGATGCCGTCGATCTCGTCTACATCGGGCTTTTCCATACGCTCCAGGAACTGGCGCGCGTAGGCGGAAAGCGATTCCACGTAACGGCGCTGGCCTTCGGCGTAAATCGTGTCGAAAGCAAGCGAAGATTTCCCCGAGCCCGAGACGCCGGTAACCACCGTCAGGCGTTCGTGCGGGATGTCGAGCGACACGTTCTTAAGGTTGTGAACGCGCGCGCCACGAATTCGAATGGAATCGTTCAAGGAGGGTTACCATCTATTATATGAAGTTGCAGGTTCGTTCCATCCGAGCCGCTCTAACCCGCTGGTACGATGGCGTGAAGCGCGATCTTCCCGTGGCGGCGAACGCGCGATCCCTACGCCATCTGGATCTCCGAGATCATGCTGCAACAGACGCGCGTAGCGGCGGTGATTCCCTACTACGAGCGTTTTCTAAGCGTCTTTCCCCGATGCGGAAGCGCTGGCGGGAGCGGCGGAAGAACGGGTCCTCGCGCTGTGGAGCGGCCTGGGGTACTATTCGCGGGCCCGCAATTTGCAGAAAGCGGCACGTCAGATTGCGGCGCTGGGCAGGTTTCCGCGACGACTATGCATCCATCCGGAAGCTAGCGGGCGTGGGCGAGTACACTGCCGCTTCGATCTCGAGCATCGCCTTCGGATTACCGCACGCTGCGATTGATGGAAACGTGAAACGGGTGATGGTGCGTCTGATGAATCGAGAGGACGCGAACGTCAAGGAGCAGGCTGGGATTCTGCTCGATCGCGCCGATCCGGGCCGGTGGAATCAGGCGCTGATGGAGCTGGGCGCCACGGTTTGCCTGCCGCGTAATCCCTTATGCGCGGAATGTCCGATCGCACGGCATTGCCAGGCTCGCCGGCACGGGACGCAGAATGATTTGCCGGCAAAACGAGTGAAGCCGGCCACGGTTCGTCTGGAGCGAACGCTTCTGGTGATTCGGGGCGAGCGGGGGATTCTGCTCCGGCCGAGCCTCCGCGTCAAGGGATTTTGGGATTTGCCGGAACGGGCGCTGGGGCACGCGTAGGAGAGATCGCCGGCGAGTTTCGCCATACCATCACCCATCGGCACTATCGGTTCACGGTGCGTGAGGCAACTTTGGGAGCGGCCGGAGCCCCTAAAGCCTTGCGCTGGTTCGCCGATGGAGAATTAAATGAAATCCCTTTAAGCACCGCAGCAAAAAAGGCGCTGCTGTGTTTAAAGAAGTAGTGTCATGAAACAGCGTTCTAAAAAAATCTTATGGGGAGCGGGCGGGACTTTCATCGCAATCTTTCCCGCGTTATTGCTGGGACACGTGGAAGGACCGGACGTCCGGAACTCCTTCGCTCCGGGGGACACGCCGTTGGGATGCGCCAGCTCGACTTGCCACACCGATTCCTCCACGGGTGGTCCGGTTCCGAATCCCGCCGGCGGCAGCGTCACCGCTACGTTTTCGAGCGGTACTACCTACACGCCAGGCGGGCCGCCCATTACCATTAGTGTGATCGCAACCGATCCGGTCAACAACCACTTCGGGTTTCAGATGACCGCTCGGATGGGGAGCACGACGGCTCAGCTATCCACTCAGCAGGCGGGACATTTCGCCACGGGCGGGCCGAACCAGGGCGTATTCTGCGACAACACCGACAACTTCGAGCCGCCCAGCGGGTGCGGCGACGGAGTGGTGGAGTTCATCGAGCATGCTTTCCCGAATATGGACAGCACGTCGCAAACCACCGACACGCCGTATGTCTTCACCTGGACGCCTCCGGCGACGGACGTCGGACCGGTCCATTTTTATGTCGCGGGCAACGTGGTGAACAACGATCACATGGCGAGCGGCGCCGACCATGTTTACAAAAACAGCTATATTCTGACGGCGGCCTCATCCAATCAGCCTCCGACGGTGGCCAACGGCGGCGTGCTGAACGCGGCGAGCTTCTCGAAGACTTCGCAGGGACTCGGAAGCGCAGTGGCGCCCGGCTCTCTGGTGGCGATTTTTGGAAGCTACCCTGGAGCGTCAGTCGCCGCAGCGACGTCCATTCCGTATTCGACCTCGCTCGGCGGGATCAACGTCGCGTTCATAGATTCATCCGGGAAAAGCCATCCAGCGTCCCTGCAAGCGACGACGCCGACTGGACCTTATCCCTTCATTACCGCTCAAGTGCCGTTTGAGGTTCTGAGCAGCGGACAAACGTCAGCGACGGCGCAGGTGGTGGTTACGATGGGTGGACAATCGTCTGCGCCGCAGAACGTGCCGATCGTGCAGAGCGCGCCGGGCGTCTTCACCATTCCCGCGACCGGCCAAGGCGCCGGAATCCTGGTCTACGTGGACACGGACAAAGTGGCGAAGATCGCAGCTCCCACCACGGCGAACCTGGGGTACCCGACGGCTCCCATCGCGCGCGGCACTTCAGGATTTTTCTATGCCACGGGACTGGGACCGATGACACCCGCGGTTGCCGACGGCGCGAGCGGGATCGATGGCGTCACGCATGAAGCGAATCTGAAGCCGACCGTCACTATCGGAGGAATCACCGCACCGGTCGCGTATTGGGGGCCCAGCGGCTATCCCGGCGTGTATCAGGTGAACATCACGGTTCCGCAAGGCGCTCCCACTGGCGATGGAATCGCGCTGTTGGTCACGACTCCCGATGGCTCGGTCGCCAGCAACACGGCAACCGTATCGGTGAAATAAAAAATTATCGGTGGGAATCGGTGTGGATCTGTGGCTAAACCCCTCTTCGATCTCCCCACAGATCGATATGCAGCCGCGGACTATACCGGAACCCTTCGCGTTTCGCGATCTCGGCGATCCAGCGAGCGCGTTCGCGAATCGTCTCCGCATTGGTTCCTTCCGCCATCAACAGGACGCGCCCCCGATCGGCGCCTGTATCGTTGAGTATGGCTCCGATTTCGGGCAAATCCTCCGGTGCGCTGACTACGAACTTTAGCTGATAGTCATACTCGCTCATCAGTTGCTTCAGCACATCAGGGCGATAGCGCAAGCGATCGTGCTGCGCCGCCCAACGGCCCGCGTCGCGCTCTACCGGCGTCGAATTGGCGAGCTTTGGGCTGATGCTCATCAGGTCGCACTTCACGGCTTGATAAACCGTGCCGGCCGTCTCCACCGTGATATGCATGCCGAGCGCCGCGGTCAATTCCGCGATGCCGTCCGCGATCATCGGCTCGCCTCCGGTCACTACGGCGTGCGATGCGCCGTAGCTCTGCGCTGCTGTGACGATTTCCGCAACGGCCATCTCGCGGCCCTCCGGCATCCAGGAGGTGTACGGAGTGTCGCACCAGGTGCAGCGCAGATTGCAGCCGCTGGTTCTGATGAACACGCTGGGTACGCCCGCCAGGATGCCTTCGCCTTGAATCGAATGGAAAATCTCTGCGATTTTCATGTACGGTCCTCAAGCGGGTCCGCAACGCCGGCCTCTTCAAATCCCTTGCGGCGCAAGACGCACGAATCGCAAGCCCCGCACGGGCGGCCTTTGGGATCAGGATCGTAACAGCTATGCGTAAGCGCGAAGTCGAGCCCGACTTCGACGGCCAGCTTCACGATCGCCGCCTTGTTGAGGGTTGCGAGCGGCGTGTGTATGCGCAGGCGCGTGCGGCCTTCCACTCCGGTCTTGGTGGCGAGATTCGCCATGGTTTCGAAGGCTGCGATAAACTCCGGGCGGCAGTCAGGATAACCCGAATAGTCGATCGCGTTCACGCCGATGAACAAGTGCGAGCATTCGAGCACTTCAGCCCACGCCATGGCCATCGCGAGAAAGATCGTGTTGCGGGCGGGAACGTAGGTCACCGGAATGACGCCGTCTTTCAGCCCGGACTTGGGAACGTCGATATCGGCGGTCAGCGCACTTCCGCCGAAGGCCCGCAGATCGATGTTCATGACGCGATGCTCGCGGACCTCCAGAAACTTGGCGACGCGCGCGGCCGACTCGAGCTCGATGCGGTGGCGCTGGCCGTAGTCGAAGGAGAGCGCGTAACAGCTATATCCATCGCGGCGCGCGACGGCGAGGCAAGTGGAGGAGTCGAGGCCTCCGCTGAGCAGACAGATGGCGACCGGCATACTGCTCATGGGAAACTTCTATTCTAACGAACTGATATGATCGTCCGTTTATGAAACACAGCCCGTTCGTTCCCGAAACCATGGCGATGAAGGAGCTGACGCTCCGCGCGGTGCTGATCGGCCTGGTGATGTGCGTGGTGCTGGGAGCGGCGAACGCGTATCTGGGCTTGCACGCCGGGCAGACCATCGCGGCCACCTATCCGGCGGCGGTGATCGGGATGGCGGTGCTGCGGGCGTTCAAGGGATCGGTGCTGGAGGAAAACATCGCGCGCACCGCGGGTTCGATCGGCGAATCGGTGGCCGCCGGAACCATTTTCACGATTCCGGCGTTCCTCATGTCCGGGTCGTGGACGTCTTTCGACCCGGCGCACGCGTATTGGAAGACCACGGCGCTGACGGTGGTGGGCGGAGTGCTGGGCGTGCTGTTCGTATCGCTGGTGCGGCGCGCGCTGGTGGAGGACCCGACGCTTCCCTTCCCCGAATCGGTGGCCGCGGCCGAAATTCACAAAGCCGGACAGCGCGGCGCCGATGCGGCTCGCTACCTGTTCTGGAGCATCGGGCTGGGCACGTTGATTCAGGCGCTGGGCGAATTGTCGGTCTACGCGGTGGACAAGGAATTTCTCCTGCGCATCGGCCAGATGGGAAAGAGCTTCGTTCGGTTGGGAACGCAGGCGAGCAGAAATGTTTTACAGACCGGGGCGATCTCGACAGTCGCCGCGCCCACGGTCAGCCCGGCGCTGATCGGAGTCGGATACGTGATCGGCCCCGAGTTGTCCGCGTTGAACTTTTCGGGAAGCATTCTGGCGTGGGGCGTGCTGGTGCCGCTGATGATGTACTTCCTGGGTCCGAACCTGCAAACATTTTTGCCGGCCGGCGCAGGCGACCAGGGATGGGCAGCGCTGGCAGCGGCCGTGTGGCGCTACATCGTGAGACCGATCGCGGTGGGCGGCATGATGGTGGGCGCGGCTTACACGCTGATCCGCATGGGCCGCAATCTGACCTCGAGCCTGGGCCGCGCGCTGACCGAGGTTCGTCACGGCGCGCCGGCCATGGAGACCATGGCGCGCACGGAACGATACATGAGCGCGAAGGTGGTGATTTCGCTGATCGGCGTGGTGTTTCTGGCGATGATCGCGCTGTATTTTTATATTTCCCAGATGATGCTGGCGGCGGTGGTGGCGGCGGTGGTGATGCTGATTGTCGGATTCTTCTTCGCCACGGTTTCCGGCAATTTGTGCGGCGTGATCGGATCGTCCAACAATCCGGTTTCAGGCCTTACGCTTTCGACTTTGATCATCGCGGCGCTGTTGATGGTCGCGCTGGGTGTCTCGGGAGCGGCCGGTGTGGCCGTGGTGCTGGGGGTCGCGGCGGTGGTGTGCGTTTCTTCGGCGGTGGCCGGCGAATTGATGCAGGATTTCAAAGCCGGCTACATTCTGGGCGGCACTCCGCGCGCGATTCAGATCGTGGAGCTGATCGCGGTCGTCGTGGCGAGCCTGGTGATGTATTATCCGCTCTACGTGCTGCAACAGGGCAACATCAAGAGCGGCGGCACGGGCTTCGGCGATCCGCATCTGGCGGCTCCACAGGCGGGGCTGATGGCGGCGCTGGCGCAAGGGATCGTGGGCGGAGAAATGGCGTGGCCGCTGGTGATCGCCGGCGCGCTGTTCGGTTTGTTTCTGGTGATGATCCGCGTGAAGAGTCCCATGCTGGTGGCCATCGGAATGTACCTTCCGTTCCCGACCACGGCGGCCATTTTCGTGGGCGGCGCGCTGCGGTGGTTCACCGATTGGCGCAGCCGCGCGGCCGGAAACAACGAAGCCCAGCGCACCCGCGTCGAAAATGTAGGCATCCTGGTGGCCAGCGGCCTGATCGCCGGCGAAGCGTTGACGGGATTGCTGTTCGCGTATTTCAAATTCAAAGACATTCCGATCCTGCAAGTTTTTAAAGACCCGTCGTATCTGTTCGGCTTCGCGGTGATGATCGTGCTCGGACTGGTGATGGTGCTGCTGCCGCTGTCGAAAGCGGGCCGGCCGGAGGACCCGGCTCCGCCCGCCGCAATGATGTAACCGTGATGAGGAAAGAGTCGTCTCGCGCCGCGCTGCTGGGCCTGGCCGCGGCGATCGCAGTGTTCGGCTGGCAGGCGCTGACCGTTCATTACAACTACGGCGGAAACTGGACGGGACTCTTCTGCATCCGTCCCGGCATGCCGGTTCCGGCGTTTCTCAAATCGGAGCAACTATACATTTTCGAGAACAGCACAGGCTACGACGGGATGGTCTATCACCTGATCGCGCACGATCCGTGGATGCGCAAGGGATCGCCCGCCGCGATCGCGGGCGCGTCGTTCCGATACCAGCGGATTTTTGTCCCCGCGCTCGCCTGGATGCTCGCGTTCGGGCAGGACCGCTGGATTCACGCCGCGTACTTCAGCGTGATTCTGGGGTTCGTGTTTCTCGGCGTATACTGGCTGGCGCTGCTGGCGTCGCGAGCCGGATTCGCCGCGGCGTGGGGACTGCTGTTCGTGTTGACCCCCGCGGCGATCACCTCCATCGATCGCATGACGGTGGACATCGCGCTGGCAGCTTTCACGGCGGGGTTCGCGCTGTACTGCGAAACGCCAGGCTGGCGGGTATTTTCACTGCTGACCTGTGCGGCGCTTACTCGCGAAACTGCGTTGCCGGTCCTCGCGGGCTATGCAATTTTCCTGGCGACCAGAAAACAGTTCCGCCAAGCTGCGTTGGCGGCCGCGACGGCCCTTCCCGCGGCGGCATGGTTCCTGTATTTGACCCGCACGGAGCGATCTGACCTCGATCGCTATCTGAGCCCGGTTCCACTGGCTGGTTTCTTCGATCGCGCGATTCATCCGTCGGTTTATGCGCTGTCGCATTTTGAGAGCAAGCTGGCGCAGGGGTTCGACGTGGTCGCACTGGCCGGAGTCGCGCTGGCTCTGATGCTGGCGGCTCGCCTGGCGATGCGCCGGACTTGGGAGCCTCGCGCGGCCGCGATGTACGCACTGGCGGCCGCCGCGATGTTCCTCGGCAGCCGCGCGGTGTGGGACGATGCTTACGCGTTCGGGCGAGTGTTGACACCTTTTCTGCTTCTCGCCGCGATTGAAAGCGTGGGAACGCATCCAGTGCTCGCAATTCTGCCGATGGTGTTTATTGACGCGCGGCTCAGCCTGAATCTCGCGACGCAAATCAAGGGAATGCTTCACGGTTTGACCGGATTTTAATAAGGCGCGTGTTAAAGTAATAGATTGTCGCGAACAGTCTCCTCCCGCGCATCCTCCGTTAATGCTTCGTCGATGAGCTGGCCGCAACTCTATCTCGGCGTCAGCTTCACGACACTCGCCACGCTGATGCTGGAACTGGCGCTGACCCGTATTTTCTCGGTTGTATTTCACTACCATCTGGCGTTTCTCGCGATCTCCATCACTCTGTTCGGGCTGGGCGCCGGTGGCGTTTTCTCTTACGTGGTCGCCGGGTGGAAAGGCAATCTGTTCGCGAAAATGGGCGCGCTGGCCGCCGCCAACGGTATCGCCGTCGTGCTGGCGCTGTGGTTCCTGCTGGCGCGCAACAATGAGCTGGGTTATGCGACGCTGGCCGCCATCTATCTCGCTACCGCGATCCCGTTTTTTCTGGCCGGCGCGGTGCTGTCGCTGGCGATCGCGGAAGCCATCGAGCGAATCGATCGCACTTATTTCTTCGATCTCGCCGGCGCCGCCACGGGATGCATTCTGCTGATCGTATTTCTGGATTCCTTCGGCGGCCCGAACACGGTGATCGCGGCGGGCGTGTTTTACTGCGTCGCGGCGGCGATCTGGTTCAACCTGGCGGGATCCGCGCGGCGGCGGGCTGCAACCGTTCTGCTGTCGCTGCTGCTGGTGACGCTGATGGTGGTGAATTCGCGGAGCCACCTGCTCGACATTCACTTCGCCAAGGGCGTGGCCCTTCCCCCGGAGCGCTTCGTGAGCTGGAACAGTTTTTCCCGCGTGGGCGTGCACTTCGACGGCATCTGGAGCATCGTCATCGATGCCGACGCAGCCACCGGCATCGCTTCCTTCGATTGGGACCATCTAACGGCGGAGCAGCGCGCTCAACTGACGCATAGCGGCCCCGGTTCAGTATACCTGGTGCGTCCCGGCGCCAAAACCCTGGTGATCGGCGCAGGCGGCGGATACGATGTCGCGAGGGCGTTGGCGTCCGGCAGCCGCGACATCACCGCGGTGGAGATCAACCCGATCATCGCCACCACCATCATGCGCAAGGAATTCGTTCAGGAAAGTCACGGTCTCTATTTCCGTCCCGAAGTGCGTCTGTTCGTAGAAGACGGACGATCCTTCGTGCGGCGCAGCGAGGAAAAGTACCAGGTGTTGCAGGCGACGCTGGTCGACACCTGGGCTTCCACGGCCGCGGGAGCGTTCGCGCTTTCGGAAAATAATCTCTACACCACCGACGCCTTCTACGATTACCTGCTGCACCTGACCGACGATGGCATGTTGTGCTTCACGCGGTGGGGATTCGATCCGCCGCGCGAATCCCTGCGGCTGCTTTCGCTCGCCATGGAGGCGCTCACCCGCATCGGCGAAACCGATCCGCCGCGCCACGTCATCGTGGTCCGGGAGGACGCGAGCAAGCTGGGCGGCTTCGGCGCGCAGGACACCGTGATGGTTTCTCGGAAACCGTTTTCAGCCGAGGATATGAATCGTCTGCGCGGGCAGCTACCCGCGGCGCGCCTGGATGCCCTGTATTTTCCCGGCGATGCTCCCGCAAATCCATTCGGCCAGTTGCTGCACAGCGCCGATCCCGCGGCGTTCTACGCGCAATATCCTTACAACGTCACGCCGGTGACCGACGATCGTCCGTTCTTCTTCTACACCGTGCAACCACGCGACCTGTGGAATTTCCTGACCCGCGAAAATCGTTCCAACGCGGACTATAAGATCAATCAGGCGGTCCCGCTGTTGTTCGGCGTGGTGATGGTCAGCGTGGGAGCCACGGCGCTGATTCTGATTCTGCCGCGGCTGGTGTTGCGCAGCCGTTTACCGAAACAGAAAGGCGTGATTGCGTTTTTATGGTATTTCCTGTGTCTGGGCGCGGGATACATTCTGATCCAGGTCGCGCTGATTCAGAAATTCGTGCTGCTGCTGGGACATCCAACCTACGCCTTGACGGTGATCGTCTTCTCGATGCTGGTGGGCAGCGGCGCGGGAAGCTACTTCAGCCGCCGCATCGTCGCCGGCGATGACGCGCGGCTGGTTCGCGTGCTGGCCGGCGTCGCGGCGCTGGTGACGGTGATCGCGTTCGTCGCCGCTCCGCTGACGTCCACCGCGGCGGGATACCCGATGATCGCGAAAATGGCCATCACCGCGCTGGCCGTGGCGCCCGCCGCGTTCCTGATGGGCATGCCCTTCCCGAGCGGGTTGCATCGCCTGGAGCAGCGTCATTCGCCGTCGGTTCGCTGGGCCTGGTCGTTGAACGCCGCGGCCAGTGTGCTCGGGTCCGCGGCCGCCGTGGTGCTGGCGATCTACCTGGGGTTGCGTGCGACGTTGCTGATCGGCGGGGCGCTGTATTTGTGCGCGCTCGGGGTGATCGTGCTCACCCGGTCTACCCGCCAGACTGCTTGATCAGCTTGAGCGCGTCCTCGATTCGATCCGCCATGGTTTTCAGAACCTGCGACAGCCGGTGCGCTTGTTGATTGGCTTCCTCCCAGCGCTGGCTCTCCGCCGCTTCGCGCACTCCGGGCAACGTTTTCGCGCTGTAACCGGTGTACACGCCGGGCGCGTAGATCTGGTGACGATACCATTCGCGGCGCGGAAGGCCGTCGGGCAACAACAGCGCGGATTCGGCATGCGCCAGAGTTTCATTCAGCTTCAGCAGGCGCTCCGGCGCCGCGGGATGCTTCATCGATAACGCCAGCTCGTCTTCGTAAGTTCTCGAAAGCGTGTTGAGACGCATCAGTTGCAGGCGTGCTTCGCGAAGATCCACCGAGCCCGCACTGGTCTTGTCGATTTCTTCCAGATATTCGCGGATGGTCCGCGCGAGGCGGTGAAACTCGAACGGGAGGACCGGGGCGTCGGCCAGACGGAGCAGCGCGGTGGTCATCACTTGCGCCAGCGCCCGGCCGTAAACGTACTGCCCGTCTGAAAAACGCCGGTACCAGGCGAGCGTGTCGTAACCGGAATGATAGACGCCCGAGTCCGCACTGCCGAATCCGAGATTCAGGCTCGCGACGCCGGCGTGATCGAGAAACGCGACGTAGTCGGAACCCGCGCCGAGCGCGCCGAAATGAAGATCGCCGGCAGAGGGACGGCGGCCATGGAGCGGTTCCACCAATGCTCCCGAGCCCGTTGGATTCGGCACGTCGCGCAAAACCTGGTTGATAAACACAGCGAGCGTGTGGGACCCGTTCGCGCTGAAGTCGCCGCGCCCGTTCGAATCGGAGTTGAGATAGGCCGCGGCTTTGTGCTCCAGTTCGTCCTGGTGCTTTTCCACCCACTCGGTCGAGCCCGTCAGGCCGAACTCCTCGCCGTCCCACAGCGCCATCACGATGGTCCGCTTCGGCTGCCAGCCTTGTTTGTGCAGGACGGCCAGGGTCCGCGCCGTTTCAAGCAGCGCCGATGCGCCGCTGACGGGGTCGCTGGCGCCATTCACCCACGCGTCGTGATGATTGCCGTAAAGGATCCACTGGTCTTTGTACACCGCGCCGGGAATGGTCACGATGACGTTGCGCAGAGGCTTGTTGGTCCAGTCGAAATCAAGCTTCAGGTGCACGGTGGCCGGGCCGGGGCCGAGGTGATAGCTGATGGGCAGCGCGCCGCGCCACGGCTCGGGAGCGATCTGCCCGCCCAACGCGTCGAGCAGCGGCTTAGCGTCACCGTAGGAAATCGGCAGGATCGGAATCTTCGCCAGGGTGGGAGCTTCGGAGCGCGAAAGCCGTTTCGATCCCGAGGATAGCGGATCGCCTGGATACAGCGTGATGTCGAGCACACTGCCGCGCTGCGCGCCTCGACCGGGGCGCATGGGGCCCTTCGGATACACGTCGTTCTGGAAATACCCATCCTCGTGCGGATCGGAATACAACAGGCAGCCGGCGGCCCCGTTTTCCTGCGCGAGCTTCAACTTGACTCCACGCCAAGCCCGGCCATAGCGCGCGATGACGATTTTTCCTTTCACGTCGATGTTCTGTTGTTTAAGAAATTCGTAGTCCGCCGGAAGACCGAAGTTTATGTACACCAGCGGCGCCGTTACGTCGCCCGACGCCGAATATGCGTTGTAGGGCGGAAGCTGACCCGAGTCGGCGGTATCGTCGTCCTCCGGGATGGGAGGTTCGTTGAGCAGCGCGCGAAAGTGGACCGGCGCGGTCATCTCGCGCGCGATAAGTCGGGTACGGCAGCAGCGCTTCAAAGAGTTCGACGCGCGCGTCGAGTCCCCATTCCTTCATCAGGTCCAGCGCGTAGTCGGCAACCGCCTTCGCTCCGGGTGAGCCTGCGGGATGCGGTTTCGCCGACATGCGCTCCATGTAGATGCGGAGACGCTCGGTGGAAGGAATCGATTGCGCCTGTTCTTCACGCTCATGCTCGGACTTCCATTGATCGGGCGAAAAGCCTCGAATGGGAGCTTGGGCGAAGAGGGAAACGCCCACCAGAAGCGCCAGAACGATGCGGTACATCTTCTGACCAGTTTATGCCGGTTTCTTGCCGCTCTTCACAAACCTGAGGACCTCTTGCGGATCCGTGGAGCGGCCGGCAAGCGTTGCGACTACTTTTCCGTCCGCATCGAGAATCGCATAGTAGGGAATCGCGACGGTCTTGAACTCCTGGTCTTCGAGTTTCTGAAATTCCTCGGATGCCTTGTCGGTACCGTCGGTATACAGCTCCACCAGGACCAGGTCCTTCATGGCGTCGGCAATTTCGGGACGCGGCCACATGTTGGCTTTCATCCAGTGGCAGTTGGTGCACGCGTATCCGGTGAATGCGACCAGCACCCGCTTGTCTTCCTTGCGGGCGCGGTCGAGAGCCTGGGTGTACTGATTCTTCATCCAGATCTGGCCGGCCTCCGCTGAGGTCCCGTTAGGGCCCGCCGCTGCCGCGGGTACAAACGCATCCAGATCGCCGAGCGGCGCGCCGAACATGCCGGGCAAGAGGCTGATCGCGAAAATGAGAATGGCGCTCGCCACCAACAGCCTCCCGATACCCAGAGGCTCGCCCGGTTCGATTCCATCCAGGCGCAGCAGGCCTAGCAGATACAAACCCGCCATGGCGAACAGGACAAACCACGCGGCCAGAAAACGCTCCCGCGTAATCCAGTTGGTTTGCAGCACCTGATCCACGGTGCTGGCATATTTCAGCATGAATGCGAGCACCGCGAAACCCATCACCACTTTCACGCGGACTAGCCATCCGCCGCTGCGGGGCAGCTTTTTCAGGTACGACGGAAACGCAGCCAGGAAGAAGAACGGCGAGGCCAGGCCGGTGGCGAAGCTCGCCATTCCGAGGACCGGCTGGGCGCCCTTGGTTTGCACGGACGCGGCAAGAATGGTGCCGAGGAACGGCCCGACGCAAGCGAACGAAGTCAACGAAAACGTCAGACCCATCAGCAGCGTGCCGACGTAGCCTCCGCGGCGCGAGGCTTGGTCGAGCTTGGTAAGCAGGCTCGACGGCAGGGTTATCTCGAACGCGCCCAGCAGGCTGAGCGCGAACACGCCGAATACCAGCGCGATGAATCCGTTCACCCAGGGGTTCGAGCCCAACTGCACCACTCCGAACGGGCCCACCGCGGCTGCGACTCCGAATCCGAGGGCGCAGAACAGGACGACGATTCCCAGGCAAAACACCAGCGCCTGCGCGATCCCGCCTCTTTGGTTGAGAAAAAACGAGACCGTCATCGGGATCATCGGGAATACACAGGGCGTGAAAACGGTGGCGAGGCCGAAGCCGAAAGCGGTCAGCAGAAACGTCGCCATGTCGTCGCTGGGTTTCGGAGCGGCGGGCGTAACCGGCGAGGCTGGTGCATCCGTCGCGACTTCGCTGTACGCCGGCGGCGCCGCGAACGCGCCCGGCGCGGCCGCGGCGGGGTCGATATTCAACGTGAAGGACGCGGTCTTTTTCCTGGGAGGCAGGCACTGCCGGGCATCGCACGCCTGATAGCGCACTTCGGCCGTCAATTCGAGGGCGCCTTTGGACGCGTCACTCTTGAGACCGCTGACGATCCAAAAAACAGCTTCCTTTTCAAATGTTTCCGTGTCCAGATTGAAATTCGGGTCGAATTTCCGATCGGGCTTCGGTTCATACACCTTTTCGGACGCTATGGCGGGATTTTCAGAAAGTTGAATGGTGGTCGGATTTGGGCCGGGATTGTCGACGGTGCCTTTCGGCGTGGTTGGTGAGTAGAGATGCCAGCCTTCCTCTAGCGTCGCGGTCAGACGCAAGGGGACCGCGGAACCAGGCGGCGCTTTGTCGGCGTCCGAGGAAAGGCTCCACTGAACCGGATCCTGTTTGGCGGCAAACAGGCCCGGCGCCGCCGTCAGGATCAAAACCGTCCAAACCAGTCTCATTTTCCTACTACCTTCGAAGATGCGGCTACATCCAGTTCCGCCGCAATTTTCTCGTTGATATTGCCCTGTGCGAACTCGGCGGCCACGCGAATGGCGTTCTTGATCGCGTTGGCGTTGCTCCGTCCGTGGCAGATGATGTTCACTCCTTTGACTCCCAGCAGCGGCGCACCGCCGTACTCGGAGTAATCGACGCGCTTGCGGAAGTCCCGATAGGCCGCGCGAGAAAGTACATAGCCGATTTTGCGGGTCACCGTCTCGGCCAGCGACTCTTGCAGCATGGCTCTTGATCATGTCGACCAGGCCTTCACTGACTTTCAGGGCCACGTTGCCGATGAAGCCGTCACACACGACTACGTCGACAATGCCGCTATAGATGTCGCGGCCCTCCACATTCCCCATGAAGTTAATGGGCAGCGTTTTGAGCCGAGGCGTGGCCGAGCGCGTCAGCTCATTGCCCTTGTGCTCTTCTTCGCCGATCGAGAGCAGTCCGACGCGCGGCCTGGGGATGCGAAAGATAATGCGCGAGTACATCTCGCCCATAATCGCGAACTGCGCCAGCATTTCGGGCGACGAATCGACATTGGCCCCCACATCGATCACCACCACCGGGCCGCCCTTCACGGTCGGAAACGCGGAAGCCAGCGCCGGACGGTCCACTCCGCGAATCATGCCCTGGACCATCTTCGCGGTCGCCATGCACGCTCCGGTATTGCCCGCGGAAACCACCCCGGCGACTTCGCCGTCGCGCTGCAGACGGCACGCGACCCGGATCGAGGAGTCTTTCTTGCCGCGAAACGACTTCGCGGCCGAATCCTCCATGGTCACCACTTCGCTGGCGTGATGGATCCTGATCGGCAGTCGCGCGGCGGCCGGATGCAGGGCCAGCTCCTTGCGAAGCACCTCCTGCTGACCCACCAGCAATACGCTGACATTGAGCGATCCCGCGGCTCGTATCGCTCCTTCGACTTCAACCTTGGGGGCGTGATCGCCGCCCATCGCGTCGACCGCAATCGTGGTCATGGGGGCGCGGAGCGGCTACTCCTCCGCTACCTCAACCACTTCACGGCCCTTGTATTTTCCGCAGTGCGGGCAGATCCGGTGCGGAAGCTTGGGCTCATGGCAGTTGGGGCACTCGGAAAGCCCGGCGGGCCGCAGCGCATCGTGGGTGCGGCGCGCCGACGTTCGGCGCTTGGAATGACGTCGTTTCGGATTAGGCATGTTGGCTCATTTACTCAGATTTTTTAGCGCCGCCCAGCGGTCGTCTCCCGCCCGCAACTGGCAGCCGCATTCTTTCAGATTCCGGTTCTGCCCGCACACCGGGCAGATTCCCTTGCAGGACTCGCTGCACACGCGCTGCATCGGCAGCGCCAGTAAAATGTACTCCCGAAGGACCTCGTCCAGCTCGATCCCGTCCCCTTCAAAGAAGCCCATTTCGGCTTCACTCTTGTCGATCTCCACCTCGTCGCCGAACCCTTGCGCGACCGGCCGGTAGTATAACTCAAAGTCCGCATCGATCGGAACCGGCGCGGGCTCCAGGCACCGGTCACAGTCGGCTTCCATTGGAACCGAAACATGGCCCTTGACACGGATCTCGCCGAGCGCGTCGGACACCAATTCGACGATACCCGCCGACTTCAGCGTGCCCGTTTGGCGTAACTTCGGATCGAGAAACTCGATTTTACCGGGAGCCAGCTCGACCTCGAAACGGGCGGCGCGAACCTCCAGATCGCGTATGTGAAAGAACATGAGACACCTACCCGCTCGCCGGTCGGAGCTTATTGAATCATCAGTATAGCAAAAAGGAGTCGGCTGACTCCAGAGCCGTCAGGCGCGGCCGTTGGCGGGTTCCGAGTGTGCCGCGGCGGGGTCCGGTAAGCGCAATGGTTCGTTAGGCATGACGATCCAGGCCACAAAGTAGGCGATCAAGCCGACGCCGGGCGGCCAGAATATCAGCACTACCGCGATCAGGCGGACCAGCGTCACATCCATCCCCAGATACCGGGCGAAACCGGCGCAAACGCCCGCCACCTTGCGGTCGTCCCGCGGACGGCTCAATCTCGGATAGGGCTGAGCAGCCGAATATGCGTTTCGCGCGGTAGGCGCGCCGCATTGGGCGCAGAAATTTACCGCCGGATCGTTCAAGGCGACGCCGCATCTGGTACAAAACATGTGGACCTCACCTATCCATACGGCGTTGTACGACTGAAGGTTCCCTTAAGGGGGGTCGGTCCTGGCTGCGAAACGGCTATCTTGCACAAAAGAGGCTTGTCCTCTTTTCAAGCAGAGAGGCTTGTCCTCTTTTCAACCAGCCCTTAGGGTAGATTGTATTCGGACTTGATCGCCTCGATGTTCCTCGCAGCCTGTTCCTGAAACGGGCTGCGGATGGCCGCGCACCGGCGCATGAAACGCAGGGCGTCCACGGGCCGGCTCCGGTCATTTCCGGCCTCGGCGAGGCGATAGTTCGCCATGCCCAGGTGATACAGAGCGGCCGCGTTCTGCGCGTCGTTATCCTTGACGTAGGCCAGCGAGGCGCGCAGCATCACGTCCGCCTTGGCGTAGTTGTGGCTCAGACTATTGGACATTCCTCCCATGTAGTTCGCAAAGCCCAAAGTCTGAGCCTTCTTCTTTTCCCAGTCCGTTTCGCTGACCGACTGGGGTCGCTGCGTTTTGTCCATCGCTTCGATTGCCTGCGCCGCGTACCCGATCACCAGCAGCCGGTCATGCGGGTTGTCCTTGCGGAAGTGGATCTCCGTCAGAAACATCAGCATATCGATGTTGTCCGGCTCCGATTTCAGGCCTCGTTCCGCCGTTTCGATCGATTTTTCATCGTCGCCGAGCTGGCGGTATATGCGGAAATATTCGGCAGTCAGGCCCTGCGCATACTGGCTGGACGGCATCTCCTGCTCCAAGTGCCGGAGCAGTTCAAGCCGCGCTTTCAGATCCGCGGAGGCCATGGCGGTCGAATACAAACAAAATTCGGCGTAAGTCTGGGCGGTTTTCGCGTCCGCTGTGTTGGCGCCACTCTTACCGGCGAGTGCCGAGGCGACCTGCCACTCGCGATCCGCCCACTTCACCATTAAACCGGGATCGTGTTTGGCTTCGGCCGACCGCAACGCGATTTTGGCGGCTTCCAGATTATCCGGCTCGATCGCCAGGCGCAGCGTGCCGACGTGCATCGCCTGGTCCCATTCTTTGATCTGAAAATACGCCGGCTGGAGCTGATCGTATACCCAGGCCAACGCCGGATGGGACGGAAACTGCGCGGCGAACTGCTCCATATAGTGGAGCTTTTCCGTTGCGTCGGTTTCCTGCTGTATATGCTGGATCAGCAGCCCGTCCTTGGTCTCCGGATCATAGGCCGGCCGGGGGCGCTGGGCCATGAGCACACCAGTGGTGAGCAGCAGCAGGGGCAGTAGCCTTCTCACCGTTTTCCTCCTTCCCGGTCGTTCCCAAGGTGGCGTTCCCAGGTGGTGTTTCCAGATGTTGTAATATATCTATTCCTTGTTCGGATGCTGATATGGGAAACTTTAGTACGTTTCCCGTAGCGCAACAGAAAAATCATCTATGCTGCTTCCTACAACGTATGCGGCCGCCCTGTTGCTGCTGCTGGGGTCGATGTTGTGCTGGGGCTCCTGGGCCAACACCCAAAAACTGACCGGGAAATGGCGCTTTGAATTGTTCTATTACGACTTTTCTTTGGGCGTCCTCCTGTGTGCTTTGATCGCGGCTTACACATTCGGCGAAATGCTCCCGAAGGAGCTGACCTTTTCCGACAACCTGCTGATCGCCGCCAAACGGCAGATGCTATGGGGATTTGCCGCCGGGGCGGTGTTCAACCTGGCGAATATGCTGCTGGTCGCGGCCATTGCGGTCTCCGGCATGGCGGTGGCGTTTCCGATCGCGATCGGGCTCGCGCTGGTGATTGGGGTGGTCTGGAACTACGCTTTGAACCCACAAGGCAATCCGTTGCTGCTGTTCGGAGGAGCGGTTCTGGTGGTGATCGCAATTGTGGTGGATGCCTTCGCTTACAGCGACTATCTGGACGCCAAGCTGGAGGAAACCAGGAGGGGTCCGAAGCCGGATCCGCGGACGAAACAGCATAGGTCGCAGCCCACGGGCGCGGCGCGCGGCATCGTCATCAGCGTCTTGAGCGGGATTCTGATGGGCATGTTTTACCCCATGGTGGAGATGGGAAAGCAAGGGGACAGCGGCGTGGGCCCGTATGGAATCGCGCTGTTATTCGGCGGGGGCGTATTGCTTTCCACGCTGCTTTACGTCCCGTTTTTTTTGACATTTCCCGTTTCCGGCGAGCCACTCGAGGCGCGCCAGTATTGGAACGGAACCCGGAATCAGCACCTGCTGGGGTTGCTCGGCGGCATCGTCTGGATGATCGGGGCGATCTGCAATTTCACGGCGGCCAGCACGCCGGTCCAGGTCCAGGTAGGCCCGGCGGTGAGCTATGCGCTGGGCCAGGGCGCGACGCTGGTGAGCGCGCTCTGGGGGCTGCTGGTATGGAAGGAATTCAAGGGCGCGAACCTGCGCGTGAAGCTTCTGATCGTGGTGATGCTGGTGCTGTTCGTCGCGGGTTTGGGAATGATCTCCGTCGCGCCTTTACACGCATCCAGATGAAGAAGTTGCACGGCATGGCCAGCGGGCGCGTCTAACGGTAATAGGAAGCTGTGTCGAAAAAACTGTATTGGGCGATCCTGATGGCGACTCCGCTGATGGGCGGTGAATACGCCATTCTTTCCAGTGGTTTACGGATGCACGTCGAGCGGCATGATACGGACGGCGCAACCATCCGCCTGTATACCAAGGACGGCTCGACGGAACTCCCCGCCGATGCGGTCGCCGGGTTCGAAGCCGATGATTACGTTGCTCCGCCGCCCGTTCCTGCCGCTCCGGCACCGCCTGTAGCTGCTCCCCGTGTTGTTCCTGAGCCAAAGGCGCTGGTGCGCGTCGCCGCCGCCAAGTATGCCCTGCCTTTTAATTTCGTCGAAAGCGTCGCCAAAGTCGAGTCGGCAATGAAGCCGAACGCGGTTTCGCCCAAAGGCGCCATCGGCGTGATGCAGCTTATGCCCGGGACCGCGCGGGCGCTCGACGCCGACCCGAACGATACGGAACAGAATATCGACGCCGGCACGCGCCTGCTGCGCGAGCTTCTGATCAAGTACAACGGCGATGTTGTCAAGGCGCTAGCCGCGTACAATGCCGGACCGGGCGCAGTCGACAAGTATCAAGGCCTGCCTCCTTATCCCGAAACGCAGACCTACGTCGACAAAGTGATCACGAACTACAAAAGATCCGGCGGGCAGTAGCAAGGGTCTGCGTCGCAACTCAGGTCCAACAACGGCACAGTGTGCAAAAAGGGGGACTGGCTCGAATTTCGCCCGCTTTTGCGAAAGTTCGTGCCTGTACCCCTTCTTGCCCCGCCGGAATCATATGGTTCGAGATCAGCGACGCACTACACTGGACAGCGGCTTCCAGGCGGATTGTGATTCCGATCCACGGAGCCCGATTCATCGCCGAGGCACCGCCGCGCATGGACTTCCTGCCAGGTTCACGAAGCGATCATTATGCGGTTCACGATACACTGAAGTGTATCGATGATCTTTGATTTTGAGCAGTTTCATACCCGCCATATTGGTCCGGATCCAACTGAACGCCAGGCGATGCTGAAGGCCGCCGGCGCGGCTTCCATGGACGCCCTCATGGATGAAGCGATTCCGGCGCGCATCCGCTTAAGCCATCCGCTGAATCTTCCGGACGGCGAAAGCGAATACGAATTTCTGCGCGAGCTGCGCCAGACCGCCGCGCGCAACCAGCTTTTCAAGTCGTTCATCGGCATGGGCTACTCGGACTGTTTTACGCCCAGCGTCATCCAGCGAAATGTCCTCGAAAATCCTGGTTGGTATACGCCTTACACGCCGTACCAGGCCGAGGTCGCGCAGGGCCGGCTGGAAGGCTTGCTGAATTTTCAGACCATGGTGAGCGACCTGACCGGTATGGGAGTCGCCAGCGCATCGCTGCTGGATGAAGCCACCGCCGCCGCTGAAGCGATGACCATGCTGCACCGGGTTGCCAAGTCCGAGGCGATGAAATTCTTCGTCGCCGATACCTGTTTTCCGCAAACCATCGACGTTCTCCGGGTGCGCGCGGAGCCCCTTGGAATACAACTGGTCATCGGGGACTTTCGTTCCGCGCAACTCGACAGCAGCTTTTTTGGCGCGCTGCTGCAATCGCCGGATGAAGCGGGCATGGTGCACGATCTGCGCGATTCTATCGCCACGGCGAAACGCGCCGGCGTACTGGTCGCCGTGGCAACCGATCTGCTTAGCCTGACGGTCCTGACGCCGCCCGGCGAAATGGGCGCGGACGTGGTGCTGGGCAACTCCCAAAGATTCGGCGTGCCGATGGGCTACGGCGGACCGCATGCGGCATTCTTCGCGACGCTCGAGAAACATGTGCGCCAAGTCCCCGGGCGCATCATCGGCGTTTCGGTCGACGTGCACGGCAACCCCGCGTATCGAATGGCGTTGCAAACCCGGGAGCAGCACATTCGCCGGGAGAAGGCCACGTCGAACATCTGCACGGCGCAGGCGCTGCTGGCCAACATGGCCGGATTTTACGCGGTGTGGCACGGACCGCGAGGGCTCTCCGCAATCGCGCGCCGCATCCACGGATTCGCCAAGCTGCTGGAGCGCGAGCTGGCCAAAGCCGGAGTGGCGCAGCGAAACGACGCATTCTTCGACACCCTGCGTCTTGAGCCGCCGGCCGGCGCAACGGAAAGAATCAAGCAAGCCGCGCTGGCCGCGCAGTTGAACTTCCGTTACCGGGAGGACGGCGCGATCAACGTAGCGCTTGACGAAACCACCACGCTCGCCGACATCGAAGGGATCGTCAAAGCGTTCGCGGCCGGAACCGGCGCGGTTTCCGGCTTCGACGCGTCGCCTGAAAACCTGGTCCTGGATTTCCCCCGCACGCTGGCGCGCACCTCGCCGTTCCTGACGCATCCGGTTTTTAATACACACCACTCCGAGGTGGAGATGATGCGCTACATCCGGAGCCTGGAGCGAAAAGACGTTGGGCTGGACACGTCCATGATCCCGCTCGGGTCATGCACCATGAAACTGAACGCGGCCTCCGAGATGCTGCCGATCACGTGGAGCAAGTTTGCGAATCTGCACCCGTTCGTGCCGGTGGAGCAGGCCGCGGGTTATCAGCACATTTTCCGGGAGCTGGAGAAAGCCTTGTGCGGGATCACCGGATTCGCCGCGGTTTCCTTGCAGCCGAATGCGGGCGCGCAGGGCGAGTTCACCGGCCTCATGGTGATCCGCGCCTATCATCACGACCGCGGCGACAAGCATCGCGACGTGGTGCTGATCCCGGCGTCGGCGCATGGCACCAATCCCGCCAGCGGCGTGATGGCTGGAATGCGCGTGGTGGTGGTGGCGTCGACTGCCGAGGGCAACATCGACGTCGCCGACCTCCAGGCCAAAGCCGAGCAGCATCGCGACCGCCTGGCGGCGCTGATGGTCACCTATCCCTCGACGCACGGCGTGTTTGAAGAGAGCATCCAGGACATTTGCGCGCTCGTCCACGCCAACGGCGGCCAGGTGTACATGGACGGCGCGAACATGAACGCGCAAGTCGGTCTGACCAGCCCGGCAAACATCGGCGCCGACGTCTGTCATTTGAACTTGCACAAGACTTTCGCGATCCCCCACGGCGGCGGCGGTCCGGGCATGGGACCCATCGGCGTGGCCGCGCACCTGGCGCCGTACCTTCCCGGTCATCCTGTGATTAAGACCGGCGGCGCACGCGCCATTCACGCCGTGGCCGCGGCGCCCTGGTCGAGCGCCAGTATTCTGCTGATCTCTTACGGATACATAAAGATGCTGGGCCGCGACGGCATGACGGAGTCGACGCGCAACGCGATTTTGAACGCCAACTACATCAAATCGCGCCTCGAAAAACACTATCCGGTGCTGTACACGCGCGAAAACGGCCGCGTCGCCCACGAGATGATTTTCGATTTGCGCCCACTGAAACAAGCCAGCGGCATTGACGAGACCGACGTCGCCAAGCGCTTGATGGACTATGGGTTCCACGCTCCGACGGTCTCCTTTCCGGTGGCCGGAACGCTGATGGTGGAGCCGACGGAAAGCGAGCCTAAAGAGGAACTGGACCGCTTCTGCGACGCGATGATCGCCATCCGGGGGGAGATTCAGTCGGTGATGGACGGCCAGTCCGATCCGCGCGATAACGTGTTGAAAAATGCGCCACATACGTCCGCCGCGGTTTCGGCCGACGAATGGCGGCACGCCTACTCGCGCGAACAGGCCGCGTTCCCGCTGCCGTTCGTGCGCGCCCGGAAATTCTGGCCGAGCGTGGGACGCATCGACAATCCCTACGGCGACCGAAATCTGATGTGCTTGTGCCCGCCGGTGGAAGCTTTCGCCTAAAAAACAGTCGAAAAACGGCAAAATCGCAAAAAAGCGGCAAACCGCGCGGAGCGCTGCTCCCTAGCAGCGCGTCGCAGTCAAGCAGGCATGCTTCCGGTGAATGTTACCAGTGGTAACATTGAGCTTTTTTAACCGGTTTTCACCGAGGAATCTTCCGTGCATCGAGAATCCTTACAAACGACGCGGAACGCAATTCGTCCAGCGTGAGACCGGTGCGCGCCAGGGCTTCGCTTTCCGGGATCGCGCCGCAGTCGATCGCGCGCAGGAAATAGTTCAGCAAGCCTTGCCCGGTGGCGGCGTCATCGAATACGCCACCCACCTCGGTCGCCTGCGCCGCTTTCGCGACGAGGTTCCGCAGACGCTCCGACGCGGTTTCCATCCCTCCCAGGAAAAACGAATATACCGCCGCGAAGCGCGACGGAAGCTGCGCCGGATGCAGGTCCCATCCCTGGTAAAACCCATGGTCGAGCGAGTGGCGGATGTGTTCGGCATGCAGCTTCCACGCCCGATGCACGGCGCCGCGATTTTCGGCTTCCTCCCGTGGCGTGAGAGTTTCGGCGCGATACATCGCCAAGGGCAGGATGTTGGTGGCGCCATCGGAAAGCGCAATGCCGGTTCCGGCGAGCTGGGCCTGCATCATGGAGCGCGCGAAATCGGCGGCCGGATGCAACATGTGCTGATGGGCGGCCGTGATTCCGAGGTTGGCCGTATAGTCGTAGATACCGAAGTGCGCGCCGACGCATCGGCCGCGCGCGGCTTCGACCAACTGCGGCAACCGCAACAGGGACTGTGGCGTCTCGATCATCATTTCCATGCGCGTAACGCCGAACCGGTCGAGCACATCTACCAGCGCGCTGACCTGTTCGGGCACGGTAATTTTGGCCAGAGTGACCACGAAATTTTCCGGCACAGGGCCCAGCGCGGCGAGGAACAGCTCGAGCGTGCGAAGACTGCGGGCTTTCAGTTCCTCATTCAGCGGCTTGATCCGGATTCCGATGAACGCCGGCAAGCTTCCTTCGACGAGGGCCCGGGCGACTTCCCCGGCGGCCAGCACGGCCATCGCGTCTTCCTCCACATCGGATCGCACGCCGAAGCCGTCCTCGAAATCGAGACGAAAATCCTCGACCGGCTCGCGCTCAAGTTTTTCGAACACGCGGTCGTAGACGGCATCGGCAAGCCGGCTGGGAATCCCCAGGGCCAGCGCCAGGGTCGCGGCATCCGGCGCATAATCGGCCAGCGCGCGCCTGGCGAGCGTTCCAACCTTGCGGCACACATCCGCTTTGAACAAGTGCGCGCCGCCATACACGGTATGCACCGGCTGGCGCGATCCGGATTCACCGGGATGGGCGCGCGTGAACTCCAGATTGGCGCGGGTAAGCGAGTCCATGCTAGTAGTTTATGCGATCGGCCTTGGATTCCCAGGCCTTGAAACAGGCGAGCGCATCGTCGCGCATCAGCGCCAGGAACGGGATCTTTCGCCCGGCCGGCGGGAGCGCGATCTGGCGATAGATGAACGCATCGTCGAAGCCGGCCGCCGCCGCGTCGTCCGCATTGGTTCCGAAATACACGCGGCGCGGGCGCGCCCAATAGATGGCGCCGAGACACATCGGGCACGGCTCGCAGGTGGTATAGAGGTCGCAGCCATCCAGCTGAAATGTGGCGAGCGACGCGCACGCGGCGCGAATCGCGATGATCTCGGCATGGGCAGTCGGGTCGTTCGTGGAGGTGACCAGATTGGTTCCGGTGGCGATGATGCTTCCGTTTTTTTCGATGACCGCTGCGAAGGGTCCACCGCGGCCGGAGTTGACGTTTTCGATGGCGAGCTCGATGGCGCGGGCCATAAACGGATTCTGCATCGTATGTTTTAAGTGTACGCTGGTGTCCATGCGGCTCGTGAGGATGATCACCTGGAGTGGACGCACGTTAGACATCCGGGGCTTCACGGTGGACGCATCGCCGATTCCGACGTTCGAGGCTGGTCGGGCACATCCGTGACCTGGCGCCCGCCGCCGTGCTCATCGACCTCGATCGCAAACCATCGTACGGACGAGTCATCGCGTTGGTCTTGCGGACCACCAAGAGCACTGGCACGATCCCGGTCGTGTTCGCGGGAGGGCTTCCGGAGAAAATCGGGCGGGTGAAACGCGACTTGCCGGACGCGTGGTTCACGGATTGGAAAAACGTCGCTGCAGCATTGAAGAAAGCGATCGCCGGCGGGCCCACCTCGCCGCTCCCGAAGATGTCCTATATGCAGCAATGGGCTGGATCGAGTCTCGGTAAGAAGCTCGGTCTGATTGGGACGGTGGCGTTGCTGAATGCGCCGGAAAGGTTTGAGGAGCTGCTCGGAGAGCTTCCCGAGGGCGTCGAATTGAAAGCGGCGATGAGCAGGCAGACCCGGCTGGCGATCTGGTTTGTGCGGTCGCGGGAGGAACTTGAATCAGGAATCGACTTCATGAGCGTCCGGCTGCCCGAAAAGTGCCAGTTGTGGATCGTCTATCCGAAGGCTA
Organism: Terriglobia bacterium; assembly: GCA_963842485.1. Lineage (GTDB taxonomy): Bacteria > Acidobacteriota > Terriglobia > Bryobacterales > Bryobacteraceae > Palsa-187. The sequence continues at coordinate 72,696 of CAWJHI010000110.1, read as the reverse complement.
GCGGACGGCACAAAGCGGACTTGACCCAGACCAGCGTTCGCGCGATCGCCCTAAGCGTTGGCATGGTCGATTACAAGATTTGCGCGGTCGATGGAGACTGGTCGGGCATGAAGTTCACGCGGAAGAGAATCTAGTTTGACGACGCCGGTCTGATTCCCGCGGTTGCGGCTGGTGGGAGTTTCGACTCGCTGACGCTCGCGGCTCAGAAGAAGAGCTTTACGCCGAATTGAATTCTGCGCGGGTCGCCCGCGGAAACGATCTGGCCGAACGTCGCCGATCCCAGGAAATTGCCCGGCAGGTTGAAATTCGTGTGATTCAGCAGGTTGAAGAATTCGGTGCGGAACTGGACGGTGAACCGCTCCGTTACCTTAGTGTTCTTCACGATCGAGAAATCCACGGTTTCAAGACCGGGGCCGTCCAGGATATTGCGGCCGGCGTTGCCGAAATGGCCGTATGGCGGAATCGCGAACGCCGCCGTGTTGAACCATTCGGACGCCGAGGGATTGGCGAGCTTGGCGGTTCCCCACGACATTCGGCCGGTCATTGGCGCCGAAACCGAGCGCGGCTTGCCCGGTGTTCGCGTTGTCATCATCGGGCAGCAGCGCGACAGTGAACGGCTGCCCGGTCTGGAACGTCAGGACGCCAAAGCTTTGCCATCCGCCTAACCAGCGATGCCCTTTCGCGATCGGCAGATCGTAGGCGTAGCTGAGCGTGAAGCGCTGGCGGATGTCGAAATCGCTGCGTCCGCGCTCCGCGCTCAGATCGTAGCTGTTCTGAGGGAAATTCGGATCGCCGGTGGTGGAGAAAAATCCGGACGCGTCGTCGATCGACTTCGCGTACGTGTACGACGCGAGCATCGACAATCCCTTCCAAAGACGCTGCTCCAGGCGCGCCTGCAGGCTGTGATAGATGGAGTTTGCCGCCGACTCGATGATGTCGATGTCCGCGAAGGCCGGATTCGGGCGCAGAAAATTCGGATTGGTGGAGGGCTGCGGCTGGTTGATGTCGCGCGAGTCGATTAAATGGGTCCCCTTCGATCCGACGTAGGCGACTTCGAGCACGCGCGACGCTCCCAGCTTCTGCTGGATCCCAAAGTTCCATTGCTGGATGTAGGGCGTCGCCAGATTGCGCTGGAACGCGGTGGCCGTGGCCGGGTAGGGGTATGGAAAATTGTTGGGAAATACGTTGTCGAGCGATAGATTGAACAGGCCCTCAATGGGGAAGTACACGTTCAAGTTGTAGTACGGGGCGCTGAAGTACAGGCCTTCGCCCGGCGCAAGCGAGGATAGATCGTAGTGAATGCCATAGGCGGCGCGCAGCACGGTGGAGCTGTGACCGGCGGGCGACCACGCGACACCGAGGGTCGGCGCGAAGTTGTGTTCCTGCGGGTTGTAACCGGCGGCCGGGAATCCGTTCTGGCCGACCGGAACCAAAGTGCCTGAGGCGGGGTTGTAAACCTGCGCGTGATTCGCGGCGTCGACGGCGGGCGAGTTGAACTCATATCGCAAGCCCAGCGTCACGGTGAGATTCGGCTTCACGCGCCAGGTGTCGTTGACGAAAAAATCGAGACTGTGCGTTCGCAGATGCTCGGGATTATTCATCACCGCGCCGCCCGAATCGGTGGGCAGGCCGAGCAGCAGCTCTTCGAGCGGATTGCCGGTGTACACGCCTTGAAAATCGATGAACCCGCGCGATTCCACGTCGCGATAGGCGTTCTCCTGCAGAATTCGAATATCGGTTCCGAACTTCACCAGGTGCCGGCCCTGCGTCCAGGTGGCGTTATCGGCGATCTGATACGTATTCGTGGTGCCGTGCTCCGGGCTGGTGGGCTCATCGCCGATGGGCGAAAAACCGTTGACGGTGACCAGGCTCATGCCCCAATCGCGCTGATTGGCCGACAGCTCCGGCAGACCGAGCTGGTGGTTGATGCTGGTTCCCTGCCCCTGCTGAAAGTCGCCGTTCGAGACGCGATTGAAGGCGAGGCGCAGCTCATTGAGCAGCGTGGGCGTGAAGACATGCGTTTCGCCGATGGCGGCGTTTTGCGCGCGGCTGGGGACATTCAAGCCGTAACCGGGCAACGAGGAATCTCCGGACGATCCCGCGAAGGGAGTGAACAGCGAATCGTTGACGAAGCTGTAGCGCGCGAACAGACGATCGGCCTGGGTGAAGGAATGGTCGATGCGGGTGTCGAACTGATTCCGAGTGTCGGTCTCATTGGGCGAGCTGACGAAGTTCGCGCCGGCGACATTGCGATTGGGCAGAGGAAAGAGGTTCGCGATTTTCGATCCGATGGGATCGAGAAAGAAAGACGGAAGCTGATTGCCGGGGATCGGCTGGCCGGTTGAGGGGTCGACGGCGGTGAGGCCGCTGCCGTTGAAATTCCCGGAGCGTTCGGCGGCGGTGGGGACATCGGTGACCAGCGTCTGGCCGGCGGTCAGCATGGTGCCTTCGAAGTCGGCGAAAAAGAAAGTGCGGTTTTTCACGATGGGTCCGCCGATGACGGCTCCGTACTGGTTGCGCGAATAGGAGGGCGCGGGCTGATCGGCGGGCGCGAAGAAATTGTTGGCTTCGAGCGCGCCGGGGCGGACGAATTCGTAGAGCAGTGGCGTGAACCTGGTTTCCGCCGGAGCGCGTCACGACGCTGATCTGGCCGCCGCCGTTGCGTCCGAAACTGGTGTCGTAGGTGGATGTGGCGACTTCGAACTCGCGAATGGCGTCCACGGGTGAAGTGACTCCCAGGCCGTTCAGCTTCGGATCGCCATTGTAGGCGCCGTCGAGCAGAAAATTGTTGGCGTCCTCGCGCGCGCCGTTCACGTTGATCGAGAAGGCTCCGCGGACGGAACCGGCGGACCCGGACGCGGCGGGCGCGACGCCGGGCAACAACAGGCTGAGCTCGTAGAAATTCCGGCCGTCGAGCGGCAATCCCAGGATTTGACGGCTGTCGATGACTCCGCCCATTTCGGAGGTTTCGGTGCGAAGCAGAACCGGCTCACCCCTCACTTCCGCGGCACCCGTAGGATTCTGGGCCATCTTAATGCTGACACGAATATCCTGGTTGACCTCCAGGTTCAGGGTTTGCCCGTACTTCACGAAGCCGCCGGCTTCTGCTTCCAGGCGATAGGCACCCGGATCGAGTGTCGGTACCGTGAACTCACCGTGCGCATCGGTCATTGCGGTGCGTTTGCCGCCCGTCTCGATGTTGGTCAGCGTAATCGCCGCCTTCGGGATTGGCGTCGAATGTGGATCTTCGACCACGCCTCCGATCACTCCACGCACACTTTGTGCGTGCGCCGCAGCCAGCAACATCATAATTGCAAATGAAGATTTCAAATTCACAAGAAGCGTCCTCGGTTGGGGATTTCTATACTATAGCGTGATGGGTCTTGCAGGCGTCTTATTCCTATGCGCGGTCGTAGGCGACTGGCCGCAGTTCCTGGGTCCGACGCGCGACGGCGTGTATCCGGGCGCGGATATCGCTGCGGCGTGGCCCCTCGGGGGACCTCCCGTGGTGTGGAAAAAAGACGTCGGCGAAGGGTTCGCGGGTCCCATTGTCGCGTCCGGCAAAGTGATTCTGTTCCATCGAGTTTCGGGTCGCGAAATCATTGAAGCTTTGGACGCGGCGACCGGAAAAAACGTTTGGTCGTACGAGTATCCAACCACGTATCGCGACGATTTCGGCTTCGATGAGGGTCCACGCGCGGCGCCGGTGGTGGCCGGTGGCGTGGTGTACACGTTCGGCGCGGAAGGGGTGTTGAGCGCCGTGGACCTGGCCACGGGCAAGAAACGCTGGACCGTGGCGACGCACCAGAAGTTCACAGTAAAGAAGGGCTGGTTCGGCGCCGCGGGATCGCCAATCGTAGAGGGCGGGCGGGTGTTGGTGAACGTCGGGGCTGACAACGCCGGGATTGTCGCGTTCGATGCGGCGACCGGAGGGGTCGCATGGAAGGCGACCAGCGATGAAGCAAGCTACTCTTCGCCCACGGTGGCCACCATCGGCGGCGCTCGCCACGCGCTGTTTTTTACACGCGCCGGGCTGGTGGACCTGGATCCGGCAAACGGGCAGGTGCGTTTCAGCATGCCGTTCCATTCGCGATCGTCGGCGTCGGTCAACGCGGCGACGCCGCTGGCGATCGGGAACCTGGTGTTCGTTTCAGCGAGTTATGGAACCGGGGCGGCGCTGCTGGAAGTAAACGGGTCCACGTATAAGAAAGTGTGGGCCAACGATGACTCGATGTCGAATCATTACTCGACTTGCGTGTATCGCGACGGCTATCTTTACGGTTTCGACGGCCGCCAGGAAGAAGGGCAAACACTGCGTGCAATCGAGCTTCGTACCGGCAAACCGATGTGGAGCGTCAACGGTTTCGGCGCAGGTACGGTGACCTTGGCCGGAGACCGGCTGCTGATCCTTAGGGAAGGCGGGGAGTTGATCATCGCGCCCGCAGCGCCAAAGTCGTTTCAACCAGCGGAACACGCGCAGGTTCTAAAGGGCGTGGTGCGAGCCTACCCGGCCATCGCCGACGGGCGCCTGTATGCCCGGAATGAGCACACGCTGATCTGTTTGCGGCTTGCAAAATGAACCCTAATCGACTGGCGGACTACTGCCGATATAAGCTCGATGCGTTTTCTAGCCGTTTTTCTACTTTCGATCGTTTCCCTGGTTGCGGCGCCGAAGAAGACTGCCGTGCGGTCATCGCCGGTCCGGGCTGCCCGAGTTAAAGTCAAGAGCCATAAGGGCGGGCGGCTGACTCCCCGGAAACGCTCGTCAAAGAACGGGTCCCATCGGGTGAAGAGGTAGAGGTGTTTTACGGCTCGCTTGCCGCGAGCCAGGGGCATCCGAGGCGGCCGCAACTATGCGACGCTCGATTCCTTAGTGCTCTCCGAAAAGGTACTTAGGGGGTCGAACTGCTTTATAAACTCCTCGACGGGACGATAGAACCACTCTACGTTGCGGCGTACCACCTCATCGGACCAATCCCACCACGCGATCCGCAGGAGGCTTTCCACGATGGATTCGTTGAAACGGTAACGCGTGACACGGGCGGGATTACCGACCGCGATGCCGTAGGGCGGAACGTCTTGAAAAACGACGGCTCCGCTGGCGACCACGGCGCCATGTCCGATGTGGACACCGCTGGCGATGTGCGCTCCGTGGCCAATCCAGACATCGCTGCCGATTTCCGTATTCCGCGACTTCACGTAAGAGCGGGTGGGATTCATCCTGCCGAGCAGCCATGTATCGAAGGGATACGTCGACACTGTCTCGGTGGTGTGATTGCCCCCCACAAAAATGGTCACTTCCCGCGCGATGGAACCGTACTTTCCGATGATGATCTTTTCGCCGGGAACATAGCCGAGAAACCGAGTCTCGCTGGGCACGTAGTAGGTGTGGGCACCGATCTCGACGTAGCTCGGTAAGGACGGGTCGGAGCGGCCGAATGAAATCTTAGGCGCCGGCGGCGCGGGGCGCTTTTCGATGACTCTCTTCTCGACGATCGGGCGGTTTTCGACCGCCACGGCCTGAGCGAATCTTTCCAGGTAAGTCCACAGCGGGCCGGGCGGAAAGGATGCGGTTTTCCGCGCTTTTTCTACTCGAATGGCAACCGCAAAGCCGTTGCCGACTTTGTCGTCGACGTCCTGAACTTCGAGCGGCGTCCAACCCAGATGCCGGATCAGCTCGATGAAATCCTCGGTGATCCAAACCGAGCAATGGTCTTGAAAACGTTCCGGCTGTTTACCGGTTTCATGGCGTTCGATCAGTTCGGCGAGCGTCGTGCGCGGGCGGTCTTTGTCGAAGGTCCGCTCTTTGTGGGGTGCGACGATGTAGAGGTAGCCGCCGGGTTTGACGACACGATGCCATTCTCTCAATGCCTTGATCGGATCGGGAAAATGCTCAATGACATGGGAGCTGATTACGAAATCGACGCTGTTGTCGGCGAGCGGCAGACGGTCGCCCGGCGACACGATGTCCACCGGCAGGGCCTCGCCGCACAGCTTGATCTCTTCCTGTTTGAAACTGGTGATTTCCGCAGTGAAGTCGACATTGCGGGTTTTCAGCCCAAAGGGGTTGTGAGCCGACCCTCCGATTTCAATACCTTCGAGCCCGTCGAGCAGCCGGTGAGCGAGCGCACTTTCCTTGAATTTCATAAAGTTGGAATTCCGTCCGTAGCCTGCAGCTCGGGTTCCAGACCTAGAATGTTGATTTTGCTGAATCAAGAAGATGAAAAGCGTCGCGATTCAGACGCTGGGCGTCGGTTGTCCGCCGCGAGTGCCGTCCATGAGTACAATGGTTCGGAACAAAATGCCAGGCAACAAAGTTGCGGTGGTGACCGGCGCGGGGAGCGGAATCGGCCGCGCGGTCACTCTGGCGTTCAACGCGGCGGGATATTCCGTGGTGCTGGCGGGACGGCGCGCGCCGGAGCTGGAGCGGACGGCCGCACAGCGAACGCGCCCTGAAATTCCGGCAGTCTGCGTTCCCACCGACGTGAGCCGTCCCGAGCCTGTGCGGGAGCTATTCGCCAAAACGAAAGAATCTTTCGGCCGATTGGACGTGCTGTTCAACAACGCCGGCATTGCCACACTGGGGATTCCGATGGAAGACCTCAGCTATGAGCAGTGGAGCGCGGTAGTGGGCGTCAACCTCACGGGCGCATTCTTGTGCGCACAGGAAGCCATCAGGATGATGAAGGAACAAACTCCGCGCGGAGGGCGGATCATCAACAATGGCTCGCTTTCCGCACATGTGCCGCGGCCCAATTCAGCGCCCTATACGGCGACCAAGCACGCGATCACGGGGCTGACCCGGTGCATTTCGCTCGACGGGCGCAAGCACGACATCGCGTGTGGACAGATCGACATCGGCAACGCCGCCACGGAAATGACCGAACCGATGTCGGCGGGTGTTCCACAGGCCAACGGTTCTACGGCAGTGGAACCTCGGATGGACGTGCAGGCGGTGGCCGGCGCTGTTCTTTTCATGGCGAATCTGCCACTGGATGCAAATGTCCAGTTCATGAACGTGATGGCGACGAAGATGCCTTTCATCGGACGCGGGTAAAGAGTGCCGGCTCCCGACGTTGCCGGCGAAACGCGCCGCCGTGTCACTCGACGGCTGATGCCGTTTCTGTTCCTGTTGTACGTGGTCGCCTACATCGACCGCATCAACATCAGTTTTGCCGGCCTACAGATGACCGGAGAGCTCGGGTTCTCGGACGCGGTGTTCGGTCTCGGCTCCGGCATTTTCTTTGTCGGATACATGCTGCTGGGGATTCCGGGTGCGATTCTGGTGGAAAAATGGAGCGCGCGGAAGATGGTGGCAACCACCATGATCGTGTGGGGCTGCGTCGCGTCGCTCACAGGTTTCATTCATACGGAGCGCGAATTTTACGCGATGCGGCTGCTGCTGGGAGTGACGGAAGCCGGCTTTTTTCCAGGAATCATTACGTACCTGGGCCACTGGTATCGCCCGCAGGACCGCGCCAAGGCGGTCGCGATGTTCATGGCGGCGATTCCCGCGTCGCAAGTGATCGCAGCTCCGCTATCGGCGGCGATCATGAAGGCGGGATGGTTCGGGCTGTCGGGCTGGCGATGGCTGCTGATCCTGGAAGGCGCGCCCGCGGTGGTGTGCGGGATCGTGTGCCTGATGTATCTGACCGACCGGCCTTCGCGAGGCCATTGGTTGAGCGCGGAGCAGCGGGAGTGGCTGGTGGAGCAGATGGATCGCGCCCGCGCTGTCACGGCCGAACGGGCTGGCGGGACATGGAAATCGATTCTGGCGGCGGCGGGTCATCGTAACGTGTTGCTGCTGGGCATCGCGTATTTCGGCGGGGCCGTGGGGAACTACGGGCTCGGGTCTGTGGATGCCGAAAATGCTGCAACGGCTGGGCGGGCTGAGTGCCACCGAAACCGCGCTTGCTTTCGGCGCTCCCGTCGATGGTTCGCCATTCCGGCGATGCTCCTATGGGGCCGACATTCGGATCGCACGGGCGAGCGCCGCTGGCATACCGCGGGTCCGCGGATCGTGTCGGCGATGCGCGCTGGCCCTGACGACGCTCGAAGTGATGCGCGTGCCGGGAACGGTGGCGCTGTTCGCAGTTGCCTCAGCGGGATTGCTAGCGTCCTATCCGTCCTCTGGTCGATGCCGGGGTCTTTCTGAGTCCCGACCGACGCGGCCGCGAGCATCGGCATGATTAACGCTTTCGGCAACCTGGGCGGATTCGTGGGCCCGTACGTGATCGGTTGGCTGAGCTCGCGCACGGGAGCTTACTCGGGCGGCCTGTGGAGCATGGCGATCGCGGTCTTTCTTTCCGGGCTGGTGGTGCTGATGGTGCGATTGCCGCGTCGCGTCGGATGAAATGGCTTGCATGAGGGTCGTGTCATAATGGCCGGAACTGGGAAGGCTGTCGACTGGAGGCTCGATTCCAAGATGATGCTGCGACGCTTTCTAATCCTGCTGCCGCTTGCCGCTGCATGCGCTCAGACTCAACCCGCGCGCATCAAAATCGATGTCGACCGCCAGATCGGCGAGGTGGACCCGCTGCTGTTCGGCAACTTCGCCGAACACCTGGGCCGCATGATCTATGGCGGTATCTTCGATGAGGGCAATCCGCTCTCGGACAGCGACGGCTATCGCAAAGACGTGATGGACGCGGTGCGGAAACTCGGTGTGTCGATTCTGCGCTACCCGGGCGGCAATTTTTCTTCAGGCTACGACTGGAAAGACGGGATCGGCCCGCGCGACCAGCGTCCGGTGCGGATGGAGCTGGCATGGAACGCCCTTGAAAGCAACCGGTTCGGGACGGACGAATTTTTGCGTTACGCGCAGAAGATTGGAGCCGAGCCGTATATTTGCATCAACGGCGGCCTGGGGACCGTCGACGACGCGCGCCATTGGGTGGAGTACACGAATGAATCGCGCCACACGTTTTGGGCGGATCAGCGGCGGAAAAACGGACACGACGCGCCCTACAACGTGAAGTATTGGGGCCTCGGGAACGAGATCGACGGGCCTTGGCAGCTCGGGCATAAATCCGCGGAGGAGTATGCGAAGTTCGCGGTGGAGGCCGCGAAGGCGATGCGGCTGGTGGATTCTTCCATCCGCCTGGTGGCCAGCGGGTCGAGCAACTATGGCGCGGCCGCGGACTGGCAGGGTTGGAATCGCACCGTGATCGCCGCGCTGCGCGGACAGGCGGACTACGTCGCGCTGCACACCTACATCAACAATCGCGACAACGATCTCGAGAAATTTCTCGGCAACTCGCAGAATATCGACCGGTATATCGAGACGACGGCTGCGTCCATCAAGGCGGTTCCGTCGTCGCGGCCGATGTATATCGCCTACGACGAGTGGAACGTCTGGTATCGCGCGACCAACCGGGAGCACCTGGAAGAGATCTACAACTTCGAGGACGCGCTGGCCATGGGGATGTTCTTCAACTCGTTCTTTAACCACGCGGACGTGGTAAAAATGGCGAACCTGGCGCAGATGGTGAATGTGATCGCGCCCATCCTGACCAATAAAGACGGGCTGTTTCTACAGCCGATCTACTTCCCGATTCTTGAATATGGCAAGCAGCGTGGAAACGTCGCGCTGGAGACGTGGGTTTCGTCGCCGACGTATCAGTTGAATCGCCAGTCGCTAAACTACCTGGACGTTTCGGCGACATACAACGCGAAGGATCGGAGCGTCTTCGTGAATGTGCTCAACCGCAGCAAGTCGCAGGATCTGGAAACGCGGATCGAAAACCAGGAAGGCGCGCTTTCGTCGAAAGCGCAGGTCTGGCAGCTGAACTATGCCGATTTGAAAGCGACGCACACGTTCGGTGACGACAAAAAAGTGATCCCGTCGGTGCGCGAATTGACGCCCAAGATTGAAAAGAACCGTTTCATGTACACTTCCCGGCGCATTCGCTCACGATTCTTCGCCTGCGGCTCGAGTAGGTTTTTCCTGTCCATAGGTCGCCGTCGGGCCGTGCTTACGCGAGTAATGTTTGTCGCGTAGAGCGGCCGAAATCGGCTCCGCCAGCGGATTGATGGTCAGCGTCTGCCACGCCATCGCGGCCAGTTCCTCGACGATGACAGCCGCGTGCGCTGCTTCGGCCACCGTTTTTCCCCAGCAAAACGGCGCGTGACCGGCGACCAAGATCGCCGGACTTCCCAGCGGATCGCGCCCCTCCATCGCGCGGACGATCGCGGCTCCGGTATTCAACTCGTAGTCCGATTCGATCAGAGCGGCGCTCAGCGGAGCCGTTACCGGCACCGAGCCGCAGAAATAATCCGCGTGCGTGGTGCCGAAGCACGGAATCTCGCGGCATGCCTGCGCCCACGCGGTGGCATGGCGCGAATGAGTGTGAACCACGCCGCCGATGGATGGAAACGCGCGATACAGCGCTGCGTGCGTTGCCAGGTCCGACGACGGCCGGAGCGAGCCTTCGATCACCCGCCCATCCAGATCCGTGATCACCATGTCCGCCGGTGACATTTTGTCGTAAGGCACACCGCTCGGCTTGATCACGATTACGGAATGCTCGCGCGAAATCGCGCTGGCGTTTCCGAACGTGTAGAGCACCAGGCCGCGCCGCACGATTTCGAGATTCGCTTCGTAAACTTCATTGCGCAGCGCTTCGAGCATCGATTCCTCCTCGCGCCTTGGCAGCGATTCTGCGCAGCTCCGGCAGCACATCTCCCAGCTCGACCGCCGCTGACCGCCGGTCGCCCAGTGCAAAATACAGTTTCCTGTAGAGCGCGTACAATTCCCCGTAAATGGCCGCCGCGGCGAGGTCCGGCTCGATCACGCAGTGCCCGGGGCACAGCGCATCCTGCGCCTCTTCGATCGTCGCGAACGTCCCAGCCGCAAGAAACGCGAAGATCGCCGAGCCGAGGCTGGTCACATCGCCTTTCGGCACCAGAATCGGCTTGCCCAGCACGTTCGCGTACACCTGGTTCAGCACCGGATTGCGTCTGCGGGATTCCGCCGCCGTTGATGATGCGATCCACCGGCACGCCGTGCTCCTCCATGCGCTCCAGTATGACGCGCGTGTGGAACGCGGTGCCCTCGATGGCCGCGAACAACTCGTCCTCGCGCGGTGTGAGTCAGGCGCCATCCGAGCGTCACGCCGCCCAGCTCCGGATTCACCAGCACGGTGCGATCGCCGTTGTCCCAGGTGAGCCGCAGCAGTCCGGTCTCGCCGGCGCGATAGTTCTCGAGGCCGCGCGAAAGCTCGGCGACGGTGGTTCCGGCGCGCGCCGCGATGGCCTCGAAAATGTCGCCGGTGGCCGAAAGTCCCGCTTCGATCCCGGTGCAGTTCGGATACACCGATCCCGCCACCACGCCGCACACGCCGGGGATCAGCGACGGCTGCTCGCCGATCGCGATGATGCAGGTGGACGTGCCCACCACGTTCACCACGTCGCCCAGGCGCACGCCCGCGCCGATGGCGTCCCAGTGCGCGTCGAATGCGCCGACCGGAATCGGAATTCCCGCGCGCAGTCCGAGCTTGCCGGCCCATTCGGCCGAGAGATGGCCGGCGATTTTGTCCGAAGTTGCGTAGCGCCCGGGAAGCTCGGACGCCGTCGAGCAGCGGATCGACCGACGCCCAGAAACTCAGCCGGCGGACATGCGCCGCGTCCACATCCACTTGTGTCCCATCGCGCAGACGCTGCGCGGAGCCGCGTCGAGATCGGTGATCCCGCACAGCGTCGCCGCCACCATGTCGCAATGCTCGAACGCGGTGGCGAATCGCTCACGTTTTTCCGGATTATGCCGCAGCCAGTGCAGCAGCTTCGCGAACCCCCACTCGGAGGAATACACGCCGCCGCACCACTCGATGGCATCGAGGCCGGCCGAATGCGCAGCCGCCGTGATTTCGCCGGCTTCTTTCCACGCGCGATGATCGCACCACAAATAGTAATCGTCGATGGGCTCCAGATTGGCGTCGACCGGAATGACGCTGGAGCCGGTGGTGTCGATGGCGATGGCCTCAATCGACCGGCCGTCGATGCCGGCCGCGTGAATGCCGGCGTGCATGGCTTCCGCCAGCGCGCGCATGTGATCCGCGTGGCTCTGGGTGGCGTGGTCCGGATCGTCTTTCTTGCGCAGCAGCGGATACTCGGCTGTGCCGGCGCCCAAACGTCCCGCGCGCGCTGTCGAAAATGGAAACGCGGACGCTCAGCGTGCCGAAATCGACCCCGGCCACCAGGCTCATCGCTTTACTCGTGCCGATGCACGTTCCATCCAAGGTATCGAACCGCGGCTTCGCTGACGGCCGACGCGGATGAACTGAAGTTTGCCGCGACGTGATGCTCGAACCCGCGCTCGCAGATGTAGCGCAGCAGGTTCTGCAAATTCGAAATGCGAACCACCCCCGCGCCGCCGAAGGTGTCGAGCGGATCGTCAGTGAACTCGCCTTCGCCGACGTAGCCGTGAATGGTCCCTTCGCGGTCATTGGTCGAAAAGCGCGCGAAGCTCATCGGTCCGCTCTTCACGCGCCCCACGCAGGTTCCGAAGGTATTCTCCTTGCCGACCGTTCCGGCGATGATCTCCTGAAAATCCATGCGCACTTCTTTGAAGAAATGTTTTGGAAGATTGCTGCAATGGAAGCACACGGCCTTGTCGGGATCGTCGCCGTAGTTGTTATTCCAATCGAGCAAGCGCGCTCGGCGTCCCGGAGGCCAGCTGCAGCGCGTGCATCCCGATGACGCCGCAAATATCCACCTCGCACGCGCTCGAAAGCAGGTTCTCGCTCATCATGCTCATCACCGTGCACGGCACCACGCCGAAAAATTCTTCGAGCGAGGTCCAGCATTGGACCGCGCTGATGGCGACCTGCGTCTCCGCCATCCACTGGTCGATCACCGTGCCCAGCTTGGCCATCTTCATCAGGGCTTCCGCCGGCACGGCGCCGGTCGAAACATACTTGTGGATCTGCTCCAGCTTTTCGGAAGCGGCTGGGTCCTTCATGCGCGCGATGCGGCCGAGGATTTCCGAAAGATCGATGGGCTCGACCGAAATCCCGTTGGCTTCCAGAATTTTTTCGCTGTAGCGCACCGTGTTGAACGCCGCCGGACGCGCGCCGATCGCGCCGATGCGCAGGCGCCGCAATCCCCGCGTGACCCGGCACACCGCCGCGAACCAATCCAGATCCCGGCGGAACAATTCCGAATCGGGCGATTCCGTGTGGCGCGTGGTCAGCGAGTACGGGATGCCGTATTGCGTCAGGTTATTGCACACCGACATCTTGCCGCAGAAGCTGTCGCGGCGATCGGTGATGGTCATGCGGCCCGGAGTATCGGGCGTCGCCTGGATCAGCACCGGCACGTTCAGTCCGGCCATGCGCAGCGTGTCGGCGACGGCTCGCTCATCGCCGAAATTCGGCAGTGTGACGATCACGCCGTCGATGTCGCGTTTGCGCCTCTCGAACAGCTCTGCGCAGCACGCCGCCTCGGCACGCGTCTCGATGGCGCCGAACTTGGTTTCCTCCGGGGTCACGGCGACCACGCCGTAGCCGGCCTTTTCGATCGCCTGCGATCATCTCCGTGCGCCCGCTGCGCGCCAGATGATCCGGGAAAAATCCCCGGTTCCCGACGATCACGCCAAAGGTGACGGTCATCGTTACGAGACCTGCCAGTAAACCGAATAGCGCTTCCCGAAAATGCTATTGATCGGCGACAGCGCGACGTCCCTGGCCTGGCCCGTAGTGCGGAACGACAGAGGACCGTCGCCGGTCTTGATCCACGAAGAAAGGTCGCGCCCGGTCGTGTGGAACGTAGGAATTTCGAGCTGTGGCGCCTTGCGCACCGGCGGAACATTGGGACCGACCATCAGCGCTTCCGTCAATCCTTCCGACCCCAGGTCGCCGGCCAAAACCAGCGGTCCGAACAGGAACGCCTGCTGACGCGGATCGTCCGGCATGCTCTCGGCGCGCAGGCTCATCGGCATCGACATTTCGATTCGATCGCCGCTCTTCCATGTTCGCGAAAGCGCCAGATAGCTGCCCGGACTGGCCAGGGCATCCACCGGCCTGCCGTTGATTTTCACCGAGCCTCCGGAAATCCACTCGGGAATTCGAAGACGGATCGCGGTTTGTACCGGTTTATCGGCGGTCACCGTAATCGTTGTCGAAGGAGTTTCCGGAAACTTCGTCTCCTGCTTCAGGCGCATGCCCTTTTCCGCCCAATTCAGCTCTGACGCGACGAACAGATTCACATAGACGCCGTCCGGATCGTGCCAGTAAATGCTGTCGTTGAGCTTCGAGTACTCCTCGACGCCGGTGCCCGTACAACACCAGAACGAATCGAAATCGGTATTGAACGTTTTCCACGCGCCGGGCGTCAGCGAGAGATAATATTGCGTCTGGCCGGTGTCCGGATGAATGGTCCCCAGGCGCATGTTCAGGAGGGAACGTTCATAGTAATCGAAATAGCGCGGGTCCGCGGTCCATTGATACAGGTGGCGCGTCAACTTGAGCATGTTATAGGAGCAGCAACACTCCTCCGTCGAGACAGCGCGCTTCAACTCGCTTGCGAGCTGCCGCGGCTGCGCCAGCCATCCCTCGCCGTTGCTGGTTCCGGTGGTGACGTAGCTTCGCGCGCCGACCACTTCATACCAGAAATAATCGGCGACGTCGTGGAATCGATAGTCTCCCGATAACTCATAGCGCCGCGCGGCGCCGATCACTTGAGGAATATGCGTGTTGACATGCAGCCCGCGCAATTCGTCGCGGCGCGAAGCGAGCGGATTGAAGAAACGCTTCTTGGTGAACCGGTCGCCTGCTTTGGCCCAACGATCGTCGCCTGCCGACGCGGCCAAGTTATAGAGAACCTCGTTCATCCCTCCGTATTCCGTGTTGAGGATGTCCTGCACGTGCTCCTCGGATTTCGACGCGGTCCACTGGTCGGCCCATCCCGCCATGCCTTCGAGTACCTGGAGCGCCTGCTGGTTGCCGGCGAGCCGATACATGTCGAACATCCCGGCCATGATCTTGTGGACCGTGTAGAACGGAGCCCAAACCTCCTGCCGGGCATCCAGGCGATCGAAAAATTCCGTCGGAAATGCGCTCAAATATCCGCCGCTGAATTTCTTCTGGCATTTCGCCAACTCGTCGACGATCTCGTCTCCCTTGGCTTTCGCGGCCTGGTCGCCGGTGGATGCGTAAAGCTGGGCGCTGGCGGACAGGAAGTGGCCGGTGAAGTGGCCCCGCAGCTCGCTGGCGCGATGGAGCTTCTCGCCGTTGTTGGGCTGCTCCCATCCGCCGAAGGGTTGCGCGGAAGCCGGCAGACCGGCATTCACTCTGAAATTCCTGACCAGTCGATCCACCGGCAAACGCGACATGTATCCGCGATTCCACTCCGCGGCTTCCTGAAAAGGCCCGCTCAGCAGACGAACCTGCGTCATCGGAAAAGGTTGCACTTTTGGCGCAACGTCACTGCGAGTAAACGAGAGCGCGTCCTGAAACGGAGGTGTCTCGGGTACGGTGCCGCGGCGCTGCGAGTCAGCCGGAGGCGCGGGCGGCGCTTGTTGAGCCGCGGCAACGGGCGCGGCCGCAAGCGTAGCGGCAAAATGACGGCGGCTGAGCTTCATAACATCGCCTCCCGAATCGAATCGCTTACAGTATACATGTGCATGCCATCGCGAACGAACTCAAAACTCAGGCTTGCAAACGCTTTCATGGATTCTTATTCTAGTAAATCCCGGAGGGGAGCCGACTTGCCAAATCGACGGGCCGCCGTGGTCCTTCTCGCCGCGACATTGACGATGAGTTGCGCAACCAACAGCACGCCGGCCGGCTTCGGCAAGACCGCCGACGGCGCCACCATCCACGTTTACACGCTCACCAACAAGAACGGCGTCGAAGCCAGAATCACGAACTACGGCGGCAGGTTGGTTTCGCTCAAAACGCCGGATCGGACCGGCTCCAGGGCGGACGTGGTCCTGGGATTCGATTCAGTCGAAGGGTACCTTGCGAATCCCGGCCCGTTCTTCGGCGCGTTGATCGGCCGTTATGGAAACCGGATCGCCCACGCGCGATTCACTTTGAACGGAGTCGAATACAAGGTCGATAAAAACAACGGAGAAAATTCGCTGCACGGCGGCGCGCACGGGTTCGACAAGGCGGTATGGACCGCGCGCGAGCTTCCAGACGGCGGTCTGGAGCTGAAATACTTAAGTAAGGACGGAGAGGAAGGTTTCCCCGGCAACCTCACGGCGACGGTGGCGTATCATCTGACCGACGCGAACGAATTGAGAATCGATTACCTCGCAACCACCGACAAAACCACCGTCGTCAACCTGACCAACCATGCATATTTCAATCTGAAGGGTGCAGGCTCGGGCGATATTCTGGGGCACCTCATCACCTTGAACGCGGACCGGTTCACTCCCGTCGACGCGGGCCTGATTCCTACCGGCGAACTGCGCGCGGTGGCGGGCACGCCTTTCGATTTTCGAACGCCTGTGGCGATCGGCGCGCGGATCGATCAGGACGACGAACAGTTGAAGCTCGGCAAAGGATACGATCACAACTGGGTGCTGAACCGCAGCGGCAATGAACTCCAACTGGCGGCGCGCGTCGAGGAGCCATCCACCGGTCGCGTGATGGAAGTGCTGACCACGGAGCCGGGCGTCCAGTTTTATACCGGCAATTTTCTGGACGGCTCCGCAAAAGGGAAAGGCGGCAAGGGTTACGGTCACCGCTCGGGTTTTTGTCTCGAGACCCAGCACTTTCCCGATTCTCCAAACCAGCCTGCATTCCCCTCAACCATCCTCAACCCTGGCGAGCAGTTTCAAAGCACGACCGTCTACCGGTTCCGAGCGAAATAGAGTCCAATCAAGCCCGCAATTGCCAATCGCCTCCTCAACCATATAAACTTACGGAGCCGGTAAGCTCCCAATGGAAAATACACTCGACGCCGCGCGCGCGGATACCAGTTTTTACGGCCATCCGCGCGGTCTTGCCACTCTTTTCTTCACGGAAATGTGGGAGCGTTACAGCTACTACGGAACGCGCGCGCTATTGATCCTGTTCATGACCGCGAAATTGGAAACCGGCGGCCTCGGCTTCTCGGTGGTGAAAGCCGGCGCGGTCTACGGATTCTACACCGCTATGGTGTATCTGTTCACTTTGGGGGGCGGATGGATTGCCGACCGCATCACCGGACAGCAGCGCGGGGTCCTGTATGGCGGCATCTTGATCTCGGCTGGGAATTTTTGCCTGGCGACGCCGAACATCACGGTTTTCTATGCCGGCTTGGGGCTGCTGATCCTCGGCACAGGACTCCTCAAACCCAACGTGAGCACCATCGTCGGGCATCTCTACGCCCCTGGCGACAAGCGCCGCGACTCCGGGTTTTCCATTTTCTACATCGGAATCAATGTTGGCGCGCTGATTTCGCCGCTGATCTGCGGATGGGTCGGCGAGAAGATCAGCTGGCGCCTCGGGTTCGCGATTTCCGGGGTCGGGATGGTCGCGGGCGTGATCCAGTACATGTGGGGCGCCCGGCATCTCGGCTCGGCAGGCGCGCTCCGGTCCACCGCGGGCGACCCGGCGGCCTATCGTTCCGATAAACGGATCGGCGCGATTGCGGCGATTGTCAGCGTGGCTGCCATCGTCACGCTCGCGGCGCTTGGATCGGCCGGAGTGGTCGAGATCACCGCCACCTCCATTTCGAACGGCCTGGGATGGGTCCTGCTCGCCGTGTCGATCTCGGCGTTTTATTGGTTGATTTTCGGCAAAGGATGGTCCACCGAGGAGCGCAAGCGAGCCATCGTGATCCTGTTACTGTTCGTCTCCGCCTCGATTTTCTGGGCGTCGTTTGAGCAGGCCGGTTCCTCGCTCAATCTGTTTGGCGAGCGCAACACGGATCGCCACGTGATGGGCTACGAGTTTCCCGCATCCTGGTTTCAGTTCGTCCAGCCATTCTTCGTGATCACGCTCGCACCCGTCTTCGCGTGGCTGTGGCTGGCGCTCGGCCGCCGGGAGCCATCCAGTCCGGCCAAGTTCGCCGTCGGACTGCTTTTGGCCGGCCTGGCCTTTGCGATTATGGTCCCGGCCGCCAGAGGCACGCAGGTCTCGCCCTGGTGGCTGGTAGGGTGTTATCTTTTCCAAACCCTGGGCGAACTGTGCCTGAGCCCCGTCGGCTTGAGCGCCATGACCAAACTCGCACCGGAGCGCGCCGGCGGTTTCGTCATGGGCATCTGGTTCCTGGCTACCAGCGTCGGGAATTGGCTGGCCGGAAAAGCCGGATCCTTGTTTGAAATCATGCCCCTTCCCAGTCTGTTCGGTTGGGTTGCCGCGATCGCTTTGGCCGCCGCTCTGATTCTTGCCCTGTTGATCAAGCCGACCCAGCGGCTAACCGAAAGCCCGGTCGCTTAGATGCTTTTTTCCACAATCTTAGAACTCAAGAAATCGTCCGGCCCGGCCGATCGTATATGATGTCGCAAAGGGGAAAGTGAACTTATGTCCAACACGCCTCCATCCATGCCGCCTCAAGCTCCGGGAGCGCCGGCGAAAAAGATCAGTCCCATCGTCTGGATTCTCGGCGGTGTCGCCGTGTTCATGTTCGCGGTAATGCTCACTTGCGGCGTCGTCGGCTTCCTGGCCGTTCGCGCCGTAAAAAACGCGGGATTCGATCCCGATCTGATGAAGCGCAATCCCGGTCTGGCGATTACCAAGATGGCGGCGGCGCTGCATCCCGATCTCGAAGTGGTTTCCACCAACGACCGCACCGGCCGGATCACCATGCGTGAAAAATCGACCGGGAAGCTGGTGACGTTCCGGTTCGATCCCGATCAGAAGACGCTGGTAGTGACCGGCGACGACGGTAAGGATGTCACGATCAGCGCATCCGGCCCCGGCGCGGTGACCCTGAAATCCAATGAATCCACAATTGCCTTTGGCTCCTCCGGAGGAAACAAACCCCCGGATTGGGTGCCGGTCTATCCCGGGGTTTCGCCGGAGGGAGCTTTCTCCGCCAAAACTCCGGAAGGCACGCAGAACACATTTTCATTCAAGACCAAAGACGCGGTGTCGAAGGTGGTCGAGTTTTATCAGGATTCTTTCAAGACCGCCGGATTCACGATGACGCAGGTCATCAACGCGGATACCGGCGGGATGCTGAACGCCGAAAACGGGGACAAAAAACGAACCGCTGTCATCGCCGTGGGGTCTTCGAATGGCGAAACCCAAGTGAGCGTGACGGCCACGGAGAAGAAATAGTTCGTTCTTCTTAAGACGTTCAGGATCAACCGCTGCGGCGTCGGCGGCAGCTCCTGCATCCGGCTCTCTCCGAAACCCGCCGCGCGGAACATTCCATCGAGCTCGCGGAAGGTATACGCATCGCCACCTTCGGTCGCGTTGAGCATGATCAGGCTAAACGTGGCCGCGGTGGGCGGCGTGACGCGATCTTCGTTCGGGATGAACTCGAGCGTCGCCACCCGCCCGCCCGGCTTCAGAGCGGCTCGAATTTTCTTGAGGAATCGCGTGTTCGTCGCGCTATCGAAATGGTGCAGAAAATTCGTGATCAGCGCCAGATCGAATCCGGTCCCGAAATCTACCTCGAAAGCGCTGCCTGGAATGGTGTGGTACCGGTCCGCCACGCCCGCGCGATGCGCATTTTCCACCGCAACGTCCAGGACCTTCCTCCAATCCACCGCGAAGATCTCCGCCTGCGGATTCACCAGCGCGACGTTGATCCCGTACAGCCCGTGACCCGCCGCGATATCCAGGACCTTCATCGGGCCTCCCGCCTCCGCTACTATCGGAGCCAGAATGCGCCCTTCCATCGCCGCCATTGGCGCCATGGATCGCGCGAACTCCACCCACACCGGATTGTCCGGTTCCTGGTGACCGTGCTCGATCCGCGTCGTACCACCCTTTCGCACCGCCGCGGCTACGTCCTTGAAGTTCGCGAGATTCGTCTCGTGCATCAGGAATGCCGCCATGGAGCCCATATACCCGGGCGACCGCTGATTCAGGAACACGGCCGCTTCCGGGGTCAGCCCATAAGCGCCGCCGTCCTTCGTGAGAAAACCGTGGACCACCAGAAAATCGCAAAGACTTCGAACGCCGCGCTCGGAAGCCTGACAGCGCTTCGCAATCTCCGCGGCGCTGGCTGCTCCATCCGCGATGTGCGTGAACAGCGCCAGATCGAGCGCCCCCTTGATCGCCATCGAGCGCTGAAAGCCATTCATCGCATTGAAAATCAGATCCGGGTTCGCCGGCGGGGAAGAAGCTGCCATGGGATTCGACATATCGAATCATCATAATCTACCGCGCCGCCAGCGCCGCCACGCGCGCCAGCAGAGCGTCCAGATCCTCGCGCGAATAGTAGCGGCCCCGCATCACCACGGAATCGATCTTCTCCGTATTGCGAATATCCGCGAGCGGATCTGCGTTCAGCAGAACCAGGTCTCCGGATTTGTTCCGCTCGATGGTTCCAAAATCGGCTCCGCCGAAATAGCGAGCCGCATTGCGTGTGGCGGACTGCAAAGCTTCGAGCGGCGTCAGTCCCGACTTCACCAGTAGCGCCAGCTCTTCATGCAAACCGAACCCGGGAAACACCGGATTCCTTCCATTCGCGTCGGTCCCGGCCAAAAATTCCACTCCCGCGTGATGCATATCGCCCACCAGCTTTTCATACCGCTCCAGCAGCGCATGCACGCGCGCGTTCAGGGCATCGTAGTCGGCCGCCGAAAGATCTTTCAGGAAAAACGTAGTGCGCGGGTCCCACTCCGCGATCCACGCCTTCGGCAGATACTTCCGGCGCGGATCCTTGATGAAATCGTCGTCGCGAGCCCGCGCGAATCCTTCCAGCAGAACCAGCGTCGGCGTTTGCCAGGTTCCGTTCTTCACGAAGGTTTGGAACAAAGCCGCTGCCTTGGTTTCGCTGTAGGTATCGAACAAGCCTTCCGTCCGCGGAAACGCGAGCAGCCGCATCCGCTCCTCACCCGATATCTGTTCACTGAGCATCGTCGAAACGCGAGCGGCCCGCAACGCTTCTTCATTGGTGGAGCACGCCAGCAGAATGTTGATCAGATGCTCCTGGCTGCGCTGCCCCGCATCCGACGCCTCGGCTGGGCTGACAGCTTCCGGGACGTGACCCGCGAACGGAATGCCGAGCGCGCGCGCTTCGGCCGCGATCGCGAAGTACGCCTCCCGCGGGATGCTGTTATAAACCTTCAGAAAGTCGACGCCGCTCGCGGCCAGCAAATGAACCGCTTCGCGCCCCTGCTCCGCCGTCGCCACCGCGAACGCGCCCGGCGCCGGAGGGCCTCCCGACAACATCGGCGGCCCATCCAGAAATCCCGGCGCGACGATCCTGGGAACCTCGGCGCGGGCGCGCCATCCCCGGATCGCAGGCATCGGAATCCCAGTGAACATCTCGCGCACCCCGGTGATCCCGTTCGCCACCAGCAGGGGGAAGAAAATCTCGGGCGGGCCAAGATGAATATGCATGTCCCACAAGCCCGGGATCAGAAACTTCCCTTTGGCCTCGATCACCCGGTCCGTTCGCCGCGCGCGAAGTTTCTTCCCGATCGCGGTGATGCGGCCGCCGGTAACGGCGACACTCCCTTTGCGCGGAACCGCACCGGTGGCGTCGATAATGGTGGCGTCTTTGAAGATCAGCGACTGCGCGGAGAGCGCGTTCAGGAAGCAAACGAAAACCGCAAACCGACGCTGGAGTTTCAGCCGCAGGGTGCCACCAAATACCGCCAGGACAGCTACTGGAGAATTTTGGCGACCGCCGCTTCAATCACGTCGATCGGCGTCTCCCCTACAAACGAGCGCACCCTCTTGCCGTTTCGATCGTACAGAAACAACGCCGGCAGCACGCCACCCCAGTCCGGATCCACCGAATCGTAGAACTTGTCGTCATCGGCGACTTTCTTCATGTACGGCGGCCCGCCCACGTGATTCTCGCCCAGTACCTTCAGCGCGGCCGCTTCCCGATCCGGCAAATCGTTGGAAATCGTCACCACATCCAAGCCGCGTGGCCGCAATTTCTCCTCCAGCTTCACCAGTTCCGGCATTTCCTTCCGGCACGGCACGCACCAGGTGGCCCAGAAACTCACCAGTACGATTTTTCCCTTATGCGACGCCACCAGCTTCGGAAACGTAGCCTCATTCACCGGCGTCGCCTTCGGCTGCGCGCTCAACACCAGCATCGCCGACCACAACACGGCCTGCTTCATTGCTTGCTTTCCGGCTTCTTCTCGGATTTTTCAAGCTTCAGATTGATGATCGGCTCCTTGCGAGTGTCGAAGACGCTCAGCGTCTTCCATCCGCTGGTCATGCCGTTGTAGTCGGCCTTCATCTGATAGTCGTTGTCGATCTTCAACCCCGAAAAGTGATACTCGCCATTCTGCTGCGTGATAAACGACCGCACTTGCAGCGACCGCTGATCCTTCAACTGCACCACCGCGCCGTTCACGAACTTTTCGGTGGGATCGTAAACCGTCCCCTGCACCATTCGTTCCGCGGCAGCTTCCCGCTTCTCTTTCTTGGTTTCCTGCGCGGCCAAAACGACGCCCGATACCAGCAATACCACCGCCACTATCCACTTCACGCTACACCTCATTTCGGATCATTTTTTCGGTTGCGGCGCCAACACCAGATTCACGGTCACCCGCTCCTCACCCGAAACCGCCGCTTCTTTCTCCTCGGGAACATAGCCTTTCAGCGATGCCTTCACGATATAAGTGGCTTCCCGAGGGGCCACGCGAAACAGAAATTCGCCGCGATAGTTGGTTTCCGCCTCCTGTAATTTCTTCGCCTTCGCATCGCCCCGCAGCGTCAGCACTACTTTAGCGCCGGGCAGCGCCAAGCCGGGGTCCCGGAATACCGTACCCTCCACAATCGCGTAGGCTTGGGGCTGCTTTTTCGATTGTGCTGAAACCGCTACGGCCGCGGCCAGAAGCACCAGCGCCGCTCCCAGCCTACTTCCACTCATCCTCTTCCTCGTCTTCTTCTTCTTCCACGTCCTCGTCGTCTTCGTCAAAATCGTCGTCTTCGAAATCGTCGTCTTCCGCGTCTTCCTTATCGGGCGAAAGCTCCAGCGGAGACACACCACTAACGCTCAGGTTCGCTCCGCACTCTTCACAGATCAGAGAATCGCCCTCGTCCAGCTCTTCTTCGTCAACATCGATGACAGCGTCGCACATTGGACAGTTGACCATGCTTTGTCCCTCCCATTCGCGCCCACGAGGATCCCCGGCGCTCTCGTCAGTTCCTATATTTACCACGATGCCGGAAGAAAAGAAGTTACACCGGTTGCGCGATTCCAATGGCCCGTTCGAGATCGGCCGGCGACAGCGTGACCAGAGTTTTTTCCAGATCTTCAACCGACTCGATCATGTGTTTCAGATGCCCGGCCGCCAGCTTCAAACACCATGCATCGGTGAGCGGGTGGCCCGTCTGTTGACTCAGCGCCAGCAGCGCCGGATGAGGCAGCGCCAGCACTTTCTCCTGTTTCGGCTCGCCCTCGGTCCATACCACGAACTTCACGTCCACGGTATCGGCATGGCGAATCGAAATCCCGGTCTGAAGCCAGCGGAACTCTACTTCCCAGACGCGTCCGAACGGATCGGGTCCGGCCTCAAAGCGGCGAGAATTATCAGGCATCCACTTCAGATTACCAAAGCGCCCGGACCACTGACTCCAGCGCCGCGGCCGACGGTACGCTTCCCTGCGCCAGCGCCGGATTCCCGCCGCCGCGCCCTCCCGCCGCCGTAACCGCCGCCTTCACGCGATCCCCCGCGTGAACCCCTGCATCCGCCGACGCCGCCAGCAGCACCGATGGCGGATTTTCGCAGACCGCCAGAAATACGGCCTTCGCTCCCGCTACGAACGCCTGCGCCCGCGCCCGCATGGCATCGTCGATGGGACCACGCTCGGTCGCCCGCCGCACGCCCGAAGCGTCCGGAGCGGTGGCGGCATATAACTCCCTGCCCTCCCGTTGAGCCAGCTCCGCCGCCAGCCGCTGGCAGCTCTTTTCGAGCGTCTTCGCCTTATCGATCTGCGCTGCCACCAGCGACGGCGTCTCCTCCAGCGGCACCGACATCAGCCGGCTGATCTCAGATAGCGTCCGGAAATCCTGGCGAGCCTGGCGAATCGCCCGCAGCCCGCAAACAAATTCGATCCGGACATTCCCACGAATCTTTTCGAGCTTGCGAATCTGCAGCGGCCCGATCTCAGCCGTCCTCCGCACGTGCGTTCCGCCGCAAGCGCTCCGGTCCAGCCCGTCGATGGAGACGATCCGCAGCGTGCCCGTTCGCGCCGATGCTTTTCGCAGCGCCAGATCCGCGGAAGAGTCCTCGTAACCGATGGTCACCGGCCGCGCCTCCGCGATAATCTCCGCGCAGCGCTCCTCCGCGCGTTCCATCCGCCTTGCCTCCAGCGCCGGAGCGCCCACGTCGATGGTCGACGTTACCGCTCCCATGTGAAAACTCAACGTGGGAATCTCGAACAACTCGATCAGCACCGCCGAAAGCAGGTGCTGTCCGGTGTGCTGCTGCATGTGATCGAAGCGCCGCGCCCAGTCCACCCGCCCGTGGACTTCCTGCGCGTCCAGCGGCGCGTCCAACACGTGCGCGATCCGGTCCTCCTCATCCACCACCTCGCGCACCACTACCCCGCCGAGCGTTCCCAGGTCAAACGGCTGTCCGCCCGACGCGGGATAGAACGCCGTGCGGTCCAGGTAAACCCGCTTGCCTTCGTCGGCGGTGTCCACCACCTGCCCTCGAAATTCGTGCAGGTAGCAATCGTTGTAGTACAGGCGTTCCGTCATGATCGTAGTGAAGTTGGCGTCACGGCGCCGGCGACGTGATCTCGAACTGGCCGCGCAGGAACTGCCAGTCGGGCAGCTCATAGACGCGCATCTTCGTCGGCACCACCACCGATACGTCCTTGGACTCGTTCGGCCCGATCGACGCGATTTTTGCGTCAAACTCCGCCACCGGTGGATCCTCCGGCTTGGCCGCGGTCGTCGTCACTTTCATTTTCAATCCCAGGTCGCCGATGTCGGCCGCCGAGTGGTTGATCACCACAAACGTAATCTTCAGCTTGCCCTGCCCCGATTCTTCCATTCGAAATCCGCCGACCTCCAGATACTTCGTCAGCGGATGCTTGTTCATCGGCACGGCAGCCCCGGGAGGCTCCGGCGGACCGGTCTTCTTTGTCTTGTTCGCATCCGGCGCCGGGGAGCAGGCGGCCAGCGCAAGAACCATCGCGATTACCGTAATTCGCACCTAACCAGCATAATACGCGCGATAATACGGTTTGGAACCATTGGCCTCCATGCGTCCGCCGTTTTACTTTCAGAGCCATCGGCCGCGTCGTCGAGACATGTTCATGGAAGGTTTGGATCTGGAAAATTGATGGGCGCCATTCGCGAGCAGATTGACACCGTATTCCGCCGCGATCCAGCCGCCCGGAGCGTACTGGAAATCGTCCTCTGCTATCCCGGCTTCCATGCGATTCTGCTGCATCGCATCGCCCATCGCGTGTACCGCGCCGGCTGGTTCACGCTGGCGCGCGTGATGTCGCAGTTCTCGCGAACCGTCACCGGAATCGAGATCCACCCTGGCGCCGTCATCGGCCGACGCTGCTTCATCGACCACGGAATGGGCACCGTGATCGGCGAAACCACTGAGATCGGCGACGACGTGCTGCTGTATCAGGGCGTCACGCTCGGCGGCACCGGCAAGGACACCGGCAAGCGCCATCCCACCATCGGCAACGGCGTGGTGATCGGCACTGGCGCGAAAATCCTCGGCAATATTCGCATCGGCGATTTCGTGAAAGTCGGCGCCGGATCGGTAGTGGTGCGCCCGGTGCCCGATCATTCCACCGTCGTCGGAGTTCCCGGACGCGTGGTGGGCGACGCCGATTCCGAGCTCAACCCGCTCGAACACGGCAAACTCCCCGACCCCGAAGGCCAGGCCATCGAGGATTTGTCGCGCCGAGTAGCGGAATTGGAAGCCATGGTGCGGGTGTTACACGATGAGAAAATCACTGCTCGCCGTTAGCCTGACCGGCGCCCTCTTTGCCGCGGATACTCCCTATTGGGTGCAGCCCTGCACTAATCCCGAAACCGGCTGCGTCTCTGGCGACGTGCAACTCGCGCGCTGGGCCTTCGAAGCCTGGCAGCGGGCCTCCGGCGGACGTCTCCACTTCGTCCCGGCGGAAAATCTCCCGGCTGCCGTGATTCGCCTGGTCTGGGCGGCGCCCACCGACGGCCTCTTCGGCGAAACCATGCCCATCGACGTCAACGGCCGCCGGGGCGCGCAAATCAACGTTCGCATCGCCGCCGGGGACACCAAAGACGTCCTCCTTCGCGACACCATCGTCTACTTAACCTGTCTTCACGAATCCGGCCACGCGCTCGGTCTGCCGCACACCGCGAATTTCGCCGACATCATGTACAGCTTCCAATACGGCGGCGACATCCCCGAATATTTCGGCCGCTATCGCAGAAAGCTGAAGGTTCGCGAAGACATCCGCGCCAACTCCGGCATTTCTCCCGCGGACCGCGCCGCGCTGAATGGCGTGTCCAGGTGATTTCGACGCCGGCCGCCCGTTTCCAGCCGCGGCTCACTGGTGAAAGGCGTAACGAAAACTGTTCCCGGCCAGCTGCGCCAGTTCCGTCTCCGTAAACCCGAACTGCCGCGACGCGAGTTCATATTCACCCGTCAGCGTGCAGCCGAACAGCGCCGGATCGTCCGTATTGAGCACGATCGGCACTCCCGAGTCGAACAGCCTCCGCACCGGATGCTCCGCCACGGATCTCACCGCGCCAGTTCGCACATTGCTCGTAATGCAAATCTCCAGCGGAATGTCTTTTTCACGAAGATGCTCCACCAGCCGCGGATCTTCGATCGACCGTATGCCGTGCCCGATCCGCTCCGCCCCGATCGCCAAGGCCTCCCACACGCTCTCCGGCCCCGTAGTCTCGCCCGCGTGACATGTCAGCCGAAGCCCGCGATCGCGAGCCGCCTGGTACAAATCCGCGAACCAGTGGGCTGGACCGCCGGCTTCATATCCTCCCAATCCGATCGCCACCACGCCGTCACCCACCCGATCTGCCGCCAGGTCGAACACCGGTTTCGCCGCCTCCGCTCCGAACTGCCGTGTCGCGTCCAGAATCCATCGCACTTCCACCGGGGACCGCCCGGCTTCGTGCTGTAAATCCCTGTAGATCGGCGCGAACTCCTGCCCCTTCCACAGCATCATCCCCGCCGACAGCGTCACTTCCGCGTACCGGACGCCTTCGCGAGCCAGCCGTTCGAACAGCCGCCGCGCCGCGATCGCATAATCCGCGGGCCCTCGCAGCCGCCGGTTCACCCAGATATAGCTCTCGATGAATCCCGCAAAATCCGTGTACGAAGTCGCCGCCGCGATCTCTTCCCGCGTCAGCGCCGGATCCAGTTCCAGCAGCGTTTCCTCCTCCACCGATCCTTCCAGGTGCACATGCAACTCGGCGCGAGGCGTCATTCTTGCCATAATAGCCTTCGTGCTTCCAGCGGATGAGATTCAAGCGATCCTCGAAGGCCGTCACCGCGACGCGTTCGGTGTTCTCGGCCCCCACGGCTCGGAAATTCGCGCGTGGCTGCCCCAGGCCCAGGAAGCCTCGGTCATCCTCGGCGATCCCGCAATCCCGATGAAACTCGTGCATCCCTCCGGCTTCTTCGCCGCCACCCTCCCTGAAATAACCGGCGAATATCGCCTCCGCTGCGGCGCCTACGAATTCGACGATCCCTACCGCTTCCCTCCTCTGCTCACTTCCTTCGAACTGTACCTGCACGGCGAAGGCACCAACTACGAAAGCTACAAAACTCTGGGCGCGCACAGCGTCAACTGCGAGGGCGTCGACGGAGTCCGCTTCGCCGTCTGGGCCCCCAACGCCGAAGTAGTCAGCGTCATCGGCGATTTCAACCGTTGGGACCGCACCTGGCACCCCATGCGCCTGCGCGATGGCGGCATCTGGGAAATTTTCATCCCCGGCCTCGGCGAGGGCGCGAATTACAAATATTCCGTCCTCTCGCGTACCGGTGAAGAGCAGCAGAAGGCCGACCCCTACGCCTTCTTTGCCGAAATACCGCCCAAAACCGCCTCCTTAGTCTGGGGGCTTTCGAATTACACCTGGTCCGACGCCGAATGGCTCGCTGCCCGCGCCGGCCGCGAGTGGTTCCGCGAACCCGTTTCCCTCTACGAAGTTCATTTGGAATCCTGGATGCGCGGCCCCAATAACGACCGCCTCACTTATCGCGAGCTGGCCCGCATCCTGGTCCAGTACGCCAAGCAAATGGGCTACACGCACCTCGAACTGCTCCCCGTGATGGAGCACCCGTTCTCAGCCTCCTGGGGATATCAGGTCACCGGATACTACGCGCCTACCTCGCGCTTCGGCGCCCCCGACGATTTTCGCTACTTCGTCGACCAGTGCCATCAAGCCGGCCTGGGCGTGATCCTCGATTGGGTGCCCGCCCATTTTCCCCGCGACGCCCACGGCCTCCGCCGCTTCGACGGCACCGCCTGCTACGAGCACGACGATCCGCGCCAGGGCGAGCATCGCGATTGGGGCACGCTGATCTTCAACTACGGACGCAACGAAGTCCGGACGTTTCTACTCTCAAATGCTCTATATTGGCTGCGCGAATTTCACATCGACGGCTTGCGCGTCGATGCCGTCGCGTCCATGCTGTATCTCGATTACTCCCGCGAACCCGGCGACTGGATTCCCAATCAATACGGCGGCCGCGAGAATCTCGCAGCGCTCGATTTCGTCCGCCGCTTCAATGAGCTGGCCCATCTCGAGCCCGGCGCCATCACCATCGCCGAAGAGTCCACTGCCTGGCCCGGCGTCTCGCGGCCCGTCTACCTGAACGGCCTCGGCTTCACCATGAAGTGGAACATGGGCTGGATGCACGACATGCTGGATTATTTCGCCCTGGACCCCGTCTTTCGCAAATACCACCAGCAGAACATCACCTTCAGCATGCTGTACGCTTTCACTGAAAATTTCGTGCTGCCCGTTTCGCACGACGAAGTAGTGCATCTCAAAAAAGCCCTGGTTTCAAAAATGCCCGGCGACGAGTGGCAGCGCTTCGCCAACGCCCGCGCCTTCCTCGCCTACATGTTCGGCCATCCCGGAAAAAAGCTCCTGTTCATGGGATGCGACATCGGCCAGACCGAAGAGTGGAATCATGACGCGGGCCTGCCCTGGCATCTTCTCCAATGGCCCGTTCACCACAAGTTGCAGACCATGGTGAAGGAGCTGAACTGGTGGTACCGCCGCGAGCCCGCCCTCTACCAGGTGGACGACGATCATTCCGGCTTCGAGTGGATCGATTTCCGCGACGCCGAATCGTCCATCATTTCCTTCGTCCGCTTCGCGAAGGATCGTGACGATTTCATCGTCTTCGTCTGCAATTTCACGCCCGTCGTGCGCTACGGTTATCGCGTCGGCGTCCCACGATCCGGCTGGTATCGCGAGATCTTCAATACCGACGCCGATATGTTCGGCGGCTCCAACGTCGGAAACGGCGGCTCGGCCCTCACGCTGGATCTCCCCTTTCACGCCCGCCCCGCCAGCCTCTCCATCACGCTGCCCCCGCTGGCCGTAGTGGCCTTTAAGCCATATCCGCGTGAACCCGCGTTGGGGACGCCGGACCCTTTGCATTAAGTCTCTCGCACGCTACCAGAGGACCCGCTCTAACGCCTCGCAGAAAAAATACTCGCCCCACATCACCGATTCATCCACGCCCAGCCCCTTGTGGACGTGATACACCCCGCCCTTCAAGATCCCCTCCCACTTGGCGTCCGATTTAGCCAGATGCTTCTGGCACAACGCCGTCAGGATCTGCACCGCGGTCGACCAGTACAAATGCGCCTTCAGCGAATCCGGCTCCAGCCGGCACAGCCTCAGCAACCCCGCCGCGCTGATCGCCGCCGACGATGTGTCCTGCAGCGCCCGATTCTCCGGCGGCGCGTTGAAATCCCATGGCGGAATCCCATCCGCCGGCGAATGCGATATGTAGTAGTCCGCGCAGGCTTGCGTCGTTTCCAGGAAATGTGGATCCCGGCTGTACTCGTAACACGTCGTGAATCCATACAACGCCCAGGCGAGCCCGCGCGACCAGCATGAATCTCCGCGATACCCCTGATGCGTGGTCTGCCGCAGAAACTCGCCCGTGTCCGTGTCGAAAATCCCCTCGTGCGCGGTCGATCCATCTCCGCGCACCAGCACCCTCCGCGTGGTCAGCGAATGCCGCACCGCGATGTCCCTCAGCCGCCGGTCCCCGGTCTCACGCGCCGCGTAGAAGATGATCCCCACGTTCATCATGATGTCGATGAACAGCGAGTTATCCGCCACGAAACTCCGCAGGTACTGCCCCTTCTCCTTGTAGCGCCCCGCCATCGTTCTGCCCGCCTCGATCAGCACCTCCCGCAGCGCCGGCTCCTTCGTGGTCCGATACCAGCGGTAATACGTCGATAGGAACAGGAACCCCAAATCGTGCACCTCGCGATCGTGCTTGCGAGGCTCCAGCGGCTTGGTGTACTTGATCGCCTGGTCCAGCCAGTATTTCGCTTCCGCCGAATCCGACGGCGCGTGCTTGTGGAAGATCCACATCATTCCCGGCAGAAACCCGTCGCACCAGTGCGTCCATGCCGGCCCTTCGTGTTTCCACACGCCGTTTTGCGTGTACAAAGGATAAAATCCCGGATGCTTTTCGATCAGCTTCCGGACCTGTTTCTGCGCGAAGCCGAACGCCTGCGCAAATAAGTCTCCCGTTTCACTCGACAGATGAATCACGAAATCGTTCTCCAGGACATAATAGTGCCGTGCATTAACATGAAGCGGTCCGGCCGTAGCAAGATGATTCCTTCGCCCGGACGCGGCTCGGGCGGGCGCGTCCTCCGCGGAGAAGCTCGAAACAACTGCCCTCCCGCGATGTCGTCGAGCCTCAGGTTCAGCCGCCCCTGCGCTTGACCCGATTCCATCTCCGTAAACTCGATTCCCACCGCAATGTACTCTTCGCTCTTTTCCAGGCGCGAAATCCGCCCTGTGGCCGTCGCACCCTTCGAAAACAGAACCCGTCCGTTATGTTTCAAATCGCTCAGCAGCCGCGCCCGCACCGGATCGCCCACCGCCGCGTCGCGCACATTTACGTCGTCCAGCAGGCTCAACTCGATCACCGTCTCCGGCGGCAATTCGATCTGCGCCGCCGGCGCGGCAGCCGCCGTGGTCCGCGGCGCTTCGTCGAACGTTAACACCGATTCACCCGTGAATTCCCTGCACGACGAGAACCGTATCCGATTCCGGCTCTCGCCCCGGTCGAGAAAAGTCATGGTCAACTCGCTCGTCTCGGGCAACAAAAACTCTCCCTCGCCGATCGTGATGCGCGCATACTCCACTCGATCCGCCGCTTCCGCCAGCCCGAGTTGCACCGGAATGTTGTCCGCCGCCACTTCCAGCCGCTGGACATCGAAACTCTTCGGATCGGCATAAACCGATCCATGATAACCGACCACCGCTTGCCGGTTCGAGACGCGCAGCGTATATCCGCTCATCAGCAGCGGCACCTTGTAGTCGAACCGCACCGACGGCCGTCCCCCCAGCGGTTCTTCGCCGCGATATTGAAACGTCGCACCCTGCCCTTCGAAGATCGCCCGCTCGTGCAGCGCGAAGCTCCCGTTCCCGATAGCGCCCTCGGGCACCATTTTGATCAGATCGACGTATTCGAATTTTTTCTCGCCCGGCCACGCGAACATCTCTTTACCGTTCACCAGCCCTACTTCGAGGCGCAGCGTGTCCATCAACTGAAACTTCTTCGTCCTGGCGCTGCGGCGAGTCCGTTCCACCGTTTCGACGCACGTGTAATTCGGCTGGCGCTGCAGATTCTGAATCGCGTGACGCCGGATTTTCGACAGCAGACTCAGCTCCGGCGAAAGCATCTCCGCCGATTCCTGCCCGCAAAGCCACCCCGCGCCGGCGCATAGAACCACCAACCAACGCATAATTGTTGATTATAGGGGACGCGTGCTAGCATCGGTCTAATGGCAGCGAAGGTTACAATTTTCAACAACGGTTCCATCCGCGTCGAAGGCGACTTTACGGTGCACGACGCCGACGGCAACCAGTTCGGCCTCGCCGGGCGCACCGTCATCGGATTGTGCCGGTGCGGGCAATCTCAAAACAAGCCTTTCTGTGACGGTTCCCACAAGCGCGTAGGATTCGAATCGATGTGCCCCGCGCGCGAATTGCCGCCGCCACAACCTAAGCTTTAAAACATGCGCGTGCAGTTGCTGGTAGCGGTTGCAGCCTGCGCGGCGGTCCATGCCCAGAAACCCGACATCCGCGTCGACGTCGGACTCGTCACGGTCACCTGCGCGGTTGCCGATCGTAACGGCGTTCCCGCCAAAGGCCTCAACGCCGCCGACTTCGAGCTGCGCGACAACGGCCGCCTCCAGAAAATCGACCAGCTCTGGCAGGAATCCGACCTGCCTCTGACCATCGGCCTGATCGTCGACGTCAGCGGCAGCCAGTCCGCCTTCATCGACCAGCATCGCCGCACCGCTGGGCAGTTTCTCACCCAGTTGATCCGCCCCCAGGACCGCGCCTTCGTCGTCACCGTGGGAACCGACGTGAAACTCCTCGCCGATCTGACCGCTTCGCCCGACGAGATGCGCCGGGGCCTGAGTCTTATGGACATGTTCCAGCACGCCGGCGCTCAGTTCGGCGAGTCCTGCGAAGTGGCCGTCCCGCTTCGCGGATGCGGAGGCACCGCGTTGTGGAACGGAGTGTATGCCGCCGCCGGTCAAAAAATGCGCTGGGTTCACGGCCGCAAAGCCCTGATCGTCCTCTCCGATGGCCTCGATACCGGAAGCCCCCACTCGCTTTCCGACACCGTCGAATCGGTGCAGGAATCGGCCACCGTGGTCTATGCCATCAAGTACGTCGATCACGACCTCACGCCCAGCGCAGGCCGGAGTCTCCTGGTCGCCGCGCCAACACTCGCGGTCTGGAACGCCTCACCGACGAGACCGGAGGCTTCACTTTTCCAGACCCGCAGGAAAATCTTCACCGAGATTTTCTCGAGAATCGAGCAGGATTTGCGCAATCAGTACGTGCTCGGCTTCACCCCACCGCCCGAGGCTCGCGACGGCCGTTTTCATAAGCTCGAAGTGAAAATGACGCGCCCGGAGCTCACCGTCCGCGCGCGCGTCGGATACTACGCGCAAACCAGATGAAACGGGGCGAACCATCCGCTTTACGCCGGAACAGACGGCACATCATCCTAGTGACCCTCGTTGCGTCGACGCTCCGGCCCAGCAGCCCGCCGACATTAAGGTAGACGTCGACCTGGTCACCGTCGCCTGTTCCGTCGCCGATCGCGGCGGCGCACCGGCAAGAAATCTCAAAGCGCAGGACTTCGTCGTCACCGACAACGGCCAGCCGCGCGAGCTTCGCAGCTTCTGGCAGGAATCCGACCTCCCGCTCACCGTCGCGCTGGTCGCCGACGTCAGCGGCAGCCAGGCCGGATTCGTCAAGAGCCACCGCAACGCCCTCGAGCAATTTCTGAAGCAGGTGATCGGGCCCAACGATCGCGCCATGGTGGTGGAGGTGGCGCAACAAGCCTGGCTGCTCTCGGATCTCACCGGCTCGCTCGACGATCTGCGCGCTGCCGTCGAGCAAAATCGGCTCGCACGCTGGAGAAAGACGCGCCTCTGCTCGGTCCTCCCTGCCGCAACGGCCGTATTCCGCGATCCTGCGGCGGCACCGCTCTCTGGCACGCGCTTTACTACACCGCCAGGTTAGGATTGAAACCCGTCACCGGCCGTAAGGCGATCGTGGTCCTCTCCGACGGTATGGACACCGGCAGCGACGTCAGCCTCACCGATGTAATCGAGATGGCGCAATCCGCCGGCACGGTCGTCTACTCCATCAAGTACGAGAATCCGCTTCGCTTCCTGTCCATCGGCGCAACCGTTTTACAGGCCGTCAGCCGAGGCCTGGAGCGCATCACCCGCGAAACCGGCGGCCTGTTCTTCGCCAACCCGGGCCATCACACGCCCGAGGTTTTCGCGAAGATCGAAACCGACCTTCGCAACATGTATGTGCTCGGCTTCACTCCTCCTGAAGACGCGCGCGATGGCAAATTCCACAAGCTTGACGTGAAACCCGTCCGCAAGGATCTGACGGTTCGCGCCCGAGCCGGGTATTGGGCGCACGGCAAAGAAAAAGAATAGGCATAGTCTTAAGCTTCACAGCCACAGGCATATCCTTGCCCGCATAGTCAGAGATAATCTCCTCCCAAACGCACCCACTTTGGAAAGGCCAATTTCCTAAAACGGAACGGCATTTAGGACTTTCCGTCCCCGTACCAGGGTGACGCTCGCCTTCACGTGCAGATAAGGGGATCCACAGTGTCCATTCGAACCTTGACAATTTCCATGTTGGGAATGGTAGCTCTAGTGCTGCCGGCGCACGCCACGCTGTCTTTCTATAACGGCAGCGGCGCGGTCGCCAACTTTACCCTAGCCACGGCGGGTTTAGATTTTCTGGAACCGCTGACCACTTTCACGGCCGGCGATTTGGACGGCACCCCGGCCGTCTATATGGACCCGACCACCGGCGCCGAGTTCTTCGGATTCGACTTGAATGGGTCGTTCGACTCCGGAGCCCAAGATTCTCTCAGCATCTCAGGCACCCAGCTTCAGCAAACCAATCACGGCGGAATCATCGAGATCACTGATTTTCCGGCCACTGCGTTCGCGTTCGCGGCCAACGTAATGACAATCACTGGAATCGGCGGCAGCGGCACCTACTGCGTTGAGGAAAACGTCGCCTCGTTCAACGAGGGGGGGAACTGCAACTACACTTTCGGCGTCACCTCATCGTCCGATGTTGAATTCATCGGGTTCTTCGACACGGCCACGCCGATCACGAGTGTTTGGATTGGGCCAAACAGCGGGTCCCTGTTCGCAATGGAGACCACCGCGATCGTCAACTCCGAGCTCGGCCAACAAGGCACGGACATGAGTCAGACGCCCGAAATCTCCACCCTGGCCCTCATCGGAGCGGGACTCATGCTCCTCGGTGTGCTGCGTCGGCGTCGGATGCCAGGCGCGGTACTGTTGCAATAATCTCCACCGGCATCAGCTCCGCGCGAGCCACCCGTATGCCCGAAAACACCACTTGGGCCAGCTCCCCGCGCTGCGTTTCCGGGCGCTGATACTGGTCGAACACCAGGTTTCCCAAGGAGTAAAAGATCACCCCGGACCGGTAGCGTTCCCACGGCTGCACCACGTGCGGATGATGCCCCACTACCACCCGCGCGCCGGCGTCGATCGCGGCGCGCGCGAACTCCACTTGTTGCGGGTTCTGCCGCGTCCAGTATTCCCATCCCGCGTGCATCGACACGATGACCACGTCGGCCCGGGTCAGCAGATCCCGCACGTCGCGCCGCATGGTTCCCAGATCCATCGTCGCGACGCGCGGATCCACGTCCGTGTGGTTCCCGTTCGATTGATCGTAGGTGTAAGCCAGGAACCCGAAACGCAGTCCATTGCGCGTCAGAACTGTGCCGGCGTGCGCAACCTCCTGCGTCTTGCCGGTTCCCGCCACCGCGATGCCGTGCCGTTCCAGCCAGTTCAGCGTGAACTCCACCCCATAAGCGCCGCAGTCGCGCGCATGGTTGTTCGCCGTCGAAACCACGTCCACCTGCGCCAGTTGCAGAGCCTCGATCATTTCCGGCTCGGCTTTGAACACCATCCCCTCGTCCACCACCCGTCCGCGGTCGGAAAACGGCGCTTCCAGGTTGACGAACGCGATGTCCGCCGCCGCCAGCACCGGCGCCAGGTCCTTCATCGGCGACGATGGATCGCGCCGCGCGCGCGCCAATCTCCCCACGAAGCGCGACAGCATCACGTCGCCTCCGAAGACGAGTCTGGTTTCTTTCGAACGTGGCAGGTCTGGAGGCGGCTCAGTTCCGGTAAATGGAACAGCCGCGAGCATCGGTAGCAGGACGCGTCGCGTAATCAATCTTGGCTAATCTACCAGACTCGCCGCGGCCTCGTCCAGAAAAAAATTCACATCGCGGCCTTTGCGCGCGATCAGCTGTGCCGGATATGTATTCGGATTGTATTCGCTTTTCAAAACCTCGCGCAAAACCGCTGCTTTATCGGCTCCCGTAACCAGCATCGCGGTATGGCGCGCGGCCAGCAGCACGCGCGGCAGCAAGGTGATGCGCCACTGTTTGAACTTTTCAACGTACACCGCCGCGGCCACTCCCTCGCGATCGTCGATCCGCGCTTCGCCGGGAAACAAACTGGCCGTATGGCCATCCGGTCCCATCCCCTGATGAATCACGTCGAACTCGACATCGCCCACCTCTGCGGCATACTTCTGCGCAGCTACCTCCGGCGCAAACTCCGCCTGGATCCGATGAATGTTTTTTTTCGGAAACGAACCCGCGGCCAGCCAAGTGTCGTTTGCGAGCTTGAAATTGCTCTGCGGATCGGTCGGAGGCACCCCGCGCTCGTCTACCCAGAATAGTTGGACTTGGTTCCACGCAAACGGCGTGGTTTGAAAGATTTCGAACATCGGCCGGGGCGACGATCCGCCGGAAATCGCCAGGTTCGCCGCTCCGTTGCGCGAAATTGCCTCGTCCAATCGCGCCAGGATGTATTTCGCGCACGCTTTCGCCGCCTCCGGAGACCGGTGAAGTGTCATGGAACCAACATATACGTTATCGCCTCGCAATGTTACCTGTGGTAACATTAAGCTTCCTTCCCCAGGTTTTCCGATCCTCAACACAAATATGCCGACCGGAGAAAATAAGAAGATTCTGGCCGTGCTGGAGGACCTGTTCTTCACCGTGAAGATCAATGAATCCGCCAAACGCGCCGGCATGCCCATCGAGTTCGTGAAGAGCGAAGCCGACGCCCTCGCGCGCGCGCTAACCAATCCCGCCTTGATTATCATTGACTTAAACTGTGCGCGCATCGATCCGTTGAAGCTGATCGGCACACTGAAGGCGGGCGCGGAAACGAAACCGATCAATCTGATCGGTTACCTGTCGCACGTGCAGGGCGAATTAAAGCAGCAGGCGCAGGAAGCCGGATGCGACATGGTGATGGCGCGCTCCGCGTTTTCGCAAAACCTGCCGCAGATCCTGAAGCGCTATTCAGGGCAGTGACGGTTTGGGTTTGCGAAGTCTTTCATAATCCGAGACAAGCTGCCGGGTAATCTTATCCGCGACATCCGCGCTGGCCCCACGAAATTTCGCGCCGGTGCTTTCCTGCGTCGTGGACCAGACCACGTCCCCGTCTTTATTCACCAGACGCACGGTCGCCAGCGCCTCATGCCGGCGCTCCTTGACGTTCGACGATTCGTTCTCTCCGACCCCCAGGTTCATGGAACGGCTGCTGCGGCTGTCATAGCCAGAGCCCGCTCCGTTGTATCGCGAACTGGTTCCCGACCCCGAGCTGTTGCTGGTGCTTCCGCGCATGTTGATGCCGTCCGACGAGGAAAACTGATCGGTGAAAATCAAATCCTCGGCGGCTCCGCGTAAAATCATGTCGGCGCGCTCTTCCTTTTCGGTCAGAATGAACAGCTTGGAGCCTTGCAGGCTGCTCATGATCAGGTCCCGCATCTGCGCCGCCGTTTCCCCCCCCGGTGAGCCGGTCGACATATACCCGCTTTACGCTTAAGAGCTGCGGCGAAAGGTCTTCCACCGGAGGCTGAAACGCGAGCAACATCATCAAGACGATCATCCGTGTCCCGCTTTCCGCGCTTCTTCGTCCTGATACTGAATTCTCAGCCCGGTGCGCGCTTCCAGGCTGACCAGCGTGGCGCGGATGTCGTTCTTGTCCACGCGAAACACCAGCGCCTGATGATTCCCCTCTTCGTCGAGATACCCGACACTGAGGAAATGCTTGCGCTTCTTGCTCAGCAGAAACATCGGCGAGATGACGACGGCCATCAGGAGCCGCCGGTCGACTTTCTGCCCGTATTCGAGGAGGTCGATTCTGGTGTACGGCACCCGAACCTGCCCCTTCCTGGTATAAAACGCGAAGTAATGCTGATCGTTCACTTCAATGGACCCGGAGGCGCCGCTTTCAATCGACGCGGTCCCGCCTACATACTCGGCGCGGCCCTGAGCGCATTAAGCCGGCCGCTAGCGCCGCCGCGAGCAGCACAATCCGCATAGTGATTAAGTAGCCCGAGCGGGCTACTTTTCTCACGGGGATATTACCGGCAAGGTCGCCGACCCGACCGCATGGAGTTCCCGGTCGTACACGATCACCCGAACTGTCTGAGCTTTGTCAGGGATGGGTACGCTCTTCGAAACCACCAGGCCGTCTTTGGCAGCCTGCCGATACTGATCCTCGGTAAAGTCCATATCCACTCCGAAACGGGCCATGGCGCCGGTTACGAAGCTTTCGAACGAGGCCGCCAGGGTCACACCCAACCGGCCTTGATAATGATCGTTACGCGGCACGAGCAAGAGGTCCGCCAAATCCACTCGAATCCGAAATAGCCCCACCTTGGTCCGCGGATCCTGCGAAACCGCCACACGAACCCCGATCTCGGAAGCATCGAAGGGGCTGCGGCGGGCGGCGCTCACGATGGCTTCTTCCATGGCGTCCGGATCCGGCACCGGGGTATCGCCATCGTAGCCTTCTATGGTCTGGAAATGAACGTCTTTTCGGGTGGAGTTCAGGCGAATCTTGTGGTATTTCTTGTCTTTTTCAACCATGGGCGCAAAATACACCAGCGTGTAGTTGCCGCGCGCGTCCGCTCTGGCGGCAGCGGCGGCGCGGTCGATGTCGTCGCTCGGGAACCAGCGGCCGCCTGTCAGGTTGGAAACCATTTGAAGAGCCGTACGGAACAGGTCCGGAGTCGCGCCGGCTCCTTCGCTGGATTGCTGCACGGTAAAAATGGCGATCCCGGCCTGCGCGGCGGCGGCGCCTAACGTCTTCACCTGCGGCGTGAAGTCGGCCCAGTCGGTGGACGGCACCAGAGTTGCCGCCAGGGGCACCCCATGGGTTACCCAAATCAGACTCTTTCGGCCCGCCACGGCCGCCATCTGCGTGCCCAGCGCGGTTAGGGCTTGGGCGGTGACATTGAAACGAATGATGGGGTCCTTCTCGTCGATGTCGCGGAATCCTTGCAATTTCTTCACCGCGTCGTCGAGCATGGTGGCGAGTTGCTGCGCGGAAACCTGGCCGGCGGCACGCGCGTCCGCCTGAGTGCCGGGGATCGCGCGGATGGGATACAAGTCGCCGTGGTTGGTAAGCATGTAGAGATACACGCGGTCGGTGGATTCCAGATTTCTGAGCTGCCGGCTGAGCTCGCCCCAAGCAGACGCGGTGGTCATCATTCGCTCATTCCAACGATCCAGCAGAATGACGGTGATGGGCGGTGTGGACGGTGGAGCGAACTCGCCGGGGCCGGTGGCGAGAGCGGGACGTTTGCTGCCCGCGAAACGGAAGAAGGCGATGTGGCGGGGCCGGCCGTCTTCGCGAAGGGAGACTTCGGTGGCGCGGAGGTCGGTGACTGGCTCACCCCTGGCGTCGATGGCGGCCACGTTCAGTTTAACCAGCCTTGGCAGGCCTTCGGATTCACCCTTCGATTGCGCCAGCCCGATGCACGCCGTAAAAGCCCACAGGAGGAGTGCGCGCCGCATGCCTTCGACTATACACAAAGAGCAAGCAAAAAAGCGTGTGATAAAAACAGATTTATTCTTTGGAGGATCTTGTTCAACGGGCTAATAGGGAGTTATTGCCGGGACGGTCGCCGACCCGACTGAGCGAAGCTCCCGGTCGAACACAAAATCTCCGCGACAGTCCCCTAGGGAACCGCCAAAGGCACCGTTGCCGATCCAACGGCGTGAAGGTCCCGATCGAATACGATCACGCGAACCTGTTGCGTCTTTTCACTGGTGCCAATATCCTGCGAAATGACCAGGCCCTCCTTAGCCGCCTGTTGAAACTGCTCCTCCGTCAGGTCCACATTCACCTCGATGGGACGCGACGAGCCGTTTACGACGCCTCCGCTGTAAGACGCAAGCATCACGGTCAAGTGGCCTTGATGGCGCTGGTTCACGGAAGCAAGCAGCACGTCCGCCGCGTCGATGCGAATCCGGAAATGCGCCGACTTGGTGGCGGCGTCGGAGGTGGCCGCGACACGAACGCCAATCTCGGGGGCGTCGAACGGGCTGCGGCGCGCGGCGTCGAAGAGGGCCGCTTCGAGAGCGTCGGTTTGCGGCTCCGGGACGTTGCCCGGATACCCGTCGCGGGTTTGCAAGCGAATGCCTTTGCGTGTGGACTCCAGGTGGATTTTGTGTAGTTTCTTGTCCTTTTCAGACATGGGCGCGTAGTAAGCGATGGTGTAGTTGGCGCGCGCGTCGGCGAGTGCCGAGGCGAGGGCGCTATCGATGGCGTCGCTCGGGGCCCAGCGTCCCCCGGTGAGATTCGAAATCATCTGAAGCGACTCACGGGAGAGGTCCGGCGTGGCGCCGGCGCCGGCGGCGGACTGGTCCACCGAGTAAATCTCGATCTCGGATAGCACGGCAGCGGCGCATAACTGCCTCAACTGCGGCGTGAAGTCTTTGTAGTCGCTTCCCGGCAGACGCACCGTCAGCGGCACGCCGTGCGTCACCCAGATCAAGCTCTTGCGGCCTACCACCGCCGACACTTGCTGGCCCAGCGCATTGAGGGCGCGAAAGGTGGTGTTGAAGCGAAGGAACGGGTCGATTTCGTCGACCGACCGGAATCCTGTCATTTTTTTGACGGCGTCGTCGAGCATCGTGGCCAGCTGCGCCGACGATACCTGGAGAGCCGCGCCGGCTTCCGCCTCCGTAACCGGTATCGGGCGCACGGGAAACAGATCGCCCTTGTTGGTCAGCATATAGATGTATACGCCATTGGGCGTTTCCAGATTCTTCACCGCCTGGCTGATCTCGGTCCAGGCTACCGCGGTGGTGAGCATCCGCTCGTTCCACCGGTCGAGTAGAATGACGGTGGCCGGCGGGGCGGGCCGTCCGGAAACCTCTCCGGCCAAGGTCGCGGCGGCGGGACGCTTGCTTCCGGTGAACCGGAAGAAGACCAGGCTCCGCGGTTTGCCGTCTTCCTTGACCTGGACGTTGCCGGCGCTCAGGTCGGTAACCGGCTCGCCCTTCGAGTCGGTTGCGGCCACGTTCAGCTTGACCAATCGTTCCTGCCCTTCCGATTGGTGTTTGGATTGTGCGGGGGCCGGCCATGCGCTGGCCGCGAGTGTGAGCAAGAGGAGTATGCGCCACATGCCTCGACTATACACAACAGTCCAGCAAAAAAGTGTGTGGCAACGCTATCCTAAAACTTACCTCATGCAACAGGAAGTGGTGGAAGCCGAAGGCCATCTGATCGATTCGCACCTTATGGAGCAGATCTTCGATACGGTGGTGGAACACCAGGGCCGGTTCGAAGTGGAACAGTTCCGCATCGGCCGAACCAATGCCGAGCCTTCCTACCTTCGCCTGAAAGTGGAAACGCCGCAACCGTCGGATATGCAGCAATTGCTGACGCATCTGCTCGGCTTGGGTTGCTCGCCGGTGGATACGGGCGACGCACAGCTCGCCACCGTGGAACGCGATTGCTGCGCGCCTGAAGATTTTTATTCGACCACGAATCACCGCACGCTGATCCGGTATGAAGGCAAATGGATGGAAGTGGGGAATCAGCGCATGGACGCGATGATCGTGGTGAGCGACGGAGGGGCGATGTGCCGGCGTTTACGCGATCTGCGCGCGGGCGATCGCGTAGTGGTGGGGATGCGCGGCATCCGCGTGGTTCCCGAATCGAAGGAGCGGGACCGGCTGGCGTTCGCGTTCATGAGCAACGGGATTTCCTCGGAGCGGCAGGTGGAAACCGCGGTTCGTCAAACGGCCGCGCTGATGGAGCAGGCACGCGCGGCCGGGCAAAGGATCGTGGTGGTGGCGGGACCGGTGGTGGTCCACACCGGCGGGGCGCGGCCGCTTTCCGAGCTGATTCGCGGCGGATGGGTGCAGGCGCTGCTGGCCGGAAACGCGCTGGGCGTGCACGATATCGAAGCGTCACTGCTGGGCACGTCACTCGGGGTCCGGCAGAGCGACGGACGGCAGGAAGAGCATGGGCATCGCAATCACATGCGGGCGATCAATGCGATTTATCACGCGGGCGGAATCGCTAAAGCGGTGGAAAGCGGGCGCTTGCAGAAAGGCGTCATGTATGAATGCGTCAAAGGCGGGGTGCCGTTCGTGCTGGCGGGCAGCCTGCGCGACGATGGGCCGCTGCCCGATACCATCACCGACATGAATCTGGCGCAAGACGCCTACGCGGAGCAGTTGAAGGGAGCGGGACTGGTGCTATGCCTGGGCTCCATGCTGCATTCGATCGCGACCGGAAACATGCTGCCCAGTTGGGTGAAAATCGTGTGTGTGGACATTAACCCGGCGGTGGCAACTAAGGTTAGCGATCGCGGAACGGGGCAAGCGGTGGGGGTGGTGACGGATGTTGGCTTGTTCCTGGAATTACTTTCACGCGAGCTGGAAAAGAAATCATGAAGCGGCAATATTCGGATCGGCATGCCGCGGCGGGGGTGGACGCAACGCTGCCGGAGATGGAGACCTGGCCGAATCAATACCGGACCGGCTACCAGATCGAGATCGTCATGCCGGAATTTACTTCGGTGTGCCCCAAAACGGGGCTGCCGGATCATGGAACCATGACGCTGACGTACGTACCCGACAAATTTTGCCTGGAATTGAAATCGCTGAAACTATATACGCTGGCGTACCGAAACCTGGGGATTTTTCAGGAAAATGCCGTGAATCGCATGCTGGCGGACGTGGTGAGAGCGGCGCGGCCGATTTCCGCCACGGTGATCGGGGATTTCGCGCCGCGCGGGGGCATCCACTCGAAAATCACAGCCCATTGGAGCCGCAAACGTGCGCGATGAAGAGCTGACTGCCGCGATTCAAGAGGTACGCGATCGCGTGCGCGCGCGGTATCCGGAAGGCTCGCTGGGCCTGAATGGAGTGCTGGCGCCGGATCTGCTGCCGCTGGTGCACGCACGCGATGCGGCGGAAGCGAAGGTCGCGGCGATTGGGACGGTGAATCCGCGGCCGCCGGGGCTGAAGAACTCGATCGCACAATTTTTCAAGAAGACCATTGCACGGGCGCTCGACTGGCATGTGCGGGAGCAGGTGGAGTTCAATCGCGCCGCGATGGCTTGCGTGCACGCGTCCATCGAAGCGCTGGCCGACAATGGACGCGCGCTGGCGGCGCTGGCGGCGCATCACCAGGCGCTGCGCGAGGAGACGCGGAGCATGTACGATGCCCTGCGCGAGGAGATGCGGAGCATGTACGATGCGCTGCGCGAGGAGACGCGGAGCATGCACGATGCGCTGCGCGCGGACATGCAGGGAATGGACCAGCAGCTGCGCGAGGATATGTCCGCCCTGGACCGCGAAGCGAAGGAGTTGAAGGACATTCGCAATCACTGGGCGCAGTGGCGGGTGGGATTTGAAGATCGGCGCGACGCGAGCGAGATCCACATGCTGCGGACCATT
The DNA here is from genome assembly GCA_963842485.1 of Terriglobia bacterium. Classification (GTDB taxonomy): domain Bacteria; phylum Acidobacteriota; class Terriglobia; order Bryobacterales; family Bryobacteraceae; genus Palsa-187. The sequence goes on along the minus strand of CAWJHI010000110.1, from coordinate 29,105 downwards.
TCAGAGCTGCAAGGGGCGTTTCAACATCGCGTGACGCTGCTGGAGCAGAGTTTTCGCGAGCTGGCGCGGCAGCAGCATACGTCGTTTACCGACGCGCTGGATCGGAATACGCTGGACGTGCAGAAACGGTTGTGGCGCGATCTGGAAAACATCCGCGGAGAGTATGAGAAGTTGATCCATCACGAGCTGAAGCTGATCCGGCAGAAATCGGCGGCTGTGCCGGCGCCAGGGGGTGTGGAAGGCTCGCCGCGGCCGCATGTGGATATCGACTGGTTTGGATTTGCCGATTATTTCCGCGGGTCCGAAGAGCGGATTCGCGAGCATCAGAAGATGTACATGGCTCGATTTGAAGGCGCCGGCGGGATTCTCGACGTCGGGTGCGGGCGCGGGGAGTTTCTGGAGGTTGCGCGCGAGGCGGGAATCGCGGCGCGAGGGATCGATCAGAGCGCCGAGTCTGTGGCCGTTTGCCGGTCCAAGGGGCTGGAGGCCGAGCGCGCGGAGCTGTTCGAGTATCTGGACAGCTTGCCCGACGCTTCGCTGGGCGGCGTGTACTGTTCGCAGGTGGTGGAGCATCTGCCGCCGGAACGGCTGCCCGATCTGGTGAATTTGCTTGCCAAGAAAATGAATCGCGGAGCGCTGGTGGCGATCGAGACTCCGAATCCGGAATGTCTCGCGATTTTCGCGACGCATTTTTATCTCGATCCGACGCATACGCGTCCGGTGCCGCCGGCGCTGCTGCGGTTCTATATGGAAGAGGCGGGATTCGTGAATATCGAAGTGGAGCGGCTATCGCCGGCGGTGGAGACTATGCCGTCGCTGGCAGAGTTGCCGTCTTCCTTTCGCGAGGCGTTCTTCGGCGGACTGGACTACGCGATTTTCGGACGAAAGCTCTAATTTTCCGTGGGCCTCTGCGCGGACTCGATCACGAAAAGCGACACGGGAACCTTCTGCGGTTCCAGGCGAAGACCGAGCTGCTCGGTGATCGCGGAGAAGAGTGACGGGCCGGCGGATTCGTCCCACTCGAGAGTGAAGTCATAGACGCCTGTTAGTCCGGTCTTGTCGATCACCGGATCCGGACTCACGTTCGTAAGCAGGCTCGCCAGCATGGCCATCGAATACTTGCGAGCCGTGAGAGAAATAGGCGCGCCTGGCATTGGCTTGAGCTTATTCGCGCCGCCGAAAGTTGTGACCGCGTCCTCGGCTTTCGATTCCCGGAGATTGGGTCCTTTCTTGGCGACGACGAGGGCGAAACCCGGCTTTTCCGCGGGCTCGCGGTGAAATTTCAAATTGAACCGGTTGATGAGAAGAGCCTGAAGCATCTCGAGGAGCTGCGCTTCGGTGGCGGTCGCGGGATCTTCGGCTTTGGCTTCGATATTGAATCGGTCGAACCCTTGGATTACCCAGACCGGCGCGCCTTTGACTAACTGCATCGAGTGCAGGTCGAAGGCAAGGCCGATCAGGTGGCTCAGCCGGCCCGCGGTGATCACGCATCGGCCGAGTGGCGGAGCGCTGGCTAACTCATTGGGGCTGTACTTCGAAACGATCCCGTGGCAGCCACCTCTTACACCATTGCCTGATTTGCTCACCTTTACCGAAGCGACCTCGAATTCAGCCGGTGCGCCGTAGTACGCCGGAAGCAGCAGAACTAGTCCGGTGGCGATGAACATGACTAATAGGATAGCCGCCACTAATGTCCGGCGCACATCTCCGCCGATACAAGATGGGGAGAAAGAACATGCAAACAAAATCACTCATTTGCGTTCTGGCGAGCGTGGCTTGCCTTCAGGCGGCGGGCCGGGAAGAGCGCGAGCGATTCGCCAATGCGATTGTCGCCGCGGACGGGCAGGTCGCCAACGGGCAAAAGGAATTCATGAAACAATTGAAGCCGTTTCAGGACGGAAAACCGGGTGACCTGCCGGCGCTAGAGCGAGGCTATGCGAGCTTCACCAAGGCCGTGGCCAGCGCTAAAGCGTCCGCGCGAAGCTTGACGCCGCCGACCAGATCGCCCGATTGCGTCGGGCTGCAACGCTCGTTTCTTGGGTATCTCGAATCGGAGAACACGGTGATCGCGGAACTGGGCGACGTGGTGGCGAAGGTGAAAGCAGCGAATGGGAAGCTGGACCTGCTCGGGAAATTGCAAGTGCTCGGGGATTTAAAGAAGTGCGGAGAAGCGGAAGATCCGGCGCGGCAGAAGTTCATCGATGCGGCGAAGGAATACGATCGGGTCGACCACACGCTTTAGAGTTTTGTGAAACGTGACCACCCACCGCTCCCTGTGGTCGCGGCTCGAGGTGGAGCAGTGCGGTGGATGGCGGCTTCTTACTCCGGGTCGTCTGAAATTCCGAGGGGATGGCGCGGGACTTCTTTCAACTTGTCCCGCCAAACCCGCGTTTGGCGCCGCATGGCCCAACGTAATCCGAGGAGCAGAGCGATCACGATCAGCACAGCCGGCGGAATGCGGCGACCGAACGGATGAATCGCCTGCGCGATCGCGAGGCAGACAGCTGCCGCGGCCAGAATCAACGGCAAGTTTTCATTCACGGCCTCATTTTACCGCCACCAGTTGAGTTAAGCTAACCATTCACGGCTTCCATGTCTAAACAAAACGTTGGTGCGGCTCTATTGGTGCTGGCGATCCTGGCGGGCGGGGCGGCGCTTGCCACGCTGCTGCCGATGGGCGCGAAAGTCAACGACATCGGCTACAATTCGCTATGTCCGTTCGCGCCGTGGAGCACGCTGATGCTGGCGGCGCTAGCGGGCGTGATGTGGGTGATCCGCCAGTACGTGCTTACGCGCGTCAAGTAGAAAGGCGGCCAGATCCTCATACTGATCGGTCGCGATCAGGTCGACTCCGGCGTTGTAGGCGGCACGCCATCGGGCCTCAGCTTTTGCCGCGCGATCCGAAATTGTAGCCTTTATCCCAGCCGCGATTTTCCTCCGCGGTGAAACCGTCGAGCGTGTAGAAGCGGATCCAGTAGCCCAGGTCGTGGGCTCGCTTGACTAGCGCGCGCAGGCGCTGGTCGCCGGCCGCGGTCCAGTCGCCGGCCTTGGTCTGGCCGCCTTCTTCCACTTCGAACCACGAATTGTTCCACCAGCGGCGGTAGTTGGTGGGAGGGTCGAGCAGCAGTTGATCGGCGGGCATGGTGGCGAGCAGATGCACCCGCTCCTCTCGCGATTTTCCTTCCATCGACGCGGTGTGCGCGGAGCCGAACACGCGGAGCTTTGCGCCGGGCGGCACGCCGCGGAAGAAGACTTGTTCCTGTTCGTCGGCATCTTCGGTGAGCACCAGAATCGGTTTGGGATCGAACTTCGCAAGCTGATGCGGATCGGAAGTCTGACGAGCGGTGGTGATCCAGGATTCATATTCACCGAGAATTTCCCAGACGCCGCGCAGCACTTGGGGTTCCAGCGATTTGAAATCAAAGTGAAGAATGATGATCGGCCAGCTGGCACGGTCATTGTCCTTCAGCGCCTTTTCAACGATGGGCCGCACATGTTCGAAAAAGTGTTCCCGAAGCGAGGGCTCATCGCCTTTGGTCTTGGCCGTGTGGGTGACGACGGGCATGCCCCTGGCCCAGGCGATATCCTGCTCGATCGCGACCGGGAAGCCGGTTTTTAACGCGCGATCGATACGGTCGGCCCATTGGCCTTCATAGGGATAACAGTTGTGCGCGTCGAGCACGGGCCGGCTGTGATTCAGAAAATCAAGCTGTTGGCCCGATACGGTGAGTGCGGCGAAGGCAAGGCACGCAAGCGTTTTCATTTGAAGGCAAGTATAGCGGCCGAACATGACAGAATTATTTCTCTGAGTGGGCTTGCGCGATCTTATACAGGCGTTTGTCGCCGCGCAGGTAAACGCTGTCGCCTACCAGGGCCATGGACGCGGTGACCGGCTCGCCGAGAGTGTTCGTCCCTAGCACCAGGCGCTCCCGTCCGGCTTTGATCCCAAACGTATCTCTATCTTCGCTGGTCAGAAAGATTTTTCCGTCCGCGGCGACCGGCGAGGCCGCATCCGGACCGCGCCACAGCGGCCAGTCCGCGGCAAACGCGGAGGTGAGAAACCAAGCGACCACAGCGGCAGTGCGCATGTCGCAGATTATCCCACAGGTTCTATTTCTTGGGTCGAGATTCCGGCGGAACCATTCCATTAGCGCGATAGTAGGCGACCAGAAGGCCGTAGTGTTCGGCGGAATGTTCGATCACCGAGAGAAATGGGTCGAGCGATTTCTGCCATCCCTCGGGATTCTGCTTCAACGTGGCTTCGGAACTCTGGATGGACTGCTCCAGCAGAGCGACGATGTCGGCTTTAGTCTTGTAGTTCTTCGGGTCCAGCTCGTCCCACTTGACCTTCTCGCCTCGTCCGGCTTTGGTTGCGTAGACGTTCCCGGACGCGATGTGGACGATCACTTCGCCGAAGGAGCGCATCTCCGGCTTGAGGCGGAAACCGTACTTCGACTCCGGAAACTCCTTCGCCATGTCCAGGATTTTTTGATTGACATAGGTGAAGGTGCGGCCCAGACGGTCCGCGGCAGAGGGAGCGGGGGTTTGACCCTGAGCAAGAACCGCTGCCGCCAAAACGATTGCGTAACCTGCTAACCTTTTCATAGTGGTTACGCTATCAGCTGCTGCCGTAACCTGTCAAGTCGATGAAACCGGTTACATCTCCAGGGATGAAGTTCGTCGGGGGACGCTTGTGCCTCGATTTTGTCAATACGGTCGGCGCCCGATTGGGAAATGAGCCGCTTCGCGACAAGCTGGTTTCTTACGCCGATCTGGCCAAGTGGAGCGGGCTTGCGGGCCTTCCCGCGCCGCGTGGGGCGGGATCCGGCGCGACTGTCTTCAAGCGAGCGCTGGCGCTGCGCGAAGCTTTGTACCGGATTTTCAACAGTCGAAAGCCGGGGGGCACCGACATGCAGATCCTGCAGCGTGAGTTGTCGATTGCGCGCTCGCATGAACGACTGAGTAAAAGGTTAGTCTGGACTTGGGATCAACCGCGCGCGCCTGAGCGGATGTTGTGGGAGGTGGCGCGATCCGCCGCTGAGCTGCTTACCTCGGAAGATCGGCACAAAATTCGCCGGTGCGCGGGCGATGAATGCGGATGGCTGTTTCTCGACACCAGCCGCAATCACTCGCGGCAATGGTGCGTTATGCGGGACTGCGGGAATCGCGCCAAAGTCCGAAGGTTCCGCGAGCGGCTCCGCTAGGGGCGACGGAAGGTCCACGGCGCTGCTTGAAAACTTAGCATCGACCGCTTCCTTTGGGCGCGGCTCGGCGCAGTGATCTGTGGCGCTTCAGGCGAACCGTGACCGCAGGAAGCGGCCAATCCCATGGCCCCCCTGCTGCACACTATACCGTTACTGGGCACGTAAAAGAGTATTCTGAAATCGAACCCCGTGAAAAACTATTTACCGATTTGCATTCTGACTTGTGCCGCCGTTCTCGCACAGCCGAAATCCGACGAGCGCATCGGCGCGATTCTTAACGACCTCAGCGCCACGCACAGTTTTCAGGAGGTCGCGATCTCACCCGACGGGAAGCGCATCGCGTGGGTGGAGGAACTGATCGAAAACGGCAAGGACACCGGCAACGCGGCGATCTTCGCAAGAGAAATCGGATCTACGGCCGCGCCCAGCCGCGTTAGCCTGGGGCGAAACATCGCATGGTCGCCGGACAGCGCGCGCCTGGCGTTTCTGTCCGATCACGAAAAGAAGCATCAGAACGAGCTTTATGTCGCGCCGGCGGCGGGCGGACGAGCCAAAAAACTCACGAACCTGATCGGGTACATGACCGATCCGGAATGGTCGCCCGATGGAACCCGGATCGCGATTCTGTTCGCCGAAAACGCGCCGAGCGGCGGCGGTCCACTGGAAGCCGAGCCGATTGAGACCGGGGTGATTGGCGGCGAGATTCACAACCAGCGGCTGACGATCGTCGACGCGGGCTCAGGCTCGGCAAAACAGGTTTCACCCGCGGATTTGAATATTTACGAATTCGATTGGTCGCCGGATGGCCACAGCTTCGCTGCGAGCGCAGCGCCCGGTCCGGCGGACAACAACTGGTGGGTCGCGAAGCTTTACACGATGACCACGGACGCGGGGAAGATGACCGAGATCTTTCGTCCTGAAACGCAGATCGCGATGCCCCGCTGGTCGCCGGACGGGTCCACGATTGGTTTCATTCAGGGCTTGATGAGTGACGAAGGATTCACGGGCGGAGAAGTGTTTACGATTCCGGAGCGTGGCGGCGCGGCGGTCAATCGAACTCCGGGGCGTAAGTCGTCGCCAAGTTCCGTCACGTGGATCTCGCCGCAGAAGATGTTGATTACGGAATTCGTGGGCGGGTCCAGTGCGATTTCCACCATTGACATGAAAAGCGGGCAAACCGAACGGGTCTGGCAGGGCGATGAGAATATTCATGCGGGTGGGAACTTCGCGAATTTCTCGCTGGCGCGCGACGGCAAGACGGCTGGTGCGATTCGCGGCGACTGGCAGCATCCGCCGGAGGTGTGGGCCGGGCCGATCGGCGAATGGAAGCAGGTCACGCACCTGAATGACGGCCATCATCCGCAATGGGGACAGACGAAAGGCGTCGAGTGGTCGAGCGAAGGATTCTCGGTGCAGGGCTGGCTGCTGTATCCGCGCGATTTCGACGCGTCGAAACGCTATCCGATGGTGGTGTCGGTGCACGGCGGGCCCGCCCACCTCAACGCGCCGCATTGGCCCGGCGCGAATTTCGATCTGAGTATTCTTTCCGCGCTCGGATACTTTGTGTTCTTTCCCAATCCGCGCGGCAGCTACGGCCAGGGCGAGGCGTTCACGCGCGCCAACGTGAAGGACTTCGGATACGGCGATCTGCGCGACATTCTGGCGGGACTGGACGCCGCGCTTAAGGCTGCGCCCGTCGATCCGAATCGCGTGGGAATCTCCGGGTGGAGCTACGGCGGGTACATGACCATGTGGACCGTCACGCAGACCAATCGCTTCAAGGCTGCGGTCGCCGGCGCCGGGCTCGCGAACTGGCAGAGCTATTACGGAGAGAACTCGATTGACCAGTGGATGATCCCATACTTCGGCGCGTCGGTGTATGACGACCCGGCGGTATACGCGAAGAGCTCGCCGATCACATTCATCAAGAATGTGAAGACGCCGACGCTGGTGGTGGTTGGCGAGCGCGACGGGGAATGTCCATCGCCGCAATCCTACGAATTCTGGCACGCGCTGACGACTTTGGGAGTGCCGACGCAACTGGTGGTTTATCCGGGCGAAGGCCACATGTTCCATGAATCGGAGCATAAGCGCGACGTCATGGAGCGCACGGCGAAGTGGTTCGAGCAGTATCTGAAGTGATCGGCCAAGGTAGACTGAAGAGAGATTGTCTAGCGCCACTTTTCATCCCACCCACACGCAGGAGCGTGTCGCATTCAGAGTCCTGGCGGCATTAAGCGTCTGCCACTTACTGAACGACATGCTGCAATCGGTGATTCCGGCGGTGTATCCGATTCTGAAGGCTTCCTATCATCTGGATTTCGGACAAATCGGATTGATCACGCTGGCTTCGCAACTCACGGCGTCGCTGCTTCAGCCGGTGGTGGGGCTGTATACGGATCGCCGTCCGCTGCCGTATTCGCTGGCGATCGGTATGGGATTCACGCTGACCGGCCTGATCCTGATTTCTCACGCGCCTGGCTTCGCGACGGTCCTGCTCTCGGTCGCGCTGGTGGGAATGGGGTCGGCGGTGTTCCATCCAGAATCGTCTCGCGTAGCGAGGATGGCCTCGGGTGGGCAGCATGGGCTGGCGCAATCGTTGTTTCAGGTGGGCGGAAACGCGGGCACGGCGGTGGGACCGTTGCTGGCGGCTTTCATTGTGCTGCCGATGGGACAAAAGAGCATCGCCTGGTTTTCGATCGGCGCTCTGATGGCGATGGCGCTGTTGATGCGAATCGGGGCGTGGTACAAGGCCAATCGGTCGATCCTCGCGAAACCGCGGGCACACGGCGCGAATGCGGGTGCGGGTCTGACGTCGAAGAGAATCGTGATGACCGTGGCGGTCCTGATCGCGCTGATCTTTTCGAAATTCTTCTATCTGGCGAGTTTGACCAGTTACTACACGTTTTACCTGATCAGCCGGTTTCATCTGCCGGTGCGGGGCGCGCAGCTTCACCTGTTTATCTTTTTGGGCGCGGTCGCGGCGGGCACCATCATCGGCGGACCGGTGGGCGACCGGATGGGGCGCAAACGGGTGATCTGGTGGTCGATCCTGGGGCCGCTTCCATTCACGCTGATGTTGCCCTACGCGAACCTGTTCTGGACCGGGTGCCTGACGGTGGTGATCGGCCTGTTCCTGGCCTCGGCGTTCCCCGCGATCATCGTGTACGCGCAGGAACTGGTTCCTGGAAAAATCGGGACCATCTCCGGTCTTTTCTTCGGCCTGGCGTTTGGGATGGGAGGCATCGGAGCGGCGCTGCTGGGAAAATTGGCCGATTCGACCAGCATCGAATTCGTGTACCGGGTCTGCTCGTTTCTGCCGGCGATCGGGCTGCTGACCGCGTTCCTGCCGGATCTGGAACGCGCGGTTCGCCGTCCTGCGAAAGCATAGGACCTTTTTTCCCCGACCGGCGTCTAAGATTGACATGGAAACCCTGGTTCACGACCTTAAGCATGCGTTGCGGATGCTGCTTCGCAGTCCGGGCTTCACGCTGACGGCGGTGGTCGCGCTGGCCCTGGGAATTGGCGCAAACACGGCGATTTTTTCCGTGGTGAACACGGTGTTGCTGAAGCCGCTTCCCTTCCCTCAGCCGGACCGGATCGTTGTGTTGGTAAACACGGGGCCACAGGGAAACTTTCCGGGCGCGTCTGTGCCGCGGTACAACACATGGCGGGCGCAGGGTCTGGTTCTCCAAGATGTCGCGGCTTTCGATACCGGCGGTCCGGGGATCAACATCACGGGAGGCGAGCGGCCGGAACAGGTGAAAGGCATTCACGTTTCGCATGAGTTTTTCGACCTGTTCGGCGCATCGACGCAGCTGGGCCGCTCGTTTACTCCCGACGAGGATCGCCCGCGCGGCGGAAACGTCGTCGTCATCTCGAACGGTTTGTGGCGCCAGCGATTCGGGTCCGATCCGTCCATTGTCGGCAAAGCTTTAAACCTCGGCACGGACGCCTATACGATCATCGGCGTACTAAACTCGCGCTTTGCCTTTGATCCACCTGCCGATTTGTATCTTCCGTTCCAGGCCGATCCGAATAGCACGCAACAGGTCGTATATTTTCGCGTAGCCGCGAGGCTGAAGCCCGGTACCGGCGTCAAGGCGGCCAATGCCGCGCTGAATCTCGCAGCAGAAGAGTTCCGGCGCAAATTTCCGGCCGCTATGGGTCCGAAGAACAGTTTTGGAGTCGAGCCCATGCAGGAGCTGATCGTCGGCAACGCACGCACGGCGCTGCTGATCTTATTGGGGGCGGTCGGATTTGTGCTCTTGATCGCCTGCGCCAACGTCGCCAATCTTCAACTGGCTCGCGCCTCGGTGCGGGCCCCCGAAATCGCGATCCGAGCCGCCATCGGCGCAGGTCGCGGACGAATTATCCGGCAGCTTCTTACAGAAAGCGTCGTGCTGTCGTCGGCCGGCGGCGTACTCGGCCTGATCCTTGGGTTGGTGGGCGTTCGAGCATTGCTGGCCGTGAATCCGGGTAATATTCCCCGCATCGGGGTAGCTGGCTCGGCGGTGACCCTCGATTGGACCGTGTTCGGGTTCGCGCTGGCGTTATCAATCCTGACGGGAATCCTGTTCGGGTTGGTTCCGGCGCTGCACGCGTCGCGCGCCGATCTCAACATCACTCTGAAAGAGACGGGAGCGCGCTCGGGCGCCGGCCTGCGGCAGAACAAGTCGCGCAGCGTGCTGGTGATTGTCGAGATGGGCCTGGCCATTGTGCTGCTGGTGGGAGCCGGGCTCCTGATCCGCACGTTTTCGGCGCTGCACCATGTGTCGCCAGGGTTCGATCCGCATAACGTTTTGACCATGGAGCTATCGCTCACCGGCGACCGTTACAACCACACTGCGGCGATTGCGGACCTGGTGCGTCAGGCGGAAGATCGCGTCGAGGCTCTGCCGGGAGTCGAGAGCGCCGCGGCCAGTTGCTATCTGCCGCTGGAGGGCGGGCTCGGGTTGCCGTTCATCATTGAAGGGCGCCCTCTTCAGAATGCGCGATTTCATGGCGGCGCCGGCTGGGCCTACGTTACGTATCGTTTTTTTGACGTATTCAAGGTGCCTGTGCTTCGGGGCCGCGCGTTTACGGAACGCGATAATGCCGGCGCGCCCGGCGTGATTGTTATCAACCAAGCCTTCGCACGCCAATACTGGAAGGACGAGAATCCGGTCGGGCAGAGGCTGAGCATCTCCGGCCGTAACGATCCCGTTTTCGGCGAGCCTGCGCGCGAAATCGTCGGCGTGGTGGCCGACGCTCGCGATGGCGGCTTGAACCGCGACCCGCAGCCGGAGATGTTCATTCCACTGCCGCAGGTTCGCGACACGATCATGGCGCTGAATAACCGCTTCCTGCCGCTCGACTGGGTGGTCCGGACCACCGTTCAGCCGTTTTCACTGTCGACGCCGATCCAACGCGTGTTTCAGGATCTGGCGGATATGGCGGCCGCGCATGTCCGCACCATGGACCAAGTTGTCGTGCAATCCACCGCGCGCGAGCAGTTCAACACGTTGGTATTGGGAGTGTTTGCGTTGGTCGCGATTCTGCTCGCGTCGATCGGACTGTATGGGCTGATGGCGTATTCGGTGCAGCAGCGCACCATTGAATTCGGGATTCGACTGGCGCTGGGCGCGGATGGCCCGGCGCTTCGCAACATGGTGGTCTGGCAGGCTCTGCGGCTGGCTGTGGCCGGGATTGTACTCGGTTTAGCGGCAGCTTATGGGCTGACCCGGCTGATGGTCACGCTGCTGTACGACGTGAAGCCGACTGACGCGCTGGTGTTCGGATCGGTCGCGATCCTGCTTGGGATGGTCGCTTTCCTGGCGAGCTATTTGCCGGCGCGGCGGGCGGTTCGCATCGACCCGATGGTCGCGCTGCGTTATCAGTAGGCTCGCCGCGCCATTCACAGTCGAAGGATTGGCTCCGGACAGGCAGGAACGCGCGCGCGTCCGGCCAAATTCGGACGCGACCAGTTATTGGGCCGATTACATCTTCACAGATGCGATCGTATCGATCTTCAAGGTGCCACCGTCGATCTTGCCGTTGACGATGACCTTGTGGCCCAAGAGCGGCGTGACTTTGTCCTTGGACGCCGGATCGATCTTCAGAATCTTGTTGTCTTCCGTCACGAACACCACGGGCGAGCCGGCTTTGACGCACTTCTGCACGCAGGCTTCGAAGGCAGCCGAGTTAATCCACTCCGCCGTGGTCTTGGCTTTGGCGCCGCTGACCGCGCATTTTTCGTCGGAAAGATAGCCGGTGATTTCACCGGACTTTTCGCCGGCGATGGCCGCCATACACCCGAGCGCCGCGAGCGCGGCAACCGCAAATAGTTTGTTCATTATCACTCCCTGACAAACAATATACTCTAGAAACTGGTTAAAAAAGGGGACAGACCGCTATGTCCGCGACGCCTATATCGGGAATCCACGTTTTGCGGGCAGGGACGAAGTGGTCTGTCCCCTTTTTCAACAGGCTCCTATAAAATGCAAACATCATGCGCACACATTCGAATACCATTTTCATCACCGGCGGCGGATCGGGCATCGGCCGCGGTCTGGCGGAGGCATTTCATCGGCTCGGCAATCGGGTGATCATCGGCGGACGGCGCGAGCAGGCGCTGAAAAACGCCTGCGCCGCGAATCCGGGAATGAGTTACGTTCCCGATCGACACGGCGATGCAGAAAGCATACGGACTGCCGCGCGGCACGTAATCTCACAGTTTCCCGGCTTGAACTGCGTGGTCAACAACGCGGGTCTGCAAAGAGCGCACGATTTCGCCTCGCCCAGGTGCCAGCGACGCCAACGTGGTCGAGGAGATCGAGACCAATCTGCTGGGGTCGATCCGGGTGTGTTCGGCAGTTCATTCCGCATTTGACCAACCCGGCCGGATGCGACGTTGATCAATATTTCTTCCGGACTTGCGTACGTGCCTCTGGCGCGGGTTCCGGTGTATTGCGCGACCAAGGCCGCGGTCCATTCCTTCACCGTTTCGCTGCGGCATCAACTGAGGCCGGCCGGCAGTTAAAGTGGTCGAACTGGTCCCGCCGTACGTCGACACGAACCTGGACCACGGCCGGCGCAGACCCGAGGGGCCGGCGCCGATGCCGCTGCCTCAGTTCATCGACGAGGCGATGGAGGGACTCGCCGGAGATTCCGATGAGGTTGCAGTTGGAGGCGCGAAGTTTCTGTACGCGAGTTCCGGCACGGGCGAGGCTTTTACGAAGACTTTCTCACGAATGAATTCGTGAGGGCCGATGTAATGATTCAGCCTCAGAGGCGTCTCGATTAGGAGGTTCATTCGTGTTGCAGGATATTCGTTACGCGTTACGCGGACTGGTTCGGGCGCGTGGATTCGGTCTCATCGTGATCGGCACCATCGGCCTGGCGCTGGGGTTGAATACCACGATGTTCACGGTGTTCAACGCGTTTGTGCTGCGGCCGCTGGCGGTTCACGACCCGTTCAGTCTGTACGAATTTCAATGGAGCACGAAAAGCGGGGGAGAGCATCGCTTTACGCTTGCCGAGTTCGACGAATTTCGCGCCAGGAATCCCGCTTTCGCCGATGCCTTCGGATATAAAATCGTGTTCGCGACCGTGGACGGGCAATCCATGCTCGGGCAGCGCGTGACTGCGAACTATTTCACTCTGTTGCGAGTCGACGCGGCCCTGGGAAGGCCTTTTACTGTCGATGATTCGGGCCACGCGGTGATCGTGCTGAGCCACAACGCGTGGGAGAGTCGCTTCGGCTCCGATCCGCGGATCCTGGGCAAGAGAATCGCTTTGCTGGGGAATTCGTACACCGTCATAGGAGTCACGCGGCCGGAGTTCAACGGCACGACGCAGGCCGCTCCGTATTTTTGGGTTCCCATAACGACCTCGGCGCAACCGCCGCGCTGGATCAGGATCATCGGACGCGTAAAGCCGGGCCTTACGGCGAGGCAAGCTCGCGCCGCGCTGCTGGTGTGGGCCCGGCAATCGACGGCGGATCGGCCGGAGGGTGAACAGGCCGCCCGCATTTATCTCGAATCCGCTGCGACCACGCTCCCGATCACTCCGGCGATGATGGCGGGATTCGCTCCTATTCTGATGGCGTTCGGGCTGGTGCTGGCGATCGCGTGCGCCAATGTCGCGAATATGATGCTGGCGCGCGGAATGGCTCGCCAGCGGGAAATCGGAGTGCGCTTGTCGCTCGGCGCAAGCCGGCTTGGGCTGATCCGGCAGTTGATGACCGAAAGTCTGCTGCTCGCGCTGCCGGCCGGCGCGGTGGGATATGCCATTTCACGCTTGACGATCCGTTTCGGCACAGAGGCTCTCTTCGCCTCGATGCCGGCGGCGTTACGAGGCTTGGGAAGATTCGACACGATCGCGCCGGATCATCGCGTATTTTTCTTTATCCTCGCCGCCGCGGCCGCATCCACGCTGATTTTCGGCTTGGTACCCGCGCTTCAGGCGACGCGACCCGAACTGACGTCTGCCACGCGCGGCGATTTTAGCCCCGGCTTCCGGCCATCGCGGCTTCGCAACGGTTTGGTCAGCAGCCAGGTGACGGTGTGCGTTTTGCTGCTGATCGTTTCCGGAATCCTGCTGCGCGGCGGGCACCAACTGGAAGAACGCGATGTGCGCCTGGCGACGCGCGGCGTGCTGGATGTCGAACTGCAACAGGTGTCGCCAGCGCGCGTAACCGATCGCCTGGCGCTGGAACCTTGGGTCGATTCGGTGGCGACCGCATATCGCCCGCCGCTTAGTGGAATGCCCGCTCAAGTTCCAATTTCTCCGAATGCAGGCTCGCGTACCCGGGTCAGTTACAACTTCGTCTCGCCCGAATATTTCGGCGTGTTCCGGATTCCCGTGGTTCGGGGCCGGAATTTCACCGCGGACGAAGCGGATTCCGAAGCCGCGGTGGTGATCGTCAGCGAAGCTACGGCGCGTCGCTTTTGGCCGAATCAAAATGCACTGGGGCAATCCGTCTTCATCGAACCCGACGCGCGGATCGACGCCGGCAAGAAGCTGCCCGCCTTTCACGCGGCGCGCGTGATTGGCATCGCGGGCGATGTGATCAGCGGCATGGTGACGGACGGGCTCGATTCCGCGTATCTTTACTTTCCGACCGGGCCTCGCGGCGCGCAGAACGCGTCGCTGCTGGTTCGGGTGAAGGCCGATCCGGACGTCGCGAAACGGTCGATGGACACGCTTCTGACCAGCCTGATCCCTGGCGGCGTTCGTCTGCTGACGCCGATGGATCAGCTTCTTGCTCTACAGCTTTTTCCATTCCGAGCGACCTTCTGGATTTCAGGATTCCTCGGAAGTCTGGCGCTGCTGCTGACGCTGTCGGGGATTTACGGAGTGCTTTCCTACCTGGTTTCGCAGCGCACCAAAGAGATCGGCATCCGCATGGCGCTGGGTGCGTCGAAGGCTGCGGTGATTCGGATCGTGTTATCGCAATCGATGAAAATGGCCGCGATCGGAGTCGCCATCGGCGGCGTTCTCGCTACTGGTGTTTCGTGGCTGTGCGCTTCCCTGGTCGAAGGAATCAACGTCTTCGATGCGACGGCATACGCGGGAGGCATCGGGTGCGCTTTGATCGGAGCGCTGGCGGCCGCCTATGTTCCTTCACGCCGCGCAGCGGCAGTGGATCCCGCGTCGACCCTTAGGAGCGAGTAGCTATTCGAAACGAAGAGCCACGAGCGGATCGATTTTGGTCGCGCGACGCGCCGGAAACCAGCATGCCGACACGGCGACCGCAAGCAGAACCACGGCGACCCCGGCCATGATTGCCGGGTCGCGCGGAGCGACGCCGTAAAGCTCGCTCGAGATGACGCGGCCCAGCACGATCGCTCCCAATAATCCGGCGGTGAGTCCTGGAAACCCGGAATCATGCCTTGCCGCAGGATCATCATCATCAGTTCGCCGGTAGGATCAGCATGTCGAGAGTGCCCTGGACCAAATCGAGGCGGTCTTTGTTCATGGTAGGTAGAGAGTCTACCATGAGAAGGGTAGACGGTCGACCCTCCCGCATCCTGGATAGACTTGACTCCGCCCGGCTTGGATGTAGAATGTCTACATGGTCAATCGCGACGACGATCTGGACGATGAGATTCGCAGCCATCTCCGCATGGCCGCCGAGGATCGCGGCGAAGATGAAGCCCGGCGCGAGTTCGGCAACATCGCTCTGATTAAAGAGGTCACGCGTGAAATGTGGGGATGGGCGTCGCTCGACCGGCTCGCCCAAGATGTCCGCTACGCTCTTCGGGGAATCAGAAGAAGCCCGGGGTTCGCGCTCACCGCCATAGTTTCGCTCGGTCTGGGAATCGGAGCGAACACGGCGATCTTCAGCTTGATCGACGCCCTGATGCTCCGTTGGCTGCCGGTCCGCGATCCGCAACAGCTGGTCGGGCTCATGATCATTCAGAACGGAAAACGGGTCGACAGCTTTTCTTATCCAGTCGTTCGCGCCTTGGCGGAGCAAAAGCAGATTTTCACAGGCTTGAGTGGATTCGCCGGCGCGATCTTCAACACCGGTCCGCGCGACGCGCCCGAGCGCACGCCGGGCGCCTGGGTCAGCGGCGAGTATTATGAAACACTCGGCCTTGAGCCCGTGATCGGCCGTTTGCTCAGGCGTGAGGACGATCAACCCGGCGCGGCGCCGGTCGCGGTCATCACCGACGCATACTGGCAACGCAGCTACAACCGCGACCCGGCTGCTATCGGACGTGCCGATGCTGGTCGAAGGCTTTCCGGTGACCATCGTCGGCGTCAGTCCTGCCGGATTCAGCGGCGCGAATGTGGGCCAAATCGCCGACATCACCATTCCGCTTTCGGCGAACGCTCAGCTTTTCCCGGAAATGACGGGGCGTCTTTCGGCCGGTGCGGAGTGGCTGCGAATTCTGGCGCGTCCACAGCCGGGCATACCACTTGCGCAGGCAAAGGCTCGCCTGGCCGTGGTCTGGCCGCAATTGGCGACTGTCGCGGTGACCCCGCGCGTGCCGCCGGCGCGCCGCAAAGCGCTGTTGACTTCGACCATCGACCTGATTCCCGGCGCAACCGGCTGGAGCAATCTTCGCGACGTGTTGGGCCGCCCATTACTGGTCCTGATGGCGCTGGTGGGGATGGTGCTGCTGATCGCATGCGCGAACGTCGCGAATCTGCTGCTCGCGCGTGGTCAGGCTCGGCGGCAGGAAATCGCGATTCGGCTCGCCATCGGCGCCAGCCGCGCTCGACTGATTCGCCAGTTGCTGACCGAAAGCCTGCTGCTCGCATTCTTGGGCGCGCTGGTCGCGATCGCCCTGGGCGCAACGGCGGCCCGCTTCCTGGTTCACCTTCTGGATACCGGACGAGGAAGCCCGCTCGCGTTCGATCTGGCTCCCGACTGGCGCGTATTCGCCTTCACTGCAGCCCTGGCGATGGGCGCCGGGATTCTCTTCGGCATCGCTCCGGCCCTCCGCGCGACGAAACTGAAATCTCCCGGTGTGCGAACGCGCCTCGCGTCGATTTTAGTCGCAGCGCAGGTCGCCGTATCGCTCGTGTCGCTGATCGGAGCCGGCCTCTTTGCGGGCACTTTTGAAAATCTGGCGCACATCGATCCCGGATTCAGGCACGAAGGCGTCCTGCTGGTGGAAGGCGACATGCACCACGGGGTGAATCCGTCCCGGACGTCTTTCTATCTCGATATTTTGGACCAGATCGGCCGCCTGCCCGGTATCGTCTCGGCGAGCCTTGCGGGCAACACTCCGCTCAGCGGCGGCTGGTGGACGCTGCCTGTCGTGGTCAACCATCAACCACCGTCGGGCGAGACCGTCCACTTCAACGCCATCGCCCCGCGCTATTTCGAAACCATACGCACGCCGTTGGCTGCCGGCCGTGACTTCACCGATCGCGACGATCTAGGCGCTCCTCCAGTCACGATCGTCAATGAGGCTTTCGTCCAGCGCTATTTCCCCGACGGCCATCCCTTGGGACAGCACGTTTCGGCCGCGGCGATTCCCGATTTGGCTGGGATGCAGATCGTCGGGGTGGTCAAGGACACGATCTCGCAGAGCCTGCGTGAACCGCCCCCGCCCGCCGTCTACATCCCGTTTTATCAGCATCAGACCGAGTTCCCAACGCTCATCGTTCACGCCTCGGGCTCGCTCACACAAGTCGCCTCGGCATTGCGGCATGAGCTTCAGCCCAGGCTGCCCGGCTCCGCGATCCAGATCCGCGCCTTAACGTCGCAGGTGGAAGCCGCTCTGGTCCAGGAGCGATTGATGGCGACGCTGGCCGCCGCGTTCGGGGTGCTTGCACTGGTTCTGGCGAGCATCGGATTGTACGGATTGCTCGCCTACACGGTCGCGCGGCGCACCAGCGAGCTGGGAATCCGCATGGCCCTCGGCGCCCCGCGCGGACAGGTGATGTGGCTGGTGATCCAGGACGCTCTCCGGTTGCTGGGGCTCGGGGTCATCTTCGGTCTGCCGGCGGGGTGGGCAAGTTCGCGCCTGATCACGTCCATGCTCTTCGGGCTGAAGGCGAACGACCCGTTCACGATGTTCGCGGCAGCCGCCGTGCTGATCGCCACGGGCCTGCTGGCCGGCTATCTCCCCGCCCGCCGGGCTTCGCGGGTGGATCCAATGGTCGCCCTCCGCTGCGAGTGAGCCGGTGGCTCACCTATTGAGCGACCCGCACTGGAACGACCTTGGTCTCCGCCTTGTAAATCTCAAAGCGCAGGACCCACTCCTGATCGGAATCGCCAGGCTTGAATTTCCACAGGCGGGCGGCCTTCAGCGCGCGATCGCCAAAATACCTGCTCGGCGACGGACCATCCAGCTTCGCATCCGACACGTTGCCCATTGGATCGACGCGCACCTTCACGCTCACCTTGGCGCGGTTATGAATGGTGCTCCGCGCTTTCGAAGGGATGTCGGGCATGACTTGCTCAACCACGCCATCCGCCGGAGAACCGCTGCCGGACGCCGGGGGCGGCGCTTCGGCTTGCGTCTTTTCAGGCGCCTTGGTTCGCGCCCTTTCATGCGCCGGAGTTTGCACTGGAGGTTGTACGTGAGCTTCCGGCTTGATTTCCGCCTTGGCAGGCGGCGTGACCTCGGGCGAGGTCTTCTTTTGCTCCACCTGGCTGGCCGGCGGCGCGGCGGTTCCCGTGGAATCGCTGGGCGGCTTGAGAGCGAGCCATATCACAGCCCCCGCCACCAGTACGGCAGCCGGAACCAGGTAATTCCATTTGGAACCACCCCCGCGCAGCCGCGCCGAGATGTCCGCCATACTCCAGCGCTTGGCCGGGTTCGGTTCGAGACAACGCCGGGCAATGTCGCGAAAGGGCTCCGGCATGGTCGCCGGAACCAGCGCTTCGCGCCGCTGCGTAAGAGCTTCCACCAGCGTCAAGCCGAGGGCCCATACATCTTCCGCGGGAACCGCGGTCTTCGATTCTCCGGCGCGGCTCACGCCATCGCACGAAATCTTTAGCTGATCGCCGATCGCCATGATGTTCGACGATTTCAGGTGACCGTGCACCCATCCCTGGGAATGAAGATAAGCCAGCGCACTGACCAGCGGATCCAGCATTTCGCGCAGCTCGTCGGTGGTGAGAGGCCGTTCGGGAAGAACCTGCGACAGATCTTCCTCCACATACTCATTGACGACGTAGATCGCCGCGCCGCCGGCTACCTGGCAGCGCCCCGATTTAAGGAGCTTGATCAAGTGAGGATGAGACAGTGTTGCTGCAGCCTGCCATCGCGCGAGTTGGGGTTCCGCGCTTTTTGGATCGGCGCGCACCAGCTTGATGGCCGCCTTCTGTCCCCCGAATTCCGTCAGGTACACCACGGCGTTGGCGTTACCGCCCAGGTACTGCTGGAGCGGGAATACGCCATCCACAACCTGTCCCGCGCACTGCTTCCAAAGCTCGGTTGACACCTTGCCCAAGCTGTCCATTGTATAGGAGTCGGCGAGAGACTTGAGAACCGTCGCGTCGCGGCCGCCAATGTTAAGATGTACTGTACATGCCACGGGGCTGCACGCCGTTTTAGTTCAGCGGTTGCCATCATATGTACATGGGCCGGTAGCTCAGTTGGTAGAGCATCGCACTTTTAATGCGGTGGTCGCGGGTTCGAGTCCCGCCCGGCTCACCATTTAATTCCTTTAGAATCAATGGTAAAATTGACAGTTTCAGCGGCTGTCTCCATAGTGTCTCCGCATTGTGGTATTCTTCGGCCATGCTCACGCCCAAACGGAGGCACCTACGGCACTGTTCTCAGTACGGCACGTCCGGGACGGAGTGTCCCGCCAAGTCGAAGCTGAAGTGTCCGTACATCATCGAGTGGTACGACGAGAGGGGTAAGCGGCGGCAAAAATCGCTCGAAACATCCGATTGGGAGACGGCTGTAAAGATCATCAATCAGATGGTGCTTTCGGGCGACATGGAGCCTGCGAAGCCGCCGAAGACGGTGGAGGCCGCAATCAGCGACTACTTCGTGGAGGAAAAATCCAGGGGCATCAGAGACTCGACGCTCAAGAGTTTTCACAAGTTTCTCGAAGGCAACCCGAAGCGAAATCCCGATGGCGACTACTCGCCAACGCTCGTTCAGTTCGCTGCCACGAACGGAATCGTCTTCCTAAAGGACTTCAATCCCGATCTCGTTGGTAAGTTCCGCCAGCAGTGGAAAGTGAACGGACATGCCCTGACCGTTCAAAGCGAACGGCTGAAGCAATTCTTTGGTCACGCTCACCGTATGGGATGGATACCCACGAACCCGGCTGCTCCTTTGAAAGCACCCAAGATTGACGAAGACGACAAGGTGCCAGTCGTGGCGTTCTCGCCGGATGAGATCAAACGAATCCTGAAAGCGTGTGGGAGCAACGAGTACCTTCGCACCTTCAATCTGGTGATGCGGTACTCAGGACTGGCGACCGTCGATGCGGTGAAGCTCGGGCCTGATCGACTCGAAGGCTCCCATCTGAAGTTGTACCGGACCAAGACAGGAACGTGGGTGAAAGTTCTTCTGCCGTCCGTAATAGTGGAGCGGCTTAAGGCTCTTCCTGTTCGATCCGGTGGTGGTTGGTTTTGGAATCGGAAAGGGAACGAGTCCGACCACCAGACGGCGACGGGAAACATGCGCCGGATGTTGCGGCCCATGTTCAAGGAAGCCAAGGTCTACAGGAAGGACAAGGACGGAAAGAAGATGCTTGACGACACCGGGAAGCCCCGGCACGGACATCCGTACCAATGGCGGCACACGTTCGTGAATGAGCAACTGATCGGCGGTGCAGATTTTCCCCGGATAGCCGAGCTACTTGGCGACAAGCCATCAACGGTCCAAGACACCTATGCTCATTTCGTTACGGGACGCCAGAAGCCGTTGGATGAAACGGTGAAGAAGAGTTGGGACAAGGACGAACTGGAGGGGTTCCGACTCTAAAGGGTGAAGGAAGAACGGAACAAATGGAACTGATCCGGCTCGGTTCTTCCACTACGCCGCCATTTTTGTGTACTTGCGAATTTCACGCTCCAACACTGATGGCGGGATCAGAAGCGTAACGTACTTGCGCTTCTTGCGTCCTCTTTCTCGACGCTCTGGACTCGGTTTGATCCGCACGCCTATAACTTCCATAAAATAGCGGCGGGTTGCTCTTGACGACTGACCCCACCGTTCTGCTGCTTGGGCGACGGTCAGCGGTTTTTCATCAATTCCAGCGACCGCTTCGAGGTCGCTGGTCAGCCGTGCTTTCAATGCGGCGGCTCTTTCTTCAAGCGTGTTCTTTCTCGGTCTCATTCACGTCGTTGGCTACGACGAACAAATGGACTGATCCGGCTCATGACAGCATCTCCTTTCAAATTTGAATTGCAGCTTCTTCCAACGATGCCGAAGCGCTGCGTCTCCCGGCTCGGTTGCTCCGCAGCCCGAGGCCACGGATTTGGTTGATCTTTACGGCGCTGGCGATTCTGGACGTTCCAGAGGCCAGCGATCCGCATTTCCTTTCTTTGAATCAGGCGGCAGAAGCGGCGGTCTGATTCGCCGCTGTAGTTGGCGCAAGGACGGCGTAATCCTTGCTTTCTGTTGCTACGACTTTCAAAATTTCTTCGTGGTCGAAATTGCACTGCACCAACAGCCAATCGGACTCACGGACTGCGTATCCTCGGACTCGGGGTACGTGGCGTCTGCCTGTATAGACCAGTTCGACGATCTCTCGATATTCGATGCCAGCTTTTTTGATGCGGCGGATTGAGTTGTCTGTCGGAATCGAAACCAGTCCAGCAGGCAGCGGTTTGCCATGCTTATAGTTCCCATGGCTGTTCAATCCAGGAAATTTCAAGCACGGACGCTCACGTTCGGCTCTCTCTTTTTGTTGGCGCTCGGCTTCGGCTAGTCGGAACCGCAATTCATTAGCTTCCTGCTCGACTTCCAACTTGGCGAGTTCGGCCAATCGAGATGGAGGTAACGCTTTGAAAATTTCATGGTCCGGTGGAAACGCATTTTCCAGGGTCTTAGCCGGAATGTGATGCGGGTGATTTGAGGCTGTTCCACAATCACAGACCGGATTCCCGGCTTTCGATATTCTGATGGCGTGTTCTTTGCCGTCGATGGTGATAGGCCATGCGGTCAAATTCTGCGAGACCTCTGCTGTCGCCGGGCGTGCTTGCTGCTCTTGCGAACGGATCAGGGTGTTGTCGTCCTTATCGAACGAGTGCTGGCGGCGCTCGAGCTTCAGGTTGGTTGGTTGCTCTGTGGATTCCGCTGCCGTGGGCAACGATCCGTTAACGTTTGCGAACTGCGAATCAGACATGCTGATCCTCCTTCAAAGTTCTCCGTCGTCCGGGCACACGTACCCTGCAACGGTCGGAAGTTGGCTCCCGGCGCTGTCGGTTGATGCGCTCAGACTGTCGGAGGTTTTTTGTCGGTTGAATTGCGCCACGGACGGGGTGACGATTTATTTCAGCGACAAGAATACTATAGCGGCTTTTCGACAGAGATGGCAAGCGAAAAATGACGCTAACTAAAAGAAAAGAAGGTACATCTACCTTTCCGAAATACATCTAACTTTCACGTCTCGTCTAACATCTTGCGCCAATGTGAGTTGCCATTCTTTACCCGCTCAGAGTTCAGCACGAGCCTGGGATGACGGCCTGACGAAGTATGTTGCTTGCCTGACCGTGTTCGAGGCCAAGTTCGTGGGCCAACCGACAAAAACGGTACGATATGTTTTATGCGTCCTGGGCAACTTCTCTGCGGCGATGCTCTCAAACTGATTCCGACGCTGGCGGATCGCAGCGTGAACCTGTGCCTCACCAGTCCTCCGTATGCCAATCAGCGCCGAGACCACTATCCTTCCGTGGCCGAGAAAGACTACCCACAGTGGATGTGCCGATGGATGTCGGCATTGCGGCCCAAGTTGACCGACGATGGCTCGGTGCTGATCGTGATCCGTTCCCATGTTCGTAATGGCGTGGTGAGCGACTATGTGCTGTGGACACGTCTTGCGATTCGTGACGCTGGATGGTGCGAGTGCGAAGAAATGATTTGGCTGGCCGTGGACAAGCCTCCACTTGGGTCAACACATCGGCCCCGGCGCACATGGGAGCATATCCTGTGGTTCTCGAAAACGCCGAAGCCGTACATCAACCTCAACGCTAACGGCGGCTTCAGCACCAGAATCGGATTCGCAGGTTCGCACAGATTTCGCAACGGCGAAAACCCTATCGCAACGAAGCGTCCGTCGCCCTTGCAGAACGGTCATGCACGTACACCAGATGTTTTCACGGCGCACATTTCCGCAATCGAAAATGGCATCCGTCACCCTGCCATGTTCCCGGTTTCCTTGTGTGAACAGTTGATTCAGACTTTCACCAAAGAAGGCGATGTTTGCGGTGACTGGTTCTCTGGCAGTGGCACAGTTTTGCTGGCCGCTCAACGGTTGAACAGGCAGTTCGTCGGCTGCGACATCAACCCAAAGTACGTCAAGATCGCAAAAGAGCGTTTGGCAAGGGAGTCGGCAGAAGAAATCGGCGGTCAAGCGTTGGCTCCGGGCGAACGTGTCCGATTGCGATCCGACTTCCCTGAACGACCAAGCGTGCGGCGTGCATTCCTGCTGTCGAAGGGATTGAACGCTTCCGATGTTCGTGTGTTCAACCTTGTGCTTGATCGCACCGTGAACAGCCGGGGCCTCGCAGCCGTTTCTCTTTCCTTGAATGCCCTCGCAGATTTTACCGGGTTGAGTCGGCGCACGGTGATCCGAGCGATTGACCGACTGCGGGATGCTGAATTTCTTTCAACAACGAGAGACGACGAACGCCACTACCACGACGGGGCGCTGGTGGGTCTACACCCGAATCTCTTGGTGCCTGTGGTTGGTGACAGAGGCCGACCAGATGGCACCAATCCGCCCCGCTCAAATCGCATCCACAAACTCGACGGCTCCGGGCGTGGCGTTGAGATCCCAACGCTGACGAAGAAAGAGAAGGCCGGATAGCTCGGATGGCCGTGTCGCTGCCAGCATCCAGTTGCAATGTCGGTGTCCGTGCCGCTAGATAATGTCTTTCTTCTTTGCCGCTCGTTTTCGCCTCGCCAGCCGTCGCTTCTTCTGTGCCAGGGCGACGAGTTTCTTACCTTCTGGAGTGGAAATTCCTTCCTGCCAACTTTCGATGGCATAGCGACACGCTTCATAAGCAAAATCGCTTCGGTCCCTCAGCGCTGGATACACAATCCCAATCACAGCGTCTACCTCAGCGATCAACTCGTTCGGCAACGCAACCTCCAACGTGGTCGTGGCGCTCGGGATCAGCCACTTGTCCCGATCATTCTCATAGCGCTTTTCTTTTCGACGCCTCACTTTTGGCTTTGCGGATGGCAACTTCGGATCAGCAGATCGACGCCGGGTCATTTCGCACCGCCTTTGTGTGCTACTCGCCCGTTGCGGATCAGGCGTTTGGTCTTTGCGACGGCATCAGCAATGTAAGTTCGCAGCGAACCCGGCGACCGAAGCTGGTTCGTGCTCAATCCGGCCACGATCATCTTTGTGTGGTCGAGTACTGTTTCTTCGATGACTTCAAGGCGTTCGTCCGGCCATTTCAAAGGTGCGTGATGCAAAAGCGCTTCCTGAACCTCGTTACGAACTTGCTGCACAATGTCCGATTCGATTGTCTTTCTCGTGTTGGTGGTCTTCGTGTTCATGGGGTCTTCTCCGTTTACGGCTTGATCGCTTTTCTCGTGTTTGTGCTTTCGTGGTCAGAGAGGGTGCGGCGAATGGCGGCTCTGATCCAATCCGATTTGGTCAGGCGGCAGTCGTATGCGGCTTCGGTGAGTCGGTCATCAACCTTCGGTTCGATGCGAAGGGTGAGGCAGCGAGTATAAGTGCGATTCATGTTCTTGGTGTCCTCGGTATCTATTTAGCGCTTCGATGTTTTTGGGGCCGATGCCTCGCCTTGCAGGAATTTTTGAAGGTGTGTGAATGCGGCGTCCAGTTTTCTGCGGACGGTCCTGGTGCTGATCGACAATCGCTTTGCAATTTCTTCCTGCGTAAAACCTTCACGGAAGAAGAGCGTGAAGATGTTGCGCTCGTCGTCGGGCAAAGCGGAAAGAGCAGTTTTATGGTCGATGCGCTCGTCCATGTTCAGCCTGTCCGATACGTCGTGTATGGCCGGGTCATATTGTGGGAACCGGGACGCTCTTCGGTAGTGATCTTTGATGCGTGAATCGGCCCTGTACACCAACAGTCCGGGCATGAGGTAAGGAAGCGTCTTGGCCCGAATACGTTGCCACAGTTCAAGCCAAATTTGCTGACAAATCTCGCAGGTGAGATCGTAATCGAAATTCGGAACTCTCGTGATGACGTGACTAAAGAGCGTCGGATTCCACTCGTAGTAGAATCGCTCGAAGATGCCCACGCAATTGCAGTCTGGCGGGAAGAAATAGATATGTTCAGGCACGTTTGCTACCTCATTAGCGAACCGGGCAGATGGGGCGTGTGAAGGCGCTCCATCTTGCCAGCCGAAGGTATCTATACACACAGATCGAGTTCTTAAAAAACTTTAATGGTTGGTCTGTGTCCGGTTTTGGCTGTTTGAAACGGTTGTACTTCAGAGACTCTAAGAAAGCTGATGGATCTGGAGGGGTTCAAGGGTTGTGATGGTTTCTATAGCGGTCTGGAAATGAAGGTTCTTGTGGTTGATGGAAGCGAATGGAACACGAGAATCCAAAGGGTCGATGATGGCGACAGCGGGTTTTAGCTGGAGCCGGAATCGACAAACGTGAAGTTAAACGAGTGCAAGAAAGAACCGTAAGCGACCGTAGCAAAAATGCGTCTATGCCACATGAAATGATCGGTGGTTGCGTCTTCGGACGGCAAGGCCGTCCTCGCCGCCCCTTTGGGTCCTAGCGAGAGATTGATCTACACACGAAACCAGTAGTGGTTGGATTCGATCCAAAGAAATCCACATTGGGCGGAATGTAGTCCCGTCGCCTTCGGCTCCGTGACCGTTGGACGGTTCTTGTTGTGGTCGATACCTACACCAAAAAACGGGAACCGTGGTTTTCCAACGTCATCCAAAAATGGAAATCTACACCAGAGCGTGAGCGACCTCGCCTTCGGCGTGAAAGATTCACAGGGACCGTTCACAATTTAAATCCACACTCATGCTGGAAAGTAGTCCTGTCGCCTCTGGCTCCAGGACCGCAAGCGATTTCGTTTGGGATGGTCATTGCTGCGGCAGGACGCTCTCAATGCGTTCGGCGCAAGCCGGGTAACCTGAGCCGCCCGGACGATCAATAATTGGATTCCCATCGAGATCCCGGCGCTGAATCGTGAGCGATTCCGGCCTCTCCACATTTTCATTTCGGCTTTCCCGTTCGTAGCGATATCCATTGCGATCAGAAGACTCGTCGCCGTGGAGACCAATCGAATGAAGCTATACAATTTCGATCCGGCAACGCAGGTGAAAGCGGCGATCACCGATATCCCGAAGCCGAAGCGATACCTCACTGCGGCCAACTGACTACCAGAATGCCGAGATTCGCCATTGAAGACGGCAATTTGGCGGAAGCCGTATACCGCCAGCCGTTGCGCCGGGTGCGAATGGACGACCGCATCCGGTTTTTGATATGCGGATTCAAGCACCACCCCGGAAATGTGCGGATTCCGGTGAAAGCGGTATGCACAAAGGGAGGGAGCAGGTCTTCCAACATGGCAGTCTGCGAAGGGCGTCCAGCGGCCCGGACACATAATTTTATGATCTCCACCGCCGCCGATCTCGCAGCCGCCCTCGTCAGCGATTTGCCGCCCGAGGTTCGCAAAATTGTGGAAGCGCACTTCTTCGACGGCGAGTCCGTTTTCAAACTTCAGCGGCGTCACAAAATGAAACGCCGGGACCTCGAAGCGATGATCGAAGCGGCCCTGGTCTCCATGCGAATGGCGCTGCGATCTCGTGGCGTCCGTGGCTTAGCGGATGTGATCTGATCGTTGCGGCAAAGAACGTATAATTCGGGTAGATCCCTGACCCGACGACATCATCAAGGCTGCGCCTGAGCTCGCAAAGGGTGTGGAGACATGAAGAAACAACGAACCACCGACATAACGGAGCTTGGTCCCAAGGAAGCCGAAAACCAAGAGAAGGCGACCAAATACCTAAAGGCTGCGGCGTTGCTCATCGGAGATGTTGAGTCGTTGTACCTGGGAATGACGCCCTTGGTGAAGTTCCCTGGCGGCGACCTTGATTCACCTGACCAGTTGGCTTTAGTCGTGACGCTCGCTTGCAATCACCTGATGATGAGTCGGATGCTTTTTACCAAGTCGGTCATAGCTGCACTTCGGATGTATCAAGGCGACGCTCTCACCCATCTTCGTAGAGCGATTGAAACCTGTGCGTTCACAGTGCGAATGAGCAAGCATCCCAACCTGTGCAAGGTTTGGTCTGAGGCCGGATTTGATGACAAAAGTTACAACGCCTATCGAAAGGCGTTCCGAACAGAAGATGTATTTCCCAAGAGAGGACATGCGGATTTCAACCCGTTGCTAACGACGCTGAAGGATAGATTCGACCTCGCTTCCAAGCAGCTTCACGGAAGCGTCTATGGTATGGCTAATCACTTCCAGTTGGTGCCAAAAGGCACGAATACGCCGAGGACTCGAAACATCAACTTCTTCGATATGCCGCCCGAGTCGTTTCCATCGACGTACTTCATGATCCTGACGACACACCTAATCATTCTCGCCCTATACGGGCAGGTGTTTCAGCCGCACCTAACCGACTTGGCTGAATGGAAAGCGGAGTTCGACGCTATCAAAGAACGTGTGGACCGTCACCTCATCGCTTGGAAACCCACTATTGCGGCGTGGAATGCGGCACGAAACAAAAAGGCTGGTGCGGAACTGTGATTAGCATTGGGGTGCACGATCACTGAAGCGTCGGCCCGAAATCGTCGTCGGCTCGGAAGTCGTTACCACCCGACACCTGATCCGACTTCGCCGCCAGCGCATCAGCGGTCGCATCCAACAAAGCGATCAGTGCGTCGAGCTTCTTTGCAAATTGAACGACGTTGGGAGGCAGCAATTGATCCGGCACCCAATGGTCAGCACGACGGCTACCAGGACGCACCAAAACCCCAACCGGGTCCAGCGCTTCAAGCTCACTCACCAAGGCGCTGAAGTCGGCAAGGCTGGCGACACCTTCACATTTGAATTCGTTCTCCCACTTCACAGCCTTGATGATCTGGCAGATGATCTGCGCCAGCCAACGCAAGGAATGTGTTTTGGCAAGCGAGATCGAATCGGTCCTCTCCTTTAGGAAATCGCCGCCCTCATCGATCAGAGCCTTCAAATAAAGTTCAGTCGCCTCCCGATACAGCAAGATGACCGGACACGCATCCCACGCCGTCTTTGGGTTCGGTTCCAAGTCCAGCGTTCCGACGAGCTTCATGGCCGTTCGGTGAAGCGATCTGGCGTACATCATGATTTCGATGTCTCCACCGTTGTGCCAATGTCGCTCATCCGGTTGGGCCACTGCCTTCGGATCGGGAAACGGAACGACGGGTGGTTTCTTCTTCATCGGCCTGATCCAATTTTAAGAAATCTCGATTCCAAGATCCTTCTGAGCCGAGACCATCAAAGCGTCCAGCCCTTTCTGAAGAACTGCGATATTGTGCTGGCACGTTTTCTGAAACTCGGGGTCATCGTAGTTGATGTGACGCAGGGCACGTTGGGTGTCAATCAGAATTCGGTGCGATTCGGAGCTAATAACGAGCGGTGCGGAACACGCAGCCTTGACCAGTTCAGTCTGAACTGTCTGCGATCTCCGAATCGCTTCGTCACGCACCGAGGGAAACAAGGGGTTGTTGGGGTCACGGCGGCGCACCGACTCCAAGTGCATGTTGTACTCGTGATTTGTCGTGTGCTGGCCCAACGTCTCCATCAACCGGATGTACACGTCCTTTTTGAGGTTCCAGCGCATCTGGCGATCCCAAACTTCGTCCGATATCCGAGCTTTGATCGCCTCGGTTGTCGCCGTCAGCTTTTCGGTCTGCTCCACGAGCCTATCCAGGTTGTGAAACTGAGCCGACAGTCTCGCCCGTTCCCCGGCGTAGGCGTCAAAGACCGAAGTGAACCGGGCCAACAGGAACACCCCTACCGTAGTGAGCGCAGTTGACCCGGCGATCACTGTCAGGGCCAGCTTCCATCCGATCACAAAAAGTCCCGCTGTCGTCTGAACCATGCCTCATTATCCCCAGTTGCGGCCAACTCGTAACAAAAACCCATCCCAACCGCCGTCGTCAAAACGCTGCATCTAGGGCAAATTCTAAGGCAAGAAAACCGTATCACAAACACCTGTTTATGATACACTGGTTTTGTGAGAGTTGCGATCTACGCCAGAACCAGCACGGACGATGGCAGACAGGAGCTAACCAACCAGACCCGAGAATTGCACGAGTACGCCAA
>CAWJHI010000109.1:0-10425 GCA_963842485.1 Terriglobia bacterium | reverse complement strand
CCACGCATTCGCTGGACGTGTTTCCTTATCTCCAACAGAAGCTCTCCTACAACGAGATAATTGGGATCATGCCGGTCTTAACCACCGAGGAGATCCAGGCTGTTGAGGTCTACGTTCGGCAGCACTACGAAGCCGTCGCGGAGCAGGATCGACGTATTCGCGAGCGTGCTGCGGCACGACGGCCGCGTCCCGAGATTGAAGATGCCGACAACGTAAGGCTTGGCGAGCTCGCGTTTGGAAGCGGCGAGGGGGAGAAAATCCGTCAGGAGCGAAGAACGGTGATTAAGCTGCTGGCCGACGTGAACATCGAGGGGCACGTCGCGGCGCCGGCTAGCGTGCATGATTACGCAGGCCCCTGGCGAGAGTTCTCGGACTATCTCGAACTGAAATTCTTCAGATTCTCCGAGCTAGGCCTCAGCCCAGACGACGTGGATTCACACGTGTGGAAGCGGTGTCAACAAGGCAGCTAATCCCTATCACCAGCAATCGCAATGATGACGGGCCCGACTCGCTGGAAGCCACCATCCGAAATCTCAATACATCGATTCGCTTACCGGTGCTCACCTTGCGCGACGCCGATCGGACTCTTCACAGCTCTCAATACGCCGAGGAGGTGATTGAAGACTTGATCGACAAACTGCTGCGAATCGAAAGTCTTCGAGCCACTGGCAGGTTGTATGTCCCGTGATACATCCATGACCACTGAGGATCCTTCATGAGCCGCGTCGTCGAGCAGTACGAAAAGGCCTGCCACTACCTGGCCGGCGGCGTCTCCTCCTCCACGCGGCTCAATCGCGCCGTCGGCCACGCCATGCTCTTCGATCGCGCCGACGGCTGCCGCGTCTGGGACCTCGACGGCAAGGAGTACATCGACCTGTGTTGCAGCCACGGAGCGACGCTGCTGGGCCACGGCGACCCGCGTGTGCGCCAGGCCGTCGAGGCGGCGCTGGACCGCGGGGCCGCCTGCTCCTACGAGAACGAACTGCACACCGAGCTGGCCCGGCTGCTGTGCGAAACCATTCCCTGCCTGCGAGCGCGTGCGCTTCACCGGCTCCGGCACCGAGGCGACCATGCACTGCCTGCGCCTGGCCCGCGCCTTCACCGGCCGGCCGAAGATTCTCAAGTTCGAAGGCAATTTCCACGGCTACCACGATCAGGTGATGTTCGCCATCGGCACGCCCGCCGACCGCCTCGGCCCGGAGTACGACGCCGACGGTCTATCCCGGCTCGACCGGCATCGCCGCCGGGGCTGGACGAGAACCTCGTCGTGGTGCCGTACAACCGCCCCGACCTGCTCGAGGAGGCGTTTCGCCGGCACGGCCACGAGCTGGCCGCCGTGCATCTGCGAGCCGATCTACTACAACGCCGGCTGCATCGTGCCGACGCCGGAGTTCTGGCGCGCTGCGCCGCCTGACGCGGCGAACACGGCGTGCTGCTGATCTTCGACGAAGTGCTGAGCGCCTTCCGCATGGCCCCGGGCGGCGCCAGGAATACCTGGGCGTCACGCCGGACCTGTGTACGCTGGGCAAGGCGGTCGGCGGCGGCTATCCCGCTGAGCGTCTTCGGCGGCCGGCGCGACATCATGGACCGCCTGATGCCGACCGGCGATTGCCAGCACAGCGGCACCTACAACGGCCATCCCGTCGCCGTGGCCGCCGGCCTGGCCGCCGTCACCGCCTACCGCCAGCCCGGCTTCTACGATCACATCCACGCCGTCGCGCGACCGCCTTTACGACGGCTTGCCGGAGATCTTCGCACGGCACGGCATCGCCGGCCGCGTGCAGGGGCTGGGGGCGCGCTTCGGCATCTACTTCGGCGTGACCGATAAGGTCGCAACTACCGCGACGCCGTCCGCCATCACCGCGAGCAGATGCTGCGCTTCATCGCAGCGGCGATCGGGCACGGCGTCTACTTCCACGACTACGGCGGCGCCGCCTGCCATCACGGTTTCTGCGCCGCCATGACTCTCGCGGATGTGGACGAGACTCTCAACCGGCTTGACGGAGCGATCCAGGAATTGAACAGGAGCAAACAGAGTTAACAGAGCAAGCCATACGCCCTCTGTTTCCTCTGTTACCTCCTGTTTAGTATGGGATAAGAATTGATTCTGGCGATCGGTCTGGACCCGGTGGAATTGCTTCCGCGGCCCTGGAAGTTTCCGCAGCGCGTGGTATCGATCACGAGTTGGGCGATGCACCAGAAACAGATTCCGCTGGCGGCGGAGGTGGTGGGCGACATTGCCGCGACGCTCGAAACACTGGCGCTTCAGCCCAGCGATTGGAATCAAGATGAGCTGGCCGGTCTGGTGAATGCGCAGCGGGATCGCATGCGTCCCGCTGGAGAGGGGAAGCTATTGCCGCATCGTGTGGCCGAAATTGTGGCTGAATTCTACGCCGGCGCGCGCATTACGGTGGACGCCGGGGCGCACATGTTTCCGATTCTGGCTTTGTGGCCGGCCGTAGTGCCTTCCAGCGTGCTGATTTCGAATGGTCTTTCGACCATGGGATTCGCTCTGCCGGCGGCCATCGGCGCGGCGCTGCTCGACCCTGAGAAACCGGTGATTGCATTCACCGGTGACGGCGGACTGCTGATGTGCGTGGCCGAGCTGCGCACGGCCGCCCGCGAGAATCTGCGGGTGCGCGTGGTCGTTTTCGACGATGGCGACCTGACCTTGATCAAGATCAAACAGGAGCAGCGCGGCTATCGTCCCGATGGGGTTACCATCGGCGATATCGATTGGAGGGCCATCGGCGCGGGGTTCGGCGTGGCTACGGTTCAGGCCGGCACCGAAGAATCGCTGCGGGCGTGTTTGCGGGAAACGGCGGACCATCCCGGCCCGGTGCTGATCGCGGCTAGAATTACTCCAACCACTTATGAAGCGACCATGCAGGCCCTGCGAGGTTGAATGGAAATGGTGACGCGACGCCTGGCCGAAGTTCTGGCCGGGACGAACTGCTTGCCGGAGCACGTCTTAGTCGATACACGGCGGGCGGTGCTCGATTGGCTTGGGTCGGCGCTGGCCGGGTCCATCGAACCGCCGGCGCGCATGATGCAAAGTGTTGCGGCGCGATTGGGTGTGTCCAACGAAGCCACGGTGTTTTCGGCCGGGCGGGCGTCGGCTGCAGCCGCGGCGCTGGCCAACGGGGTTTCGTCGCATATTCTCGAATTCGACGACGTTCACAAAGGCTCGACGCTACATGCGGCGGCGCCGGTGATTCCGGCGGCGCTGGCTGTGGCTGAGCGCGAGCAAGCGGATGGACGGGCTTTCCTGATCGCGGTGGCGTTGGGATACGAAGCGGCGTTGCGCGTGGGCGAGGCAGTGAATCCGAGCCACTACCGTTTCTGGCATCCTACGGGAACCGCCGCCACATTCGGAGCCGCGGCCGCGGCCGGCTCTCTTCTGAAACTGAATGCGGCGCAGATGCTGGACGCATTGGGGACTGCCGGAACGCAGGCAGCGGGATTATGGGAGTTCAACGCGGACGGCGCCATGAGCAAGCATCTGCATCCCGGCAAGGCAGCGTTCAACGGAATCCTGGCGGCGGACCTGGCGCGCGCAGGGTTCACCGGCGCGACTCGGATACTGGAAGGCGAGCGCGGATTTTTCCGGGCCACCAGTGAATCGCACGATGTTACGCGCATCACGGATGGATTGGGCGAACGCTGGAAGATTGGCGAGAACTGCTACAAAATGCATTCCTGCTGCGGGCACACGCACACGGCCATCGACGTGGCGCTGGATCTGCGGGAGCAGGCCGCGGGAAATATCGCGGCGGTGGAGATTGAAACTTACGGGCCGGGATTTGAGATTGTCAAAGAGATGCATCCGCACACGCCGTATCAGGCGAAATTCAGCATTGCGTACTGCGTCGCGGCGGCTTTGCTAGATGGGCGAGTGGCGTTGGAGCAGTTTGCGCCGGAACGATTGGGCGATCCGATGATTGAGCGGTTGCTGGAACGGACGCGGGTAACGGTGGACCCAGGGCTGACCGCGAAGTATCCGGAGGCTTGGCCGGCTCGGGTTTCGATCACGCTGGGGAATGGAGAAGTATTGAGCGGGTCAAGCGATTATCCGCGTGGGAATCCTGAGAATCCGGTTTCGACCGGGGGCCTGGAGGAAAAATTCGCGGCGCTGGTGGGCTCGCGATTTGGGCTCGAAGTGGTGGAGCGCGCTTTGCTTCGGCTGCGGTCGCTGGATGATTGCGCGGATATGGCTCGGGTGTTTTCTGATATCTTGCCGGTAGGAGAACGGTGAAGAATGGAGGAGGAAAGTCGGTACAGAGCACTCTGTCCCCGCAGGTAAGGGGCTGGTATCACGGAGATGTGTGGGGGACAGAGTGCTCAGTCCCGATTTTCCCGGTTTTCCGGATTTATTGTCGGCGCCACGAGAAGAACGCTGAAAGGGTGGAGCGGGAAAGTCGGTACAGAGCACTCTGTCCCCGCAGATAAGGGGCTGGTTTCACGAAGATGTGTGGGGGACAGAGTGCTCAGTCCCGATTTTCCCGGTTTTTACGGATTTATTATGAGCCGATGTTACGAGGAGTTTGAAGTTGGGATGATCATCCGGCATGCGCTGGGGCGGACGATTACGTCCACTGACAACACCTGGTTCACTTTGTTGACCGTGAATACCAATCCGATTCATTTCGATGCGCATTACGCGGCGCAGACGGAGTTCGGCAGGCCGCTGGTGAATTCCACGCTCACCCTGGCTCTGGTGACGGGGTTGTCGGTCGCGGATGTTTCGCAATACGCGGTGAATCTCGGCTGGGATGAAGTGCGGATGCCGGCTCCGCTGTTTGAAGGCGACACGGTGTATGCGCAGACGGAAGTGCTTAGCCGGCGCGAATCGAAGTCGAGGCCGAACATGGGGCTGGTGGAAATCAAGACTACCGGCTTCAAACAGGACGGCACGGTGGTGATGAGTTTCCGGCGCAGCATTCTGGTTTACAAGCGCGGTTGCGCGCCGGAGCGGCCCATCCCTAACATGAAGACATGACGACGGCACAGCTTCCCCTCGAAATGTTGAAGCGCGTCGAACGCGCGCAGGCGAAAACGCGACGGAGTTTCCCGCTTCACACTCCGATTGACGGGTCGACGTTC
Organism: Terriglobia bacterium; assembly: GCA_963842485.1. Lineage (GTDB taxonomy): Bacteria > Acidobacteriota > Terriglobia > Bryobacterales > Bryobacteraceae > Palsa-187. Next base: position 5,322 of record CAWJHI010000109.1, on the reverse strand, counting down.
GCGGAGGCGCCGGATTGCGGAGCCGAAGAAGCCAGGCGCGCTGCGGATGTCGCTTACGATGCCTTTGCTTTGTGGAAGGCGACCACGGCGTATGAACGCTCGGCGATTTTGCGGCGCTGGAATGCGCTGATTGCCGAGCATGAGGTTGAGATGGCCCGGTTGATGGCGTTTGAGATGGGCAAGCCGGTGACGGAAGGGCTCGGCGAGATGCGGTATGCCGAGAGTTTCGTCGAATGGTACGCGGAAGAAGCCAAGCGGGTGTATGGCGAAATGATTCCCAGCCAGTTCGGGCACAAACGCATTATGGTTTTGCGCCAGCCGAGTGGCGTAGTGTATGCAATCACGCCGTGGAATTTTCCTGCCGCGTGTGTGACCCGCAAAATCGCGCCGGCGCTGGCGGCGGGATGCACGGTGATTCTGAAGCCGGCGGAGCAGACTCCGCTATCGGCGCTGTTTCTGGCGGCGCTGTGGGAAGAAGCGGGCGGCCCGGCGGGAACGCTGCAGGTCCTGACCGCGCTCGATCCGGTGCCGGTATCGGACGTGCTGCTGGACGATCCGCGGGTGCGGGTGCTGACGTTCACGGGATCGACCGCGGTCGGTATGCATTTGTACGCGCGTTGCGCGAAAACCATGAAACGCCTGGCGCTGGAATTGGGCGGGCACGCGCCGTTTTTGATTTTCGGCGATGCGGATCTGGATGCGGCGGTGCGCGAAGTGGCGGCGTGCAAGTTCAGAAACGCGGGGCAGACGTGCGTGTGCACCAATCGGATTTATGTGCAGGAGAAAATCGCGCAGGAGTTTACGGACCGGCTGGCGTGCGTCGCCGCGCTGCTGAACATGGGCAATCCGCTGAAGACGGAAACGCAGGTGGGGCCGCTGGTGAATGCGGACGGGCTCGCCAAAGTGGAGGCGCATGTTGAGGACGCGATCGCCAAAGGGGCTCGCGTGGTGACGGGCGGAGAATGCCTGGGCGGGATGTATTACCGGCCCACGGTGATCACCGGGATCGAGCCGGGGATGCGGATGATGGAAGAAGAGACCTTCGGGCCGATCGCGCCAATTATTCAGTTTCGTGAAGAGGCGGATGCGATTCGGATGGCGAACGATACTCCTTACGGGCTGGCGTCGTATCTGTGGACTCGCGATCTGGGCCGCGCGATGCGGGTGGGTGAGGCGCTGGAGTATGGGATCGTCGGGGTGAATGATGGAGTGCCGTCGACGGCGCAGGCTCCGTTCGGCGGGCGGAAGAATTCAGGGATCGGGCGAGAGGGGGGCCGGTGGGGGATGGATGAGTTTTTGGATGTGAAGCATTTGTCGATTGGGTTGCCGGGGTGAGACGGAGAGCGCTCGTGAGGCTAGCGCCTCGGTTTATTGAGCGAGCTCGGGTCTCATATCGCCCGTCCTGAAGGCGTCCTCGAACGCCTTAGCCTCTACGGCAAAGCATTGACCGCTTAGATCACCAGAAAGAATAGTGAGCATATACAGAGGGTCTCGCAGGTCCTGAGAAGTACAGCGTTTTGCCCTGACGAGTGATCCAGTGGGTATCCTTGTAATGGGGTTTAATTCGAACCTATTTTCGACGACCTCTGCGCCACGAAGGTCCTGGGTTAACGTTCCATTCATCGGATGCGCACAAGGGGTTTCCCGTAAGTTTGATGTAGTCATTCGATCCTCTACTTTCCGGACAAAAGATCCCCTCGGTCGTGGGCCGCAGCCATGCTGCGTGCGATGCGCATTCAATTCTTGAAGCGAAGCCTCCCGAGCAACCCGGATTTCCTCGTCTTTCGTGATGGATGCCGCCAACCCAAGGTCGATAAAGCGCTGTAGTAGGCGGCTTTCTTTCGCGCAGAGTCCGTCTTTGTCTGGGTCATGTCTCTTAAAACTCATAAATCGTGAATTACCTACTTCTTTGATGCATCTGGCGTCGGGTGGGTTGCGGAAGTTACTTGACAATTTAACTTAGTGTCTTGTGTTCTTTAAAGCACCGAAGTCCGAAGTCGTTGCTTGTAGTTATTTTAGTCGCTCCAAAGTCGAGCCTGGGGGCTGCTCCAGGACGAATTTGTCGGGGGTTACTTCGGACGTGTTGATCTTCATGTCGATCAGCGTCATGGTGACTTCGTAGCCGTCCTGCGGGCGGCGGATCTGGATCAGTGACGGAAAGAAAATGTCGCCGTATTGCTTCCAGTCCGAGTATTTGGTTTCGCTGACGATGTCGCCTTTTGCGTCGAAGGTCTTCTGACGGCCGATCACCAGCGTGTGACGGTCGAAGTAGATGGCCCGCTCCAGATGCAGATCGTTGCCTTCGTGGCGCACGACATACAGGATATAGGTCGCCTTGGTTTCGTCGGTGTCGTCCTCCAGCATGGTTAAATCGTCTGGAGCCGGGGCGGCGATGATCAACGCGTTCAAGAATGCCGACGGGCGCAGATTGGCCAGCTTGTTTTTCGAATCGGGAGGCGCATTGTTGTCGCCTTCGATGAAACGGTTTTTGCTGGGGATGGAGACGCGAAATTCGTTGCCGGTGGAGGCCATGTCGAAGACCGTGGTGCTGTGGACCACGGGGTCCAGGCCGATTACGCGGATGTCGGCGGCGCGGAGGAACAGGACGAAGGCGCGGACGGTGGCGTAATCGGTGAGCTCGCCGCCGTTGAGACTGCCGACCGAAGGGGACATGTCGGCGCGCATGTTGAAGGACTGGATGGGGTCAGAGGCGGCGTGGATGCGGTCGATCAACTGGTCCTTGGTGGCGGTGAGCATGGGGCGGTTGGGCGTGGCGCCGGGCTGCGTCACCGTGCGGTGCTGCACGAAGCAGGAGGCGAGCGTCAGGGATGCAAGGCACAGGATGAAGGCGAGTTTCGGCTTAGGCGAAAGCATTCTCAAAGGTTAGATGCGTAAGGACCGGTGTTAGTCTCCGCTGGAGCCTCGCTCGATGTGTCCGCCGAACTGGTAGCGCAGGGCGGAAAGAAGCTTGTCGGCGAATCCGGATTCGCCGCGCGAACTGAAACGTTGGAATAGCGCGGCGCTTAGGACCGGGACGGGCGCGCCTTCGTCGATGGCGGCGTTGATGGTCCAGCGGCCTTCGCCGGAATCGGAGACGTGGCCGGAAAATTTCGCCAGGTCGGGGGTTTCAAATAGAGAGATCGCCGTGAGGTCGAGCAGCCAGCTGGCGACGACGCTGCCGCGGCGCCAGACTTCGGCTACGTCGGCGAGGTTGAAGTCGTACTGATAATGCTCGGGGTTGCGCATGGGGGCGGTTTCGGCGTCCATCTTGTGGTCGAGCTTGCCGACGTTGGCGTGTTTCAGAATGTTGAGGCCTTCGGCGTAGGCGGCCATGATGCCGTATTCGATTCCGTTATGCACCATCTTCACGAAGTGGCCTGCGCCGGCTTCGCCACAGTGAAGATAGCCGTCCTCGGCGGTTCCCGCGCCGTCCTGGCGGCCGGGGGTGCGGGGGATATCGCCGCGGCCGGGGGCCAGGGTTTTGAAGATCGGGTCGAGATGCTGGACCACGCTTTTGGGGCCGCCGATCATCTGGCAATAGCCGCGATCGAGGCCCCAGACGCCTCCGCTGGTGCCGACGTCGGCGTATTGAATGCCGCGCGGCAGTAAGTCCTTGGCGCGGCGGATGTCGTCGATGTAATAAGAATTGCCGCCGTCGATGATGATGTCGCCGGATTCCAGGAGAGGGGCGAGCTTTTGAAGCATCGAATCGACGGCCGCGGCGGGGACCATCATCCAGATGGCGCGGGGCTTGGTGAGCTTTTTCACGAAGTCTTCGAGGGAGGTTGCGCCGACGGCTTTATCCCTGGTCAATTGCTCCACGTTCGAGGGGTTCAGATCGAAGACCACGCATTCATGTCCACCGCGCATCAGGCGACGCACCATGTTGGCGCCCATGCGGCCGAGTCCGATCATTCCCAGTTGCATGCTTAGATTGGCTCCTTGTTTGATGCTAGCCGATTCAGGCGCAGAAGCGCTGGATTGCGGTCTTCAGATAGGCGACGCATTGGTTGAGCTCGCGGATGGGGACGAATTCGCCGGACTTGTGGGCGACGGTCATGTCGCCTGGGCCGAAGACCACGGTTTCAGATCCAGGGGTTCCAAGATGCGCGGCTTCGGTGCCGAAGGAAACGGTGGCGGAGCGGCGGCCGGATAGGGATTCGAGGAGGGAGGCGAGGTTGTGGGTCTGAGAGGGCTCGAAGGACGGGTCGAGGCGTTTTACGTCGAGCGTCGCGTCGAGGCCGGGATGTTTCCGGGCGAGGCTGGCGAGCTCTTCGCGAATCAGGCCGGCGGCCCAGGCGGGGTCCTGGCCGGGGACGGGGCGCCACTCGACGGTGATGTGGCATTCGCCGGGGACGATGTTTTTGGCGCTGCCACCGCGAATCAGGCCGGCGTTGAGTGTGGTGAAGGGCGGGTCGAAATCGCGATTCCGGCGCTGGGCGAGCTTTTTCGAGACGGCTTCCAGGCGCAGGACGATGCGGGCGGCGTCGACGATGGCGGATCGGCCTTGAGCGGGAAACGCGCTATGCGCTTCCTGGCCGCGCACCACGATTTCGGCCAAGGCGTAGCCCTTGCCGGCGCGAACCGGCTGGAGGCCGGTCGGCTCGCCGACGATGGTGTGGGCGGAGCGAAGGGCTTTGGCGCGAGCCAGGTGTTTGGCGCCTACACAGCCGATCTCCTCGTCAGCGGTGAGGACCAGGGCCAAAGGCTTGGTGAGACTTTTGAGGTCCACTTGCGACACGGCGGCGAGGATGCAGGCGAGGAATCCTTTTACATCGCAACTGCCGCGGCCGTACAGTTTTCCGTTGCGGACGCGGGGGTTTACGGCTTCGAGCCAGTCGGGATCGAAGGGAACCGTGTCCGTGTGGCACACCAGGGCCAGGCCCGCCGGAGCTGGTTGCGAAATCAGAGGCTTGCGGCCGGGGACAGATTGGTCTGTCCCCTTTTTCAACAAGCTGTTAGGGTGTGTATAAGCGACCACATTGAGCTTGGCGGCGCCGGCTGGGTCCGTATAAGGATAGCGGTGGACGATCCAGCCGTCCAGAAGACTCACCGCGTAGTTGACTACCGGGACATTACTCAACGAGGAGACCGAAGGAATGGCCACTAAATCACGCAGAATGTCAGCCGCGGTCCTCAAGGGATTAACCGATTAAAGCGATGCAATCGATTTCCACGCGGACGTCGCGCGGCAGGCGGGCCACTTCGACGGTGCTGCGCGCCGGGGAAGTATCCGAGAAATAGCGGGCATAAACCTCATTCATTTTGGCAAAATCATTCATGTCTTTCAAAAATACAGAGGTCTTTACCACTTGGCCGCGT
>CAWJHI010000108.1:0-4597 GCA_963842485.1 Terriglobia bacterium | reverse complement strand
TGCTCGAACCCGATATTCACGTCCACGGCCTTGTCCGGCGCCTCTTGAGGACTCTTGGTCAGCATCCACACTTCGTCCGGCGCCGCATTGGCCGGGTCTTCGAGCGCCCCCCCTTCATGTGAAATGTGCCAGATATTGCGGTCCCGGCTGTAAATCTTGGTGGTCGTCTGCGAGATCGGCACGTGGTGCTTCGCCGCGTACTCGATGGCATCCTCGCGCGACACGATCGACCATTCCCGCCACGGCGCGATCACCGGCAAGTGCGGAGCCAGCGCCTTATACGTCAGCTCAAACCGTACCTGATCGTTGCCTTTGCCGGTGCAGCCATGCGCCAGCGCATCGCAACCCGTCTCCAGCGCGACCTCCACCTGCCGTTTCGCCAGCAACGGCCGCGCAATCGACGTGCCGAGCAGATACTTATGCTCATACTCGCCCCCCGCCCGCACCAGCCGCCACAGATATTCGGAAACAAACTCCTCCCGCATGTCGGCGACATACACCTCCGACGCACCGGTCTTGCGAGCCTTTGCCTCCAGGCCGGTCAACTCGTCGCCGCCCTGCCCGATATCGCCGCACACCGCGACCACTTCGCATCCGTAGTTCTCTTTCAGCCACGGAATAATGATGGACGTGTCCAGCCCGCCCGAATAAGCGAGCGCCACCTTCTTAGGTTTTGCCATAAGTATGAATTGTACCGAGCCCGCTAGCCGAGTAGCGTCAGCAAGAGCGCTTTCTGCGCATGCAGCCGGTTCTCCGCCTGATCGAACACCGACGATCGTGGCGATTCCATCACCGCGTCGGTCACTTCGAGTCCGCGCTTGGCCGGCAAACAATGCATGAAAATCGCATCCGGCCGCGCCTGCTCGAAAAGCTCCTGGTTCACCTGGTAAGGACCAAACACGCGCGCCCGGCTGGCAGCTTCCGATTCCTGCCCCATACTCGCCCACACGTCCGTGTATACGGCGTGCGCATGCGCCACAGCTTCCGCGGGGTCGTTCGTGATCGTCACCCGCCCCTCCACTCCCGCGGCAATCGCCGGATCGGGCTCGTAGCCTTTGGGCGTCGCCACCGCCACGTGCACGCCCAGCCGCGAAGCGGTGATCATCAGCGAGTGCGCCACATTATTCCCATCGCCGACAAACGCCAGCTTCAATCCGTCGAGCCGTCCAAAATGTTCCTTTAGCGTCATCACGTCCGCCAATGCCTGGACCGGATGGAACCGATCGCTCAGCGCATTGATCACCGGTACGCAGGACCAGCTTGCCAGCTCATCGATCGTATCTTGCGAAAACACGCGTGCGACAATTCCGTTGGTCCACCGGTCCAGATTGCGTGCGACGTCCTTCACCGGCTCGCGCTCCCCGATCAGCCCGGTGCTGGTAATGGAGTCTCCGCCGAGCTGCTTGATAGCCAGCTCAAACGTCATCCGCGTCCGCAGCGACGGTTTTTCGAACAGCAGCGCCAGATACCGCCCAGCCAGGGTTTGCGCAAAGCGCCCCGGCGTACGCTTCACCTGCGCTGCCAGATCCAGCAGCTCCGTCACGCCATCGAAGGTTAGGTCGAAATCGCTGGCCAGGTGCCGCGTAGTCGGCTTCGCGAAACTCGGGATCGAGACGGCCACGGGGTGCTCCTCGCTGAATGTTTATTCAGTCAATTGAATAATAATACATTCCCAAGTGAATCGCAAGGCCTATCCGCCGCTTGGATTGCGAAAGACACGGGAAGGAAAGCTCGAATAGCGGAATCGTATCACTGCATTAGGCGCCTCGACGGCTATCGGTCGATTCGCACCAATTTCCGAGCCGTCCCGTGCCCGCTCAGAATCTCCACCGACCCCCGAGGCACCCCATAGGTCTCGGCAAGGAACGCGATCAGCGCCTCATTAGCCTTCCCCTTCTCCGGCACCGCCGCGATCCTCACTTTCAGAGTCCCATCCGCAAGCTCTCCCACTATCTCGCTCTTCGAACTTCGTGGGATCACCTTCACGCGTAGTGTCACCCCCGGTACACCGTGTAGCCGAACGCGCTGAACAGCAGCGGAACATGATAATGCTGCTTCGGGTCACCGACCTCAAATGTCACCGCAATCGATGGAAAGAAAGCGTCCGCCGCGTAGCCCGCGATGTCGAACATCAGACGGTACAGCCCGGCCGCGGGAGGCTCGCCGAAATCCCGGATGTGGCCTCCATCGTCGGTGACTCCGCGGCCCACCTCGCGCCAGCCGTGCCCAGTGATGAAAAAATCGAGTTCCACTCCAATCCGCACCGCCGGAACACCGTGCACGGTGTCGGAAACCTGGGTCGTGATCATCAGGTGACCAGAACTTCCCCGGTATGGCTGGTATCGTAGCCGGCGAGAATCTCCAGCTTGCGCCGGATCGCCGACCGGTTCAGCACGTCGAACAGCGCCTGCACCGCCGGCATTTTGACATGCTGGCGCCGCACCACCAGATCGTAACGCTCGGTCGCCAGTGGAATAAAATGCAGGCCGAGGGCGCGCGCCGCCGATCGGGTCGCGATGCAGCAATCGGCTTCTTTCATGCTCACCGCCAGCGCCGCCGGAAGATGTCCGTCGGCGACGCGCTCGTACCCGGTCACCCCGCGAGTAACAATGCCCGCTTCCTTCAGCTTCTGATCCAGCAACGCGCGGCTGCCCGCCCCTTTTTCCCGATTGACGATGCGAACGTCCTTGCGCGCGAAATCTTCCACGCCGCGAATGTTCTTCGGGTTGCCGAATTCGGCTACGATTCCCTGTTCCCAGATCGCGAACGTCACCACCTTCACCGCCCCGTGCGGGAACATTCGATCGATCACCGGCAGGTTGTACTCGCCCGTTGGCGCGTCGCGCAGATGCGTGCCCGCCACATGTACGCTGCCGTCTTTCAACCAATCCAGAGCCTGTTGGCTCGACGATTGCGCAGCCACAATATCCACGTCGTCGAACCGCGCCAGATGTTGCGTCAGCAGCGAGATTCCCGGATCGCATCCGGCGATCAGCAATCGCTTCCCGTCGTCTAGATCCCCTGGAAAAACCTGAACCTCCGCCCGCTGCTTCTGGCATTCCAGAACCACCCCATCCGCCATCGGCAGCATCAGCGGCTGCGATGTGGCCGAAACCGCCATCATCCGCTTCCCGACGCGGCACAACTGCACCGGCTGCCCTTTCCGGGCCGAATCTGCATCTAGCAGATCCACCGTCACCGGCTTCGGCGGCGGCCCCGGGGCCACCTCCAGCGTGAAAAGATCCTCCACTTGAGCTTCCAGGATCCTGGCGAACTGCAGCGCGAGCGCTGTGTTCGGAACGTACTCTCCGGCTTCAATCGAATAGATCGTCTGCCGGCTCACCCCGGTCAGCTTGGCGAGCTGTGCCGCCGAAATCCCCCGCCGCTCGCGGAATTCGTGAAGCTGCGTCCGCGTTTCCATCAGCGCCCGCTGAGAATCTCCTCCGTGGGCCCGGCGTCCCTCTCGACCTTGTCCCCTTCGCCCGGCGCCAGAAACAAGTTCGACTCCAACCCATGTTGCCGCGTATACAAGTCCCAGTAACGCCCGCCGAGCGCATACAGCGCTTCGTGCGTCCCGCGCTCCACGATCTTTCCAACCTCGACGACCAGAATCTGATCCGCCCTGCGAATGGTCGATAGACGGTGCGCGATCACGAACGTCGTCCGGCCTTTCATCAAATATTTCAAGCCCTCTTGGATCAACGTCTCCGATTCCGAATCCAGGCTCGACGTGGCTTCGTCCAGAATCAGAATGCGCGGATCGGCTAAGATGGCCCGCGCGATCGAAACACGTTGGCGCTGTCCGCCGGACAGCTTGACGCCGCGCTCGCCGACGATCGTGTCGTATTTCTTCTCGAAACCCTCCGCGAATTCATCGACGCGAGCGATGCGGCAGGCTTCCAGGATCTGCTCCTTGCTCGCGCTCGGCCGCGCGAAGGCGATGTTCTCCTCAATCGATCCGTCGAACAGAAATGTGTCCTGGAGCACGACGCCCAACTGGGTCCGATAAGAGTCCAGCCGCACCGTCGACAGATCGATGCCGTCCACTTTGATCACGCCCGCGGTCGGCACGTGAAACGCCGTCACCAGACTGATGATGGTCGATTTCCCGGACCCGGAAGGTCCCACCAGCGCCGTCACCGTGCCCGGCTCGGATTGGAAACTCACATCGTACAAAACCTGTTTGCCGGCGTCGTAAGCAAAGCCCACATTTTCGAACGCCACTTCGCCGCGAATCGTTCCGATCGCCACGGTGCGCCTGGGATCCTGATCCTCCGGCCGTTCGCTTAGAACCTCGCGCGTGCGGTCGAGCCCCGCCAGCGCTTCGGTCAGTTGCGTCCCGATGCTCACCACCTGAATCACCGGCGCGATCAGAAACGCCAGAAACGCGATGAACGTCATCAGCTGGCCCAACGTCAGCGTCCCGGCAAAAATCTGCCGCGTGCCGATGAACCATACGATCGCGCCGACAATCCCCATCAGCACCGTAGCCGACAAGCTCATCAGCGACGTTGCGGTCAGCGATTTGAACACGTTGTCGAGCAGCCTTTGCACCCCGCGCCCGAACACCTCCGCTTCCCGCGCCTCGGCATGATAG
>CAWJHI010000107.1:0-5186 GCA_963842485.1 Terriglobia bacterium | reverse complement strand
CGGGTCCGGGACCAAGCTCATCTTTATCCGCCTGCCGCGAGGGCCTTATCTCGGCCCGAACCAGCCTTCCATGAATCCGCACAGCTCCGTACGGGAGCTGGCGCGCCAGCCTGACGTCATTCTCGACGACGAACATTACTTCGATTTTCTGGAAAAGCCTGAATTATTCATAGACCCCATGCATTTGAACGCACCGGGCTGCGGCGAGTTTTCCCGCGCGCTGGCCCGGCATGTCCGCGAACTGCTCGGTCCGCCGCATGCTCTTTAACACCATCCCGTTCCTGATTTTTCTGCTGGTGGTTCTGGCGCTGTTCTATCTGGCGCCGCGTTCCTGGCGCAAATAGATTCTGCTCGCCGCCAGCTACTTCTTCTACATGAGCTGGAATCGCGAAGTTCATCCCGCTGCTGCTCACGCTGACCGCCATCGACTACACCGCCGCGATGTGGATCGAGCGCAGCGTGAGCCGCCGGCCGGAAGAAGCTGTTTCTGGTCATCAGCCTCGCCGCGAACCTCGGATTTCTCGGATTCTTCAAGTACTACAATTTCCTGGCCGACAATCTCGCGCTGCTGCTCGGGCCGCCCCCGCATTCGTTTGCGCTCGCCATCATTCTGCCGCTGGGCATCAGCTTCCACACCTTTCAGAGCATGTCCTACATGATCGACGTGTATCGCGGCGAGCAGAAGCCGATCCGCAATCCGGTCGATTACGCGCTGTTCATCGCGTTCTTCCCGCAACTGGTGGCCGGGCCGATCGTGCGCGCGCGCGAATTCTTCGCCGATCTCTACGACTGGCGTCCGCCGTTCTCGGATGAACAGCTTCGCGGAGTGTCGCTGCTTCGTCCTCGGCCTGACCAAGAAAATGGCCTTCGCCGACCAGTTCGCGCAGATCGCCGACGCGTACTTTTCGAACCTGGCGGCGCATCCCGGAGCGGTTTCGGCCTGGAAGGGCGTGGGATCGCGTTCGCGCTCCAGATCTTTTTCGATTTCTCCGGCTACTCCGATATGGCCATCGGCATGGCGTTGCTGCTCGGCTTTCATTTTCCCATCAATTTCCGGCGGCCGTATCTGGCCTTCAGCATCACCGATTTCTGGCATCGCTGGCACATTTCGCTTTCGCGCTGGCTGCGCGATTATCTGTACATTCCGCTGGGCGGCAATCGCCACGGGACGCTGATGACGTATCGCAATCTGATGCTGACCATGCTGCTCGGCGGCCTGTGGCACGGCGCGAGTTGGAATTTCGCGATCTGGGGCGGCTACCACGGCGCGCTGCTCGCGATGGAGCGCATGGCCGGACGAAAGATGTTCGAAACGCGTCCGCCGCTGTGGATGTATCCGTTTCGCGCCGCGTTCACGGTCGCGCTGGTGTGCGTCGGCTGGGTATTTTTCCGCGCCGCGACCTTCGCCGACAGCCGCTACATCATCGGCCAGCTCCTGTCCGTCGCCCCCAGCCCGCACCCCATCGTGATCCCGTGCTGGCTCATCTGGCTCATCATCGGGGCCTTGGCGATCGCCATCGCGAAAGAGAAGTGGGACCTGTCGCGCGTGCCGGCCTGGGCTTACGCCGCGGCGCTGGTGGTTCTGTTGCTTACCATCGAGCTGTTCGGTGTGACCGACAAGCAGATCCCGTTCATCTACTTCCAGTTCTGACGCGGGTCGATCCGGTTTTTCAACGCGAAGGGAGAAGTTTTGCGAACTCCAGAGTGTCGCCGCTCGTATTAGATTCGAAGGGAAGCACTGATGCAAACGATGTATCGCGACCTTAAGCTTGGGGTCCGAACGCTGCTGAAGGACAAAGGGTTTTCGTTCACCGTAGTGTTGACCCTGGCACTTTGCGTGGGCGCCAACACGGCGATTTTTGCGATCGTTCATTCCGTTTTGCTGCGGCCGCTGCCGGTCCCGGCGGCGGAAGAGATCCTGCTCATGGCGAACCAGTATCCAAAAGCCGGCGCCACCGGATCCACCAACAGCGGCGCAGCCGACTATTTCGATCGCCTCCAAGCGGTCACCGTCTTCGAGCAGCAGGCGATGTTCAATTTCGGGGACCAGACCGTCGACTTGAACGGAACGCCCGAAAAGATCACCGGTATGAACGCCACGCCTTCCCTGTTCAGGCTCCTGCAGGTTGCTCCGTTGCTCGGCAGGACCTTTAACGACGACGAAGGTGAAATCGGCGGGCAACAGAAAGTCATTCTCAGTTACAGTTTGTGGCGGCAAATGTTCGCGGGCGCGTCCGATGCACTGGGAAAGGAATTGCGCCTGAATGGCCGCCCTTACACCATCGTGGGCGTCATGCCGGCGGATTTTTCGTTCATCAATCCCGAGGTGCGGCTATGGGTTCCTCTCGCGTTCACGCCCCAGCAGAAGACGGCGCGCCACAGCAATAATTGGCACAACATCGGCCGGCTCAAACCTGGGGCGACGCTGCAGCAGGCGCAGGCACAAGTAGACGCTCTGAATAAGGCGAATCTGGAACGGTTCCCGCAGTGGAAAGAACTCCTGATCAACGCTGGATTTCACACCACCGTGGAGCCTCTTCGCGACATGCTGGTCAAAGACGTCAAAAGCACGCTGTATCTGCTGTGGGGCGGAGCGGTGTTCGTGCTGCTGATCGGCGCGGTGAACATCGCGAACCTCGCGCTGGCCCGCGTCACGCTCCGGCGGAAAGAATTCGCCACCCGGCTGGCGCTGGGTGCGGGGCGCGCGCGCATCACACGCCAGGCATTGGCGGAGAATGTTCTGGTCTGCGGAGCAGGCGGCCTGGCGGGCATAGGCCTGGGTGCGGCGCTACTTCAGTCGCTGATCGCCATGGGGTTGAAGCAGCTTCCGCGCGTCGATGAAGTTCGCATCGATGCTCCCGTAGTGCTGGTGGCGCTGGCCATGGCGATCGGGGCCGGCATTCTGATCGGGCTCATCCCCCTCGCGAGCATCTTCCGGGCTAACCTGAACCATGCCTTGCGTGAGGACAGCAGGACGGGCACCGGCGGAACGGGGTCCAGGCGGGTTCGCCAGAGTCTGGTAATTGCGCAGATCGGATTCGCGTTCGTGCTTCTGGCAGGCGCCGCGCTGTTGCTGGTCAGCTTCCGGCAGCTCCTGAAAGTGGACCCCGGGTTCAATACGGGCGGCGTCATCACGGTTTCCATCAGCGCGCCGCGATCCCGGTATCCGGGCGATCCGGAATTGCGAACGTTGCTGAACCGGTCGCTGGATGCGATTCGCCGCATTCCTGGCGTTACCTCGGCCGGCGCCACTTCGGACATTCCCTTCGGGGGCAGTCACAGCGACAGCGTCATCTTCGCCGAAGGCTATGAAATGAAGCCGGGCGAGTCTCTGATCTCGCCTCGCAAAGTGACGGTCTCGCCCGGATATTTCGAGGCGATGGGAATCTCCATGGTTCGCGGGCGCGCCTTTGACGATCGCGACACGGAAACAGCGCCGCTGGGCGTCATCGTCGATGAGCGGCTGGCGCGCCATTTCTGGCCGAACCGCGATCCCGTCGGCCAGCGCATGTACACGCCGACGGACATCAATAACCTGATGAAGACTGATGAACACACCCGATGGTTGAACGTGGTCGGCGTGGCGCACGACGTCCGGCTGGACGACCTGGCTGGAAATGGCACACCGGTCGGCGTTTACTATTTTCCTTTTTCTCAGATGCCGGAGCGCGCTTTCACATTCGCGATCAAAGGCACGTCGGATTTGGCCTCGGTGAGCCGCGCCGTGCGTTCGGAAATCGCCGGGATCGATCCCGAGCTGGCGCTGTTCGACGTCCGCACCATGGCCGAGAGAACCGAGCTTTCGATGTCGACACGAAAGACGCCGATGACGCTGGCGCTCGGATTTGGCGGGCTGGCGCTATTCCTGTCGGCGATTGGAATCTACGGTGTTCTCACGTATCTGGTCACGCAACGCAGGCGTGAGATCGGTATCCGGGCGGCGCTCGGCTGTTCTGCCTCGGGGATTGTGAAGCTGGTGCTCTCGGAAGGATTAGTGCTGGTCGGAATCGGACTAATTCTGGGAGTCGCAGGAGCGGCGGCGCTCCGAAAGGCACTGGAGAACGAGCTGTACGGCGTGCAGCCTCTTGACCCTCTGGTCATGGCGGGCGTGACCGCGGTGCTGGGGCTGGTCGCGCTGACGGCCTGCCTGTTGCCGGCGCGCCAGGCAACGCAGGTTGATCCGGTGATCGTGCTCAACGAGCAATAAGTCTCGCCAAGCTAAAATCCCGGGGGCCGCACATTTCTCCTTAACAGCCCTCGCGCTCGGCGTCGGAGCAAACACTGCGTTGTTCAGCCCTGGAGCCGGTTCCATCTCCGAGCGTGAGCACGTCGGCCGGCTGCGTTACGATATGCTGTAAACTTGCCTTGGACATTGCCCGGTTGACGCTCCCGAGCAAAAAGGTTCAAGGCAGATGAACGGGAGGCCCCACCATGAAGCACATGATTCCCATCGCTCTCAGCATGCTGATCGTTTCGACCAGCGCGGTCGCGCAAACGCCGGAGGAAATCATTGAGCGGGCCCTGGCCGCCGCGCCTCGCCAGATGAGGGACGGGGCTACGGTCATCCATTGGAAGGCCGATAACACTTACGAGACCCTGAAGAAGGGCACCAATCGCCTGTTCTGCTACGACCGGTCCGGAGAGCCCGGGCGACAGCCATTCGCGGTGCAATGCACCAGCATGGGCAACCTGGATCGGGTCGCTCAGAACCGGAAGTTCGAAGCGATGAGCGACAGGGACGCGAGACAGAAGGCTCTGGATGCGGCTGAGGCGAACGGCACTCGGATCAAGCCCGAGTACGGATCGGTGTGGTACGACATGAACGGCGCCGATCAGGCGCACGCTCGAATACACATAACCATCGCGGTGCCGGGCGCCACCACGCAGTCAACCGGACTTCCCGACAATCCCAAGCAGGGTGGCGTGTGGATCATGAACGCGGGTACCACCACCGCCCACATCATGACGCCAGGCAGTTAGCGATTCGCCAGCTACTGCAATCCTTGAAGGGAATCCTTGATGCGGCGGTGTCGGATTTCGTTTGCGCCACCCAAGAGACCGCCCAGTGGTCAGTGAGGGCCGACCACTGGGCAGCCGCGATCTCTTAGAAAACCAGTCGAAGAGCGAACTGGATCTGGCGGGAGGTCCCGCGCGGGTCCTGTACTCCGGCCGAGGTGATTTTGCCG
>CAWJHI010000106.1:0-18469 GCA_963842485.1 Terriglobia bacterium | reverse complement strand
TGTAACCTGTTCGACGACGTATTGCTATCATGTTGGTGATTTCGCCCACCGCGTCCAGCACCTCTTCGTTCACCGCTTCAAACGGGCTCGCCAGAAGATGCGCGGCCAGCGTGCAAGCCAGCGCTCCCGAGCAGCCTAAGCTCCCGGTCCCCGCCCAACTCCCCGCCAGGCCGATCAGAGATACCAGGCCGGAGGACGGCTCGGCTTCCTCTTTCGCCAGCACGCTGTCGCCCACGGTCGCCTCCAGCTCGAGCATGGTGGACAACACGTCGGCGGTCGACGTCGTAATCGCCGCGACAATGTATTCGCGCGAGATGAGTTCAGATTCTGTGGTTTCGCTCATGATAATCCTGCTTCTCCGGCGCGCGAGTTATTGGAAGAACTCCGCCAGCTTGGTCTTGATCTGTTCCGCGTTGAACGGCTTCCGCACATAACCCGCGGCGCCCAGTTGCACGGCCTCCAGCACTTTCGCCTGGCTGCCTTCCGTGCTCACCATCACCACCGGGACCGTTTTCCAAAGGTCGTTGCTCTTCAGGTGGCTTAACAGCTCCAGTCCATTCATGTTCGGCATGTTGATGTCCGAAAGGATCAGGCCGACGGTCTGCGTCTTCAGCGCCGCCAAGGCTTCCAGCCCGTCGCCGGCTTCGACCACCACTCCGATCGGAAGCTCTGCCTGATGTAAAACGCGTTGTAGAATCTTGCGGATAGCGGCAGAATCGTCGACGATCAGTATGTCTAGCATGAAGGCTTCCCTCGAAAAGGCTTATCGCCGCGCTCAAGGGAAGCTTGAAGCTAAGAATTCTCTGACTGAGCCGTGCCATCCGATCCGCCGATATACAAACATGGATCGCGTCCTAACGCAACAAGAAATCGACAACGCCTTCAAGATGGCGCGCGACCCGGCGAAGGACGACGATCCAGCCATTAAAGCCCAAACCTACGACTTCCGGCGCACGGACCGCATCGCCAAGGATCAGCTTCGCACCATCCATCTGCTGCACGAGAACTTCGCGCGTTCCTGGCGTCGACTCTTTCGGCGTATCTCCGCTCTTACGTCATCGTGAATCTGATCTCGGTGGAGCAGCTCTCCTTCATGGAGTTCACCCAATCGCTGCCGTCGCCCACCAGCCTGATCGCCCTGGCGATGAAACCCTACGACGGCAGCGCGGTGATCGAAATCAATCCGTCGCTGGTGTTTCCGATCCTGGAAATGCTGCTGGGCGGATCCGGCAAGATCCTCGAGCAAGATCAATCGCGAAATCACCGATATCGAACAGAGCATCCTCGATGGACTGATGCGCGTGATTCTGCTGGATCTACGAACCGCCTGGCTGGCCGTCGCGGCCATCGACTTCACCATTGAAGCCCACGAAACCGAGCCGCAGCTCCTGCAGATCCTGGCCCAGAACGAAGCCGTGGTCTCCATCAGCATCGAAGTCCGCATCGGCGAGGTCTCCGGGATGATGAACGTCGGCATTCCGTCCATCATCGTCAAAATGCTGCGTCAGAAATTCGACCAGCATCGCACCGTCCGCCGGACCCAGGCCACCGAGGAGGAACACGCGCGCGTGCTGCGCCTGGTCCGCCCGGCCATGCTCCACCTGGACGCGCGTTTGCAAGGTCCTACGCTGGCCGTCCCGGAACTTCTGGAATTAAAAGAAGGCGATATCCTGGTGTTCGATTACCCCTCCAGCCGCCCGCTCGACCTGATGGTCAACGGCAAGTTAAAATATGGCGGCGAAGTGGTGCAGGTGTCGGGGCGGCGGGCCTTGCAGATTCAACACCTTGTCAGCATGTACTGATCAGGCTGAGCTCCAGGATATTGGGGTTTTCCGCCTTCAGTAGGGTGAGTAAACCGGCCGGCGGCGCGGCTTCCAGGTTGATGCGCGCCACGGCCGCTTCGGCGCCTTCAAAGATAATGTTTTCCATCTCTTGAACGTTGATACGCGCCGAGCTGATGGCGTCCAGTACGCTGGCGAGCACACCCGGCCGGTCCAGGTGCCGCACCACCAGCGTGCAGGTCACCGGAGTGGACTTGGCGAGATTGACGACGTTGGGCACTTTTCCGGTCTCTTTGAACGTCCGCACAATGCGGACGGTTTCGGCCGCGATAGCCTCCTGGGCTTGGTCGGTGGACGCCCCGATGTGGTGCGTTCCGTAAATTTCCTGCGCGATGGGGTCCGAGAACGCGCCCGTGCCTCCAACCGGCTCGTTTGCATATACATCGAGCGCGGCGCGGATCCCTTTTTCGCGGATGGCGCGGGCCAAAGCGTCCTGGTCGACCACCTCCGCGCGGGAGGTATTGACAAAATATGCGTTTTCGCGCATGGCCGCGAAAAACTCGGAGCCAAGAAGTCCTTTGGTTTGTTGGTTCAAGGCAATGTTACCACTGGTAACATCGGAGGCCGCGGCGACCTCAATTGCGGAATTCTTGCGCTCCACGCCGAGCTCCTTCGCCAACTCCTCCGTCAAGCTGCGGCTCCAGGCGACGACGTGCATTCCGAACGCGTGCGCCCGCGGAATCATCTCGCGTCCGATCCGCCCGACGCCGATTAATCCCAGCGTTCGTCCGAACAGGCCGCGCGCTTTTGAGAATCCGGTTTTGTTCCATTGCCCCTGGCGCAGGGCGATGACGTTGTCGGGAATTCTTCGATCGAGCGCGAGAATCAATCCGAAGGCCAGCTCTGCGACGGCGACAGAATTTTTTCCGGGGCAATTCGATACGTAAATGCCGCGGCGCGACGCTGCAGCGACGTCGATGGTGTTGTAGCCCGCGCCGGCGCGCACCACCACCTTCAGCGGCGCCGCGGCCAGAACGGCTTCGGTGACCGTAGTGGAGCGGACGATCAGAACGTCGGGCTGGAGGTCCGCGGCCGCCTTCACCAGCGCGTCGTCCTTGGTTCCGGGCTGATAGAAAACCACGCAGCCCGCCGCTTGGAGGCCGTTCAGGCCGGATTGCTCAAACTTGTCTGCGATCAAAACGCGCATTCTTTAACCTTACGATATGCTGGGCGGATCATGCCCGTGAAAAAACCGACGCACGACGAAATGACGGAAGTATGCGCGTCGCTTGGCCTGCATATGGATCGCGGCGGAGATGGACGCCTTCATCGACCTGATGGGCCGGCACCGTGGACGCCTACAACGCGCTGGAACTGATTCCGGAGCAGCTTCCGCAAGTGAAGTATCCGCGGACTCCGGGCTATCAGCCCGAAGGCGAGGAGAACAAATACAACGCGTGGTATTACAAAACCACGATCCAGGGCGCGGAGGCGGGCATCCTGACCGGCAAGACCATCGTGCTGAAAGACAATGTCTGCCTGGCGGGCGTGCCGATGATGAACGGCGCGTCGACGCTGCAGGGTTACGTGCCCGACATCGACGCGACCATCGTCACCCGCATTCTGGACGCGGGTGGAACCATCCTGCGGGAAAAGCCCATTGCGAATATTTTTGTTTTTCGGGAGGCAGCCACACCAGCGCGCTCGGTCCGGTGATCAATCCGCGCAAGGCGGGCCATTCGGCGGGAGGGTCCTCATCGGGAAGCGCGGCGCTGGTGGCGGCGGGCGAAGTCGACATGGCGATTGGCGGGGACCAGGGCGGCTCGATTCGCATCCCGTCGTCATATTGCGGCGTGGCCGGCATGAAGCCTACGCACGGACTGGTCCCCTACACCGGCATCATGCCGATCGAATTGACGCTGGACCATACCGGGCCGATCACGGCAACGGTGGCCGATAATGCGCTGCTGCTGGAAGTGCTCGCCGGCCCGGACGGCCTCGATCCGCGGCAGGCCGGCGCTAAAACGTTTGCGTACACGGATGCTCTGACGGGCGACATCGAGGGCTTACGGATCGGCGTGGTGAAGGAAGGCTTCGGGCACGCGGTTTCGGAGCCGGACGTGGATGAGCACGTCGAGAAGAGCGCGGCGCGTTTCAAGAAGCTGGGCGCGGCGGTGGACGAGATTTCGATTCCGATGCATTTACACGGGCCGGCGATCTGGTCGGCGATCGCGCATGAGGGTGCGACGGCGCAGATGATGCTGGGGAACGGATTCGGCTTCAACTGGAAAGGCCTGTATGTAACCAGTTTGCAAAAGGCGCACGACGGCTGGCGCAATCGCGCGGACGAGCTTTCGGACACTCTCAAAGTCACCATGATGATGGGGCAATACATGCTGCGGAAGTATCGCGGATATCATTACGCCAAGGCGCAAAACCTGGCGCGGAGGCTGCGGGCGGCTTACGACCATGCGTTTGAAAGCTTCGATCTGCTGCTGATGCCGACGCTGCCGATGAAGGCGACGGAGCTGCCGGCTCCGGGCGCGCCGCCGGCTGAAATCTGCCGCTGCGGCTTCGAGATGCTGCCGAACACCTGCCCGTTCGACGTGACCGGGCATCCGGCGATGACCATACCGTGCGGGATCAGCCGCGATTTGCCGGTGGGGATGATGTTGATCGGGAAGCACTGGGACGAAGAGACGATTTATCGCGGGGCGCACGTGTTCGAGCAGGCGCACGACTGGAAGAGAATGTAGCGAAAATACAGCGCCGAGCGCTGCTGTAAATTATGTTGGTCCTGATCGACGAATCCGGTGACTGTGGGCTCAAGTTTGACAAGGGCTCGTCAAATCTTTTTGTATGTGTCGCCGTGGTCTTCTCGGATGCGTTTTCTGCTGATCCTTGTGATCGCTCGATTAGCTGCCTGAGGCATTCCCTCAAGAAACCAGCAGGGTTCGAATTTCATTTTTCAGACTGCTCAGACAAGATCCGGGAGGCATTCCTGAGGACCGTCAGTCAAGAAAATTTCAGATACGCTGGTTTTGTCGTCGACAAACGAAAACTATTCGGAGCCCGATTCAAAGAGCCCAAGGCAGTTTACGAGTTTTCGGTCGGTATTGTCTGCGAACGCGTAAGGCCGTTGCTCGACAACTCGAAGATCATCATCGACAAGAACGGAGATCGGGCCTTTAGGAAGAATCTAGAGAAGCATTTGAAGCGCCAGATGACCGACGTTGAAGGAAAATGTCTCATCAAGAAAGTGACGATGGAGAGGTCGCACTCCAATAACCTGATTCAATTAGCGGATATGGTTTGCGGAGCGGTGGCGCGCTCTTATTCTGGTTCCGATGATCGCTTTCGCGATCTCCTCAGGGGCAAAGAAAAGTTCGTTCAACGATGGCCCAGCCAAAAAAAATGAGCCCGCCGACCTATCCCTTGCGGGAACGCAGACCATAAAGGCCACAGTTCGGTCGGGCGGGCAATTCCAACTTAAGAATCACATTACAACGTTGTTTTTGTCAAGCAGAAAGTATAGTTTTGACATCGTTTCGGCGGGGATCAAATAGGGCGAAAACATTTACAATCAACACTGTACGTTGCATTAAGGTCACCTTGCTCTGCGGGCAGGCCCCTCCACCCAATAGCGTCCCCTCAGGAATCCAGAGTAGCCTTGCAAATTCCGCCGCGGGGTTGCACCGGTGGCATCCGATTAGCGGTTGTTGCTGAGGCGCTGGTTATCGCATGTTCCGGCCCGCATGTGTTCGAGCAGCGCGTCGCTTGGAAGGAGTTAATGGTCCGGACTGCTGTGTACCTTTCAACAGCCGCTCCGCGTGAGGCCGGTCAGGGAATTCGTCGCTCGGGAACCCTCCGTGACCGGGCGGACCTGTACCCAACTCGGGGCCCCAGGTCGTCTGAATCGACATGGTCCCCGATGTGAGGCAAGCGGCGCGTATTCTGGCGAAGAGTCCGGGGTTCGCCATCGTCGCGATTCTGACGCTGGCGTTGGGAATCGGCGCGAATACGGCGATTTTCACTGTGGCCAACGCGCTGCTGCTGCGGCCGCTATCTTTCACGGATCCGGCGCGCCTGATGGTGATCGAAGGGTCGCCCAAGGACCGGCATAGCCTGGGTGGGGCGGTGTCCTATCCGTTTTTCATGTTCGCGAGGGAGCACCAGCGGTCGTTTACGGACATCGCGGCGTGCACCTTCGAGAATTTCAGCTTGACCGGGCGTGGCGACCCGGAGCAGGTGGTTTCCGGGAGGGTTTCGTCGAATTTTTTCGATCTGCTCGGGGTGACGCCGGTGATCGGCCGGACATTTTCCGCTGAAGAGGACCAGCGCGGCGCCAGGCAAGTGGTGATGATCAGCGATGAATTCTGGACGCGCAAGTTTGCGCGCGAGCCGAATGTGATGGGACAGACGCTGGCGTTGAATGCGGATGTTTATACGATTATCGGCGTGGCGCCTCCCAAATTCAGTTTTCCAATGGTGGGGCTGAACGTCGATTTGTGGGCGACGCGCGTGTTCGACTTGAGCTACGTCACGGCGGCGCGGGTCAACGCGGGCGGGCATTATTTCCACGCCATCGGGCGGCTGCGGCCGGGACTGACAGCGGCGCAGGCGCAGGCCGAAGAGGAGGTCGTTTATCAGCAATATCGCCATGATTTCCCGGGCGCTTACGATGCGACGCTCGATCTGGAGATGAATGTCTCCAGCTTGCAGGATGAGTTCGTCATGAACGTCCGGCCCACGCTGCTGATTCTTTCGGCGGCCGTGGGCTTCGTGCTGCTGATCGCGTGCGCGAATGTGGCGAGCCTGTTGCTGGCGCGCGCGCTGGGACGGAAGAAGGAGTTCGCGGTGCGTACCGCACTGGGTGCGCCGAGGATGACGCTGATCCGGCAGTTGCTTACCGAAAGCCTGTTGCTTTCGGCGGTGAGCGGCGTGGTGGGGGTTGCGATCGGACACGCGGGGACGCGCTTTCTCTCGACGCTCGCTCAGGCGACGTTTCCGCAGATGGCGGGGGTCGAGATGGATGCCCGGGTGCTGATTTTCACTCTGCTGATTTCGATCGCGAGTGGAGTTTTGTTCGGGCTGGCGCCGTCGTTGCAGCTTTCCAAACCGGATCTCAATTCGATGCTGCGCGATGAGGGGCGCGGGACGGCGGGAAATCGCCGCAGGAGCCGGGCGCGCGGCGTGCTGGTGGTGGCGCAGGTGGCGCTGTCGATGGTGCTGCTGGTGGGGTCCGGGCTGCTGATCCGAAGTTTCATACGGCTGCGCAGCGCGAGCCCGGGGTTCGAAACTAAGAATCTGCTGACGATGAACATCACCATGCCGCCGGCGAAATATTCCAAGGTCTCGCAGTTGACCGCGTTTTACGATCGCGTGGTGGAGCGCGCCGGCGCAATTCCCGGAGTGGAGTCGGCCGCGCTTTCCACGGCGCTTCCGGCGGAGCCGACGCACCAGACGCCGGTGCTGTTCGAAGGCCAGCCGGCGGTGGTGCTGGGGAAGCGGCCGATCGTGTACATCCAGCAGCTCAGCCCGGAGTATGCCAAGACGCTGGAAGTGCCGATGATCGCGGGGCGCGGATTCACGGCGCATGACGACGCGCAGGCTCCGCTGGTGGCGATGATCAACCAGGCTGCCGCGCGCGCGTATTGGGCGAATGAGAGCGCGCTGGGCAAACGGATCTGGGTGGGGAATTTGCCGGACCCGTTCGAGGTAGTGGGAGTGATCGGGGATGTGAAGAATGCGAGTCTGGGTCAGGCTCCGCAGGCTGAAATCTATTTGCCGCTGCCGCAGCTTGTGTCGACGTATGTGTGTTTGAGCTTGAGGACGGCGATGGATCCGCACAGCCTGGTTTCGGCGGTGCGGCGGGAGATTGGGGCGGTAGACCCGGATCAGCCGGTGACGCGCGTGATGAGCGCGGAAGAGCTGCTGGAATCGGCGAGCGCGCAGCCCCGGTTCACCATGTTTCTGCTGGGAGTGTTTTCGGCGACGGCGTTTATTCTGGCGGCGATCGGGATTTATGGGGTGATCGCGTACTCGGTGGCGCAAAGGACGGGGGAGCTGGGGATTCGCATCGCGCTGGGCGCGGCCAAGGGCGACATTTTCAAGCTGGTGATCGGAGGCGGGCTTTCCCTGACTCTGACCGGGATTGCCAGCGGATTGGCGGGATCGTTCGCGCTGACTCGGGTGATGTCGAGCCTGCTGTATCAGACCAGCACGACGGATCCGCTGACGTTTGCGGGAAGCGCGGCGCTGTTCGCGGCGGTTGCGGTGATGGCGAGTTATCTGCCGGCGCGGCGGGCGACGCGCATCGATCCGACCAGCGCGTTGCGCGCGGAGTAACCCTCTTTGCCGGGAATACGTCCAGGATGTAGTTGATATGAAATTACGGGGATCTGCCTGCACTTTTGCTGTGACCGCTCCCTGTGGTCGCGGCTCGTTGAGATTCATTTTACTGGCGGCCGCGGGAGCTTTCTTGTTTGCGCAGGAGAAGATTTCGACGGATGTCAACGTGGTGAATGTGTTTGCCACGGTGCACGACAAAAAAGGCCTGCTGGTGCGGGATCTGACCAAGGACGACTTTGCGATCGAGGAGGATGGGCGTCCGCAGACGATCAAATATTTTTCGAAGGAATCGGACTTGCCGCTGACGCTCGGGCTGGTGGTGGATACCAGCCGGAGCATGGCGACGGTGCTGGACCAGGAGCGTATGGCGAGCTACCGATTTTTCGACCAGGTGCTGCGCGAGGACAAAGACCAGGCGTTCGTGATTCATTTCGACGCTGAAGTGGAGCTGCTGCAGGATCTGACGTCTTCGCGCAAGCTGTTGCAGAAGGCGCTGGGGGAGATCACCACCGCGCCGCCGCGGCAGTTGAATCGGCGGGATCAGCAGGATCCGGGGCAGCCGCGCCCCCGCGGAGGGACCTCACTGTACGACGCGGTGCTGCTGGCTTCCAACGAATTGATGAGGAAGGAGACCGGGCGGAAGGCGCTGATCGTGATGACGGATGGCGACGACAATGCCAGCAAGTCGACTCTCAATGAGGCGATCGCGGCGGCGCAGAAAACCAATACGCTGGTGTACTCGGTGATGATCACGGGGGAGCAAAGCGGCTCGCCGGTAGGTTTCGGCGGGCGGGGCATGGGCCGACGGGGAGGCATGGGTCGTCCGCCGATGCAGCAGCATCATGATGGGAAGAAGGTGCTGGAACAGCTTTCGAAGGAAACCGGCGGCGGGTTTTTCGACGCGAAGAAGATGTCGTTCGACGGGATCTTCCGCCAGATTCAGGACGAGCTGCGCTCGCAATATAGTCTCGGGTATACGCCGGAGAAGGGCGATGGTCCGGGGTATCGCAAGATTTCGGTGACGACCCAGAAGAAAGACTTGATCGTGCAGGCGCGCGACGGGTATTACGCGGAAAAGTAGTTTACTTCTGCGCCACGCCGGCGGCGGCTGTGGGGGTCCCGGTGGGGGCCGGCGCGGTTTCGCCCCAGATCCACTGGCTGAACCATTCGTAGTTGTGCTCCATCACGGCGCGCTGCTGCTTCGGCTTGGTGATGCCGTGGCCGAACCCTTTGTAGACGATCATTTTCACGGGAACGCCGCGGTCCTTGAGACCCTGATACAGCTCATAACCGTTGGGGATGGGGACGCGTTTGTCGAGCTCGCCGTGCTGGATCAACGTGGGCGTCCTGGCCTGGTTGATGTAGGTGATGGGCGAGGTTTTGCGATAGATTTCGGGGTCCTGCCAGGGGGTGGCTTTCAGGTAATTGCGCGTGAAGGGATGAATGTCGGTGTTGACGTAATAAGTCATCCAGTCGGAGATGCCGGCGCCGACGGAAACGGCTTTGAAGCGGTCGCTGTAGGTGGTGAGAAAAGCCGAGATGTAGCCGCCCTGGCTCCAGCCCATGGAGCCGACGCGGTCGCGATCGATGTAGCCTTTGGCGATCAGGGCGTCGACGCCGCTGATGACGTCGTCGGCGTCGCCAAGGCCGAGATTGCGGACGTTGAGCGATCGGAATTTCTCGCCATAGCCGGCGGAGCCGCGATAATTCGGGCGCAGAATCACGGCGCCTTTGGCGGCGAACATTTCGACGGGGTAATAGCGGTCGCCGGCGATGGAAGGGCGGTCGACTCCGGTGGGTCCGCCGTGGATGACGACGAGCAAGGGATACTTCTTGGCGGGCTCAAAGTCGGCGGGCTTGATCAGGATGCCTTCGACGGCGGTTCCGTCCTTGGCATGCCATTCGAACAGCTCGCGTGTGGCGAGCTTCCAGCCTTTCAACTGATCCTTCATGCTGGTGACGGGCTTGGGCGTGAAGTTTGAAACCGGGGAGATGCAGACTTCGGGATATTTATTCGGCCCGGCGCAGGTGAAGGCGAGGCGCGAGGCATCGGAGGTGAAGGTGGCGGCGCCCACCTGCAGATCGGCAGGCGAGCTGATCCGGTCCACGGCGCCGGTGGACGGGTTGAGGCGGAACAGGTGGCCGGCGGTCTTCTGCGAGGCTTCGAAATAGATTCCCGCAGGCGACCACTGGACCAGCCGGGGATCCTCATCGAAATTCTCGGCGATGACGCGCGGCTTTCCGCCGTCGGCGGGCACGATGGCGATATGCGAGTTCAGGAAAGAAAACTCGCGGCCGGATTCATAGGCGAGCTCGGCGCCATCGGGCGACCAGATGGGATTGCGGTCGGGACCGGGCGCGTCGATCATTTTTTTCACGTACTTGTCGGAGAGGCGCACGACGTAAATGTCGGCGGTATCGCCGCTGGACAGATCGGGGTCGCGGGTGGCGCTGAAGGCGATGCGCTTGGAATCGGGGGACCAGTTGAATCCGCCGACGCTGAACTGGGTGCCGGTGGTGAGGGATTCGGGCTTGGGTTTTTCGTCATCGACTTTCAGGGTCCACAGGTGAACCATGGTGTAATCGTGCTCGACGATTTCGAAACTCGCCGTACTTGTCCTTGCGGTCTTTTTTCGCTTTGGGCTCGGCGCCGGGCGAGGTGAAGGCGATCATGCGGCCGTCGGGGGACCATTCGAAGGCCGTAATGCCGCCCTCGAAATGGGCGAGCTCGGTGGCCTCGCCGCCAGCCGGGGAGATCACGTAGATCTGCTGGCTGCCGTCGCGATCGGAGAGAAAGGCCAGACGCCTCGAATCGGGCGCCCATTGCGGAGCGCTGGAAGATTTTTTGGCGTGGGTGAGCTGGTAACGCTCGCCGGTGGCGGGCATGGCCATCCAGATCTGCGTCTCGAAGGCGTTGTCTTCCCAGTTGGTTTCTGAAACGGTATAGGCGACGTAGCGGCCATCCGGGGAGATGCGCGGCGAGGCGGCGGTTTTCAGATTGAGCGATTGTTCGATGGTCGGCGTCTGGGCCGACAGAGTAAACACCAAGCAACTGCAGCAGCAGGGTTTTCATTTCGATCACCTCTTATACACGATCCATGGCGAGGAATTCCTTGATATGGGGATGTTCCGATTTTTCCAGATCGGCCACGGGGCCGAAATAAATGGAGCGGCCTTCGAACAGCACGACGACACGGTCGGCTACGTTGCGCATCAGTTCCAGGTCGTGCGTGACGATGACTCCGGTGAGCCGCAACTGTTGTTTCAGACGCAGCATCAGATTGGTCAGATGATCCGACATGATCGGGTCGACCATGGTGGTGGGCTCGTCATAGAGGATGCATTCGGGTTGTGCGGCCAGGGCGCGCGCGATGGCGACGGCGCGCTTGTAGCCGGTGGACAGATCGCTGCGGGTAGTAGTCTCTGAATTCGAGAAGGTCGACCATTTGCAGCAGGCCGTCGACCACGTCTTCCTTGTTTTTTTCGTCGTAGTCGTCGCGGAGCTCGAGCGAGAACAGAATATTTTCGCCGACGGTGAGCGAATCGAACAGGGCGCCGGACTGGAACACCATGGTCACCTTCTTACGAATCCGGCGGAGCTCGGCTTCGGTGAAATCGGTGATGTCGGTGTAGGAGACGGTGACGCGGCCCGAGTCGGGCTTGAGAAAACCCATGATGTGGGCCAGGGTCACGGACTTGCCGACGCCGCTTCGTCCGATGATGGCCAGAGTCTCGCCCGCCACCAAATTGAAGTTGACATCGACTAAAACGGGGCGGTCGAACGTCTTATATACGTTACGGAACTCGATGTAGTGTGCCTTGTCGCCGTTGCCGTCGGGCGTCATCGAACGCTCCATTGATCGGGCGTATTGATGTTTTGAAGCATCGCGGTGTCGGAAACAGGGTAGACGTGAACTCGAAGGGTAGCGACAAAATCGTGCATTTTCAATATTTTACGATCAATCGAGCGGGACGCGGCCGCAACACAGCGGCGGTGGTAGACGGCGCACAGGGGGTCGAGTCCGGCGGGGGAATGCGGGACGACGCAGTCCTCGGTTCGAGACTCGGCGGCGCGGAACAGGTCCTCCAGGAAATCGGCGGTAAGGCCGGGCATGTCACAGGCGACGATCAGGTTCCAGGCAGCCTTGGTGGACGAAAGGGCGGTGTAGACGCCGCCGAGCGGGCCGCGGTTGTCAATACGATCCGCGAGGAGGCGATAGCCCAGGGATTCATAGCGGCCTGCCGGGGCGATCAGGGTGACGTTTCCGGCGGCGCGCTCCACCAGTCCGGCGACGCGGTCGACCAGGGTGCGGCCGTCCAGCGGGAGGAGCGCTTTGTCGCGGCCCATACGGGAGCTGCGGCCACCGGCGAGCACGAAGCCGGCGCGCGATGGTTCGCTGTTCACCGGCGGGGCATCGTTCACCGACGGGTCAGCCCGGGGCTCGGCCATGAGATGATGATAGCGTATGTCCCTCGCGTTACCGGACGCGGTGCCGCCGGTATCACGGCACGAAACAAAATGATGTATATTTGTTTTGTACTGATTGCGATGCTGACCGCCTCCCCCGTGGTAGCAGCCGACGCGTCTGCCGAGAGCAAGACGCTGGTGGTGCGCGTGGACCCGCGCAGCGGACGCCTGGTGCGCACCGTGACGGGCGGGTCCAAGGCGACGCCGAAGCAGATCACCGATCTGGTGGACCAGGCCGCGCGCGCACACGACGTGGATCCGCTGCTGGTCCATTCCATGATCAAGGTGGAGAGCAACTACGATTCGCGGGCGGTTTCTCCGAAGGGCGCCCAGGGATTAATGCAGTTGACGCCTTCGACGGCGAAGATGCTGGGAGTGAGAGACAGCTTCGATCCGCAGGAGAACATCGAAGGCGGCGTGAAGTACCTGAAATATCTGCAGGGCATTTATAAAGACCCCCGGTTGGCGCTGGCTGCCTATAATGCGGGTCCCGGGGCGGTGGAAAAGTACCGCCAGATTCCGCCGTATCCGGAAACGCAGAATTACGTAAAGCAAGTGAGCAAGCGTTATAGCGACGCGCTTCAGGTTCAGACGGCCGCGGCCCGCCAGGAAGCGGCCGCGAAGGTGGAGGCTCCGGCGCCCGTGCCGCAGGTTTTAGAGGACAAGCATCCGAAGCTGGAACAGTTTATAGACGAGAATGGCAGGTTGCATCTCAGAACGACGCAGTAAGTCCGGTCTGCTGACCGGACTCTTCGCCGGCGCCGTGCTCTGTTGCGGCGCGCAGGGGAGTAAAGTCACGGCTGTGCGTTTCTGGTCGCTGGGAGACGTGACGCGGGTCGCCATCGAAGTCACTTCGGACTTCCGCTACAAATCGGACCGGCTGGCGGGTCCAGACCGGTTGTTCTTCGACATCGAAGGCGCCCGGCCGGAGATGGTGGATAAAGGCATGCACGTGATTGCGGTGGGTGACGCGCTGCTGAAGCAGATCCGCGTGGCCGAGACGCAGCCCGGCGTGACACGGGTGGTGCTCGACCTGGAACAGCATGCCGAGTTCACGGCGTCGCAGCTTTCGGGTCCCAACCGGTTGATGATCGAGCTCAGGCTGAAGGATCGTCCGGCGCCGCCGGCGACGGCGAGCGTAAGCGGCGCGAAGACGTTGACGGAATCGCCGGCGCGCGCGGTGGAAGCGGACCTGGTTACGCCGCCGCTGGCGGTGCAATCGTGCGCCGGCTGCTGCGGCGATGGCTCCATTAGTCAAGCCGGAGCCGCGAAGGTTTGACCCGCCCGAGACGCAGGCTTCCGCTCCGCGAGATTCGAGACCCGCGCTGCTCGATCCGCCGCCGGCTTTGCAGGGAAATCGGAGTACAAAGATGTCCGGGCCGCCGCCGAGTATGGCGCTGGCTCGGGGGCTAACTCCGCCGCCGGAGCCGCTTAAGCCGTTGCCGCCGTATGTTCCCGTGGCGGATGCGACGGTAACGAGCCCGGCGCCGTCTATAGCCGCGTCGATTCCCGCTTCGCCTTCGGCATCGATCATCCCGCCGGCCAGGCCAGAACCGTCCGTGCCGCTGCCCGCCAAGCGCAACACCAATGGCGACCGATCGCTGACGCGGGTGTTGGGGCTGAAACTGGGACGCGTGGTTCTGGACCCGGGGCATGGCGGGCACGACGCGGGCACGCACGGGCCTTCGGGCTTGTTTGAAAAAGACGTGGTGCTGGATGTCGCGCAGAGGCTGGGCGCGTTGATCGAGGCTCGACTGGGAAGCGAAGTGATCTACACGCGGAGCGACGATACGTTCATTCCGCTCGAGGAGCGGACGCAGATCGCGAACGACCGCAAAGCGGACCTGTTTCTATCGATCCACGCGAACTCTTCGCCCTACCGCGCTGTGGCGGGGGTGGAAACGTACTACCTGAACTTCACGACGTCGAGGGCCGCGCTGGACCTGGCGGCGCGGGAGAACGCGAGCTCGGCACGGTCGGTATTCGATTTGAGAGAGCTGTTGCAGAAGATCGCGTTGAAGGACAAGATCGACGAATCGCGCGAGTTCGCGGCGCGCGTGGAAACCTCACTGTATGGGGTGTCGTCGAAGAGCAATCCCAACGCGAAGAATCGGGGCGTGAAGAAGGCTCCTTTTGTGGTGCTGATTGGCGCGTCGATGCCGAGTGTGCTGGCCGAGATCGGGTTCCTGACGAACGCGGGCGACGAGGCTCTGCTGAGGAAGCCGGAGCACCGGCAGAAGATCGCCGAGGCGCTGTATAAGGGCGTGGCGAGTTATGCGGACACGCTGAGTCATTTTCAGGTCGCCAAGCGCGAATAAACTGGTTATATGGACTGGGGCCTATGCAGCGCGGTGGACCGGTGCGGTGGCCATCAACGAGTGAACAGCACGACGCGCGCGCGGTGTTGGCCGCATAATTTTTCATCACTGGTATAGAGCAGAGAGTTCGTAGCTTCGGCCAAGGCGATATACGCAGCGTCGTAGGCCGTGAAGTTGTGGCGAAGTTCCCAAATGCGGCCCAGCAATGAAGTATGCGCATAGCGTTCCACGGGAAGCTCCTCAAGGTCAGTAAGAATCTGATCACTGCGATGGGGATCCAGCCGCCCGCCCGCAACCAGGCCTCGAATGGCGCTGATGACTTCGATGTCCAGCAGATGCGGAACGATGAATGAATCGCCGCTATCAACCAGTTCGCGCCGCACAGCATCCGCTAGAGGGCCGTTGGTGAGGAGTTCCACCACCAATGAGGCCTCCAGGACGATCATCGCGCATCCCGCAGCTCGCGTATCACTTGCACGGCGCTAAGTTTGGACTGGATTGGCTTTCTTTGCCGGGTACGCTCCAACCACTCACGCATGGTCGGGCGCGCCGCCGCACGCTCCAAAT
Source organism: Terriglobia bacterium (assembly GCA_963842485.1). Classification (GTDB taxonomy): domain Bacteria; phylum Acidobacteriota; class Terriglobia; order Bryobacterales; family Bryobacteraceae; genus Palsa-187. The sequence goes on along the minus strand of CAWJHI010000106.1, from coordinate 2,984 downwards.
CTCTCTTGATGAAGTCCGAAAGGCTCATGCCCTCGCGGGCCGCGCGAGCCTTCAAGGCGCGGTGAATCTGGTCAGGGACGTTTCTCACTTGGATCATCTTCGACATGCTTTAAGCATACAAACATGTGCAGCACATGTCCAGCTACCGCTTCCTAAGCATCTCCCGCAATGCGCGGGCGGGCCATGTCAGCGCTCTTCCCAGCTTGAATGATGGCGACTCCGTGATGGCGCCGATGGTTTCGGAAAATTCCAGTTCGCGCTCGTAGAGAAATTGAATTTGTTTGTCGCGACGGGCGACCAGCGTCTGGATTTCCAGGACGTTCTAACGGGCTCAAGGTGTGGCCGGGTTGGAGGTGCCCGGGTAACGGGCGCTGGAAGTATACCGTCCCGTGCGATGCGCCGGTTTCCGGCGCGGGGCGGTCTTTGGTGTAGAAATATACCGCGATGGAGCGGCGCGACAGATTTTTTTCCGCCGGCACGTGGATGCGGCGGAAGCCGTGCCAGGACGATTCGGTGGTTTCGAAGATCACGCAGCGATTCGCCAGCGGCACGACCGATGCGCCCGGGGTCCACGGATCGGGCAGCAGTTCCAGGCAGCCGCCCCAGGATGCATCCCACTCGGGGTTCAGAAATACGATCAGATTCAAACGCCGGTGAAGGTGGCGCGAGGGATGGTAGTTGAAGTCGACGTGCGTGTCGAGCTCCTGGCCGTCCAGATTTTCGTGCGTGCCGCCGCCGATGTACTCGGGGTCGTAGAGGAGGTTGGGAATGGAAGTGATGCGGCCCATCCATTCCAGAAATTCGGGGTCGCGCATCATGCGGTCGAACTGGCGGTAGGCTGCGCCGAGCTGGGCCAGGTCGGGGAACACCGCTTTGCGGCCGGCTTCGCCGCGCTCATTGGCGGACTGGCCGGCATCGAAGGAAGGAAACTGGGCCATCAGTTGGTTCAGCAGCGCGGGGTCGAGAAACGGGTCGATGACGACGTGCCGGAATGGCTGCGCGTTCAAGAATTCAGCTCGCAGAGCTTCGGTGTGTTCCTTGACGGAGGGGTGGAGCACGTTTCCAGTTTAGCGGCTGCGCAGAATCCCGAGGCCGATCTGGCCGTGAAGATTTTCGGCGGGCTGGGCGCGATCGCCGCCGCCGAACCATACGCGAACGCCGCCGGCGGTCACTTCGATCGACGGGTCGCAGACCACCAGGCTATCCCATGGCTCGGCGCCGGCGATGGGAGGGAACGTCAGGTCGCGTTCCCAATGAATGCCGTCGGCGGATTTGGCGAGGCCGATGCGGCGGCGCTCGCCTCGGTCGCGGCCGGTGTAGAGCATCCACCAGGCTCCGCCGGAAGTCCAGACGGCGGGCTCGCCGACGCCGTTTTCATCGAAAGCGCCGGGGCCGCCTGGGGAGAGGATGGGGGCGGATCGCAATTTTTCCCAGCGCACACCTTCGGTGGATCGTGCGACGCCTAACTGCTGGCGGCGGGCACGATCAAGACCCGTGTAGAAGAGATAGAAAATTCCGCCGGCGTGGATGACGTAGGGGTCGCTCACCCCGCGTTCGTCGAAACTGCCTCGCGGGCCGGGACGAAGCACGGCGTCTTCGCGCTTGCGCCAATGGGCGCCGTCGGTAGAGCGCGCGAGAGCTATCTTGAACGGGTCGCCGGCCTGGTACCAGTAGAGGATCTCTGCTTCATTTAGGATGGCGGAGCCGTTGGCCGCGATGTAGCTGCTTTCCCGGGCAGTGGGGGAAAGCACCCGGCCGAGTTTGATCCAATTCGCGCCATCCGAGGAACGGGCGGCGGCGGTGTGCCAGGTGTGACCGTCGAATTCGGAGTATAGGTTCAGATACTCGCCTCGGAAGCGGACCACGGAGGGATTGAGAACGTCGACGGCGTCGCCGCGCGTGAGGACGGGTCCCGGGGAAACCTCCCAGGCGAACGGAGCGCGCGGGCCGGCGGATTCCGGCCGCACCGCGCTCGAGCTCTACAAGAAGCTCTACGACGCCGGCGCCTCGCCGAAAGATTTCGACGACCTACGAATACGCCGAGGCCAACGCCGCTTTCGGCTCGGGACAGGCGGCGACGATGCTGCAATGGAACGCCGCCTTCGGCGACCTCGACAACAAGGACAAGACCCCGGCGGTCGCCGGCAAGATCGGCACGGTCGCGCCGCCCGCGGGTCCGGCCGGGCGTTTCACGCATATCCACGGCCTCGGCCTCGGTCTCAACAAGGCTTCGGAACACAAGGAAAGCGCGCTGAAGTTCATCGACTGGCTCGCCACCGCCGATGCGATGGATATCTACGCCAAAGCCGGCGGCTCGCCGGCTTTGACCGAGGCGTTGACGTCCAAGCTCGCGGCCGAGCGTCCCGATCTCGTCAAGCTCGGTCAGTTCGCCGGCCAATATGGCTTCGTGATGAATGGCGGCACGGCGGCCAAGGCGCTGCAGGTCTATGAGCTGCAGGCCAAGGAATTCACCGCCTACTGGAGCGGCGCGAAGTCGCTCGACGACGCGCTGAGCGAAACTGGGAAAGGGATGGCCGATCTGCTGAAGCCGTGAGTTGAGCGGTCGTCCCAAGCCTTGGCGCGCGTCCTCCGCCGGTCTTGGGGCAGGGGCCGCGCGGCCAAGGCGGTGACCCACGCGGGCTCGGTCGGCATGAACGCTGAGCCGCGCCGGCGCGCGATGCGGCGCGAGGGCTACGCGCTCATCGCGCCGCTGACGGCGTTCCTCTTGATCCTGCTCGGCTTCCCGCTCGCGCTGGATCTGATCTATTCGGTCTCCAATGTCGGCTTCGAGAACATCCGCTCGCCGGCGATCAGCGGTCTCGGCAATTATGCGACGGCGCTCCACGATCCGGAGTTTTGGTCGGCGGCGTGGTTTTCCCTGCGTTTCGGCTTTCTCGTCGCAGCGATCGAAATGGCGGCGGGCCTTGGCCTGGCGATCTTTCTCGCGCCTCTGCTCGAGAAGCAGCCGTGGCTCATCGCCTTCC
>CAWJHI010000105.1:0-11120 GCA_963842485.1 Terriglobia bacterium | reverse complement strand
GCCTCATTGTGAAATTATCGTCCACCCATATCTTCACCATGTCGACTTTTTCAGCCGCGAGTTTCGCGACAATCGGCTCCACTTCATCCGGCGTCGCCACCTCGTATCGCAATCCTTGCGGCAGCGGGGTCCCGTTTTTCAGCGTGAACCCCCTCCCCGCCGTATACACTCGCGCGAAATGCGGACGCCCCGCGCGCTGCTCATTTCGCACCTGAAAGACGGGATCGAGATCGGTGCCCAAACTCATCACGGTGGTCACGCCGTAGGAGGCGTAAGTCTGAAGCTGTTTCTCAACGTTTTCTTTGGTATAGAACTGCGGCCCCTGCTGCATGTCAACGGTAGCGCCGACATGCCCGTGGACGTTGACGAGTCCCGGCATGACGAATTTACCCGTCAGGTCAATCACTTCCGCGCCAGCCGGCGTTTTGATTTTCGCGGCCGTGCCTATCGACTGAATCCGCCCGTCGACAATCACCATTGCCATTCCGGGTACGGCCGGCTTGCCGGTACCGTCGATCAGCGTGAAATTCTTAAGGATTTTGGTCTCGGCGAAGACCGGTAAAGCCAGACAAATCAGTGCAATAATCTTCATCCGTACGAATCCTTTTAATGTTACCAGTGGTAACATTAACGAGTTTTTTACTCCTCTTCTTCCTCTTCACCGGTCTTCGCTGCCTTAGCCGCGGCAACGATCTTTTCCTGTTGCAACGCCGGCACGAAATCGTAGTGATCGAATTCCATGGAGAACGACGCGCGGCCTTGCGTCATCGAAATCAGATCGTTCTGATAGTTCAGCATCTCCGACATCGGCACCTGGGCGCGGATGATCTGCGTTCCGCCCTTGGTATCCATGCCCGAAATGCGCCCGCGCCGGCCGTTCATGTCGCCCATCAGGTCGCCCGCGTATTCCACGGGCGCTTGCACTTCCACGTTCATGATGGGTTCGAGAATGGTCGGTTTGGCCGCTTCCATCGCGGCGCGAAACGCTTTTCGCGCGGCCAGTTTGAACGACATTTCCGAGGAATCCACATCGTGATACGACCCGTCGTACACAACCACTTTGAAATCCACCATCGGGAATCCGGCCAAGTACCCCTTTTCCGCGGCCTCCACGATGCCTTTTTCAATTGCCGGAATGAAGTTCCGGGGAATCGCGCCTCCGAAAACTTCATTTTCAAACGCGAACTTCGCGCCGCGCGGCAGCGGTTCCACGCGAATCCAGCAATCACCGAACTGCCCGTGGCCGCCGGTTTGCTTCTTATGCCGGCCTTGAACGTCGGCCTTCCCGCGAATGGTTTCGCGATACGGAATTTTCGGCGCGTGCAGCTCCACGTCCACACCGTAGCGTTTTTTCAGCCGGCTGACGATGATCTCCACGTGCTGCTGCCCGCTGCCGGCGAGCAGAAATTCCTTGGTCTGGGGGTCGCGATAAAAGCGCAGCGATTTGTCTTCTTCCAGAATCTTCTGGATCGCGTTTCCCATGCGATCCTCGTCATTGCGCGTCTTGGCCGAAATCGCATAGGCGATGGACGGTTCCGGCAATTGCACCGGCGGGAAAGCGATAACCGACGCTTTGTCGTCCAGGGCGTCGCCGGTAAGCGTTTCTTTGAGTTTCGCGACGCCGCCGATATCGCCCGCGTGAATCTCGTTGACGGGCACGATGGTCTTTCCATTCAGAACGCCGATGTGCGAGAGCCGCTCCGTGCCGCCCGTTCTCGCATTCACCAGGTTCGCGTCATTCTTCAATACGCCGGACACGACTTTGAAGTACGAAACTCGCCCTGCGAACGGATCCGCGATGGTTTTGAACACGTCCACGGAGACCGGCTCGGAGTCCTTCACGGGACGCTCGATTTCCTTGCCGTTGAGCGTTCCCTTCCAAGGCCCGCGATCGGGCGGAGCCGGAAAATTCTCCAGCGTGAAGTTCAGCACCAGGTCGCTCGAAACGTTGTGGAGCGAGGACGCGCACATTACGGGGAACATACGCATCCCGTGGACGGCGTCGCGCAAACCATCGACAATGTGCTCGACGGGGAGCGTCCCGGTTTCGAAAAACTCTTCGAGCAGCTTGTCGTTGCCTTCCGCCACCATCTCGACCAGCGCTTCGTGCGCCTTCTGCGCGGCTTCGGCCATGCCGGCGGGAATGTCGCTTTCCTTGCCCTTGCCGTCGCCGTCGTTGGTGTAGGTGTACGCTTTCATGCGCACCAGGTCGACCACACCTTTGAATTCGCGCTCCGATCCGATGGGAAGGTGAATCGGAATGGCCGTGCGTCCGAAAAATTGCTGGACGCTATCGAGGGCGCGCTCAAAGCTGGAGCGCTCCCGGTCCAGCCGGTTCATCACGATTGCGCGCGGCAGCCTGAACTCGTCGGCGAAGCTCCACACCTTTTCGGTTTGGACTTCCACGCCGGCCACGCCGTCCACCAGCACCAGCGCGGCATCCGCCGCCACCAGCGCGGCTTTTGTGTCGTTGATAAATATGTTGAAGCCTGGCGTGTCGATCAGGTTGATCTTCTTCTTGCTCCATTCCGCGGACGCAATCGCGGTGGAGATGGTGATCTTGCGCTGGATCTCTTCTTCGTCGAAATCGGTGACGGTGTTGCCTTCCTCGACGCGGGTCAACCGCTGGGTGGCGCCGGCGGTGAACAGGAGCGCCGCGGCCAAAGAGGTCTTACCGGAGTGCCCATGGCCGACGAGGCCGACATTCCGGATGTCATTGGTTTCGTAAACTTTCACTGGAGAAGACTCCCTAAATGTACGTGGTGAGCTTGCAGAATCAGGATCTTATCACACTTTAACCGGAGAGAAACAAATCACCGGGAGCACTTGAGTTAGGCTGAGGAGGAGATGACGGATCCATCGATTCAGACCGCGCTTTCGATTGGCGTGCCTACGCTTGCGGTGCTGTTCGGCATTCTGATCAACAACAATCGTCTGAGCGATCTACGCTCGCACATGGACGCGCGTTTCGACGACATGCGGGAAATGTGGCGCGGCGAGCTTCGCCGGGTGGAAGAAGTGATCGACGCGCGGCTGAAGCATTTAGAGGAGTGATGAGGCGATATCCTACAAGGTAGCGACGCGGTCTTCATCTTGCGTGAGAAAAACCGTCCGCGGGATGCACTTACGCTATCATGGAAATGCAGATGAATCCCTTGCTCGCGCAATGGTTGCCGGTCTTCATGATGGTGATCGCCATCTGGGTGGGGCTCATCTACAACAACAAGCGGCTGGACGATTTCAAGGACCTGCTGCGAGCCGAGGTCGGAAGGTCGAAAGCCGAGCTGCATTCCGAGATCGAGGACTTGATGCGGGAACTGCGGAATGATCGGATGGCAGGCGAGCAGCGAATCCTTCAGGCAGTCGCGGATCTGAAATCGGACATTCAGGCGCTCGACCGGCGGGTCCAGCGTCTGGAAGCGCCGCTGTTGCGAGGTTAGAGTCCTGGTAGGCGCGGCTGGACTCGAACCAGCGACCCTCAGCTTAGAAGGCTGATGCTCTATCCACCTGAGCTACGCGCCCGCTCTCTTCGATCCTAGCAGCAGACATCGCCGCGCCGCACTGCGCCAGGCTGAGATTTAGCATGTTTCGCGACCTGCTCATTCTCTGGCTGCTTCAGCTCCCGACAATCGCATTGGTGATCGTTGGAATTGTTCTCGAAGGACGCGGTTTCAAGAAGCTGCGCGACACGATCGCGAGGATTGAGAACGGTGCGCAGCGCCATTGATTTCCCGCCGGTGATAACCTAGGTTGGTTATGAGGCTCGTTCCGCTTTTTCTGCTGTCTACAGCTCTGTTCGCGCAAGTCCCCACTCCCCAGTCTGTGCTCGGACACAAACCCGGAGACGACTTCTACCTGGCCAGCTACGATGAATCGCTCGCGTATTTTCAGAAGCTCGCCGCGTCGACGGACAAGCTGAAGCTGGTGAAGGTCGGCAAAACCACGCAAGGGCGCGATTGGTATATCGCGATTATTTCCTCCGCGAAAAATCTTGCGGATTTCGAGAAATACCGGGATACTGCGAAGCGGCTGGCGCTGGTGCGCGGGCTGGACGACGCCGAGGCTCACGCGCTGGCGCACACGGGCAAGGTGATCGTCCACATCGACGGAGGGTTGCACGCGACCGAAGTCGCCGGGGCGCAGCACACCATTCAGCTCGCATACAACCTGGTGAGCGGAAACACGCCCGAGATCAACCGCATCATGGACAACGTGATCCTGCTGCTGTGGTTCTGCATCAATCCCGACGGCCAGAACATGGTGGCGCACTGGTACAAGCAGAATCTCGGCACAGTGTACGAGGTCAGCAACATGCCGGGGCTGTGGCAGGAATACATCGGCCACGACAACAATCGCGACGGCTACATGAACAACATGGTGGAGTCGCAGGTGATCACGAAAGCGGAGCTGGAATATTATCCGCAGGTTTTCTACAATCATCACCAGACCGCGCCGTTCCCGGCCCGCATCTGGATTCCTCCGTTCGGCGATCCGATTTCGGCGGACGCGCATCCGCTGATGTGGCGGTGGGTGAATAAATTCGGCACCTCCATGGCGGCTTATCTGGACGAGCACAATATGCCCGGCGCGATGCATCGCGGGCGCTTCGACGACTGGTATCCGGGATTCGTGGACCACGTCAACAATTTCCGCAACACCATTTCCTTCCTGACGGAAACGGCGCTGTACCGCTACGCGACGCCGCACTTCTACACCATCGAAGATTTTCCACGCGACAAGCAGGACCTGCGCACCGAAGTTTTCTATCCCAGCCCCTGGAAAGGCGGCTGGTGGCGGCTGAGCGATGCGGTGGAAACCATGACGCTCGCGTCAATGGGAGTGCTGGATACCGCCGCGAAGTATCGCGAAGAGATCGAATACACGCGTTATCAGGCCGGCAAGGAAACCATCGAGCGGTTCAAGAAGGACCCGCCCTACGCTTACGTGATCCCGCACGATCAGCGCGACCTGCCTACGGCGGAGACGCTGGTGCAGAAGCTCCTGATCGACGGAATCGAAGTGCATGCGGCGTCGGATCGCTTCACGGCGAACGGTTCAACCTATGCGGCCGGTTCGTGGGTGGTGCTGATGGATCAGCCGTTCGCGGCGCTGGTCAAAGAACTGTTCGACGTGCAGAAGTATCCTGAATTTCATTCGACCGGTGCGCCGATCGCAGCGGCCGGAGGCGGTGGCGCAGGCGGAGGTCGAGGAGGCGGCGGCGGACGCGGCGCAGCGCCCGCGGCACCTGCGGCGGCACCGGCGGCAACACCAGCACCAGCCGCGGCCGGTGGGCGTGGAGGGGGCGGCGGCCGTGGAGCGGGTGGCGGTGGCGCGGCCGCGCCTGCCTCACTTTCGCAGCTTCCCTATGACGTCACTGGCTGGACGCTCCCCATGCAGATGGGCGTCGAAGTGGTCACGGTTTCTCAACCGGTTGGCGACGATACTCGCAAGCTGCTCCGCAAGATCGACAAGCTGGATCCAGCGCCTGGAAAAGTGGAAGGCAGCGGCCCGGTCTTCGCGTTCTCGCATAGCTCGAATGCGGCGCTGAAGGCCGTCAACGACATTCTCGACGCCGGGGGCTCGGTCAGCTTCGACAAATCCGGATCGACCATCTACGCCACCGGCCGCGTCGCGCCGATTCTTCAGAAGGATGAAGTGGACGCGAAGTCTCTCAATGAAACGCCGGCCGCGGCGTGGCCGGTGAAGAAACCGCGCATCGGAATTTATGAGCCATGGTCCGGCAACATCGACCAGGGCTGGACCCGGTGGATTTTCGAGCAGTTCCACTTCGCCTTCACGCGCCTTCGCAATCCCGACATTCAAGCGGGCCACCTGCGGGATCAGTTCGACTCGATCGTCATCGCCGAGCAGGGCTCGCGGCAGATCATGGACGGCATGCAGCCCGGCTCGGTCCCCGGCGAATATGCGGGCGGGATCGGCGAGTCCGGCGCCGACGCTTTGCGCGAGTTCGTTACGCAAGGCGGGACGCTGATCACGCTGGGCAACGCTTCGCTATTCGCCATCGACGAATTCAGCCTGCCTGTCGCCAATGCGCTGGCAGGGCTCAGGCCCGAGCAGTTCTTTTGTTCGGGCACCTTGCTTAAGACGGAAATTCGCGAGGCCAATCACCCTGTGGTTGCGGGGATGCCGCTGGACCCGACGGTGATGTTCGAGCGCAACGTCGCCTTCGACACGAAACCGAATTTCCGCGGGACCATTCTTTCCAGCTACCCGCGCGAGCGCAACCCGCTGCGCAGCGGATACCTTCTCGGTCCCGAGCATCTGCAAGGTAAAGCCGCCGCGATCGACGCTGTTTACGGGAACGGGCATATCATCCTGATCGGATTCCGCACGCAGTGGCGGGCTCAATCGCATGGGACCTACAAGTTCCTGTTCAACGCGCTTTACTACAACTCGTCTATGGCACCGGAAGCTGCTGGGGCGACCGGCGGAGGAGGACGCGGCGGGCGTGGGGGCCGAGGCGGAGGGGGAGGTGGCGGAACGCCTGAAGCGCAATGGAAGACGCAAGCCGAGGCGCTGAAAACCGAAGTGACCGCCTTGCACGACCAGAACCGGACGTACTTCACCGCGCGTGGTCCTCGTGCGGCGGATGAAGGCAAGAAACTCGAATCGATGCTGGACGCGTTCCAGCGCGACCGGATCCCGCTGCTGGACGATCTTCGCGCGCAGGTGGAAGACCAGGCCGTCGCTCGCCGCGAAACCACCTATTCCACGCAGCTCAAGAAACTAGCCGCCGATCTTCGAACCAAGGATTTCAGCACCACATCCATTGAAGATCTGCTGGATCAATACAGACTGGCGGTGATCCCGTGAAAAAACTCCTCATCCTTTTATATGCTGTGACGGCGTTCGCCGCTATTCCGACTCCTGAATCCGTGCTCGGTCACAAGCCGGGAGACGATTTCTACCTGGCCACGTACGACGATGCCCTCGGCTACTTCAAAAAGCTGGCGGCGTCCAGCAATCGCATCAAGCTGGTTGAGGTCGGAAAGACAAGCCGAGGCCGCGACTGGTATATCGCGTTCATCTCGAATCCCGAAAATCTCGCGCAGCTCGATCACTATAAAGACATGTCGCGCCGGCTTGCGGTCGCGCGGGGCATCAGCGACGCGCAGGCTCACCAGATGTCCCACGACATCAAGCCGATCATCCATATCGATGGCGGGCTGCATGCTACCGAAGTCGCGAACGCCCAGCACACCATTCAACTCGGTTATGACCTGGTAGCGAGCGAAGAGCAGGAATATAAAGATATCCGCGAGAACCTGATCGTGGAGCTATGGTTCTCCATCAACCCCGACGGCCAGAATATCGTCGCCAACTGGTATCGCCAGAATGTCGGGACTCCATTCGAAGTCAGCCCGGTGCCGGAGCTTTGGCAGGAATATGTCGGCCATGACAACAATCGCGATGGCTACATGCTGAATATGATCGAGTCACGGGTGGTTACCAAGGCGACGCTCGATACGCAGCCGCTGGTGTTCTACACACATCACCAGACCGCGCCGTTTCCCGGCCGCATATATCTGCCGCCGTTCGCCGATCCTATTTCCGGCAACATGCATCCGCTGATGCTGCGCTGGCTAAGCCTGATCGGCACGACCATCGCGCAGTATCTGGATCAGCATGACTTGCCTGGCTCCATGCATCAGGAGACGTTCGACGTCTGGTATCCGGGATATCTCGATAATATCGGCAATTTCCGGCACACCATTTCTTTCTTTACGGAAACGGCGCTGTATCGCTATGCTACTCCACATTTCTACACAGTGGATGAGTTTCCGCAGGCGCGCCAGCCACTTGAATCCGAAATGCTCTACGCGAGTCCGTGGAAAGGGGGCTGGTGGCGTCTTTCGGATGCGTGCAAGTATATGTACGGCGCGTCCATGGCGGTTCTGGATCTGTCGGTAAAGTATCGCGAGCAGATGCAGTACAACAAGTACCGGGCGGCCCGCGACACGATCGAGAAGTTCGAAAAGGAACCGCCCTTCGCCTACGTAATCCCGCGCGAGCAGCATGACGCGCCCACCGCGGCTGTGCTGATGGAGAGGTTGATGCTGAACGGCATCGAAGTGGACCAGTCTTCGAAGCCCGACGCCTGGGTGATACAAATGAACCAGCCCTTCAGCGGATTGGTGAAGGAGCTGTTCGAATCGCAAAAATATCCGGAGCTAAGCCAGCGCCCCTATGACGTCACGGGCTGGACGCTTCCCTATCAAATGGACGTAGAGGTCCACGCGATGACCACGCCGCTCACGCCAGAATTTAGAAAAAGCCTGGAGCGGGTGACATCGATGAAAGGTCTGGCTGCGCCGTTCAATCATAATGCCAACGCAAGCTTCCGCGCGGTCAACGAAATTCTAGCAGCAAAGGGCTCGGTAAGCTTCGCCGGTGACGATATTTCAGTATCCGGAGTCGATAAATCCAAGCTCGACTCCATAATGGCCGAAAATCATCTTAAAATGGTCGCGGCCAAGGAAACCGGCAAGCCTGTCAAGCCAGCGCGCGTGGGTCTGTACCGGTCCTGGCAAGCCAATATGGACGAAGGGTGGACTCGCTGGATCTTCGAGCAGTTCGAGTTTCCGTTCACGAACCTATTTAACGCGGATGTGCAGGCTGGGCATTTGCACGATAAGTACGATGTCATCGTCCTGCCGGATTCGAATGCGCGTTCGATCATCGAAGGCTACCGCCCCGGCACCATCCCCGAGCGTTACGCCGGCGGCATCGGAGAACAGGGAGTCGACGAGCTTCGCGATTTCGTGAACGAAGGCGGCACGCTGATCACATTTAACAACGCCTCGCTTTTCGCCATCGATCAGTTCAATCTTCCGGTCAGCAACGCGCTTGCGGGGCTGAATCCTACCCAATTCTTTTGTTCCGGGTGCCTTTTGAAAGTCCACGTCGAAGACTCGAAGAACCCTCTGGCCTCAGGTCTCTCGCCCGACCCGATCGTTATGTTCGAGCGCGGCCCGGCCTTCGATACGAAGAGCGATTTCAAGGGCGCCGTTCTGGCCCGTTATTCGCGGGACCGTTCGGCACTCGAGAGCGGATACCTGGCGGGACCCGATCGGCTGAAGGGAAAAATCGCCGCGGTGGACGTGAATTATGGAAAAGGTCAGGTAATTCTGCTGGGATTTCGACCCCAGTGGCGCGGCCAGTCCCACGGAGCCTATAAATTCTTTTTCAACGCGCTATACATTCAGTAAATCCTTTCGTATGGCATCCTAATACACGTCATGCTATCCATCTTTCTAGCGACGTACGGCGCCGTCTTTGTGGCCGAGATCGTCGGCGATAAGCTGCTGTACACTACCGGAGTCCTCGCCGCGCGCTATCGTACGATCCCGATCATGTTCGGCATGTCTCTAGCCTTCATGCTGAAAATGGGAGTGGCGGTCGCGGTCGGCGAAGCGATTTCGAAACTACCGCCGCTTTTGGTCGCCTGCGTCACTGCCGCCAGCTTCATCGGAGTCGCCATCGCGGTCTGGAGGAAAGACGAGCGCCGCGCGGCTCATAAAGAAGTCTCCGCTCCCAAAGCCGCGATGGTCTCTTTCGCCGCGATCTTTTTCTCGGAGTGGGGCGACGTGGGGCAAATCACCGCCGCCGCGATGTCGGCAAAGTATCACGTTCCGCTGATTGTCTGGCTCGGCGCGGTCGGCGCCATGGTGACCAAGGGGATTCTGGCCGCGTCGATCGGCGCCGGCGTGCGTGGCTGGATCCAGGAACACGTGCCTCCGAAAATCGTCCGCTACGCCGGTGTCAGCGCTTTGGTGGTGCTCGGAATTCTCTCCGTGATCGAAACACTCACTGAAGGTCACGCTTGACCGCGTCCGGCCAAAAGCGTCGCAACGCGATCGGATTTATCGTCTGTTTGGGCATGGTCAGCCTGTTCGCCGACATGACTTACGAAGGCGCCCACAGCGTCATCAGCCCTTTCCTCAAGAACCTGGGCGCCACCGCGCTCCAAGTGGGATTTGTCAGCGGCCTCGGAGAGATGTTAGGCGCCAGCCTTCGCTATTTCTCCGGCCGTCTGGCCGATCGGACCCGAGCTTACTGGGCCATCACATTCCTCGGCTACTCGATGAATGTGGTGGCTGTCCCCGCGCTCGCCTTTGCCGGAAACTGGCAGATGGCGGCGGTCCTGGTCATCGCCGAGCGCACGGGAAAAGCCTTCCGCGGCCCCGCCCGGGACGTTTTGCTTTCTGAAGCGACGCAGGAAGTCGGCCACGGTTTCGGATTCGGCCTGCACGCGATCATGGACCAGACCGGCGCCGTCGTCGGTCCGCTGCTGATGATGCTCGGCTTCATGCGGACGGGCAAGTTCAGCTCGTCGTTGCTGTGGCTCGCCGTGCCCGCCGCCGGGACGCTCCTCGCGCTGACCACGGCGCGATTCCTGTATCCCACGCAAGGCGCGTCCGCAAAAATTCCGAGCTCGCAGGCGCTTCCGAAGGTCTTCTGGTATTACGTCGCAGCCGCTGGCCTGCTGGCGTTCGGGTTCATCGGTTTCCCGGTGCTGGCGTATCGATTCGACGACGCAAAAATCGCCACCGGCGCGGAAATTCCGCTGCTCTACGCCGGCGCCATGGCCGTCAACGGCATCACCGCGCTCCTGTTTGGAAGACTGTTTGACCGCTTCGGCATCAACGTTTTGGTTGCGGGTACGTTCGTGTCGATGCTGTCGCTGCCTCTCGGATTTATGGGCGGTCACGCCGCCGCCGTCGCGGCCGTAGGTTGCTGGGCCACCGGGCAGGGAGCCCAGGACGCTTGTCTGCGCCCCGGCATCGCGCAAGTAGTCTCCATGAACAAACGCGGCAGCGCCTTCGGATCTTTTAACGGAATCTGGGGCGTCCTCGCGTTCCTGGGAACTTTAGCCATGTCGTCGCTTTACCAGCACTCTTTACTGGCGCTGGTGGCCCTCGGTGTCGTCGCGCAGCTCGGCGCCGCCGCAATGTTCTTCGCGCTCCGCCCGCAATTGGCCGCTGCTCGAATGCGACAATCGTAGACGTGCCGCCCCCCGAACGCCTCGCCCGGCGCGTGGCCGTATCGAGCATCGCCATCAGCGCAGTCCTCGCCACCGTGAAAATTTACGTCGGTCT
>CAWJHI010000104.1:0-15266 GCA_963842485.1 Terriglobia bacterium | reverse complement strand
GGCATTACGTTTAACGTGATGTCGCAGATTCCCTGCATGCGCTTATTGGAATCTTTGTCGACAAACATGTCGTAGCCGAGAATAGTCCCCTGTTCCACCTGCTCATCCAGCAGTTTCTTCAGGGGAGCCTCAATAGATTGATCCATGAAGTCTCGCGTAAGAACCTGGCCGGCCACCTGTAACAGATAGTGGCGGCAGCAGCGTTCCAGATAGCGCAGGATGCGATAGGACGTGAAGAACTTCAGCACGCCATAGGGGTCTTCCGCCTGGGTGCGGCAGCCGAAGAAGCACAGGTGATTGTCGGCGTCCCGGATGATCGGAATCAACTGGCGCTCCATGCTCAGGTGCTCCATTTCGCCGATCAATGGCTCGACGCGGCACTTCTCCGATCCGGCGATCTGCCCGAAGCGCGATCCCACCGGCCCTTGGGCGATTCCTACCGCATCGTCGGCCCGCGCCACGGCGCCCGCGAAAACCAGCGAGGGCGGTCCCCATAGATCCTCCCCGCCCTCCACGTTCTTTTCGAACCAGTGGGCCGGCCGCAATTGGAGATAGCCCATGGTGCAAACGTCGGCGGCGGCACGATCCTCGGGGCGCTTGAGAAATTCATATTTGCCACCCGGAAGGAAGTTCCGTTCCACGTTCTTGAACGTCTTTTCGTCGTCCAGGTCGCTGATCAGCAGCATTCCCCAGGCGTTGGCGATGTCCTCGAACTTTTCCCGCACCGGCTGCGGATAGTACCCGGGCACCACCAGGTTGCAGATGTCATCGCGGAAATTGAAATTGTCGTTCCTCTTAACCACGAAGTTCTCCACCGCCGCGACGTTCATGCTGAAAACGTCCTTCATGGCTTTGGCGTCGGCGTTCAGAAGGTACACCTCCACCGGCTTGCGGACTTTGCCGTCGGGCACTTTTGCGTTTTCAAAGAACAGGCGGAGCTCGCGATAGCTGCGCTCGATGGGGCGGATCACGGTGAAGATCTGGGCCAGCAAATCGTCGCGCGTCTTTTCGGCGCCGTCGATCTGCGCCTGGAACTTTCTGACGGAGTCGTCATAACTGTCGTTCTCATTCAGCAGATTTTCGAAGTTGGTGAGTTGCGCCAGAAACTCGGACGCCGATTGTGACGAAAAGATGCTCGACATATCGCGCGACTCATCGAGAAGCGCGGGATGCAGGTCCGCGAAGATGTCCTGCAGCAAGTCTCTTGCGATGCTTTCGCCGAGAATTTCTCCGGTGGTCTTGGTTTTCACTGCTTCAACTGAGTCGGCCATTAGTTGCCTCCTTTGGCGGCCACTTTCGCAAGCTCGCCCTTCAGCCGGCCGAGCGCGGAGATGATCTCCTTCCGCTGCGCTTCGCTATTCCAGGCGCGACGGACCGTCGGCAGTTTCCACCGGTCCTTCAGGCGGTAGAGGAGGTCGATGTTGGCCTTAAGATCTGCGATGTCGTTGCGAAGGTACTCGGTCTGACCATCCGCGTTCTTGATCTCCTGCCGCTTCTGGAGGTTTTCCGGATCGAAATCCTTGATGCTACGAAAACGGAAATCCGCCTTGAACTCGGCTTCCTCCGACCCCGCAAAACCTTTGAAATTCAATTTGGGCTGGAACTTGGTGAAGGCGTCATTCAGATCCTCCACCTTGGTTAACTCCTCGTTTTCCGTGGCGGCTTCCTTACCCACCCGCTCCAGCGTCATCGGCATCATCGCTGCGCACGTGGATGTAGGCACCTTACGGACTGCTGGGGTGATCCCTTTTCGAATAACCTTGACTAGAGGCACGCTTTGCTACTCCTGCCGGCGATTCCGGCGTGTTCTAAAAGATCGTACACTAAAAACCTCATATCTCCTAGCTTCTTGGCTCGCCGCGTCCCGGAGGGAGCGGTCCCAGCCGTGTTTTCGTGAAATCCGGTCTCGGCGCCACCATGGTTTGGTCGCTGGGCGCCCGTGGGCCCTGGCGGCCGGGCGTCCCGGGCTGAAAACCGGGTGGCGCCGGCCGGCCGGCCTTGGGAGCGGACTGGTTCGCCCAACGTTTATCTGGAATGATTCCAATGTATTGATCCGCCCATACCAGGCGGGGAATCCAGAACCACATTACCAATAGCAGCGCGCCCAATCCGATAAATACCAGTACCGGCCGCAACACAGACATCCATGCGTTGGAGGTCGGCGCGGCGTGCGTGTAGAGCGCCTTCATCTCGTCGGCCTCGCAATGGCCTTCGAAGACGGGCAGGCCGATTTGAGGTGTCGCCCAGGTTTTCTGCTCGCTCGACAGCTCCTGGCCGCTGGGGAGCTTCAACTTCACGGAAACACGCAGCGTTCGTCCGGCCAGCGAAGCGCGGTCCGGCCACGGAGAAGCGAAAGTCGCCTGGATGCGGCTCGAAAGCAGGGTACGGGCCACCGTGAAAATCCTGCTAAGTGTGGCCGCATCCGCCGTCATATAGTATCTAGTGCTGAGCTGGCGTAGCGCCGTTTCATCGATTTCGTTCCGATTTCCAAATCCGACTGCAATTATCTGAAGCCCGGAAGTTTTTACCTTCGCAGCCGCCTGTTCGAGTCCCTGGGGACCCGCCAGCAACCCTGGATCGTCCCCCTTCAGAACCTCGTTCGTCCCGTCGGTCATCAGCATCACCAGCGCCTCTGGCGACACCGTTCCGGCCGCCTGTTGTTTGAGTTGCTGTGAAAGAACGTCAAGGCCGATCGTCACTGCGGAGAAAAGTCCTGTATTGTTATGGGATTGCGGCGCCGGAAGCGCTTGAACCTGTTGTAGCGCTGCCTGCTTTGTAGTCGCGAAAGTGGCTCCCCGAATGG
The DNA here is from genome assembly GCA_963842485.1 of Terriglobia bacterium. Lineage (GTDB taxonomy): Bacteria > Acidobacteriota > Terriglobia > Bryobacterales > Bryobacteraceae > Palsa-187. Next base: position 12,463 of record CAWJHI010000104.1, on the reverse strand, counting down.
TCGACTCCACCTGGTGGCTTTCAAATGGCACCACGGCGACCCGGTCGATCCCATCCTGGAACCCGTCGAGGAACGATGCAGCCGCCATCTTCGCGCCTTCAAACCGGGTCTGACCCGTTGCCAGGGTGCGATTCATGCTGCCGCTGATATCGAGCAGCACCAGCGCGACCCTCCCGCGCACGGCCTGCTTCTCGTTTGCCGCGGCCGCATAGAACGGAGTGATCGCCTGATCCCCCACCGTCACGCTGAGACTTCCGGCGAGTTTTTCCGGGGGCGGGATCTGGGCCGGCAAAGGGGCGCCCTGCATGTCGACAATGTTGAACTTCAGCCGGAAACAAGGCGCACTCGAAGCTGGGTCGCAATCCACCATCCGGATGCTGTCGGAAAAATCCAGCCGGCCCGCGACGTTCTGCGATCTTGCTGCGAACGGGAGCGCGAGCACGCCGGCCGCCAGCCATCCGATTTGTCGTTTCCGTGTCAAATTACTGCTCTTTCTTCTTGGTGGCGAAACGCAGGGCGGTCCGCCCAATCTGGATATCGTCGGTGTTGCGCAGTTCCTGGGACCCGATCACGCTCTTTCCCCGCACCCGCGTCACGAAGCGCGCCAAGGCGGCTTGTCCCACCGTGTCCTGGTGCCTGGCCAGATAAAAGCGGCCGTCTTTTTCAAACAGAACGGCATGCCGCGGAGCGATGGCGGCGTCCGGAATGAAAATCTCGACATCGGGGCGATAGCGAGTCTTACTGAAATCCTGACTCTGGCTACCGATCACATACGAATCGCCCTGCTGCAACTCCCACTCCTTGTGCGTGCGCCCGAACTTACTCTGCGCGCGAGCGTCGCCGCTGCTGACGAATTGAAGCAGGCCGTCGCGCAGCAGGATGGGCGCGAGCGTGACCCCGAAACAGATCCCTACGCCGATGAAAATGTATCCAAGCGCCTGCGAAAGATCCGGGATGCTGCTTCCCAGCCCCTCGAAAATCAGCCCACCCAGCGATCCGCCGATCAACCCGCCGGCGTAACAATGCACAACGCGAAGCCGGTTGACGGTGAGCCAGCGCAACCCCAGTCCCAGACCGATGAGCGATCCCGCCAGCATCCAGGCGACCAAGCGGTTCAGCACCGGAAATTGGGAGCCCAAGTTATTCGTAATGGGGATCTGGATCAGCCCGGCGATCACCCCGGCGAAGATCCCGATCAAGGTTCCCGAGATGATCCACCGCGGCATCACCCGATTCCCCGACCAGCGATCCGAAAAACCAACCGTCAGCCCGCCGATGAACCCGCCCAAAATGGCCGTGGCGATCAGGTCCGAAACCCAGACATCGTGCTGATTGGGAAGCGCCGCGGCAACCAAAGCGGTGATCCCCCAGGAAAATAACCCCGCCATGCCGCCCACCAGAGACATATAGTAAAGGGTCTGGTAAAGGCTCATAGTGTGCTGAATCCGCTTGGGCTAGTGTAACATTGACAGAGCGATCGGTAAACCTTAGATTTTGGAATTGACCAGCCGTCTTTCAGATTACTCGAGACTCGATCAGACCGTGTTCGCGCGCGGGAATGTCCGGGACCTGCGCGCGGTGGTGGCCGGAGCCGGCGCGCTTGGCAACGAGGTGGTCAAAGCGCTGGGATTGATCGGAGCGGCACACGTCCTGATCGTCGATCCCGACTGCGTCGAGCCGAGCAATCTCACGCGTTCGATTTTTTTTCGTCAGCCGGATGGTGTGGGCGGCAACAAGGCGGCGTGTTTGGCCAGCGCCGCCGGGACGTTTTTCCCCGATACGGAGTTTTCAGCGCTCGAATCCGAGATTGCCGACGTCGGCTTCGGGTGCCTGGAGGATGCCTGCATCCTGTTCAGTTGCGTCGACAGCGATCTGGCCCGTCTGGAGATCGCCTACATTTCGACCAAGCTCGGCGTGCCGGTGTGCGACGCCGGCTTGGGGACACCGGATTACTCGCATGGCCGTGTATCCTGGTTTCCCGGAAAGACCGGGGCCTGTTTCGGATGCAAGCTGCTGCCCCGTAAGCGCCGGGAGCTCCTAACGTTCTGGGACGCCACCACTCGGCCGTGCAGCGATCCCGTCCCGGCAGAAACGGTGCCGGCCACGCCCACCATGGCGGCCATCACCGGTTCGGCTCAGGTGGAATTGGGAATACGCTGGATGATGCAAAACGCCGCCGAATCGGTGACCTTCGAGATTTCGCTCGACGGGGAGCCGCGCAGCTCCTATTTCCGGACACCGCAATCGGCCTCGTGTCCGTTTCACGCCCCTTGCGGCGGCCTGCTCCGAGCGCTGCCGCGGGCAGATGCGACGTTCTGCGACTTGCTCGAATTGGCCGGGAATGCGGCCTATGTTGCCCTGGACTGGCCGCTTTCGACCCGGGTACGATGCCTGGATTGCGCCGCGGAGTGGGCGCCGATGCGTCGCGCGGCGGCGGTGAGGCGAAGTTGCGTTTGTCCCTCCTGCGGATCTCGGAGTATTCTGGAACAGGAATCGATCCGGATCATCGAGAGGGATGGCCCCTGGGCGCGGTGTATTCCGAATGCCGTGGGTCTCCCGGAGAATCATCGATTTACGATTCGGTTCCGGAATGGGGATTGATGAACGCCAGAACCATCACGACACTGGTCGCGAGCACGTTTCTGTTGGCAGTTTTGCAGCTCGTGGCGGGTCTGGTTAACCTCTGGACCGCGCTGGGGTGCGCGGCTCTGATGGCGCCGCTCGCGTTCGGGATTTTCCATTTCTTCGAAGTCGAGATCTCGAACCAATGGGTCAAGTTTGCGGTCCCTTGCGCCGCCAGCGTGATCGGGATTGCGCTGGTGTACCTCGCCGTTCGAAACGACCCGGCGCTGTTGCTTGCGCCGCTAGCGACGGCCGCCGTAGCTGGGCTGATCGAGGCGATCCGCGGCCTGCGTTCGCGCCGCTGCGGCCTATGTAATCGTCGGATCGGTGGCGGCGTGGCTTTTCAATGCCCGCGGTGCGACTTGCTGGTGTGCGAGCAGCACTGCTGGTCCTTCGAGCATTGCCGCTGCCGGTTATGCGAGCAGAATCGAGTTCCGGTCTTCACGCCGGACGGCCGGTGGTGGGACCATCAGTTCGGACCGCGTTCCTCTTACGGCCGATGCCAGCTGTGCATGACCCCGGCCGAGGAAACCGACCTCCGGGTGTGCGGAAAATGCGGCCGTCCGCAGTGCCGCGAGTGCTGGGATTTTTCCAACGGCCAGTGCAGCCGCTGCCAGTGGACCGTGGCGGACTTGCCCGAATCGCTGCGAGCGTTCGCAATGGGCTCACAGAGGTCGACGCGCCATTAAAATGGGAGAGGCTATGGCTAAATACCAGATCTACTTCGACACCATCAACGGCGAAACCAAGTACAACGTCGATATCGACGATGAAGAGCTGCTCGATGTCGTTCTGGACGAGATTCTCTACGATCTGCGCGAGCGCGGGGACATGTTACAGGGCGATGGCAATCCCCAAGTGGTGTGGAACGGGCAGTCGCTGGACTTCGCGGCGCCACTGCCGATCCAGGGCGTCAGACCGAACGACGTGCTGCGGGTCTCCACCGTCGCCACCAACGGATGAGGGCCCGCCGGATCGAGAACGAATGGTCGCTGCTGGCGCGGCTGGCTGAATACAATCCCGGAATTGTCGAAGTGGTCCGGCGGGAAGTTTTGCCGGACGCCGATGTGTTCCATGTCGTGCTGCACCGGACTTCCGCGCTGGCGCTGGAGCCTCCGCACGCGTTGCTGGAATCAGCCTCGCACACGGTTCGATTCCGGTACCCGTCGTACTACCCAAGCGTCCCGATCGAAGCGTTTCTCGCGACACCGGTGTTTCATCCCAACATCCATCCGGAGAACGGCTTCGTGTGTCTATGGGATCGATTCTCCGCGGGCGACACGATCCTCGAGGCGCTGGGGCAGCTTCAGCGCGTCATTACGTGGGCATTGTGGAACGATATGGCCGACCACGTGATGCAGCCCGATGCGCTCCACCGGACCCGCGATGGTAACGTGGCGCTGTGGTGTGAACCGCTGCGAGTCCCAACCGCCTTGAAGCTGGAGCGCAGTTACGCGCGAAGGCCGGACGGACCCCGGCGTGAGCGCCTCAGCCGCTGACTCAGACACCAATCATTCGGGCATCCGTCGCAAGGTGATGCCGGCTGCATCGCCAAAAAAATTATAGGGAGCCTGAGAGCAACTATTTGTGCCGTCGTCGGAATCGTCGAACTTGGCGCCCTCCTGAACATTCACCCAGACCTTCGGCGTAACGCATACCCGCTTTTCGTCGTCGATGCTCGCGTTGTACAGCAGCGCGGACAGCGTCTTGATGTCCTGGTTACTAAGACGGAGGCAGCCGTTGGTCGGATTCAGCCCGCCATACCAAGGAGAGTTCGGCCGCGGGTCCAGAGCCCCGCCGTGAATGCGGAAGAGATCGCGATGAAAAACAGTGCTGGCGATCAGCGCGTTCCCGCTCACTGGTTCCAGAATCTCTGCCCCATTTGGCCCGTAGGCAAGTGGATCTTTCTTGCTGGTGTCCTGCCAGCCCTTCCCCTCCCATAACCCGGTTGGCGTGTTTCCGTTGTGTTTGAACTGCGTATCGCCGGAACCGGCGCTGCCGCGCCCCAGGACCTTAAACGTCCGCAGCGGGTGGCCGTCAACCACCACGGTCATGGTCCCCTCACGATCGCGATTTCGCGCCAAGAGCACCTTCAGGATAACTTTGCTCATCGCGGATGCTCAGTTGGTGATGTCAATCACCGGGTAGTTCTGCTGATCGAGCGTGGGCTGCAAGCTCAGCACCAGCGTGTGATTCCCTCCGCCGGCGCTATGCATCTGAAAATGGTTGATCCATCCCTGGAGCTTATAGGTGCAAATCACGTCCTTCTGGCTTTCGTCCGTCCAGAACTCGATCGTGACGTTCCTTAATCTTGTCCCGCGTCACCACCTTTGCCAGGTCAAACAGCTGTTGGAGTGTGGCGAACGGCAGGTTAAGGGTATCGTGCGCATCTACAACTACCTCGATGCTCGTTTGCAACGAACCCATCAGCGGCAACCCGGCAACGCTGCTCAGGGTCGTGAATCCGAGGCTCGCAGACAGAGCGTCGAATTTCAGATCGTCGATTTTTACTGTTGTTACCCGTGGTCGTGGCGCTGGTCCCATGCGTAATATCCTCTCACGGCTTGTATGACAACTGGATCCACACTGGCTGCTTCTTTACTTCGACGCGGAACGAGCCGCGGAAATCGTATTGCGGGTCAGAAAACGCCTTGTCGATGCTCGCGTCCGGGATTTGCAAGCGAAGCTCGTTCGGTTTCACCGTCATGATCACGTCTTGCCATTGTGTCAGATCGACGTGGACGGGTGTGTTGAGCTTCTCCGTCTTCTTCTTGGCTATCTCCCACACTTTCAAAGACTTCGCAGTGAGCTCAAACTCCCAGTAGCTCTTTTCATCGCGATAGCCGACCTGCCATTTCAAGCCGCCGCGGTCGCCGCCCGACCAGGCCTTGAAATGGATTTGCCCGCTGTCGATGCCATGGGCGTACGCGATGGTCGTTTTTAACTCACAACCGTTCTTGTCCGCCTCGCCTCCAGGCCAATCGGCGCAGATGTTTGAAGCGGTGGCGACAGGTGGAGTCGGCTTGTTGGCCAAGGTCTTAACGGAGAGGCGAAGGGGCACGGTCACGCTGTGCCCGGCCTGCACCGAAATCGGCCCGGCAGAGCCGTCATTATAGCCATTGGCCTGCGCGTGGAAAACGTACTCGCCCTCCGGAAGATCCTTAGAGGTTCCATCAATGACCCCCGACTCCGCGCCGTGCGTAAACGTTACTACCGCGTTCGCCGGGTCTTTTAGTAAGACCACCGTTCCCACGGCGCGCGAGAGCTGAATCTGTATAGTCTCATTCGCGTTGTCGGCTAAATCGCGCTCCGCTTCCGCGTCGCGGTAGCCGCTCAACCGGACGCTGAACCGGTAATGGCCCGGGGCCAGAGTCTGAAACGCAAACTTCCCGCCATCGTCCGCGTCTCCCACTTGGCTTCCGTTGAGGAATATGTGAGCGTGCGGCGAGGTTGCGATCACCATGTGCGCGGGCATCACGATTTTTTTGAAGTCCATCGTCACCGTCAGGGGTTCGTTCTTGCGAATCGTCGCCTGCCCGGTGCTCTTCTCGTATCCCTTCGGCGCCGCTTCGATCGTATAAGTCCCGGCGCGAAGCGGGTACGGTCCCCACTGCCCAGTCACACCGGGGACACGTTTGATCTCCTGCCCAGCCTGATTGCGCACAGAGATGTCGGCCGGCGCGGGGAGGTTCAGCTTGACAGTCAGGCTCCCCAAGTTGGGATCCGAATCGAGCTGCACCAGCAACCCACGCGTCGCAGCAAAGGGGATTTCGCGGCTCTTTACCTGTTGTCCCTCCATCCACTCCAGCTTGTGGTTCGCTCCACTCAGGTCTGGGGGAAGCGCTAGACCTTCCGCGCCGATGGCGCCCACGCTGTTTCCATCAATCTTGAGGTTTCCGAGCGGCCGGCTGCTGTAAATCATGCCCTTGCCGCCTGCGGTGCTGACCAGGAACGCCATAATATCGTTGGCTTTCGTGATTTTCACGACGGCCGGTTGGCCGGACTCAGAGGTAAAGGAAAACGAAAGCACCCCGGTCGGAGGGGTGTAGGCATTCACGTCGTGCTTGCCGCCGAGATCGTAATCGTGGTTAAAGACCGCATCCAGATTCTGCGGCGGCGCGCCATCGATATCGATTTTGCCCGAACCGAGGATCGTCAAAGCCTGCATTTCAGGCGTAGGTGCTGGAGCTGGCGCCGGTGCGGGTTCAGGCGCCGGCGTGACTACCTCAACGGGCTTCTTGTGACGGAGCGCCAGAGGGATCACCGCCAGCGCCACCAGCACTACGCTCGCGGCGCCTCCGATCACCCAGGGCGAGCGAAGCCCTTTTCCTCCCCCTCCGCCGCGTCCTGTGGCGGTTCGCGGTTTCTGCGGAGGCGGCGGCGACACGCCTGCGCCGGCACCCGTGCCTGTTCCAGCCGCCGAGCTTGCCGACTGCAGACGACTCCTCGCCCCGGCCACCAATTCCTGAAACTCGTCGTCGTCCCGGTAGCGGGTGCCCATCGTTTCCAGGCGCCGCGCGTATTCGTTGGCGGTTCGAGGATTGTTCACCGAATCGGCGTCGCGCCCGATCCGGCGCGCTTCGTCCAGGTCGTGCCGGCGCTCGTCCTGGAGCGCCTTGATCAGGCTGCCGCGCAACTGCGTCAGACGCGGTTCCTCCGGAAACTGGCGAAGCGCCTCATCGACTTCACTCATCGCGCTGCGCAGATCATTTTCATTCTGGAGCTGCCGCGCGTGCGTTAGACAACGTTCGACGGAGTCGACGCGCCGCGTGTCCCCGATCAGGCTCAGCAGGCCCTTGGCGAGGGCGTGATTCGGCTCGATTTCGAGCGCCTCCCGCAGCAGGGTCTCGGCCGCCGCGGGCTCCCGTTCATGCGCGTTCTGTGCCCGCCGCACCAGCGTCTCGAGCAGCGTGGACCGGACCGCCGAATTGCGGTCGTCCAGCTCCATCGCGCGGCGGAGCAGCGTGGTGGCTTCCTCAAGGCGCTGCGCCTGGTAGGCCGCCTGCCCGTCTTCAAACAGTCTCTGGGATTCTTCCCACCGCTCCAGCCCGCGTTCGGCGAGCTTGCTTAATTCGGCGAGCTCGGTATCCTCCGGAAAGTCTTCCAGCGCGTTTTTCAGAGTTTCGAGCGCGGCGGAGAATTCATTGCGCTCCAAACTGCGCTCCACTTGTTGCACCCAGCGGCGCTTTCGATCCACGCGCTCCTGCTGGACGCGCCGTTTCCGAAGGCGCTCGAGCTCCAGGGCGATGCCCGGATAGCGGCTGTGAATGGTTTCGAGAGTCTCCCACTGGGTGATCGCTTCGCTGAACTGGCCGCGCTCCTCGTGACTCCGCGCCTTGTTGACGATCGATTCCACCAGCCCGCGTTTATGCAGCGTCAGCTGAAGCGCCCGCTGGAAGTGGGCCTCGCCCGGATATTCGCTGCTGGCTTCTTCGAGAATGCTGACGCGTCGGTTCAGGTCCGGTTCGGCTTCCACCGCGCGGTCCATCTCGGCGATCCGCGCGGAAAGGGACTGCCGGCGCTGTTCCTCGATATCGACGCGGAGTGCCTGGAACAGCGCATAATTCGGATGTTTGCGAAGCTGCTCCTCGCAAATCACCAGCGCGGCGCTGGGATTCTTGTTGGCCAGATGCGTGCGCGCCTCTTCGTATGCCGATCGGAGCGACTCGCTCTCGCTGCGCACCTTGTTGTAGAAACTTTGATACGACGTGGTTCGCGATGCATCCAGCAGTTCGGGCGCTTGCTTGTCCAGCTCGAGCACGCGTTCCGCTTTGCTCAAGGCCTGGCTGATCTCGCCGTTTTGGGCGGCCTCTACGGCGGCGCGATATAGTTGCTCTTTTTCGTGGCGCAGTTGAACATAGCTCTGCTCGCGCCGGTCGACTTCAGAGAGCATCTGCAAAGCCCGCGGTTCGCGCGGGCGCAGCTGCAGGACCCGCTGTAAAGCCTCCCGCGCATGGGAGTACGCGAAATTGTCCAGATGCTGATAGGCGACGCGGAACCATTCCTCCATGTCGGCTTCGGTCCGCCGGTTGTCGATCCGGCTCTTCAGCGCGAGTGCCTCGGTATGATGCGGGCTGAGCTGCAAGATCTCATGGATCTTCTGGAGCGCCAGCGGGTATTCCTGGTGCTCCTCGCGGGTGCGGGCGCTTTCCAGCAACTGCGTGATTTCCCGATCCGTCTGCGCCCGCTCCACACTCTGCTTCAGGTCGGCGATGGACGGATCGAAATGGCCCTCCGCGTCGAGTTCCCCCAGGATCTCCGCCGCCAGCGCCAAGTCGCCTCGCTCGAAAGCATCCCGGGAACGCTGCAATCGCGCCTGGATCTTCGCCGGATTCAGACTCTCGATCGGCTCGTTACGTAGCGCCTTCTGCAACATCTCGGCGAACTCGCGCGCGGTGGCGAACCGGTGCCAGGGCTGTTTCGCCATGCCCTTGTGAATGACCTGGCTGAGGATCGTGCTGACCGCCGGATTGAGATCGGACACCGGCGGCGGGGTGGTCCTGAGAATAGCTTCCACCACCTCTTCCTCGGTCACCCGCTCGAATGGCCGCCGCCTGGACAGCGTTTCATAACACACCACCGCCAGAGCAAATACGTCGGAAACCGCCGAAACCGGCTTGTTTTCGAGCTGTTCCGGCGACATGTACAGCAACGTGCCTTTTCGCCCCAGCGTCTTAGTCTTGTCGAGCCGGCCGGCAACTCCGAAATCGATAATCTTCACAGCGTCGTCCGGCATCACGAAAATGTTGCTCGGCTTCAGGTCGCGATGGACGATCCCCCGGTCGTGCGCTGCCTGGAGTCCGCGCGAGGTCTGGGTAATGATGTCGATGGAACGCTCCACCGTCAGGCGCTGGCTCCCAGTCTTGATCAGTTCGTCCAGCGTGACGCCTGGAAGCAGCGGCATCACCAGATAGGGGCGAAGCTCGCCGTCCACTTCCAGTTCGCCCACGTCGAATACCTCGACGATATTGGGGTGGGTGAGTGAGGCCAGATCCTGCCATTCGCGCTGGAACATGCGAATCGCTTTTGGATCGGACAAATCCATTATGGTCTTCAGCGCGACCAGGCGATTCATCATCTTGTCCTGGGCACGATACACCACTCCCATGCCGCCCCTGGCGATGACGTCTTTGAGCTCGTAGCGGCTTTTCGCTTTCATTCGGTGGCGAGCCTGCTCTTTGTATAATAAACCGAAGGCCTACCAGAGTATCATGAGTTTCTAGAATGGTTCGTTTCCAGGTTGGCGACCGGGTCGGCGATTTCGAAGTGATCGGGGTCCTGGGGACCGGTGGAATGGCGGAGGTATTCCGCGTCCGGCACGTCATTTCCGACCGTGTAGAAGCGATGAAGGTCGTTCTGCCGGACCATCTTGCCGATCCGGATGTGACCGACCGGTTTCTGCGGGAAATCAAGATCCACGCCAGCCTGGTTCATCCCAACATCGCGGGCATGTATACGGCTTTCCGGCACGGAAACGCCTACCGGACGATCATGGAGCTGGTGGAGGGCCAGAGCCTGGACAACGCGCTGAAGCCCGGCCCGCTCGACCCCGAAACGCTTGCCGATATGGGCCAGTAAGTATTTTACGCTTAATTCGCAGGCCCACGCCGCGTGGAGCAATTGGATTTACTGCTGCCGCAGCGGCGGCATCGGGATCCTGACGGAGTAGTTTTTGGCGCCAACGCCCACGCCGCCTTCGCAAGTCGCGGGGGCCTGGTTTTCCGCCCCCCAGAACATATAACCGAGCATCCCCGCGCTTGCCCCGGCGCCATGCGGAGCCACAGTCTGGAGGAACGCTCCGGTGCTGTTCTGCAGCGACGCGCTGAAGTTGTTGCACTCCGGTTCGGGAGTGGTGCCGAGAACCAGCCTCACGGCTCCCGTGTACTTGGCGGGAGGAAGAGGAAGGATGGAAGGCGTGCGGGTTGGTTCACCGTCGGCGTGTTGCAGCCAGTTGGTCTCCGCGTCCGCCGTCCCAGGTTGGCCATTGGGGACCGTCGCATTCGCGAAATCCAGCACGGGGCTACTGCCAGCCAACCAGTCGGCGGTTGCTTTTTGGCACAACGCCACCAGGAAAAGGTCTCCGGCGGCCAGGTCGATGGTCAAACGAGCCGCGGCATTGGCGCCGGTGGCGTCATACGGCAGTATCGACCGGTAGGCGCTGATAAACTCCTGTAGGCCATCGAGATTGGGGTTGGTGTTATTTTCGTAGTCGATTTCGATGCCCACGCCCATGGCTTTTGCGGTATTCGCGGCATTGATGCCGAGCTGGGTGGCGTTGGTGGAAAGAGCTTGATCCCAGTCGCTGGCGTAGCTGGCGCCGCCGATCGAAAGCATGACGCGGACACTGTGGCTCGTGAAATAATTCACAATCCCTGAATTCATGCCGGCCGGTATGCCATTTACAGTCGTTGCATCGTTGGTGAGGCTCAGCAGCTTGGTTGGCTGAACGAAGCTAAGCACCACCAGGTTCAACGACGGCAGTTTCGATCCGTCTCCGCGATCGATCATCCAGTGATTCTTGTTGTCGAAGTCAGTCATGTCGCGCACTTTGCTCCAGTTGCAGCTATCATTGCTGCAATGCCACGCGCCATAGACCTCAAACGACGGATCGTCACCGGAAGGCAAAGACGAAAAGCTTGGCGATGCTTCGAAATTCAAAGATAAGCTCAGAATCGGTTGGGGTGAAGTGATGCTGACCGAGCCTTGGAACGTCGAAATTCCCAGTAGGGGGCCCAGATTTGCGGCGCTGTGCGCGCCAGAAGGCAGCATGAGACTGGAAATTCCTAGCACGGCGCCGCTCGTGTCTTGCGCTGTGAAGGTGATCACCGCCGGATTTGCCGATGGATTAGCGTACGCGACGCCCGTAATCTGGTCCGCATAGGTGACAAATTGAGACGCGGGAGACGTCAGGGCAGGCACCGACGCTTCACCGATCGGGACGGTCCCGTCGTACCTGCGGAAGAGGGCGCTGGCTTTGACGGGTCCCGTACAATTGGCAACCGCCCAACCAGTCAACGCTGACAAATTGGGTTGCGCGTCGGTTTGCCTTCTCGCGACGCCTCCAGCATGGATGGGATCTTCCGTCGAGGACAAAGACGCGCCCCCAAAAGAAAGCGTCAAAGCCCCGCCGGAATCCGAGTAGAAACGGGTGGTGCACGTGACAGGCTGCGCGGAAGCGTTCACATAAGTGAACGTGGTCCGCCAAACGTTGTTGGCGGCAATGTGGGCAAAGTAGTAAGTCGCTTGACCACTCGCAAAAGTGTTGTCCGATTGCCCCGGCGGCAGCGATGAAAAGATCGGCGCCGCCTCAAAGTTTAAGGACAGGCTGAGGATCGGCGCCGAAGAATTGATCGTGATCGATCCTTCAAAGCTCGCCAGGCCGAGCAGCGGGCCGAGATTCTGCGAACCGTGAATCCCCGCGTCAAGTATGATGTTCGTGCTGGCGAGGATTGCCCCTGTGGCGTCTTTTGCGGTGAAGCTCACGTTCGCGGGGATTTGCGAAGGGTTCGCGTACGCGACGCCGGTAAGCTGGTCTCCATAGGTAACGAACTGCGTTGCTGGAGCAGTCATGGCGATCACGGAAGCCTCTGCCAGCGGCGCGGTTCCGTTGTATCTGCGGAAGAGGGCGCTGGCCTTCACCGGGCCCGTACAGTTGGCGACGGCCCAGCCGGTGGATACCGGCAAATCGGGCTGAGCGTCCGTTTGCCTGCGCGCGACACCACCTGCCGGGATCGTGTCGCTGGCGGAAGACATGGAGCCCCCGTTGAAAGAAAGGAACAACGGTCCTCCGGAGTCCGAATAGAACGACGTGCTGCAAGTGACCGTCTGCGTGGAAGCGTTC
>CAWJHI010000103.1:0-14731 GCA_963842485.1 Terriglobia bacterium | reverse complement strand
ATGAAGGGGACGGAGGCGTTGGTGGTGATGGTCGTAGTGGCAATCGGAGTTGGACTGAAGGTACCGGCAGAGGTTTCGGCCGCGAGGGTGATTAGTCCCGCTACCGTGCCTGTCGACACTTTGAGGCTTGATGTGCCGGAGAACGTGGCTTGCGTGGAGCCGGTGGGAATCGTGAAGTTGACGCTACGTCCGCCGGTGGAGAATTGAATGAGTTGATCGTCGCCGCCTACGGAGGAGGCGAAGGTCAACGTGACGGTTCCGCTAATGGTGCTGGAAAAAGCAGACGCGATGGAGACGTTCACGGTTGGCTGCTGGAGGAATCCCGTGGTGACCGGCGTCACGCCAATGGACAGCGCGGGGACTGGGGCCGTGGTCTTGGGTATTTCAATCGCCCGCGCGGTTTTGAGAATGCGCGTGGTCCGCGGTACTTCGAAGATCGCCCCTGCGTTTGCGTCAAGCAATTTCAGCGATCCAAGCGTCGAATCGGTGAAGCGAAAGACGGTGCCATCCATTCCGAAGACGGCTTGCGGTTCGCAGCCGCAGTCGAAAGCGGCGGAGGTTCGCCGCGGCGAGGTTGAATCGTAGATCGTGCCGCTGGTGTCGGCGAGGATCAATTTGGAATTGTCGAATGTCGACGGCGAGTCCGGCTGGGGAGAGCGAGCCGGTGTATAGGGTCGGCTTCGGAACCGCCGCCGAGTCGGTGATCGAAAATACGCGCGTCGATGTGGCTAGCGCCAGAGGTCGTCGGCTGGGCGAAGAACGCCAGCGCCGTCACGCCAGGGTCGGACTGAAATCGGGCGAACGGACGCGTCCTGCGCCCAGGCGTACACGCCGGCTAGCCATGAGGCAGCCAGCCATTGGCCGTCGTCACTCACGGCGATCGCGTTGGGCGATGCGTTTAGAAATGTTGCATCGATGTTGCGCACCGCGGGTGAGTTCGGCAATCCTGAAATGATCTGGAACTGTGAAGTCGAGTCGAACCATAGCGCCGCGGCCGTACCACGCGGACTCACTACGATTCGATCGGGATTCGCGGACGCACCAACGATCGGTGACGTCGAGACTCCCGGCGTAATGCGGAGAACCGCGCCTGTCCCGACCGACGATGCGAGCACGTAATCCTGCCTCGGAGAAACGGCGATGCGCGCCGAGAGGTTCGGTCGAGCCGAATCCGTCAAGATAATTTTCGATTCGTGCCGCTCCGGGAAGACCGTAGATGGGCACGACTCGCGAACCGTCTGGAAACCAGCCGAGGATGGGGCCGGTTACTCTGCGCCCAGGTCATGGTCGAGAAAAGAAATGCAACCGCGGTTCGCATTTTAGTTCGGCCCTCCCACGGTCGGAGTTCCCGCCGTGATGACGATCGGCGGCGGGCCGGATGGAGTGCTCGATCCGTGATGCAGCGCGACCAGCACTCCGATACCGGCGGCGGCGCCTGCGACGGCTAGAAGAATCCAGATTTTTTTCGATGATCCGCCGCCGGTCCCCGAGCTCGACACGCCGGAAACATTGGTCTGCGTGATGGTCGCGCTGGCGGTCTGGCCGCCTTGCGACGCGGTGACTCGAATATCGAATTTACCGGTTTGCCGATTGAGACGAATCCCGTTGGCAGTGGCGCGGCCCTGGCGATCGGTGGTGGCGTTGAGTGTACTGGTACCGTTCGCGAACGTGCCGCCGGGTCCCTGCGTGGGCAGAAAAAACACCACGGCGGCGCCTTCCACCGGCTTGCCGGATTCGTCGCGAACTTCGACCACGGGCACGACGTTGATCTTCTGGTTGATATTGTTGATGGCGCCGTCGCCTTCCACGATCGCGAGGCGCAGGCCGGGCTGCTGCGCGGTCACAGAGATTCACTACGAGAACAAAAACCAGCGGGGAAAATCGGTGCACTCAAGTACAACTTAGCATGCCTTCCCGTCCGGCATTTTGCGATAGTAGCAAGTGACATGCTTCGCTATGCGGCGGTGGACATTGGAAGTAACTCGACGCGAATGCTGGCCGCGGAGGTTTTGCCGGGGGCCGCGCCGACCGTTCTGGCGGCGGAACGCGAAGTCACGCGGCTGGGCGCGAGCGTGTTTCACGACGGCAAGTTGAGCCACCAGGCGATTGAAGAAACCGTTCGTGTGCTGGCTCGCATGGCTGAGATGTACCGCAGGCTGGACGTAGTGGGCGTGCGCGCCGTGGCCACCAGCGCGGTCCGCGACGCGCCGAACCAGGGGGAATTTTTGTCACGCGCGTCCATGGCGCTGGGAACGCAAGTGGAGATCATCACGGGCCGCGAAGAGGCGCGGCTGATCCATCAAGGCGTGATGAGCCGGTGGCCACAGCCGGCGAAGCGCGTCCTGCTGATCGACATCGGCGGAGGCAGCGCGGAGATTATTTCGAGCGTCGACGGAGCGCTGGTGGATGCGGTATCGAAGCCGCTGGGCGCGGTGCGGCTTCAGGAAATGTTTCTGCACGGCGATCCTCCGGCGCAGCGCGAACTGCATCAGGTGGCGGAGTTCGTCGACGCCAAGCTGGAAGCAGCCATCGCGCGCATGGGGCTGCGCTGGGATCGCGTGATCGCGACGTCGGCCACGGCAGCGGCGGTGGTGTGCGCGGTGAATCGCGTGTCGCGATCGCGGCGCGATCAGGCGGACCGTCTGCGCGCGTCGACGGCGCAGATCCGCAAACTGTACCGCAAACTGGCGGCGCTGGATCTGGCCGGACGCCGCAAGGTGGCGGGGATTGGACCGCGGCGCGCGGAAATTATCGTGGCGGGGACCGGCGCGCTGCTGCGCATTCTGGAAAGATTCCACGCGCCGGCGGTGTACTACTCATCGGCCGGCATACGCGACGGCATCATCGCCGACATGGCCGCTCGCGGAGTGGGCGGCGAGCTGGCCCGGCTGAGCCGCGATCAACGTAAGGAAGTGGAGCGCGTCGCGACGCGGTTCGGCGCCGTGTTGAAGCACGCGCGGCTGGTGGCCGGATTCGGGCAGAAGCTGTTCGCGCGTCTGCAACCGCTGCATCAGTTGGCGCTGAACTACGGCCGTCTGCTGGAAGCCGCGTGTTATTTTTCGGAGACCGGGCATTACATCAATGACTCGGGTCATCACAAGCACGCGTATTACATCGTGGCGAACGTCGATTTTTCGGGATTCACCAAAGATGAGCGCGAGGTGGTCGCGAACTTGTGCCGGTACCATCGCAAGGCGATGCCGTCGCCGACGCATCCTGAATTTCAAAACCTGTCGCCGGACGATCGGCGTCCGCTGCTGCTGCTGATCCCGATTCTGCGCTTGGCCGACAACCTGGGGCGGAGTCCCGAGCAGGAGGAAGTCGAGATCGTGAGCTGCGAAATCCTGCCGACTCGGGTGATGGTGAAGCTGCGTGCGGCGCGCGAGCCGGATCTGGCCGAATGGGCGGCGTCGCGCGTGTCGGAGGTTTTCGAGCAGGTGTATGGGCGCGATGTGGTGGTCAGTTATGAGCGGGGTTAGATGGTCAGATGGGTAGTGTATCAGTTCGAAATCTTATCTCGGCTGATGTAGAAACGCGGAAAGGATGACTCCCGAGAAACTCAGTATTGGGAGGACAACGAGGCTTGGCTTTTTTCTTTTGTACACGAAGGAGATCGCCAGTAGTACAGGGTACGTCCAAACGGACCAAACGAAGGTGTATGCCTCGGCCGTGGCTCCTCCGTCAAATGCCATTCCAGCGAGGAGAGCGATCAAGAACCATGGGACTAGTAAGACACACCATATGGCAAGCATGACCCTAACAGCAGGGCTGACCGGCACGGGGCCCAAAGACTCGAACATGCCAAGTTCCGCAGTGTAACTTTATCATGCCCAGCCGTTCAAGCTAAGATCACGACTTCCCGGCGGCCTGTGGTCGCGGCTCAGTTAAATCGCTGATATTAGAAAGTACCGAACCCCGAGCCGCGACCGCAGGAAGCGGTGGATCGCCGATTTTCACACAGACTCGTTACAGCGCGGCCTTCTTGACGTTTACGCCGCCGTTCGTGGTTTCGACATGAATCGTCGGGCCGCCGCTGCCGATGTCGGTGGTCAGGGCGCGGCCGATCTCGCCGTGGACCGTCATCGGGAATTGGAGGTTCAGGTGGCCGTTCGTCGTCGCGGTTTCAAAGTGAGCCGAATAGTTCTCCGGCATGCTGATGTTGATGCCGCCATTCGTAGTGCGCGCGTCCAGTTTGTTGCCGTCCCAGCGCGTGCCCGCGAGCTCGATGTTCAGACCGCCGTTGCTGGTGGTGCCCTGGACGTCGCCGGCCAGGCGCTTCAGATTCACGCCTCCGTTGGTCGCGGTGAACTGGATGGCGCCGCGAACGTCGCTGATCGAAATGCCGCCGTTGTGGGTTTTCAGGTTCAGATCGGCCTGGCGCGGGACGAACACTTCATAGCTCACCGACCATCCGCCTTTGGTCTGCGTCTGGTCCGGTCCCGACGCGACCACCTGGCCGGCTGAGGTGTCGACGCGAATCAGGCTGACTACCGAGGCCGCGGAGGCCTGGTCTTCGGCCGAGGCTTCCACTTTGGCGCGAACCAGGACGCTGCCGCTGTCCCAGCCTTTCACCGAAACGCCGCCGTTGGCGCCGCCGTCGATCGACAGACGGCCTGCGAACCCGATGGTCTGCTCCCGCATCTCGCAGTGGGACACCATGCGGCTGTTGTTATTATTGCTGCTGTCGCAGCTCAAGGATTTTTGCTGCGCCGAGCTCGGCAGCGCCGCGATGAATACAGCCAGTGCGATGATTCTCATAGTCCGGGGCTCCTGTAGTCCGATAGACGCCGTCGCGCCGTTTCGGTTAAGTTGATGGGAATGGAAATTTTGCATCCCGTGGAAATTCGCGTTCTGGGCGCTTTACTCGAGAAGGACATTACCACCCCTGAGTATTACCCGCTGACTCAGAATTCGTTACAGAATGCGTGCAATCAAAAATCGAGCCGGGAGCCGATGGTGAGTTACGACGAAGCCACCGTCGCCCAGGCGCTGGAGTTGTTGAAAAATAAGGGACTGGTGATTCGAATCAGCGGCGCGGGGCATCGGGTGGAGAAATGGGCGCACCGGCTGGGCGAGAAATTGAACCTCGGGCGGCGCGAGCAGGCGCTGCTGTGCGTATTGATGCTGCGCGGTCCGCAAACGGTCGGCGAATTGCGCGGGCGCACGGAGCGCATGCACGATTTCGGCGATCTGGATGAGGTGGAGCGCGTGCTCGAATCGCTGGCTGCGCACGAGCCGGAGCCGCTGGTGGCGCGGGCGTCGCGAGGTCGATGGGTGCAACTGTTCGGCGGGACTCCGGAGTTGAGCGCGGAAGCGGAGGCCGCGGCTCCGCTGGCGGATCAATCGGGTCTGGCGGCGCGCGTGGAGACGCTGGAGCGCGAAATCGAGCAGATCAAGCAGGAATTCGAACGCTTCCGGCGGCAATTCGAGTAAGATTACAGGATGGAGTGGGGACGGAGGCGCTGGCTCGGGGTGTGGTTGCCGGCGCTGCTGTGCGTCCAACTCTTACCCGCGGCGGACGTGTTTCTGCATGGCAAGGTCACCATGGAAGACGGGTCGCCTCCGCCAAAACCGGTTACCATCGAGCGGCCTTGTCTCGATTCTGAAGTTCCGGTGTTCGTCGCCACCACCAATGCCAAGGGCGAGTTCATCTACAAGATCACGATTGGCTCGGTGGACATGATTGCGTTTAACCGGGCGTGCGTGCTGCGGGCGTCGCTGAAGGGTTACGAATCGACGACCCTCGACTACAACGACTGGAATTTGTTTCAGGACCCGAACCTGCCGTCGATCGTTCTGATCAAGCTCAGCGGGAATCCGAGCGTCAACATTTTTTCCGAGACGCAAGCGCCGCGCAAGGCGTTCAAGACGTGGGTGCGCGCGGGCCAGGCGGCGCAGGCGGGCCGCTGGCCGGAAGCGGAGAAGCAGATTCGCATGGCGCTTCAGGCATACCCTAAATTTGCCCAGGCGTGGCATGCGCTGGGCATCATCTATCAGAACGAACAGAAAATCGATCAGGCGCGGGAGGCGCAGCTCAAAGCCATCGAATTGAATCCGAAGCTGCAGGCAGCCTATTTAATGCTGGCGCGGCTCGATATCGAGACGAAGGATTGGGAAGGCGCGAAGAAAGCCGCGGACACTCTGATTCAGGAAGACACGCGGCACAAATATCCGGAGGCCTACGTTCATCAGGCGATCGCGCGCTGGCAGCTTAAAGACATCAACGGCGCGGAGGCGAGCGTCAAGGAAGCCATTCGGCTGGATCGCAAACGCGACCTTCAGCGTGCAGAATATGTGCTCGGGATGATTCTGGAATCGAAGAAAGATTTCGATGGCGCGCGCGATCACATGCAGAGATATCTCACGCTGGAGCCGAAGGCAGGGGATCTGGCGAGCGTCAAGGCTCGCATCGCGCATTTGGGAACCACCGAAGCCACCGACATCGCGACGGAATTGCAGCAGGTGGCCGCGCAACTGCAACTGGCGCCGTCGAGCGAGGCGTGGGTTCCGGGCGGCATGAAGGCGCTGGCCGCGATTGCGGGTGTCGCGCCTGCCAGCGCTCCGGTATCGTCACAGAACTTCTTCGCCGAGTACAGCCGGGTATTGGTACGCGAAGTTTCGCCGGGACTGGCACGAGGAGTGCCCGAGTATCATCGGCTGCTGGAAACTTACATGGCGAGCATCGCCGAGCTGGGACATTCCGGCGAGCGCGGGGAAGATAAAACGGTCATCACCCTGTCCCTGGCCGGTGAAGAGCAGCGCAAGAACACGGAGCGGATCCTCAACCTGATGGGGTGGAGGCTGACTCTGGCAGGCGCCGTCGAACCGGGCGATCAGCCGGCCGACGGATTCCGGCAGCGGATTCCCGCGCTTCTCGGCATCGACGAGATCGACATGCAGCAGGCGCTCGAAACCGGGCACACGTTCCGGTTCGAAGTGCCGACGGAAAATGCGCGGCTGGTGGGCGGCGAGGCGTGGACGCAGTTGATCGCGGGCCCGCCGCATCCCGGCGGCCTGGCGGAAGCCTTCGTGCGGGATCCGCGGCTTGCGAAAACGTACGCAGGCCTGGGAGAGATGGGCGCCGACACCGCAGCGGCGGTGGTCAGGGGAGTGGGGCTTCGCATTCTGGTTGAGAAATACGCGGACATACTGGCGCGCTCTGCGGACTCGTTCACTTTATCGAAGGATGGCGCAGCGGTTCCCGGGGATGCAGAGGCCTGGAAGAAAATCGCCGGCGTGAGTCCGAATGCGGCTCCGGCATTTTTCCGCGCACTTCTCGAACGGGATGATGGGACGCTGGCGGCATTCCACCAGGTGCTGTCCCACGCGGATGCCGCGCATCAGCGCTTCTTCACAGCGACGCCTGCGCGCGCGGAGAAATTCTACACGTGGTATCGCGATTCGGGAGAGCCGCGATGGAGCATGACGGTGAGCTCCGACCGGTGGCGTACCGCGCTGTTCCAGCAACTGCCGCTCGACGGCGCGGCGAACGTGCGGTTTCCAGGGGGAAGGCGCGCCTGGACCCAGGCTGAAGGCGCGGATGACGAAGTTTTGTTGAAACTCCCCACGCTGGAGGCGCTGGTTCCGGTGGCGCGCGTGGAGCAGGAGCGGAAGGCTCCGCTCGACGAAACTTCCGCGCGATTGCTGGCGCAACACTATGCGCAGTGGCGCGCGCTGTTTCCGTATTTCGAGAAGCTTCCCGGTCTGGGCCGCGCCGAATTTGAAGCGATGACAGCGTTCACGCAAGCCGTTTCCAGCTACGGGCGCGCGCAGCAGAATATCGTCCTGGGTGAATGGTATTCGCTGGTGGAGCTGATCGAACGCGGTGTCATGGCGGGTTCATTGGGGCCGGCGGAGAGCGCCCAGGCGTTTCGAAACGTCTGCGCCGGGCTCGCCGCGCCGGATCATTCGGCGAAAGCGGCGGCGGCGCTGCGAGACATGTTGAACGGGAAAATTCAGGGCGACGTTCGCGAATCGGTGGCCAGCGAATTGCTGCGTTTGACCCCGGAACGGCGCGTGGCGTTCGACCGGGTGCTCGAATTGCTGAATGTTCCGCGGCTGGACCCTCCGGGCGATGCTTCGAGAACCGCCGCCGCGCTGAGCGGGCTGGTCTACGCCGCGACTCTCGATCCGGACGGGTTGATGGTCAATGAAGATCCGCGGCTGTTGAGCAAGCACCGGTTCGCGGCTTCAGAGAATCTGTTCGCCCCGGCTAAGCTGGTGGCCTCCAGCCAGCCGCCGGGATCGTACCTGAGCGGCGGATTCGTGAACATCGAAGAGGTGGCGCGGAAGCTGGCGCGGGGAGGGCGCCTGGCGGCGCGCGTGGAAGCGGCGCCGGTGGCGACGACGACGGCGGGCCAGGCGGAAATTCTTTCAACCGATGCGACTTTTCGGGCCGACGCGCGACTGGTGGAGGTTTACGCGACGGTGACCGATTCACGCGGGCGCTACATCGACGACCTGACGCAGGACCAGTTCACGATTCTGGAGCAGGGGGAGCCGAGGGCCGCGGCCGGATTCGAATCGCGGTCGACGGAAGTTTCCGTGGCTCTACTGCTCGATACCACCGGAAGCATGCAGGCGGCGCTGCCGGCGCTTAAGAATGCCGCGCTGAAGCTGATCGGCGACCTGCGCGCGTCCGATTGGGTGGCGGTATACAGTTTCAACAACACGGTGTCGGAGCTGCAACCGTTTTCGACCGACAAGAACGCAGCCAAGCGCGCGGTGCTTGGCACCGAGCCGTTCGGCGAGACCGCGCTGTACGATGCGCTGGCGCGCGTGAATCGCGATCTTTCGGGGCGGAGCGGAAAGAAGGTGATCGTGGTGTTCACCGACGGCGACGACAATGCCAGCACCATCACGGCGCAAGCCGCCATCCAGCGGGCGAAAGCCGCGGGCGTTCCGGTGTACACCATCGCGCAGGGCGCTGCGTTGACCAACCCCGAGTTTCTGAAGCAGCTCTCCGGCGTTTCCCAGGCGACGGGCGGCGCCGCCTACGCCATTCACAATCCCGCGGAGATTCGGGGCGTGTTCGAAAACGTCTCACAGGATTTGCTGCATACCTACTTCTTCGCGTTCCAGCCCGCGCCGGCCGAAAACCACGAGTATCGCCGCATCGAGGTGACGATTCGCGGGTCGAAGCCATACAAAGTCCGCGCGCGGGAAGGGTTTTATCCTGAATAGGCCGGAATAGGTAAGATCAAGTCTTATGCACGAGGTTCCCCCCCGGCGGCGGGTCCAGGTCCGGCGTGTCGACGAGTGCGAGACCATGCACGACCTGATCACGCATTGCTTCCCCGCATTCGGGGGCGCGTTTCTGCGCAGGATTTATGCGATTCTCGATCAGGCGATCGGCCGCGGATGTCCGCTGACGCTCGCCATTGCGGGTCCGGTGACGGTCTCCGGCCAGCATCAGGCGTGGCTGATCCCGCTGCTCGAAACCGGCTGGGTGGGTTACCTTTCCACCACCGACGCGGTCTGCTATCACGACGGGCATCGCAGTTTGAGCGCGCATCGCGATCCGGTGTATGAAGTCCCCATCTGGGGCGACGATGGCGCGCTGCGCGACGAGCATACGATTCGCGTGACCGACATGGCGTTCGATGAGGACGTGCTGCTGGATCAGGATCGCTTTTTAACCGCGGTGCTGGCGCGGCCGGAATTTCAGCGGACCATGACCGGCACCGAGCTTCGTTATCGCCTGGGCGCGATTTACGCGGAACAGGAACGGGCGAGGGACATCCCCACGGGGCTTCTGGCGACCTGCCATCGCCTGGCGATTCCGATCTTCGTCGGCGCGCCCGCCGACGGCAGCGTGTTTCTCAATTCCATGAAGCTGTGGGCCATGCGCGAGAGCGGGCTGATCGATTCCTACGGGTTCAATCTGGATTTGCACGCGGAGGTGTTCGAGGCTTGCGCGTATCATCGCTGGGGCCTGTTCGATCAGGAGCCGCACGCGCTGGCGACGTTGATTCTCGGCGGCGGCGTGCCGAAGAATTACAATCTTCAGCCGGAGCCGGCGCTGGGACAGGTGCTGGGGATTCCAAATGTGCGGGGGTATAATTTCGACGTCCAGATTGTCACCGCGCCGGTGACGGACGGCTCGCTCAGCTCCTGCCCGCCTGCCGAGGCGGTCACTTGGGGCAAGGTGGATAAAGACACGTATCAGCAAGCGACGGAGAGCATGCAAGCGGATTACTCGACGGTGATGCCGTTCCTGGTGAAGGCGCTGCTCGAAAATCGCAGCCGGTATGCGCGGCAGGCCGCGGAGATCGGCGAACCCGAGTTGTTTGCGCGCGAGCCGAAAGCCCGCGGGTATTTGCGCCCGCGCGAAGGGTACCGGCTGTTCGACCAGCGCGAAGAGCTGTGCCGGCGCCTGAAAGAAGACGTCAAGACGAATCGGGAATGGCTGCTCGCGACGCTACGGTAACGCGAACGGGATTTCGACTTCGGTGACCACGCGGATGGGTTGTCCCTTGGATTCGAAGGGCTGGTAGATTCGCTGCCGCGCCGCTTGCAGAGCCGCTGGAGCCAGCAGGGGATGGCCGCTGATCAACCGCGCCTGTTCCACATGGCCGTCTTTCCCGATCATCAGCTGGATGCGGACTACGCCTTGAATCCCGGCGTCAAGCGCATCCGGAGGATACGCGGGCTGCACTTTGTGAACCAGCTCGGAATCGGGCGCGGAGCGCAGGTGCAGAATCGCCTGGTCCGCTCCCGCGGCCAACATTGAAGCCGCCGCTGCGATCGCCATCCACTTCCACATGTCTCGATTATAACAATGCGTGAGTGAGCTTCTCGAACGCGGCCGGCTTCACCAGATGAAATTGGATCTCGAGCGCCGTGAAAGAGCGCAAGGCGGCGCTCATTTCACTGGACGGCACCTCCGAGGTGGCCAGGTGGATGCTGCCCTCCGCAACGCGGAAAGGAAGCACGCGCCATTGCCTGACGACGTGCTCCGGCATCGCGCGCGCCACCGCGCGTGGAACTTCATCGGCGTCCAGGTCGCTGACCGGCAGGCCCTGTTGGAGGCTGAGGGCCTGATACAGGCTGTCTTCATCGATCCATCCGGAGCGCACCAGGTGCTCGCCCAGGCGGACGCCGGCGGGGCGTGCGGAAAGCGCGGAGTTCAGCGCCGCGGCAGTCAGGTATGCGGACCCGACCAGGATCTCGCCCAGTCTTCGCTTCTCCCCGAGGAGCGCGGCCCGGTTGGGGAACGCGTGATCGGTCTTCACCCACACCAGCGGGCGACCCTGAGCCCGCGCCATCGCGTATCGCGCCAGTGCCTGCAGGGTGGCCGCGCAATTCAGCACGTTCGCATACAGCGCGCGCACGGGAACGCCGAGTGCGAAGAGCACCCCGTAGATCCGTCCGCAGCATGCCATGCGCACGGCCAGCCGCAGAGCCGCGATGGCGACGGTAAGCGTCAGCACGCGCGCGGCGACCGGGGTTGCCCGCATCCACATTCCAGTGGCGAGTCCGTAGACGAACACGACGTTGGCGGCAAAGCCCAGCGGGTTCGCGATCAGGCCTTTGCGATCCCGCCACAACCAATACATCTCGCCCAGATTCTTTCCCCATCCGAAACTTTCCCAGCCTTGCAGCGCGATGCCCATCACCCATCGGGTACGCTGGCGCAACGCGCCATCCCAGGTTTGAGGGAAAAACCCGCGGGTTGCGAGGAAATTCCGGAAACCAGCGCCGCGCGAGAGCGGCACAAACGCTTGCGTGCATCCCAGGCGAAACATGCGCAGTCCGTTTTGATAATCCTCGGTGAGCGCTCCAGGCTCGAAAACACGATTCCCGGCGGATTCCGCCAGCCGGTTAAGCGCCGCGCGGCGATACCCTGTGCCCACGCCGGCGCTGGGCAGGAATCCGCCCAGCAGCGGCCGAACCGGCATATCGCGCGTATGATATTCGGCGAACTCGTCGCAGTAGATTCCATGGATCATGGCCGTGACGGGGGTGGCCAGTGGGAGCACGGGGGTCTGGACAAAATCGTAGCGGCCGGCGTAGTAGTTGATCCAGCGCAGCTCGTCGGGATGAATCAGATCCTCGGCGTCATGCGTCATGAGAACGTCGAAGCGCACGCCGTTCCGCTCCTCATACAAACCGATATTTTGAAAAACCCAGTTGAGACAATCCGCCTTGGACGTGGGGCCGTCGTGCGGACAGACTGCCAGGTGGACGTTCGAAAATCGGCCGGCGACCTCGCGCACGGCCGCCTGCGTAAGATCGTCATTCGGATACGCGCCGGCGAAAATATGATAGTCGGGATAGCGGATGGCGGCAACGTTGTGCTCGATCATACGGGCGATCACTTCGTGTTCGTGCCACAACGGCAGCAGAATCGCGATCCGCTGCCGCGGCGCGGAATCGAGCTGAAGCGGCCCCGGAGGGAACAGGCTCGCCGCCGGGCGAAACTTAGAATGCAGCCAGGAAATGGCCCAAGTCACATCGATCACCAGGTCGTCGAGGCCGCTGATCAGCAGGGCCACGGCCAGCGGCGCGAGCAGCAGCAACATGACGCGATCGACGGGAGCGAGCCATGTGGAAAAGTGATGAATCACCAATGTAGTTAGTGGCAGGACCCCATTTACAATCTCACTCGGATAAAGCTTGCGTGCTTCTGGCTAACGCCTCGCGAAGTGATTCAGCGGTCCTGATCCGCCGCCGAGGCCCGGATTCGTGCGGATCGCTTCCGTGACGAACGCCTTTGCTCGCCGGACCGCATCCGATAGCGGCGTCCCCTTGGCCAGCTCCGCGGTAATCGCGGCCGAGTAAGTGCATCCGGCGCCATGCGTGTGGCGCGTTTCGATCCTCGCGGCGCGAAATTCGTGGAACTCGCCGTTGGTGTAGAGAATGTCTATGGCGTCGCCCTGTAAATGGCCGCCTTTGACCAGCACGTTCGCCGAGCCTAGCGAGGCCAGCTTTCGCGCGGCGCGCCGCATGGAATCCAGATCCTCGACGGCGAATCCGGCCAGTACCGAGGCTTCCTTCAGGTTCGGGGTCAACAGAAAGCAGGAGATCATGCCGCCCCACAGGTCAGCTCCGTGCTTGGCGATCATCACCGGGTCGACCACTAGCGGAAAGTCGAAGTTTTTAGCCGCCTTCGCCACCGCTTCGGCGACGGCGGCATTCCCCAGAGCTCCGGTTTTTGCGGCGTGAGGGCGAATATCTTCGATCACCGCCCGGATTTGCGCTTCGACCAAGCCCGGGTCTAATACTTCCACGCGCTCGATCCAGCGGGTGTTTTGCACGGTGATCAGGGTCACCACGGCCTCTCCATAAACACCGAACTGGTGAAATGTCTTGAGATCGGCCTGGATCCCGGCGCCGCCGCTCGGGTCGGACCCGGCGATGGAGAGCGCCACGGGCGTGGTCATCTCTCCACCTTACTCAAACCCTTACTGAAACGTCAGACTCCCGGTTTGCACCTGCCCGGCAGCATTGATCAGCGCGACCGTAACTTTCGCGACCAGCGTCTGAGTGCCTTCCACTGGAAAGGAGACCCGCATCAGGAAGGTGCTGCCGATCTGCTGGCCCGCGTAAAAGCCTTGGAAGTTCGAGGTGAAGTCGGCTGCTATAGGAGATCCGATGGTGTTGCCGTTTGCGTCCAGAAATGTGAACGACATTTTTCCCGCCGAATAGGTGTTGTCGTAGCCGGTGACGGTCACATCCAGCTCGCCCAGGCGCTGATTGGAAGCGGTCGCGGTGTCGACGACGATCACCGCGGGCGCGATGGTGAAGGAAGCCGCCGGCGGCGTGGCCGCCAGCGCCGGTTGGGTTGCGCTCAACGTGAAGGCGATGGTGCCGGCGGTGGACCCGGTGGCAAACACCGCCGCAGGCTTGGTGTCGATCATAACCTGGGTGCTTCCCGCTGCTACCGTGAACCCAAGCGTCCTCGAGGTCCTGCTCACGAAGACGATGGTCGCGTCGTCGGAGACGTTCACGGACGGAGTGAACGCCAGATTGACGTTACCCGTAGCGCCGCACGCCGACGGTGACGGGAGAGTTAGCGTCAGCGTGTGCTGCTCCATGCTGGAGAAACGGGCTGCGTCGAAATTGAAGGCTGGCGTGGGCAGAGGCGGCGTGATGCCGGTTCCGCTGAGCGGGTAGCTGGTGGAGTTGATGACCAGTGCGCCGGCATAAGTCACCGTCCCGCATCGCGGCTGGAACTGCACCGTGAACGTAACCGCCTGGTTCGGCCCGAGCGTGAGTGGAGTCTTAATATTCTGCGGTCCTTGAAAGGCGGCGTCGCCGGTGACCGCGACGGTCGAGATCACGATCGGCAGCGGATTCGGATTGTCGAGCGAGAAATTGCATAGACCCTGGGCGCCAATGTTCACCTGGACGAACGCGATAGAGTTGACTCCACTTTGCGAGCAACCTGGCGGGAAACCGGTCAGGAGCGGGGCGGGAGCCAGGAGAGGGGCGGGAACCGCGGTTGCCGTCAGCAGCACATCGATCGCGCTGGTGGTGGGGCTGGCCACTTCGAGCGGTGCGCTGTAGTTATTGGTCTGGGTTTGAGTGGGCGCCTGAAAAGCGATGGTGAATTCGACGCAGACCAGCGCGTTTGCCGCGGTGCATGGGTTAGCCCCGCTGATGGATGAAACCGAAAAATATTGGCTCGGTTGGCCGTTGTTCAGTACGGGAGTGAGGCTTACCGGCGAGGTACCGCTGTTGAAAACGCGGAAGCGAACGTTGGACGTAGCGCCGCTGGCGACGGCCC
>CAWJHI010000102.1:0-61333 GCA_963842485.1 Terriglobia bacterium | reverse complement strand
TGTTATGTCGCTGCTTCGTTCAGTTGCGTCTTGTTGATCGCAATATTGCGGCGCTGTCGATGGATGGAAGCGGGCGGTTATGGATCGGATATTTCGATCGCGGCTTGCAGATTTTGGGCGGGGAACGGTTTGAAGACGATCATCTGTTCTGTGTGAATCGCATCGCGCACGACGCGGCGCGCGGGGTTTCCGCGGTCGCCACCGCCAATGGCCTGGTGATGTTCGACGCCGCGGGAGCGCGGCGGCGCGTGATCACGCACGACGACGGATTGATCGCAAACCAGGTGACCGACGTGGTTCTGAGACCGGACGGGAGCGCCATCGCGGCGACTCCGGCCGGGGTGAGTTTCATCGATGCGTCCGGAATCAGCAGCATTTACGCGTTTCAAGGGCTGGTGAATAATCACGCGTACACGCTCGCTTCCGACGGCGCGCGGACGCTGGTGGGGACGCTCGGCGGGCTGTCGATTCTGGACGGGGAGATGGTGAAGGCCAGTTTCACCACCGCCAATTCCGCGCTGAAACATAACTGGATCACGGCGATCGAGCGCGTCAACGACGACTGGTTGGTGGGGACGTATGGCGCGGGCGTCGTGCGCTTCGATCGAGCGGGACGTTGGCAGTCCTTCGAGGAGATGCGCGGGACGGTGGAGATCAATACGAACGCGATGGCTGCGACTCCGAACGCGGTGTACGCGGGGACGCTCGATCGCGGGCTGGCGGTTTACAACGTTGCAACGGGGCGCTGGAATTTCTGGACGGCGGGACTTCCGTCGGCCGACGTGACGGCGATCGAAGCGCGGGGCGGGGTGTTGTACATCGGAACGGACAACGGACTGGTGAAGATTCCGGAGTCGACGGTGGTGAGCCGATGAAGCGGTTGCTGCTTTTCGCGATCGCGCTGGTTGGCTGGGGCGATACCGGTGTTCTGATTCCTTCGACGGCGCGGCAGCCGGATGTGAAGGTGTTGTCGCTGGATGAAATGTCGATCGATATCGTCATCGACAACGGGTACGCGAAAGTTGCGGTGCGCCAGTTTTTCGGGAATCACACGGCCAGGTTGCTGGAAGGCAATTATGTTTTCGCGCTGCCGGGAACGGCGCAGGTTTCCGATTTCGCGGTGTGGGACGACACGACTCGAATACCGGGCGTGATCCTGGAGCGCAAGCGCGCCGAAGAAACCTATCGAGAGATACGGCTTCAGGCGCTGGACCCGGGCCTGCTGCAAATGGGCGAGCGCGACGCTGACGAAGCGCGGCGCACTTCCGTTTTCAGCGCGCGCATCGTGCCGATTCCGGCGTACGGGACCAAGCGGCTGGAGATCGAGTATCAGGAACGGCTTCCGGTGGAGCAGGCCCAAGCGTTTTTTTCCATCCCGCTGCGGCCGGATGTGTATCGCGCGCAAACCGCGGGGCGGCTGACCATTCACGTCAGCGTGAAGAGCGCGCACGCGATGAGGGATTTCCAGTTCGTGAGCAAGGCATTTCCAATGAAGGTGGGCGCGCAGGCGCCGAAATCGGTGGAGGCTTCGTTTGAGGGTTCCAATGTCGCGCTGACTGAGGATTTTTCGCTGAAGTATGGACTGGATGCGCGGAAGAATGCGCTCGAAGTACTGACCTACCGGGACGGCTCCGATCCGGGTTTTTTTGAAGCTTCGGCGTTGATGGCTCTGCCGGCGAACAGCGCTCCCGTGGCGCCGCGATCCATCGTGATTCTGTTCGACACGTCGCTGTCGATGCAGTGGGAAAAACTGGAGCAAAGTTTTCACGCGCTCGAAGCGCTGCTGCATTCGCTGCGGCCGGCCGATCGGTTCAATGTGCTGGCGTTCCACGAGCAGGTGACGCCGTTCGCGCCCGCGCCGGTGGAGGCGTCTCCGGAGGCGGTGGAGAAAGCGCTCGCGTTTTTGCGCGCGGAGCGGCTGCGGGGAGGAACGAATCTTCAGGCGGCGCTGGACGCGGCCCTGGGGCAAACCTTCGTATCCGATCCATACATCGTGATGCTGGGCGATCTGGGGGCTACTCGCGGCATTTTGCAAAACGGCAAGCTGAGCGAGTGGTACACGGAGAAATGGAAACAGATCGCCGAAGCGCTGCGGCCGCGAACGTACGTTTTCTCGACCGGCGACGATGCGAATCTGCCGCTGGGGCGTATGCTGGCGCGCAACCAGGGAGTGTTTGAGGCAGTCAGGTCGTCCGAACCGGTGGAGTTCAAGCTGAATGCGTTTTTAGCGAAGATCGGACGGCAGCCAGTGGAGCATTTGCAACTGGGAATCACACCCGCGGCGAACTTCGATCTGGTTTATCCACTGGAAGAAAGCGTTTTTCCCGGCTCGATTCAGACCTGGGCGGGCGAATATAAGAAACCGGGAGGGCAGGCTACGTTTACGGTGGGGCAAACGCGCGCGACGGCGACGCTTCCGGCGCGGAATACGGATCATCCGCACTTGCCGCGTATGTGGGCGAAGGCTCGGGTGGATGCGCTGCTCGAGAAGATCGAGCGCGATGGCGAGGACCAGGCCACCATCGACGAGATTGTGAGGTTGTCGAGGCAATATAAGTTCGTCACGCCGTACACGTCGTTTCTGGCTGCGCCGCGCGCGCTGCTGCGGCCGAGGCTGATCCGTCCCGGCGACCCGGTGCTGCGGGTGAAGACGGATGAGTCGATCAATTCCGTGGTCGCGATGTTTCCGTTCGGGCTGGTGAAGAAGCTGCGGTATTTGGAGAGTGAAGACACCTGGCAGACTCGGTTTCTGGCGCCGAAGGATCTGGCCGACGGGAGTTATCACGTGCGGCTGATCCTGCGCGACCGGGAAGGTCACGTGTTTCGCGAGTCGAAGACGTTTGTGATCGCGAGCCAGCCGCCGACGGTGAAGGTGAAGCTGGAGCGGGTGCAGTTTCATCGCGGTGACGTGGTGAGAGTGCGGGTGAGTGCATCGGATACGACGAGAACGATTGTGGCTCGGATGTACGGGGCTGCGCCGGCGTACCTGCGATGGAATGCGGAGATGGGGTCGAGCGTGGGAGAGTTGATGGTCCCGGCGTCGCTGGCGGCGGGCCGGTATAAGGTGACGGTGACGGCGGAGGATTTCGCGCACAACATCGGGAGCGGGGAGGTGGATGTTGAGATCCTTCCTTAAGCTGAGGCTTGCGCGTAAGAAAAAGGGGACAGACCGCTCTGTCCACGAGAAGGGTTTGGTTGGAGATGGAAGGTGTGCGGCTGGGGAAACTTGGAGATGGAGGCTTGCGCGTAAGAAAAAGGGGACAGACCGCTCTGTCCACGAGAAGGGCGCTGTTGGAGATGGAGGGTGTGTGGCTGGGGACAGAGTGGTCAGTCCCCTTTTTCGACACCTGTTTGGTGCTGTTGGAGATGGACGTGGTGTGGATGGGGACAGGTGGGGATGGAGGCTTGCGCGTAGGAAAAAGGGGACAGACCGCTCTGTCCACGAGAAGGGTTTGGTTGGAGAGGGAGGGTGTGCGGCTGGGGACAGAGTGGTCAGTCCCCTTTTTCTACTGGTTGTTGTTTTCGCTGGCGGGGTGGTGGGGCTTCGGGGTGAGTTGACGCGGTGGGCGGAGAATATCGATGCTTCCAGCCGGTTGGAGAATGTTTTCTTCAAGGCGGGAATGCGGCGGCCGCCGGTGGAGACTCGGGCGGAGCTATCGAAGCTGATTGCGAGTGCGCCGGGCGATGCGGAGTTGTATTCGCTGCGGGCGCTGGAGGCGGAACAGCAGCTTGATTTCGCGGCGGCGGAAGCGGATTGGAAAAAATACATCGAAGCCGCCAAGGATAAAGGCGCGGCGCGGGTGGCGCTGGCGGATTATTATCACCGGCGGCTGCAATCGAACGATGAGTTGACCGCGCTGGCGATGGCGGCTCGGGAGGATGTACCGGATGCGGAAAAACCGCTGCCAGCGGCGGAACAGCGGCCGTGGAAGATTTATGAGCGGCTGATTAAATTGGTGAACGACCAGCGGCTGGAATCGTCGGCCGGCGGCGATCAGTACGCGGCCTGGATCCAGCGATACCCGGCCGAGACCGGGTTATATCCGAAGTATTTTCGATTCGCCATGGATCATCAGCGGTATGACCTGGCCGGGGCGGTGGCCAACGAATATCAGAGAAAATTTCCGAAAGACGAGGAATTTCCGATTGAGGCGCAGGCTGAGATTGCGGCTAAGATCGGCCCGCCGGCGCAGGCGATCGCGGTGTATGAGAGAAGTTTTCGTCCGCTGTGGCCGGCCCGGCTGGTGGCGCAGTTTTTCGAATTGCTGAAACAGACGGGGCAATTGCGCGCGTACCTGGAGCGGGTGCGCGCGGGCGTGGCGGCGAATCCGACGGACCTGGGGAGCGCGGCTCGTTTGTTTTATTGCTGGCAGCAGCAGGGAAACACGGCCGCGGCGGAGCGGGCGCTGCTCGAGTTTCGCGGGCGGAAGCAGGCGCGGCAATCGGTTTGGACGGGCGAGGAGCTGTTGACGCTGGGGCGGCTGTTCGAGTCCTCCCATAATTACGATGAAGCGGCGCGGAATTATTATGCGCTGTACAGCGATGCGGCGAGGGCGGAGACGGCGCTGGGGTCGCTGGCGCGGCTGCTGCTGTCGGCGCCGGAGCAGGCGATCCGGTTCGGGTCGGGAAATCTTTCGCTGTATCGCGACGTGGCGAGCATGGACCCGCATCCGGGATTTTTAAACGGGGTGGCGTCGCTGCTGTTGAACGATACGGGTCCTCAGTATCGGTACGCGCTGGAGGAGCAGAGCGCCGCGCCGTATTTCCGGAGGGCGCGCGCGGCGGAACTGGTGACGCTGTTTGAAACGCGGTTTCCGAATTCTCCCGAGCGGGCCGAGCTGCGCGAGCGCGTGATCGAGGCGTATGCGATCTACGGATCGAGCGACGGGGTGATTCAGGCGGGGACGAAGTTTCTCGCGGATTTTCCGGACGCGCCGAATCGTACCGCGGTGGCGATGCGGATGGCGGATGCGTATGCGCGGCTGAATCGGACCCAGCAGGAGTTCGCGACTTACGATGGACTGCTACAGGAGTTGGCGAAGCGGGCGGGTGGGGTGCCGATGGGGGCGCTACCGGCGGCGCCGGCTGCTGGTTCACGTAACACGCCGCCGGCGGCTGGGTCGCAATTCGACAGGCTTCGGTCGCCCGAGTATGCGCGGGTTTTAGATCGATATGTCGCGCGATTGGTTTCGATGAAGCGGGTGGGCGATGCGCTGGCGCTGTACCGGAGGGAGATCGATCGCAACCCGAGCGATCCGGGGTTGTATGACACGCTGGCGGCGTTTCTCGATCAGAACAAGCTGGGGGCGGAGACGGAGCAGGTGTACCGGCGCGCGATGGCTCAGTTTCCGGATCATACCTGGGAACACAAGCTGGCTCGCTGGTATTTGCGGCAGCGGCGGCAGGCGGATGTGTCGCGGCTGACGCGCGACGTGATCCAGACGTTCTCGGGGACGGAGCTGGAGGGATATTTCAAGGAGATTGTTCACTCGACTGCGCCGGTGGGTCCCGCGCTGGCGCTGCAACTGAATGTTTATGCGCATCAGAGATTCTCGCATCAACTGACCTTCGTGCGGAATTTGCTGGCTGCGTATTCGACGGCGGCGACTCGCAACGATGCGGCGTATGAAGCGCTGCTGCGGCAGCACTGGTATTACGCCGAGGATCTGCGGATGCGGTTCTTCGAGCGGTTGTCGAGGACGGGCAAGCTGGATGCGGAGCTGGCTGCGATGCGGACGGCTGAACAGAATCCGGGTACGCGGCGGACGCTGGCGGAGGGAGAGGCGTGGCGGGGACATTTTGAGGCGGCGGCTCCGCTGATGCTGGCGATGGAGACGAGCTATCCGGCGGATCGCACGATGGGGCGGAGGACGGCGGCGGTGTACCGGTCGCTGGAGCAGGCGGATACGGGGATCGCGGTGGAGGAGAGACTGGTGCAGGCGGATCCCCGGGATCATGAGGCGCTGACGCGGCTGGGCGAGATGGAGGCGGGGCGGGAACGATTCGATCGAGCGGCGGCGGCGTGGAACCGGATCGCGGAGATGGAGCCGTCGAAAGCGGATGGTTATCTGGAAGCGGCCACGGTGTTCTGGGATTACTATCGCTACGACGATGCGCTGCGGCTGATCGACGAAGGCCGGCAGAGGCTGGGGCAGCCGGCGCTGTTCGCGTATGAGGCGGGGGCGATTCGGGAGAATCAGCGGGTGTACGATTTCGCGGCGCGCGAATACGCGAAGGGGGCGATCGCGCAGCCGGATTCGATTGCGCAGCAGAGGTTGTTGTCGCTGGCGCGGAGGCCGGCGTTGCGGGCGGATATCGAGCAGTTGACCGAGAATCTGGTGTCGGCGCGGAATCCGTCGACGGGCGCGTTTCATTTGCGGGTCGCGCTGCTGCGGAATCAGGGGCGGCGGGACGATCTCGAAAAGCTGCTGCGGGAGGTTGCGGCGCGCGCGACCGAGCCGGAGCTGCTGGCGGCGATCGAAAACGATGCGCGGGTGGATGGGTTCGTGAAGGCGCAGCAGGAGGCGATCGAGCGGGAGGTTGCGGTGGCCACGGATCCGGTGGAGCGGATGCGGCTGCGGCTGGGGCTGGCGCGATTTTTCGAAGGACAGGGTCAAGCGGCGGAGGGCGCGGGCACGATTGACGGGCTGTATCGCGAGAACCCGGCGATTTTGGGGGTGGTTCGCGCGGCGGTGAATTATCACTGGCGGAACAAGAATGCCCGGCGGGCGGTGGATGTGCTGGAGGAGGCGGCGGGGCGGGCCACGGGCCGGTATCGCGCGGAGTTCACGCTGGAGGCGGCGAGGAGGGCTACGGAAGCGGGGGATTATGCGCGAGGTCGCGCGTTCGCGGCGAAGCTGCTGGCGATGGAGCCGGAGAATGCCGAGTATGTCGCGGCGATGGCGGATACGTATGCCCGCCAAGGGGACGACCGGGGATTGCGGGCGTTTTACGAGTCCAAGATTCGGGGGGAACAGGCTGCGGCGATGCGGCGGGCGTTGATTCCGGTGCTGACGCGGATGAAGGACTTCGCGGGCGGGGTGGATCAGTACATCGAGGTGCTGAATCAGTATCCGGAAGATGAGGGGCTGGCTCGGGAGGCGGCAGTGTATGCGTCGGCGAACGGGGTGGCGGCGCGGCTGCGGGATTATTACGCGAAAGCGGCGAACGATTCGCCCAAGGATTTTCGATGGCCGATGGTGCTGGGCCGGATCGAGACGGGGCTGGAGAATTTTCCGTCGGCGATTGCGGCGTATACGCGGGCGGCGGGGGTAAGGCCGGATCGGACGGATGTGTTGAGGGCCCGGCTGAATCTGGAAGTGCGGACGTTACGGTTTGAAGAGGCGGCGGCGACGGCGACGAAGTTGTATGACTTGACGTATCGCGATCCGTGGTGGATGGAGAAGCTGGCGGAGATACGGGCGCGGCAGGGCCGGGGAGCGGATGCGGTGGCGGCGATTCAGAAGGCGTGGATCGAGGGGCGGCAGGCTAGCGCGGGGAATCTCTTGAAAGTGGCGGAGAAGCTGGATCAGTGGGGGATGATCGCGGAGGCTCGGCGGTTTGCGGATCAGGCCTTGAAGTTGTCGCCGGAGGAGGCGGTGGGGGAGTGGGCTCGGATCGCGACGCGGCAGCGGGATTTCGATGCGGGGCTGGCGAGGCTGGCGGGTGTGAACGATGAGGTGGCGGCGGTGGTGTCGGTGAACATCGGCAGCGTGGTGGCGCAGGATTACACGCCTGAGGAGAAGGCGAGGTTCGTGGCGGCGATTGAGAAGAATCCGCGGCGGGTCGAGTTGGCACAGGCCGCGGGGCTCGCGGATGTGGAGGCGAAGTGGATCGGCGAACGGATGATGGCGAATCCGGCGGATGAGAAGGCCGGGGAGTGGAAAGAGACGCTGATCCGGCTTCAGGAAGAGCGGTTGGCGTTCGATGAGCTGGGAGGGCAGTTGGAGGCTTTCGCCCGGCTGCCGGCGGTGCAGGCTTCGGAAGAGCTGATGCAGGCCGCGGCGAATTATCGGGCTAGCGGGAATACGGCGGCGGAGTTGCGGGTGTTGCAGTTGCAGAGCGATCGAGCGCCATTGGCGGGGGCGGAGTTCGATCGATACGCGCAGTTGTTGATGGCGTCGCCGCAGAGGCTGGTGGCGGCGATTTCGCGGGAGCGGCGTGCCGAGGTGGCCAATGGGCTGGTGAATTACGCGGTGGAGCATGGGACGGCGGCGGTGGCGCAGCAGGCGATCGCGGCGCGGGGGGCTCGGATGGGGGCGTTGTGGACCAAGAGCTATACCGGACTGGCGGGGGTTTATTTCGCGACGAACACGGCACCGGTGCGGGCGGCGTTCCACTCGATTTTGGGGGACATGACGATCGGGGCGCGAATCGGGAAGCCGGCGGATCGGAATGCTCAACTGGCGGGGGATGTTTGGTTCTATTACGCGGGACGATATGGGGAGTTTGCGGGGAGCGCGGATTTTCTGCCGGCGATGGTGGAGGCGGCTCCGGGGAGATCGGATGGGTATTTCGCGCTGGCGGAATATTTTCGCGGGGTGGGGAACGCGAGCGGGGCGATGGCGGATTATCGCGGGGCGCTGGAGCTGAAGCCGTCGCGGGCGGATGTGCATGACCGGTTCGCGCTGATGGCGGGGTCGAATGAAGATGCGGTAACGGAGTGGCGGCTGGCGATTCAGGCGCTGATGGACCAGATGAATTCGGCGCATGTGCCGCAGACGTTCTGGAGCGACTTCAACGACACGGTGCATCATGTTCGAGACGCCCAGGCGCTGCCGGCGCTGCGCGCGGATATCGACAAGCTGCTGCGGGTGTACTTGCGGCGCAATGGGGCGTTCCAGATCGAGCCGCTGTTTGAGGCGTTGGGCGACGTGGCGTGGATCGCGGATTTGAGTACGTCGGCGGCGGACCCGGTGCGATTGCTGGGGTCGATTATCGACCGGCCGTGGATTCCGGAAGCGCAGAAAGACATTTTGTATACGCGGATGGTGGAGAGCGGGCGCGCGCAGCTCGCGCGGAGTTATGGCGAGCAGCGGGCGAATGGCCAGAACGAGCTGTGGGAGTGGGAGATTCAGAGGGCCGGGTATTTGCTGAAACATCGAGAGGACCGGACTGCGGCGGAGGTGGTCACGGGGCTGGGGGAGGCTCGGAAGGAGCGGCTTCGGGAGGTGATTCCGTTAGAGCTGCGCGTGGCGGCGCGGGCGGGGACGCTGGCGGCCCAGTTGAGTGGCTACGATGCGGCCGTGACGATGCAGATGCTTCGCGACGCGGCGACGCAATTGTCGAAGGACGGTGATGCGTCGTCGTCGCGGAGGGTGCTCGAGTTCGCTTATGGGCGGGAGTTGAAGGCGGGGAATGTGGATGCATCGAATTTCTTGGGGCTGGCTGAGATTCGGATCGAGGAGAAAGATCTGGCGGGCGCGCTGGCGTTGTCGCGAAGGATGACCCTGGTTTCGAGTGATCCGGTGAATGTGTTTGCATCGCTTGGTCCGGCGGCGGGGCTGCTCGAAAAGACCGGGCATGGGGCGGAGGCGGTGGAGTTTCTTTCGGCCCTGGTCAAGGCCGAGCCTTGGAACTGGGATGCCCGGGAGCGGCTGGCGATGGCGAATGGGTCGGCGGCGGAATTGACGGCGGTAGCGAAGGCGGCGGAGGCTCCTTATGCGGCTCGGGCGGCGGCGGCGCTGGGGTTGAGGAAGTTGAAGGGTCCGGCGTTGACGGGAACGGACGCCGAGCTGGTGCTGTTGTCCTCGGCGAACGCGTTGCGTGAGAGCGACGTGAGCAAACCATACTTTTTAGCGGCGCGGATGGAGGCGGCGGGGGCGGAGCGCGATGCGAGTGTGCGGGAGCGGCTGCTGGCGGGAGCGGTGGCGATCGACCGGACGTTGTTGCCGGCGAAGCTCAATTTGCTCGGCGCGGCGCTCGAAGCCCGGCACGATGCGTACGCGGTGGGGATCGCGCAGCAGGCGGTGTCGCGGTTCATCGGCGAAGGGATGGAGTTTACGCCGTGGGTGGCGGAGGGGTTTCTGGGGAATTTGCCGGATGCTCAGCGGGCGGTGCTGGCGCGAGGGCTGGCGGAGGCGCAGCAGCGGCTGGGGAATTTGCGGGCGGCGCTGGTGTACGACCAGGTCGCGCAGTCGATCGAGCCGGTGGAGCGGGTTCAGCGGATGCTGGAGACCGTGCGCGGGCGGGTTGAGATCAACGCGAAGAATGAAGGGCGGCGGCCGGTGGTGAGCGATCATCTGGATCAGGACCGGCTGGTGAAGGCGCGGGTGACGGCGCAATGAAACGGTCGATTTATGTTGTCGGCGGCCTGCTGGCGGCGGCGCTGGCGTATTGGGCGGTGGCGCAGCCCGCACCGGCGCCGCTTCCAGGCTTGTTTCCGGCAGGGGCGCTGCTGTATCTGGAAGCGAAGGATTTTGCGCCGCTGGTGGCGGACTGGAACGGATCGGCTGAAAAGCGGGCGTGGTTGAGCGGGGCGAATTATCAGAATTTTTCCCGGTCGCGATTGTTTTTGAAATTGGGGCAGGCGCAGAACGAATTTGCGGCGGCGGCGGGAGTTCCGCCGGATTATGCGTTGCTGGAATCGGTGGCGGGAGGGAACTCGGCGCTGGCGATTTACGATATCGGCAACCTGGAGTTTTTGTATGTGACGCATCTGGCTTTGGCCCGGGCGATGAATACGGCGTTGTGGAAGGCGCGGGGGAGTTATCAGACCCGGCGGGCGGGCGGGGTGGAGTATTACTTGAAGGAAAACACGGCGTCGCATCGAGTGGCGGCGTTTGCGTATGCAGGCGATACCCTGTTCATCGCGACCAGGGAAGATTTGATCGCGGGTGCGCTCGAGTTGTCGGCCCGGCAGGTGAGGCCAGCGGTGGCGACTGAGAAATGGTTCGTGGATGCGACGCAGGCGGCGGCGCCGGGGGCGAACGATCTGCGGCTGGTTTATAACATGGAGCGGCTGTTGGGCGCTTCGCATTTCCGGTCGTATTGGGTGCAGCGGAACGCGACGGAGCTGGGGCAATTTTCTTCGGGGCTGGCGGATCTGGAGCGGGTGCGCGGCGAAGTTCGGGAGCGGCGGGTGCTGCTGAGGCCGAATGGGGCGGCGGGGCTCGGCGATGAAACGGCGGCGGGGCAAGTGCTGGCGGCGGTCCCCGACGATGCGGGCTTTTATCGAGCATGGCTGCAGCCTGGCGCGGATCGAGCGGAGCGGTGGATCGAGGAGAAGCTTTTCTCAGCGGGGGCGCGGGCAGCGGTGGAACAGAAGCAGGCACCAGCGGTAGAGACGACGCCGGAGGCGGGTGCAGAACGGGATTTGGAGACTCGGATCGATGAAGCTCCTGTGACGGACGATCGCGGGGCGACGGCGTTTCAAGCGCTGCGCGAGCGGCTGGCGGCGACTCCGCTGGACGCGATGCTGACGGTGGAATCGACGCGCGCGGGGGATGTGTTTGTGGGGACGCAATCGGCGATGGTGCTGCTGGCGAATCGGGATTGGGACGCGGGCGCGGTGCGCGATGCGCTGGCGCAGGCGGCGGGATCGCTGTGGAGCGTGGCGGGGGTTGGCGCGCTGGGCGGACTGGGGAAGATCGCGGTGTCGATCGACGGGCATTGGCTGGTGTTGGGGGATTCCGCGGATCTGGTGAATGCGATTGTGGCACGGAGGAATCGGCCAGCGGCGGCGGGAGCGGCTTACGCGGCGGGATGGCGGCACGCCCGGGAATTGCCGAATTTCGAGCGGATGACGCGGATGATCGATTTTCCGCAGATTATGCCGGGGGCGGGCGATCAGGCTCGGGAGCCGATGTTTTTCTCGGAGAATATGGCGAGCCTCGGGCGGGCGCTGGGGAGGGTGCAGTCGGCTGAGATGGTGGTGCATGACGCGGGGGCGGTGGTGAGGGAGACGCTGGTCTATAAGGTCGCACCGTGATTGCGTGGTTTGCGCTGGCGCTGGCGGTCGCGCCGGCGGATGTCGATTATTTGATCGTAGACGTGCGGACTCGCGAAGTGCTGGAGCGGCATTGGACGGATGCCGAGACGCCGATTCCGGTGGGATCGCTGGTGAAGCCGTTTACGGCGCTGGCGTATGGCGGGGAGTTTCCGGAGTTCGTGTGCAAGGGCGCGGCGAGCGGGTGCTGGTCCACGCGGGGGCACGGGCGATTGCGGTTTCCGGAGGCGATGGCGCAATCCTGTAACGCTTACTTTTTGAATCTGGCGCGCGGCGTGAACGCCGATACGCTGGCGGTGGTGGCCGCGAAGTTCGGGATTCCGGGGCCGGATGCGGACACGGCGGAGGCTCGGATCGGGCTGGGGACGGCGTGGAAGATTTCTCCGCTGGCGCTGGCTCGGGCTTATGGTGAACTCGCGTCGCGGGCGGGGGAACCTCGCGTGCGGGAAATTCTGGATGGGCTGAGGCTGGCGGCTGAATCCGGAACGGCGCGGGCGATCGGGCGGGGGCGTATGGCGAAAACCGGGACCGCGCCGTGTGTCGCGGAAACGAGGGACGCGGGGGACGGGTTCACGATGGTGCTGGAACCGGCGGATTCGCCGCGAAGGGCGCTGCTGGTGCGGGTCCACGGGGCGCCGGGGGCGGAAGCGGCTAAATCGGCGGCGCGGATTTTGCGGGGTAGATAGAGGAGGAAGGGGCCGGACCGGCTCGACATTTTTTTAGATGATCGCGGTGGTGACGATTGGGGTGTTCGGGCTGTTTCATCCGGTGGAGCTGGAGGTGTCGCCGGCGCGGGGGAATGTTGTGATGGTGATGTCGAATGGGCGGACGCAGACGCTGGAGGGGCGCGATTCGGTGCGACTGCGATCGGCCGCGACGGTGACGGGGCGCGACGGGGCGGAGGGGCGGTTCCTTCTCAGCGTGCCGGGAAAGATCCGGCGGGAGTTTCACGGGCGGCTGGAGATTCGCGCGAGCGCGAAGGAGCTGCTGGCGATTGTGACGATGGATCGCGAGACGGCCGTGGCATCGATTGTCGCGGCGGAGGGGCCACCGGGAGCGCCGCTCGAAGCCGGCAAGGCGCAGGCGGTGGTGGCACGGTCGTTTCTGGCGGCGGGGCGCGGCCGGCACGATGGGTTTGATTTCTGCGACACGACGCACTGCCAGTTTCTGCGCGAGCCCCCGCCGGCGGCCAGTCCCGCCCGGCGTGCGACGGAGGAGACGCTGGGGCTCGCGCTCACTTACCAGGGACTCGCGATCGCGGCGCTTTACTCCGCGAATTGCGGCGGAAGGACCCGATCGCTGGCAGATGCCGGATGGAAGGTGGAGAATTATCCTTACTTCGGGGTGGAGTGTCCGGTGCGCGGGCCGGTGTCGGGGCATCGGATCGGGCTGTGCCAGGTGGGGTCGGCGGAGATGGCCCGGCGAGGGGCGACGTTCCGGGAGATTCTCGCGCATTATTTTCCGGCGGCGACGGTGGAGCAACTGGGGCAGTGATGGGCGCCCTGGGTATGGAACACGGCGCGATTTTCGGAGTTATTATTGAAGCAAAGCCATGATTATTCGCAAGCCGACTGACCTTCATTACTCCGATGTGACTCCGAAGGAGACGTTTCTGAACCGGCGGCGCTTTCTGGCGGCGGGATCGGCGATGCTGACCGTGCCGTTCGCCGGGCTCGCCGGGACTAAACTGACGGGCGCTAAGAGTCCGTTGAGCACGGATGAGAAGATTACTCCGTTCGACCTGGCTACGCACTACAACAACTACTACGAGTTCGGAACGGGGAAGGCGGACCCGGGGAAGAACGCACCGGGAAAGCTGGAGGTGATCCGGCCGTGGACCGTGTCGGTGGAAGGCGAGATCGCGAAACCTCGGACGCTCGATCTGAACGAGATTATGAAGATCGCTCCACTGGAGGAGCGCATTTACCGGCACCGGTGTGTGGAGCGGTGGTCGATGGTGTTTCCATGGATCGGGTTTCCGTTGAGCGCGCTGCTGAAGCAGTTTGAGCCGACGGGGAAGGCGAAGTATGTGGCGTTTCAGAGCTACTACAACTCGAAGATTGAGTTGGGGTCGTGGGCGGCGGGGATCGAACTGCCTTACGTAGAAGGGCTGCGGATGGATGAGGCGATGCATCCGTTGACGTTCGTGGCAGTAGGCGCTTATGGCGAGACGCTGCCGGATCAGAATGGGGCTCCCTTGCGGCTGGTGGTGCCGTGGAAATACGGGTACAAGAGCATCAAATCGATTGTGAAGGTGAAGTTTGTCGAGAAAGAGCCGCCTACGACTTGGAACAAGGCCGCTTCGAACGAGTACGGGTTTTATTCCAATGTGAACCCGGAAGTGGATCATCCGCGCTGGAGCCAGGCCAAGGAACATCGGCTGCCGGAACTTCTCCCGCGCAATACGATCAAGTTCAATGGGTACGGGGATCAGGTGGCGAGCCTTTATACCGGCATGGATCTCCACAAGTATCACTAAACAGGGATGCGAAAAAAGGGGTCAGGCCGCTGTCGCCACGGCGGGTGGTTTTGTGCGGCGCGAGCCGATTGGCGGCGGGGACAGATAAGGATGCGAAAAAAGGGGTCAGACCGCTCTGTCCACGGCCGCTGGTTTTGTGCGATTCGAGCCGATTGGTGGCGGGGACAGAGTGGTCTGACCCCATTTTCCGCACTCTAAAATGAAAAAAATCCTGCTGAGCGGATGGACCAAGGTCCTGCTGTTCGTGGTGTGCGCGATTCCGCTGATGCAGCTTGGGTGGCGGGCGTGGAAGCAGGATCTGACGGCGAATCCGGTGGAGTACATCACACATGACACCGGGGATTGGACCCTCCGGTTTTTGCTGATCACGCTGACGATCACTCCGCTGCGGATGCTGCTGAAGGAGCCGCAACTGGTGCGATTCCGGAGAATGTGCGGGTTGTTCGCGTTTTTCTACGGGTTCCTGCATTTGACCACGTGGGTGGTGGTGGACAAATATTTCGACTGGCACGAAATGGGGAAGGACATTTTGAAGCGTCCGTTCATCACGGTGGGGATGGCGGGGTTCACGATGATGATTCCGCTGGCAGTGACATCGACGGCGGGGTGGGTGCGCAGGCTGGGGTACCGGCGGTGGAAGGGGCTGCACCGGCTGGTGTATTTCAGCGCGCTGGCCGGGGTGATTCATTATTACTGGCTGGTGAAGTCGGACGTGCGGCTGCCGCTGCTGTATGCGGCGATCTGGGCGGTGCTGATGGGGTACCGGGTGGCGACGCGAAAGCGTACGGGCCGCGCGC
The DNA here is from genome assembly GCA_963842485.1 of Terriglobia bacterium. Classification (GTDB taxonomy): domain Bacteria; phylum Acidobacteriota; class Terriglobia; order Bryobacterales; family Bryobacteraceae; genus Palsa-187. The sequence goes on along the minus strand of CAWJHI010000102.1, from coordinate 46,110 downwards.
GGAGCCCGGCTGCGGCTATTTCGAACTGACGGTTTTCGAGGAGGAGGCGGCGGGGGCGGTTTGGGGAGCGGTGGGCTGATAGACGACGCGGTTGCGGCCCTGGTGCTTGGCGGCGTAGAGGGCGTCATCGGCGATGCGGATCAACGATTCCGAATCGTTTTCCATGCCGGGGCGCCAGGTGGTGGCGCCGAAGCTGCAGGTGACCAGGCGATGCTCGTCGTTGATGTCCATCGGTCCGGCGGCCAGGGCGGCGCGCATGCGCTCGGCTTGGGTGGACGTGGCGGACTCATCGCAACCGGGCAGGACGATCAGGAATTCCTCACCGCCATAGCGGCCGATGGCGTCGTAGGCTCGCATGGAGCCTTGCATGCGGCGCGTAAACTCGCGCAGCACGGCGTCTCCGGCGAAGTGGCCGTAGGTGTCGTTGATGGATTTGAAATGGTCCAGATCGGCGAGGACCACGCCGACGGAGCGCTGCTCGCGGCCGGCGCGAATCAGCTCGCGCTGAAGAGTGTCGAGGATGGAGGAGCGATTCCAGATGCGGGTGAGAAAATCCTTGGTGGCCTGCTCGCGGAGCTCTTCGCGCGCGGTTACCAGCTCGCGTTCCAGATCGATGATGCGGGTGCCGGCGCGCAGGCGGACTTTGAGCTCGTGCTGGTCGAAGGGCTTGGTGACATAGTCGTCGGCGCCGGCCTCCATGCCTTCGATCAGATCTTCCCGGAGGCTTTTGGAAGTCAGCAGAAGGATGTAGGTGTAGGTTTCCTTGTCCTTGGCGTTTTCGCGGACGCGGCGGCACACTTCGGGACCGGTGAGGCCGGGCATCACCCAGTCCAGAATCGCCAGCTTGGGCGAATTTTCGGATTGGAGGACGTTCCAAGCTTCCACGCCGTCGCATGCAACGACGACTTCGTAGCCCCATTTGCGCAAAGTGGCATCGAGGAGATGACGAGACACAATACTGTCGTCGGCAATCAGGATCCGCATGGTTCCCCAATTACTTATCGGTTTAGACTACGCTGAGCTTAAGTACAGTTTAATCGAATCAAGAGTTTTGAGGGGCCGCTTCATGTCAATTCTTGTATTCCGGCACGAGACCTGGGAGCACCTGGGTCATTTCGCGCAGGTGCTGGATGGGCTTGGGATATCGTTCCAATACCAGGATTTAGGAGAGCCCGCGCCGGGCGGGGATTACGATGGCGTGATTGTTCTGGGAGGTCCCAGGTCGGCGAACGACCCGGAGATGGCCGGCGAGCTGGACGCGATCGGGACGGCGCTGAAAGCGGGAGTGCCGATGCTAGGGATCTGCCTGGGATCGCAACTGATCGCCAAGGCGCTGGGCGCGCGGGTTTACCGGAATGACGGGCTGGAGATCGGATGGGCGCCGGTGTATCTTACCGACGCGGCGAAGAAAGATCCTGTGTTCCGAAGCATTCCGTCGCCGTCGACGTTTTTTCATTGGCATGGAGAAACGTTCGACCTTCCGGACGGAGCGGAGTGGCTGGCGCGATCGGAGAGAACACGGCATCAGGCGTTTCGATACGGGGACCACGTGTACGGGCTTCAGTTTCATCCGGAGGTGACGGCGGAGATGATCGCCGACTGGTGCACGCGGCCGGTGAACTGCGGCGATGTGGCGACCCTTACCGAGCCGATGGATGCGCATGCGCACGATCAAGCGGCGCTGGCGGCGCGGCTTTTGGAAGCATGGGTCTCCTGTATGCTTGTGGATGGATGATCTACTCCCGCTCGGCCGAGTATGCGATCCGCGCGTTGGTGCATATGGCGGCGCTGCCGGAGGGCCAGTTCGCGATGGTGAGGCAGATCGCGGCCGACGCGGGGATTCCGCCGCACTTCCTGGCGAAGATCCTGCAAGATATGGTGCGCGACGGATTCCTGCGATCGAGCAAAGGTCCGGGGGGAGGATTCCGGCTGCGGGTGGCGGCTGAAGACATTTCCATGCTGATGATTGTCGAAGCGGTGGACGGCGTGGGACGCTACGACCGCTGCATCGGCGGGAGCGCGGAGTGCAACGATCGAGTGGCGTGTGGGATGCACGATTCCTGGATGCCGCTGCGGTCGCGTATCATAGAGTATTTAGAGGGGACTTCGGTTGCGAATCTGGCGGACGCCCTGGCGGAGAAGCGCCGCCTTCGCTCCAGTATTCAGAGGGCCCGGCCGCGCCAGCGGAGCTTGAAGAAGAATTAAGGCCAGGGACTGTGTTTCCGGCGATGGATCGCGTTTTGTGAAGGAGAAAGCAATGTCATGCAGAATTCCGTGTTAGTGCCCATGGTGGTGGAGCAGACTTCGCGCGGAGAGCGCGCGTTCGACATCTACTCACGCCTGTTGAAGGAGAACATCATCTTCTTGGGCACGCCGATTGACGACAATGTCGCCAACCTGGTGATCGCGCAGATGCTGTTTCTGGCGGCGGAGGATCCGGAGAAAGATATTTCGCTGTACATCAATTCGCCTGGCGGATCGATCACGGCGGGACTGGCGATTCTGGACACGATGCGTCTGGTGGAGCCGGATATCGTGACGTATTGCGTGGGGCAGGCGGCGTCGATGGCGGCGGTGCTGCTGGCATGCGGGTCCAAGGGGAAGCGCTACACGTTGCCGCATTCGCGGATTCTGATTCATCAGCCGTCGATGAGCGGGCTGGCGGGTCAGGCGACGGACATCGATATTTATGCGCGGGAGATCCTGCGGATGCGCGAGACTCTGAATGAGATTCTGGCGAATGCGACCGGCCAGCCGGTAGAGAAGATCGCGCGCGACGTGGATCGCGATTATATTCTGGAGCCGCCGGCGGCGCTGGAATATGGATTGGTGGACCGGATCATTTCGAGCCGCGAGTTGACGCCGGTAACGAAGTAGGCATTAACTCTTTTTGACGAGCACCGCGACTAAATCCGGGTCGGATTCGGCCAGGACGTTCTTGGGGAGATAGCAGTAGCCTTGATCGCCCCAGGATTCGCCCCACGAATTCTTGAGGATATAGAAATTCCCGGTGTAGCCGACGATCAGCATGGCGTGGCGTCCATGGCGGCCGCTGGGGGCTTCGGCGGCGTTGAAGATGCCGTCGCGGCCGACATCGGAAAACGACGGGCCGGTGTTGATGGCCACGTGCACAGGACATCCCGCGCTGAGCACTTTGCGAACATCGTCGAGCGCGATCGGGTAGGGCGCGGCGTCGAGGTGGTGCTGCCCGGCGTCGGAGATCAGCACGCGCTCCGACGTGACAGGGACCTGGCTTTGATCGGGCCACAGATCCTGACGGCAGGTGCCGTGCTCCGCGAGGACCTGGCCGGGGTCGGTGCCGCTGACGGTTCCGTCGCCACCGGTATAGGCGTAGCGGTAATCCTGAGCGTCGCCTTGCATGCGCTGGAACTGGAGCATGGTGAAGCTGGGCGACAGACGGGTGGCGTCTCCGGCTTTGAGGTTGTTGACCAGCTCGGTGGCGTGGGTCCAGGCGAAGGCTGAGCAGCGCGCGGTCTGGCCCTGATCGCCGATGGGCGTGCAGTGCTTTCTCAAGTCGACGGCATCGGCGACCTGGATGGAATCGAAGGCGGGGGGCAGGGGCTGAGGCTCGACGCGCTCGCCGCGTCCGGGGATGGAAACGTCGAGATTGGTGAGATCGATGCCGGTGTAGCGCATGCGCAGGTACTCGAGCATGGCCATGGAGACGAAGCCGAAGGCGGAGAGATGGCCTTCACGCTCGAACAGGCGGACGGTATCGGAGCTTCCGGGCGCAACCTCGTCAAAACCGCGCATGAATTGGTCGTTGGCGAAGGGTTGATAGCCTTCGTCGGTGCGCTGTTGGACCATGGTGTCGCCGAAGAATTCATGATCGCCGAAGAGGTTCGAGGCGGACTGCTGGTAATCGTCCGGGGTCCAGGATCCATCGTCGTCGGTAAAATCGGCGGCGGTCGAGTTGGGGAAATCGGCGGCGGAAAGAGCTACATCGTTGTCGAGCTGCAGGAGATCATCGGGGTCGTTGAAGTCGTCGCCGCCGTCATCGCCGCCGTCGCCATCGCCTCCGTCGCCATTGCCTCCGTCGCCGGCGTCGCCACCTTGATCGGCGTCGCCGCCTTGATCATCCTGATTGTCCTGATCGTCCGAATCGTCGTCGCCGTAATCCTGACCGTCGTCGTCGCCGTTGCCGCCGCCGTCGTCGAAGAAGCCGCCGTCGTCGTCACCCATCCAATAGCGATTGTCCGGATCGTAGAGCATAACTCAACATCGTACTAAAGCAGGGATCTCGGGCGTCCGATATAAGATAGGAGACATTCATGTCAAAAGAAATCCGGCGCCATGGCCGGATACCATTCATAGGGATAGTGCGACTGTCGTGGGAAGACGCGCAGGGCCAGCCCAAGTATGCCCAAGGGCAGTGCATGGACGTTTCCGAAAGCGGGCTGCGCGTGGAAGTAAACACAGCGATCGCCCCCCGCACGCGGATCAGTCTGAATGCCGACCGAATCAAGTTGTCGGGCTCGGCGACGGTGAAGCACGTAGTGCGGTACGGGTCGAAATACATTCTGGGGCTGGAACTGAGCGAAGCGCTGCGGGAAAAGACACTGGCGGCCCTGCGCGAGCCTTGGGCGCTGCGAACGGTCCCGCCTGTCGTATAGTTTTTAAATGAACGGAACGGTCGCGCCGGCGACGTGGTGGATGTTCGCCACCACCGAAATGGTGTTGTGCCTGATTCCAGGGCCGGCCGTACTGTTCGTGCTTTCGAGCGCCTTGCGAAGCGGGGCGCGTAAAAGCGTGGCGTCGAACCTGGGGATTCTGGCGGCGAACACGGCGTACTTCGCGCTTTCGGCGACGGGCGTGGGGGCGTTGCTGCTGGCGTCGTACAACCTGTTCTTCACGGTGAAGTGGATCGGCGCGGCGTACCTGATCTACCTGGGACTGCTGGGGCTGTTCGGGAAAAACGCGGTTCTCGACATTCAGGATTCGAGAGAAACGCGCGCGGCGCGGCTATTCGGCGGAGGATTCCTGACGCAGGCGTCGAATCCGAAGGCGATGGTATTTTTCACGGCGCTGCTGCCGCAGTTCATCGACGTTCATCGTCCGGTTGCGTGGCAAGTGGCGGTGCTGGGCGTAACGTCGGTGCTGATCGAGTTTTGCGTGCTGCTGGGGTACGGGGTGGCGGCGGGGCGGGCGTCGGAACTGGCGCGGCAGCCGCGGTATGCGAACTGGACCAATCGGGCGGCGGGGGCGCTGCTGATCGGCGCGGGAACGGGGCTGGCTACGCTGCGAAAATCGTAATGCATACTGGTTCTTGGATTCGACTGGTCTTCTCACGCTTCTGAAACGCCACTGGGGCTACTCCGAATTCCGCGCGAAGCAGGAAACCGTGGTCCGCAGCATTCTGGACGGGCGGGATGTGGCGGTGGTGATGCCCACGGGCGGAGGAAAATCGCTGTGCTACCAGCTTCCGGCGGTGGCCATGGAACGGACCTGCGTGGTGGTGAGTCCGCTGATCGCGCTGATGCAGGATCAGGCCGCGGGATTGCAGCAGGCTGGGATTCCGGCGGCGTTTCTGAACAGTTCGCTGGACTTGGGCGAGCAGCGCGAAATCAAGCGGCGCGCGCAGCAGGGAGCTTTCCGGCTGCTGTATCTGTCGCCGGAACGGCTGGTGAGAGACGACGTGCTCGACTGGCTGAAGAGGGTGCCGCTGGGATTTTTCGCAATCGACGAGGCGCATTGCATTTCCGAATGGGGGCACGAATTCCGTCCCGAGTATCGCCAGCTTCGCGCGCTGCGCGAATGGTTTCCGGAAACGCCGGTGGCTGCGTTTACGGCCAGCGCGACCAAGGCGGTGCGGCACGACATCGTGGCTCAGCTCCGCTTGCGCGATCCGGCGAAAATTGTGTTGAGTTTTCACAGGCCGAATCTGCGTTATGTGGCCCGGCAATGTGGACCGCGTGAACAGGACGGGCTGCTGTATGCGGCGCTGGAATATTACCACGAAGGCAACGTGATCGTATACGCGCCGACGATCAAGGCAGTGGAGGAAACAACGGCGTTGCTATCGCACCGGGGGCTGCCAGTGGTGGCGTATCACGGGCAGATGGACACGGCGAGGCGGCAGAAGAATCAGGAAGCGTGGATGTCGGGCGAGAAACGCATTCTGGTTGGGACGGTGGCGTTCGGGCTGGGGATCAACAAGCCGGATGTGCGGGCGGTGGTGCATCTTGCGCTGCCAAAATCGCTGGAACAGTATTACCAGGAAGCCGGACGCGCGGGGCGCGACGGTCTGCCGGCGGACTGCGTGATGCTATGGCAGAATCGAGACATTGGGTTGCTGGCGCATTTCATACAGCAATTGCAGGACGCGGCCGAGCGCAATCGGGCGTGGGACCGTTATAAGGCGATGCGGCGTTTCGCGGAGGGGGCGGCGTGCCGGCATCGACAGATCTGTTTATATTTCGGGGAGACTCCCAAATGGGATCGCTGCGACGCTTGCGACCAGTGCGGAGTGGAGCTCGAGTGGCTTGGCGAAGCCGGGGACATGGAGCCGTCGCGTGTTGCGGCGGTGCGGAAACGGCTGGCGGTTCGGGAGAGAGCGGCCGAGGTGAAACCCGCGAATCCGAAATTACGGGAGGCGCTGCGGGAGTGGAGGCGGAATCTGGCGAAGGATCTGGCGCTGCCGGCGTATATCATCCTGCACGATGCGACGCTCGACGCGATCGCCCGCCGGGCTCCGTCGAGCCTGGTGGAGCTATACGACGTGGCCGGCATCGGGGAGAAGAAAGCCGAGCGGTTTGGCTCGGCCATTCTGAAGATTGTCGCCAGCTACGAGGGCAGCGAATAATCCTTGAATTGTTCGCGAAGCGCGCGCTTGTTGAATTTTCCGACGCTGGTTTTGGGGACTGCATCGATAAAGACGACGTCGTCGGGCAGCCACCATTTGGCTACGCGGCCTTGAAGGAAATCCAGGATCTCTTCCTTGGTGACCTGGCCGCGGAACTGCGGCAGCGTCGCGACGGCGGCCACGGGACGCTCCTGCCACTTGGGATGCGGAATGGCGATGACCGCGCATTCCATCACTTTGGGGTGGGCCATGATGGCGTTTTCCAGGTCGACGCTGGAGATCCACTCGCCGCCGCTTTTCACCAGGTCCTTGGTTCGATCCATGATCTGGATGTAGCCTTCGGGGTCGATGGTGGCGACATCGCCGGTGCGGAACCATTTCTCACCGGGGCCGCCCATGAAGGATTCGGCGCGGCCGCGCTCCTCGCCGCGAGGATCGTTGTAATAACCGGACGTGACCCAGGGGCCGCGCACTTGCAGCTCACCCATTGTGGCGCCGTCCCAAGGAAGCTCCTTGCCGAGCTCGTCCACGATGCGGAGGTCGACTCCGGCGACCGGCAGGCCGTGGCGGGCGAGCAAATCGTAACGGTCCTTGCCGGTGATGGATTCGAGATGACTCTTCAGCGCGACCACGGTGGCGATCGGCGTGGTCTCCGTCATGCCCCAGGCGAGCATGAAGCGGACGCCGTACTTCTGTTCATACCATTCGACGAATTGCCGCGGAAGCGCGGAGCCGGCGCAGACAATGGTGCGGAGGCTGGAGATGTCGTGCTTTTCGTTTTCGAGCAGACTGTAGAGGCTCATCCACAGCGTGGGAACTCCGGCGGTAAAGGTGACGCGCTCGGTCTCAATCATGTTGGCGATGTCGGCGGGTTGCAAATGGCGGCCGCTGAGCACGATTTTCGATCCGACCATGACGGCCGCGAAGGGAATGCCCCAGCCGTTGGCGTGAAACATCGGGACCAGTTGCAGGACCGTGTCGCGTTCGCTCAAAGCAAAGGTATCGGCCATGGCCAGGGCATAGCTGTGCAGGACCAGCGAGCGATGCGTGTACAGCACGCCCTTGGGATGGCCCGTGGTTCCGGAGGTGTAGCATGTGGCCGCGGCGGCGGTTTCATCGAGCGCGGGCCAAGCGAACGGAGTGGCGGGCGAGGCTGACAGGCGGTCTTCGTAATCGCCGGTATCGTCCATCACGACGACTTCGCGGAGGTTGGGAAGCTCGCCGCGGATTTTATCGAGGAGGGGAACCAGCGAAGCGTCGACGAAGATGACGCGATCGTCGGCGTGATTAATGATGTAGGCGAGCTGATCGGACGCCAGGCGGAGATTCAACGTGTGCAGCACGGCGCCGAAACAAGTCACGGCGAAATACAGCTCCAGGTGGCGATGGGTGTTCCAGCACAACGAGCCGACTCGCTCACCCGGGTTCACGCCCATGTGTTCGAGGGTCCAGGCGAGGCGATGCACGCGCGCGTGAAAATCGGCGAAGGTGTAGCGATGCATTCCCGCGTCGGTGCGCGTCACGATCTCTTTCTTCGGAAATAAACGTGCCGCGCGCTCCAGGATGGGCGTGAGCGTCAGCGGCGTGTTCATCATCAGACCTTGCATGCGAGTTCTTCCTCCATCACGGCAACGTAGCCGCAGCCGAGTATAGCCATGAACATGGCGAGCACTTCACTATCGCCGAGATTCACTTCGAAATAACCGCCGACCAGGATTCCCAGGATCACGGCGATGGACGCGTGCAGCACCCAGCCTGTTTCCGAACCCGCGGGCCGGCGGCGCAGTGCGCGGACGAAATCGAAGAGCGCGCGTCCGATCATCCACATGAGCGCCAGCATCGCCGGCACGCCGCGCTCGGCTGCGTAGTGGACATAGATGTTGTGCAGGTGTCCATAATAGCCGGTGGGCAGCGGCAGCCTCGTGCCGGGCGGCAGGTACTGGAGATGCTCGGGGCCGACCTGTTCCGGACCTACGCCCAACAGCGGGTGCGCTTTGATCATCTGCCAACCGATGGCGCGGCACATGGCGCGATGCGCGTTCGAATCGGTGTCGCCGTGCGGCTTGAATACGGACACCACGCGATCCCCCAGCTCGAACGGATTCACCAGGAGGAGGATGCCGATCATCACCGGGATGGCCAGCAGGGCCCATTTTTTCCAAAACCAGATGAGATATGCGCCTCCGACCGCGGCCGCCAGCCACACGCTGCGAGTCTCCGCCGCGATCAGCGCCGTCGTGATCAGCGCGGCGGCACAGACCAGCCACGGGACCCAGCGCCGGTCCGTGGAGAAGAAGATCACGGCCGCGGTGGTCAGCAGAGCCATCATCATCCCGCCGCTGAAGGTCATCCAGTGGCCCATAAAACCGGTGATGCGGTCGGCCACGTACGCCTTGTAAAAATCGACGTGGGCATCTTTGGAGTCTTCCCACTTGTTGTAGAACTGATTCAACGCCCACGCCGAGGATAGCGACGCGGCCAGCGCCCATCCCACGGCTACCCATCGGAGCTGGCGGGCGGTGCGGAAGGCGGCGGCGATCAGAAACGGCATCAGGTAGACGTAAAACTTTTTAACCTGCGGGAATCCGGCGCGCCACTGGCCGCACGCGGCCATGGAGGCGATGGTCAAGACAAAAAAGAGCGCCAGCGGGAGCCAGATGGGCGGCACTCGCCAATCGCGGCGGGTGACGATTAAGGCGGCCAGCGTCAGCCCCATGAGGATCTCGAACGCGGCGATGGATACGACGCAGCACACCGCGGCAGCGCCGGCCAGATACACCGGGAGATGCTCCCGGCGCAGTGGATGCAGGCTTGGCGATTCGCTCCCCATGTGTTGCGGCTAACGCACAATGATACTGTATCTGTCATAATCGTCGAGATTGACTCCGTCCCTACAGCCCCATACCGACTCCGAATTCACTCGCGGGCTGGGCCTATACGACTCGACCATGGTGGTCATCGGATCGATGGTCGGGTCGGGGATTTTCATCGTCTCGGCGGAGATGGCGCGCTTCATCGGCAGTCCGGGATGGCTGCTGGTGGCATGGCTGTTCACCGGATTCCTTACCGTGACGGGGGCGCTTTCCTATGGCGAGCTGGCGTCGATGATGCCGCGCGCGGGCGGCCAATACGTGTATCTGCGCGAAGCGTTCTCCCCGCTGTGGGGATTTCTGTACGGCTGGACGCTGTTCATGGTGATTCAAACCGGCACCATCGCGGCCATCGGTGTGGGATTCGCGCGATTTCTGGGAGTGCTGTGGACGCCGGTCAGTGAATCGAACTACATTATTCCGCCGATCCACATCTCGAGCGGATACGCGCTTTCGCTTTCGACCGCGCAGGTGGCGGCGATCCTGCTGATCGTGCTGCTTACCTGGACCAACACGCGAGGTCTTCAGTACGGAAAGATGGTGCAGAACATCTTCACCACCACGAAGACGGTGGCGCTGCTGGGATTGATCGTCATCGGGTTGCTGCTCGGGTGGAACGCGACTGCGATTGGAAGTAACTTCGGGGCCGGCTTCTGGACGCCGCACAATTTCGATCCGGTTTCGGCGGGAGTCACGGCGGCGACGGCGTTTGGCTTGTTCGCGGCCATTTGCGTCTCGCAAACGGGGTCACTGTTTGCCGCCGACGCGTGGAACAACATTACGTTCACGGCCGGTGAAGTGAAGAATCCCGTGCGGAATATTCCACTCTCACTGGCGCTGGGGACGGCGGCGGTGATCGCGATGTACATACTGGCCAACGTCGCGTACCTGGTGACGCTGCCGCTTCCGGCGATTCAGCACGCGCCCGAAGACCGCGTGGCCACGGCGGCGCTGCAAGCGATTTTCCCGGGCAAAGGCGTTGCGATCATGGCGGTGCTGATCATGATTTCGACGTTCGGCGCGATGAACGGATTGATCCTGGCGGGGGCTCGCGCTTCGTACGCGATGGCGCGGGACAAACTATTTTTCCGGGGCGCGTATTCGTTGAATCGCGCCAAGGTTCCGGCGCGGGCGCTGGTGTTGCAAGGCTTGTGGGCCGCGGCGCTGGTGCTGCCGCGCACCTATGACGCCGACAAGAAATCGTACGGGAATTTGTACAGCAACCTGCTCGATTATGTTATTTCGGCCGCATTGATTTTCTACCTTCTGACGGTCGCCGGAATTTTTCGTTTGCGATTCACGCGCCCCGACGCCGAGCGGCCCTATCGAGCCTTCGGGTACCCGGTGATTCCCGCGCTGTACCTGCTGGGCGCGGCGGCGGTGCTGATCGTATTATTCGTCTACAAACCCTCCAGCACCTGGCCGGGACTCGCGATCGTGCTGATCGGCGTGCCGGTGTACTGGCTGTTCCGCAGAGCACAATAATTATGCCCCTGGTTCTGACTGAAACGGATGTAAGAGACCTGCTGACCATGCCGGATCTGATCGCGGCGATGGAGCAGGCGCTGGCGGCTTTTTCGGCCGGCAAGGTGGTTCAGCCGGTGCGCACCGTGCTGGATATTGCGGAGCATCATGCTTTCTTCGGCCTGATGCCGGCGTATGTGGCGTCGACGCCGGCGCTGGGCGCGAAGCTGGTGACGGTGTATCATTCGAACCTGGCCCGCGGTTTGCCGTCGCACCTGGGCACGATTATTCTGCTCGATCCGGAGACGGGCGGGCTGGCCGCGATTCTCGACGGGCGATACATTACGGAAGCGCGGACGGCGGCTGTATCGGCGGTGTCGGTGAAAAAACTGGCGCGGCAGGATTCTCAGGTTTTGGCGATTCTGGGGTCCGGAGTGCAGGCGCGCAGCCATTTTGAAGCACTGGCGCACGTCGTGCGATTTGAAGAAGTTCGCGCGTGGAGCCCGACGCGCTCGAATCTGGACGCGTTCGCGCGCACCACCGGAGCGCGGGCGATGGCGTCGGCAGAGGCGGCTGTGCGGGGCGCGGATGTGGTGGTGCTGGTCACGGCTTCCCCCACTCCGGTGATCGACAACCAGTGGGTTAAGGCCGGCGTGCACGTGATCTCAGTGGGAGCGTGCCGGCCGACGCAATGCGAGATGGATCCGGAGCTGGTGAGGCGGTCGCGTCTGTTCGTGGATTCCCGCGCCGCGGCGATGAAGGAATCGGGCGACGTGATCGGCGCCGGGGAAGGACACATCGCGGCGGAACTTGGGGAGCCCGAGGCCGCGCGCGGGTCGGCTGACGAAGTTACCGTGTTCAAGTCGCTGGGCCTGGCGGTGGAAGACGTGGCGGCCGCACATCTGGCGTTCGAGCGGGCGAAACAGCAGGGTCGCGGATTGAAAATATGAGGGCGATCCTGCTCCTGGGAATGGCGGGTGTTGTTTCCGCGCAGACTTACGACATCGTGCTGGCGGGCGGACGCGTCATGGACCCGGAGTCGGGGCTGAACGCGGTTCGCAACGTCGGCATTCGCGGGAGCAGCATCGCGGCGATCTCGGAGGGTCCGCTGCGCGGCGCGACCGTTGTGGACGTCACGGGACTGGTGGTAGCGCCCGGATTCATCGATCTGCATTCGCATGGGCAGGACGACGAAAATTATCGCTACAAGGCGCGCGACGGCGTTACCACCGCGCTCGAGATGGAGGTCGGCGTTTCTCCGGTGGCGCAATGGTACGCGGAACGCGAAGGCAAAGCGCTGGTCAACTTTGGAGCGACGGCTGGGCACATTCCGGCTCGCATGGCCGTGATGCACGATCCGGGGACATTTCTCCCCACCGGCCCGGCGGCTCATCGGAGGGCGACGGCGGAGGAAATTCACGCTACGGAGGATCTGATTCGCCGCGGGCTGGATGAGCATGCGCTCGGAATCGGGCTGGGAATCGCCTATGTACCGTCGGCGACGCATCCGGAAATTCTTTCTGTAATGCGCATTGCGGGTGACCGGCGCGTGCCGTGTTATGTGCACATTCGATCGCCGGGAGCATTGGAGCCGGGGTCGGTCACCGAATCGATTGAGGAGATGATCGCCGGCGCGGCGATCACGGGTGCTTCGGTGCACATCGTGCACATTACCAGCATGGCGCTCCAGCAGACCGGACTGGCGATCGAGATGATCGAAGGCGCGCGTAAACATGGGCTCGATATCACGACGGAGGCGTATCCGTACACGGCGGGACAGACGCGGCTCGATTCGGCAGTGTTCGATGCGGGCTGGCAGGAGCGGCTGGGAATCACTTACAAGGATCTGCAATGGGTGGCGACCGGAGATCGACTGACGGCGGAAACGTTTGCGCGTTATCGCAAAGAAGGCGGCAGCGTGATTCTGCACGCGATTCCGGAAGAAGCGGCCCGCCAAGCCGTGGCGCATCCCGATGTGATGATCGCAAGCGACGGGCTGATTACACAGGGCAAGGGGCATCCGCGCGGAGCGGGGACGTATGCGCGCGTGCTGGGGCATTATTCGCGCGATGAAAAGATCGTTCCGCTGATGACCGCAATCAAGAAGATGACGCTGCTGCCGGCGCAGAGGGTGGAGGCGGTCTCGCCGCAGATGGCGCGGAAGGGCCGCGTGAAAACGGGCGCCGACGCGGATTTGACCATTTTCGATCCGGCGCGGGTGATCGACAAGGCGACGTTCGAGAAGCCCGATCAGTACTCAGAGGGCATCCCGTACGTGCTGGTGAATGGGGTGTTCGTAGTGCGGGACGGCAAGGTGGTGGAAGGCGTGAAACCGGGAGCCGCGATCAAAGCCCGCTGACTTCAACGAATTGCCGTTCGTCGAAGCCGAGGGCGATTTTCGAGCCATTCACCAGAATCGGACGGCGGATCAGGTTCGGATGCGCGGCCATTAACCGGATGGCTTCGGCGCGCGAGGGCGGATTCTGCTTCATCTGGCGGTCGCGATACAGGTCATTGCGGGTGTTCAGAAACTCCTTGTAATCGCGCGTGCCGATCAGTTTGTCGATCTCGGCCGCGGTCAAGCCGCGATTCAGGTCGATCTCGGCGGCGTCGATTCCTTTTTCGCGAAGCCAACTCTTCGCTTTGCGGCAGGTGGTTCAGGTGGGCTTCAGATAAAACTTCATCAGTAACGTCCCACGGAGGGGTCCACCGCGAGGCTCCAGGCGTCGATTCCTCCGGACATGCTCTGGCATGGCCCTACGCCCTGCTCCCGCAGCCAGTTCACGACATTCAGGCTGCGCACGCCGTGGTGGCAATAGACGATCAGCGGCGCTTCGCTGGCTTTGGCGCTCAGTTCGCTGAGAGCGGCGGGAACGGTGCGCATGGGAATCAGCTCGCCGCCTTCGATGCGGGCTTGCGCGTGCTCATGCGGCTCGCGGACGTCGATCAGATGCAGGGTTTCCCCGGCGTCCCGGCGGCGCTTGACTTCCTGAGGAGTGACTTCGAGAGGGGTCAGAACTTTTTCAGTTCCTCGACCAGTCCGGCGAGGCCTTTCTTGAGATAAATCTGGGTCAGGCGCTGCTCCTCGGGGGATGGCGCGACCAGACGGCGAAGCTTCGAATCGTTGAGCGAGGCGCGGCTTGGAATCCAGTACGATCCGTCGCCGTATTCCACGGTGGATACGAACCCGGTCATGCTTTGGATGGAGGTGCGCTCCGGGAACCGCAGGCCGCCATCCTGGGTCACCTGGCTGGACCGGCCCGGCAAAATGTTCACGTCCGCCGGCATCGACGCCGCCAGAAATTCGCGGCCCTGCTGGTCCTTCACGATCCAGCCGATTTCCAGATACTTCACCGGCCTCTCGCCGCGGTTGTGCACTTCGACGCGCGGCGCGCGCGCTTCGTTGCCGGCGATGCGCGCCATCCCGCTGGTCGGCTCGACAGGAGCGTCGGGAAGATGCAGGAAGGCAAAGCTGAGCTCGCGTTCCGGGTCTGCGTTGGTGGCACGGCCGCGCACCATTTGGACGCCCGGCTGCGGACGATCCGCCTGACGGGTCAAACTGTCGAGCATGTCTTTTTGCAGCGCGTCACGCCCGGCGGTTTCGAGAACCTTCTTGAAATACTGGCGATCGCGGCGAGCCTCGAGTTCCCACACGGTGAGCGTGCGCCGGGAGTGGAGCTTATCGGCGCCGTAAAAACTCAGATCGTCGAACAGCACGCCATCGAGGCGCACTTCCACGGCGGTGCCGCCCGCGCCGCCGATGGGACGCAGCAATCGCAAATCGACGCCCAGCGGAAAAACTTCGCCCGGCGCCACGTCCAGGCTGGGCACGGAAACCGATCCCTTGCCGCCCGGCGTCACTTCCTGGGAAAGGACCGAGAGTGTGATCGCCCGCACGCGCCGCTGGCTGGAGTTGCGCAACTGAAGCGCTGCGTGAACGTCGATAAAAAACGCGCCGCCGCGCGCGGTTGCGTCCGAACCTCCGGAATCGACCGAAACCAGAGTGACCGGCGAGTCGGCGGGCAGATCGATTTTGAGGCTCGGCGTCTGGGCGCCGGCCGCGACGCCTGCGAGCAGCCACAAAACTGTTTTACTGCGCATACACACTCGTAATGGTCATCTGGCCGGTATCGGCGTTCACATAGCTGGCGCTCGCCGAGCCCTGCACGCTTACCGAAACAGCGACGGGGCGGGCGGTCCCCTGCGAAACTCCCAGCGTGCCACCGTTTTCCCGCAGTTCGATTCCCGACGAAGTGGCTTCCACCACCAGCCCACGCTCTTCCGGCATCACGCTTCCGTGTCCATGCCAGATCGCGGTCATGGCGCGACCCAAAGCCTGGGTGGTCGAAGGCGGCATGTTCAGCCACCACGCGCTGGCCAGGACGACGGCCAATCCGGCCATGGCCGCGGCCGGACGCCAGCCGAGCGTCACCGGTTTGCGCCGCCGCGGAGCGACGCACTCACCCGCTGCCAGGCCCACGCGGATGTTCGCCGTCATTTCCGCCGCCAGCCGGTCCCAATCCGCGTCGTTCAAGCCGTCGGGCATTTCCGCGGCAATCCGGCGGATCTGGGCACGGTCGGACCGGTATGCGTCGGCGCGTTTCCGGCACCACCGGCACTGGGTTACGTGCAGGCGCATCAGCGCCGCGCGCCACAACGGAAGATCGCCCGAAACATACAGCGCGAGATTTGTTTCGGCGATGTGCGCGGTCATGCTTTTCTCTCCAGGAATCGCCGCAACTTCACCCGCCCATTGGCGATGTGCGACCGCACCGTCGCCTTCGAGCAGTTCAGTCGGGCGGCCACCTCTTCGGCCGGCAATCCTTCCACGTCGCGAAGCAGCAGCGCGGTCCGCTCGCGATGAGTCAGCACGCTGAGGGCGTTCTCCAGATGTTCCCTATGTTCGGAGCGCAAAACCAGTTGCTCCGGATTCTCATCGGCGGCGGTTACAAACGGCTCCGGGATGTCGTCAATCCCGGAAAAGCTGACGCGTCCGCTGCGCCGCAGAAAGTCGATGGCAGTGTTGCTGGCGATCCGCGAAAGCCAGTGCGCGGCCTTGTCCAGGTCCTTCAACTGATCCTGACGCTGGAGCGCTTTGATGAACGCCTCCTGGGTCAGATCCTGCGCATCGGGGACATTCCCGACGATGCGGTAGATCAGCAGGAACACGCGGCGCATGTTCTCGGAGACAAAACGGGTCTCCTGCTCCGAGGACAGCGGAACCGCGTCGTATCGGGTAAAACCCGGCGCTTCGCTCATTAGTTGACCAAAAGATGCCAGGACGCTCGCCATCTAATAGACGATGACGCCCAGGATTCCTAAAACGTGCAGTGAATCTATCGGCTTCTCGCGATATTCTAATCATATATGAGACCTGTCGCCGTGATTGGCATCGGCAAGACCGCCTTTGGCGCGTTCGCCGATCGAGACCTGCGCTCGCTGGCTGTGGAAGCGGGGCAGAAATGCATGGAGGACGCCTGCGTAAGTCCTTCAAAGATAGAAGCTTTTTACCTGGGGAACTTCGCGGGGCCGTCTTTCGTCGGCCAGAACCACCTGGCTCCCTATATCGCCGGCGCCATGGGGATCACGGGGGTTCCCTGCACGCGGTTTGAGGCGGCGTGCGCTTCGAGCGGATCGGCGTTCTTTCACGCCGTGTCGGCCGTAGGGGCCGGATTGTACGATCTGGTGCTGGTGGGCGGCGTGGAGAAGATGACGTCCCAGACCACTCCCAAGGTGACGGAAATCCTGGCAGGCGCGGGCGACATGTTGGGCGAAGGCCGCGCGGGCGCGACGTTTCCGGCGCTGTTCGCGATGATCGCGCGGCGGCATATGTATCAGTACGGAACGACGCGGGAGATGCTGGCCGCGGTCGCCGTGAAGAATCATGCCAATGGCGCGAAAAACCCGCAGGCGCACATGCGCAAGGTGATCACCATGGAGCAGGCGCTGGCAGGCAAGCCGATCGCCGATCCGCTGACGGTCTACGATTGCTCCTTGATCAGCGACGGCGCGGCGGCGGTGCTGATCGCGCCGCTGGAGCGCGCCGCGGAGTTCACCAAGAAAGCGGTGAAGGTGCTGGGCCTCGCGCAAACGTCGGACCACGTGGCTCTGGATGAGAAAGAAGACATCACTACGTTCCGCGCCGTGAAGGCGGCGGCCGAAAAGGCCTACAAGATGGCAGGCGTTTCGCCGCAGGACATACAGTTTGCCGAAGTGCACGATTGTTTCACCATCGCCGAGATCATCGCGACGGAGGATCTGGGATTTGTCGCCAAGGGCCAGGGTGGCGCCTATGCGCTCGAAGGGTGCACTTCGCTCAAAGGGCCTCGGCCGATCAACACGAGCGGCGGTCTTAAGTCGAAGGGACATCCGGTGGGCGCGACGGGCGTGGGGCAAATCTGCGACGTGGCGATCCAGATCCGCGGAGAAGCGGGCGAGCGGCAGCTCGACCGGCATTCGCTCGGTCTGGCGCAGAATCTCGGCGGCAGCGGCGCCACCGCAGTGGTTACGATCCTGGGGGCACAATGACGAGTCCCGGACCTGGAACGGTTTACACGGAAACCGTGATTTATGCCGCGCCCGAGCAATTTGTCGCCGACGCGCCGTATCAACTGTCGATTATTTCGCTCGACTCGGGGCATCGCCTGACGGCGCGAGTGGCGGGCGAGCGGGTGCAGATCGGCGATGCGGTGGACTTCGCGGAATTTCGCGACGGCATCCCGTTCTTTCGCAAGAAGCCGTAGATACGGCCTTCAGCCGTGAAGCTTTTTCTGTATTACATCGGCAAGGCGCGCGATGTCCACGCCAACGCGATGGCGGAGGAGTATCTCAAGCGATCTTCCCGTTTCATGAAATGCGAGATGCGGGAGATCCAGCCGCGGCGTTTCGACCCCTGGGAGAAGCATCCGTCGTCCACGAAAATTCTGCTCGATCCGGCGGGGCGGGCGCTCGATTCGGCGGGGTTCGCGCGGCTGATCGACAAAGCCGGCCGCGATCTGGTTTTCGTGATTGGAGGCGCCGACGGATTGCCCGCGGATTGGAAACCTCGCGCCGATATGCTGCTGGGGCTGTCGCCGCTAACCATGCCGCATGAGCTGGCGCGCGTGATTCTGGCGGAGCAGATCTACCGTGCGCTGACCACGCTGCGCGGGCATCCCTATCCGCGTTGAGCTGTTTTCAGAACCGCGCCGACCATCTGCTGCGCTTCCTCTTGAATGCGGCGCAGATGTTCCTGGTCGCGAAAGCTCTCGGCATAGATTTTGTAAACGTCTTCAGTGCCCGAGGGGCGCGCTGCGAACCATCCGCTTTCGGCGATCACTTTGACGCCTCCGATCGGCAAGCCGTCTCCGGGAGCCGCGGTCAGGATCTTCTGAATCTTTTCCCCGGCCAGCTCGGATGCCGTGATATCGGTCGACGACAGCTTGCCGAGCGCCGCTCGTTGCTCCGCATTGGCCGGCGCGTCGATCCGTTCATAGACCGGGTTTCCATGCTGCTGGCACAGTCGTGTGTAAAGCTCGCCCGGGTCTTTTCCGGTGCGGCCCGTGATCTCCGCGGCAAGCAGAGCCGCGATCAGGCCGTCTTTATCCGTGCTCCACGGCGCGCCGTCGCGAGCCAGAAACGAAGCGCCTGCGCTTTCTTCGCCTCCAAACGCGAGCGCTCCATGGAGCAATCCATCGACGAAAAACTTGAATCCCACCGGTACCTCATACAGCCGGCGGCCGAGGGCTTGAGTTACGCGATCGATCATGCTGCTGGAGACCACCGTCTTGCCGACCGAGGCCTGCGCGGGCCAATCTGCGCGATTCCGGTACAGATAATCGATCGAGACCGAAAGATAGTGATTCGGCGGCAGAAGGCCCGAGGATTTGGTGACGATGCCGTGCCGGTCATGATCCGTATCGCAGGCCGCGGCGACGTCGAAACGGTCTTTCAGCGCGATCAGGTGGCGCATCGCGTAGGGAGACGACGGGTCCATTCGGATCCGGCCGTCCCAATCGAGAGGCATGAACCGGAAGGTTTGATCAACGTCTTCATTGACTACCGTCAAATTCAGGCGATACTTGTCGGCGATCGGCCTCCAGTAATGCACGCCGGCCCCGCCTAGTGGATCGATGCCGATCCGGACGCCGCGAATTGCGTCCATATCGACTACGCCGGGAAGATCGTCAGTGTACTCGGCGATGAAATCATGTGGATGCGTCGTGGAGGCGCGGAGGGCTTTTTCAAACGCGATTCGTTTGACGCCGGTCAGTCCGTTTTCCAGGAACTGGTTCGCGCGATCCTGGATGAACGAAGTAGTGCCGCTATCGGCCGGGCCGCCATGCGGTGGGTTGTACTTGAAGCCGCCGTCTTCGGGCGGATTATGCGACGGCGTGACCACGATCCCGTCCGCCAAACCCGTCTTTCGCCCGCGGTTATAGCGCAGAATCGCATGAGAGACCGCCGGAGTCGGCGTGTATTCGCCATCGGGCGCGATCATCACGTCCACATCGTTCGCGGCGAGCACCTCCATCGCGCTCGCGAATGCAGGCTCGGAGAGGGCGTGCGTGTCGATGCCCAGAAACAGGGGCCCGTCGATGCCGTTCTCGTGCCGGTAGGCGCAAATCGATTGCGCGATGGCGAGAATATGCCATTCGTTAAACGCGCGCTCAAACGAAGATCCGCGATGGCCCGAGGTTCCAAACGAAACGCGCTGCGCCGCGACGCTGGGGTCCGGGCGATCGGCGAAATAGGCTGTGACCAGGCGCGCGACGTTCACCAGGTTCGACGGGTGCGCCGGTTGGCCGGCCATCGGATTCACAGGCATGCATCCTCAGGTTAACCCGCCGCGCTACGATACAAACAATGAACTGGACCGCCACGGCTGCCATCGCGCTCGCTCTCGCTGTAATGATCGGCGCATTCGGCGCGCACGGGCTCAGGGGCCGGCTCGACGATTATTCGATGGGCGTCTACGAGCGCGCGGTGTTGTATCACTTCATTCATGCGCTCGGGTTACTGATCGTCTCGACGATGCCGCGCCGGCCGTTCCTGACCGGGGTTTCCTGGCTGCTGCTCGCCGGAATCGTACTGTTTTCGGGGAGCTTGTACGTGCTCGCGATCACCGGGGTGCGCGCGCTGGGTGCGGTCACTCCCTTCGGTGGACTGTGCTTCATCGCCGCCTGGCTGCTGCTGGCGTTTTCAGCGGTTCGAAAAAGTTAGGTAAGATTGACCTCGCATGCGAATTTCAATTCTTCTCGCTCTGACGGCATGCGCGCTCGCGCAGCAGCCCAGCCGGTTTACGCCCGGTGTCCAGCCATTTATCTCAATAAACGACCCGGTGATCGCACTGGTTCACGTACGCGTGATCGATGGGACCGGCGCTGCTCCGGCTGAGGATCAGACCATCATCATCGACCACGGAAAGATCGCGGCCGTCGGCCCCGCCGCGACTACGCCGGTGCCATCCGGCGCACATCGCATGGATCTTCCCGGCAATACCGTGATCCCCGGCATGGTCGGCATGCATGAGCACTTGTTTTATCCCTCCGGCGAAGGCATCCCGATTTACAATGAGCAGGCGTTCAGCTTCCCGCGCCTGTATCTGGCCAGCGGCGTCACCACCGCCCGCACCGCCGGAAGCATGGAGCCGTATACCGATATCAATGTGAAGGCCATGGTCGATTCCGGCCGCGCACCCGGTCCCGATTTCTATCTCACGGGGCCGTACCTCGAAGGCGCCGGCTCGCCGATCGAGCAACTACATCGGTTGACCGGCCCGGACGATGCGCGCAAGACGGTCGAATACTGGGCTGGGGAAGGCGTAACGTCTTTCAAAGCTTACATGCACATTACCCGCGCCGAACTGACGGCAGCGGTCGACACCGCGCACAAGCTGGGAATCAAGGTGACGGGGCATCTCTGCTCGGTCGGATTCCGCGAGGCCGCGGCAATCGGCATCGACAACCTGGAACATGGCCTGATCGTCGATACCGAGTTCGATCCGGGCAAGGTCCCGGACACGTGCCCGTCGCAGAATCTAACGCGAGATACGCTGGTAAAACTGGACATAAAATCCGCGCCGGTGCAGCAAACCATTCGCGATCTGGTGCAGCATCACGTCGCCATTACGTCGACACTGGCTGTGTTCGACGCCGGCGCTCCCCATCGCCCGCCGTTCGAGCAACGGTTGCTGGATGTCCTGACGCCTCAGGGCGCGGTAACCTACATGGCTGCCCGCGCCCGCGCCACCGACAGCACCAGCACCGCCGCGCTCGACGCGCTCAAGAAGGAGGAGCAGTTCGAGTACGATTTCGTGAAAGCCGGCGGGCTCCTGATGTCCGGAGTCGATCCGACCGGGAACGGCGGAGCGATGGCTGGATTCGGCGATCTGCGCAACCTGGAACTGCTTGTGGAGGCGGAGTTTACACCCGTCGAGGCCATTCGAATCGCCACGCTGAACGGCGCCAAGTGGCTGAAAGCCGACGACCGGATCGGTACTATCGCGCCAGGCAAACAGGCCGATTTGATCCTGATCCAGGGGAATCCAGCGGCCAAAATCTCCGATGTCCGCAACATCAAGGTGGTTTTCAAGCAAGGCGTCGGCTACGATCCGGAGAAACTGATCAAATCGGTGGAACATACGGTCGGCTTGCACTGATTTTTCTGCAACTTGCCGCTTGGATTCCTCTCTAATATAAGTGTGGATCGATGGATCTACCTAATGTTGACAGACATTAGGATGATCGGTTTACAATCTTAAAGGTGTTCTCATGGCTCCTGCGGTTCCGATGGCCGGATTAACGTCTAAATCCTCGCTGCTGAGTCAGATCGGCAATACGCCTCTGATTCGGCTTGGCCAAGCTCGATGCCGAGTTTCCCGGTGTCGAACTTTACGCCAAGGCGGAGTTTTTCAACCCGGGCGGGTCGGTAAAGGATCGCGCCGGCTTGAACATGATCCTGGACGGCGAGCGCACCGGGCGCCTGACGCCCGACAAGACCATTCTCGACGCCACCAGCGGGAACACCGGCATCGCTTATGCGATGATCGGCAGCGGTAAAGGGCTACAAAGTGAAGCTATGCCTGCCCGCCAACGCCTCGCATGAGCGCAAGCAGATCCTCAAGAATTACGGCGCTGAAATGGTCTTTTCCGATCCAGGCGAAGGCTCGGACGGCGCGATCCGGCTGTGCCGCGAGGTCTACGAGAAGACTCCGGAGGAGTATTTCTATCCCGATCAGTACAACAACCCCGCCAACTGGAAAGCGCACTACGACGGCACGGCGATGGAGCTGCTGGAGCAGACCAGCGGCGGCATCACTCACTTTGTCGCGTGCATGGGAACCAGCGGAACTTTCATGGGAACGTCGCGCCGCCTGAAACGCGAGCTTCCGGGCATCCAGTGCATTTCCGCGCAGCCGTCGTCGGGGTTCCATGGGCTGGAAGGACTGAAGCACATGCCCACTGCGATCGTGCCCGGAATTTATGATCCCGCGATCGCCGATGATAACCTGTGGATTGAAACCGAAGACGCCTACCGGATGGCGCGCTGGCTGGGCACGGAACGAAGGCTTGCTGGCGGGGATGTCGTCGGGAGCCAATGTTCATGCGGCTCGCGAGGTAGCCAGGCGACTGGTGAAAGAAGGACGCTACGGCGTGGTCGTGACCGTTCTGTGCGACGGCGCGACCAAGTATCTGAGTGAGCCGTTCTGGAATGACGCGGACGAATGATTAAGGTTGAAAACGAGGCTTGGGACGTGATGGTCGCCCACGCCGAATCGAAATTCCCGAATGAGTGCTGCGGCGCGATGATCGGCCGGATCACGGACGACAACAAACTGGTCACCACAGCCTTTCCGCTCGAAAACGCGTACACAGGCGCTCAGGGCGCGCGCTATGAGCTGCGCCCGGAAGACCTGCTCGAAGCCGACCGCCGCGCGCGCGCCGCCGGGCTCGACCTGATCGGGATCTTCCACTCGCATCCCGACTGCGACGCTTATTTTTCGAAGACCGATCTGGAAAACTCCTGCCCCTGGTACTCGTTCGTCGTACTATCGGTGAAGGGCGGAAAGTTCGACCATGCGGCGAGTTTCCTGCCGAACGCCGATCAAACCGCCGCCGAGAAAGAAGATCTGATATGGCCAAAGTCCTGATTCCAACGCCGCTGCGCCAGTACGCCGACAAGAAGGACTCGGTCGAGCTGACCGGCTCGACCGTCGGCGAAGTGCTGGGCGCGCTGACCACCGCAGTTCCCCGACCTGCGTAAGCAGATTTTCAACGACGAGGGGAAACTGAGGAGCTTCGTCAACGTGTATCTGAACGACGAAGACATCCGGTATCTGAAAAAGGACGCGACCCCGGTCGCCGGGGGCGACACGCTGTCGATCGTGCCCAGCATTGCGGGAGGATCTGCTACGGCAGCTCCTCCCGTTTCGCTTTCGAATGACGAAATCCTGCGCTACTCGCGCCACCTGATCATGCCGGAGGTCGGCATGGAGGGGCAGTTGAAGCTGAAAAACGCCAAGCTCCTGCTGGTGGGCACCGGGGGCCTGGGCGCGCCGCTGGGCCTGTATCTGGCGGCTGCGGGCGTGGGACGAATCGGGCTGGTGGATTTCGACGTGGTCGATTTCACGAATCTGCAGCGCCAGGTGATTCACGGAACCAAGGACGTGGGCCGCAAGAAGCTCGATTCGGCCGCCGACCGGATGACCGACATCAACCCCAACGTCCAGATCGATCGTTACGAAGTGGCGCTGACTAGCGATAATGCGCTCGACATTCTTTCGGGCTATGACATCATCGTCGACGGCACCGACAATTTCCCCACGCGCTACCTGGTGAACGACGCGTGCGTGATTCTCAAGAAGCCGAACGTGTACGGATCGATTTTCCGCTTCGAAGGGCAGTCGACGGTGTTCGCCTATCCGGGCGGTCCGTGTTATCGATGCCTGTATCCCGAGCCGCCTCCTCCCGGATCTGGTGCCGAGCTGCGCCGAGGGCGGCGTGCTAGGGATTCTGCCGGGAATCATCGGCCTTGTGCAGGCAACGGAAGCAGTGAAACTGATCCTCGGCGTGGGCGAGCCGCTGGTAGGACGCCTGCTGCTGTACGATGCGCTCGCCATGCGGTTCCGCGAGCTGAAGCTACGCCGCAATCCGGAATGTCCGGTATGCGGCGATCATCCGACGATCACGAAGCTGATCGACTATCAGGAATTCTGCGGCGTCCCGCAGCATGAACCCGCGCCGGCGCCCGGAGTGAAAGAAGGCGAGATCGATCCCGTTGAAGTAAAAGCCAAGCTCGACCGGGGCGATAAATTCCAGTTCATCGATGTCCGCGAACCCCACGAATACCAAATTGCGAGCATTCCCGGAGCGAAACTAATCCCACTCGGCGAACTCCCCAAACGAGTAAACGAACTGGATACCGCGGTGGAGTTGGTAGCCCACTGCAAAAGCGGCGTCCGCAGCGGCAAAGCCTGCGATTTTCTGCGCAAAGCCGGCTTCAAGAAGGTGAAAAACATGACCGGCGGCATCCTGGCCTGGAGCGATAAGGTCGATCCCAGAGTCCCTAAGTATTGAGATCGACAAGTCGATCGGGGCGTGCCGAAGTGCTGACACGCCCGGCCCTCGAACGAACTTACTTGCCGGCGTTGAACCGCTGCTCGGCTCGCTCCCAATTCACGACGTTCCACCACGCGCCGATGTAGTCCGGGCGGCGGTTCTGATACTTCAAATAATACGCGTGCTCCCACACGTCCAGGCCGATCACCGCGAACTTGCCTTCCATGATCATCGAGTCCTGATTCGCGCTGGACGTAATTTCGAGGCTGTTGCCGTTCTTCAGCAGCCACGCCCAGCCGGACCCGAATCGCCCGGCTGCCGCTGCCCCGAACTTTTCCTTGAATGCGTCGAAGCCGCCGAAGGAGCCGTGGATCGCCTGCGCCAGATTCCCGACCGGCGAGCCGCCCTTGCCCGGCCCCATGATGGTCCAGAACATCGAATGGTTCACGTGGCCGCCGCCATTGTTGCGCACCGCGGTGCGGATGGCTTCGGGTACGATGGCGCAGTTGTTCGCAAGCAGCTCTTCGACGCTCTTTCCAGCGAGCGCCGGCGCCGATTCCAGCGCCTTGTTGAGATTCGTCACGTAGGCGTTGTGATGCTTGCCGTGGTGGATCTCCATGGTCATTTTGTCAATGTGCGGTTCGAGCGCGTCGGTTGCGTAAGGTAATGCAGGCAGTGTGAAGGGCATGGTTTCTCCGTTTCTCCTTAAATCAGTTAGATGCTTTTTGATACGCGTCCGCAACACGAAACATCGCAGTTTCGTCGAAGTGACGCGTCAAAATCTGTAGTCCGACGGGCAATCCGTCCGAAGTAGTCCCGCACGGAACGCTCATGCACGGAATACCGGCCAGGTCGCCGGTGATGGTGAAGATATCGGAAAGATACATGGCCAGCGGGTCGTCCACTTTCTCACCCAGCTTGAATGCCGGGAACGGCGACACCGGCCCGACGATCGCGTCCACCTGTTCGAACGCCGCGGCATAATCCCGCGCGATCAGATTCGCGCACTTTCTGCGCCTTCAGATAATAAGCGTCGTAGTAGCCCGCGCTCAGCACGTACGTTCCCAGCATAATCCGCCGCTTGCATTCTGCGCCGAATCCTTCGCCGCGCGTTTCGCGGTACATTCCGCCCAGCGTTTCCGCCGAAGCCGCGCGCGTGGTGTAGCGGACGCCGTCATAGCGCGCCAGATTCGAGCTCGCCTCCGCCGTGGCGATGATGTAGTACGCCGCGATCGCGTATTCGGTGTGCGGCAGTCGAATCTCCCTGATCTCGCAGCCGAGCTTTTTCAGCACATCCACCGCGCGATGGATCAGATCGCCGGTTTCGCTTTCCAGGTTCTCGAAATATTCGCGCGGCAGCCCGATCTTCATGCCGCGAACATTGCCGTCGAGCGATGCCGCATAATCCGGCACGGGGGCGAATGCCGAAGTCGCGTCCATCTCGTCGCGGCCCGCGATCACTCGCAGTAACGTTGCCGAATCTTTCACCGATCGCGCAAAAGGTCCGATGTGATCGAGCGAGCTCGCGAACGCCGTCAGCCCGTATCGCGAAACGCGTCCATAGGTCGGTGTGACTCCCACCACTCCGCAGAATGATGCCGGCTGCCGCACCGATCCTCCCGTATCGGAGCCGAGCGAAAGCACCGCCGTGCCTTGGGCGATCACCGCGGCCGAACCTCCGCTGGACCCGCCCGGAACACGATCCGGCGCCACCGGATTCCGCACGGGGCCGAACGCCGAGTTTTCATTCGACGATCCCATGGCGAACTCGTCGCAGTTGGTTTTTCCGAGAATCACGCCGCCCGCCTGCTCGATGCGCGTCACTGCGGTGGCGTCGTACGGCGGAACATAACTTTCAAGAAGCCGCGAGCCGCAGGTGGTCCGAACGCCGCGCGTCACGATCACGTCCTTGATCGCGATGGGAACGCCGGCCAGCGGCCCGGCATCCTCACCGGTGGCGATTCTCTTGTCCACCTGGAGCGCCGCGGCCAGAGCGCGCTCCGGACGAAAACGTCAGATACGCGTTGGTCTTCGGATTTTCCGCCTGTGCCTGCGCGATCGCCTGGAGCGCGATTTCATACGCCGTGAACTTCTTTGCGATCAGACCGGCGCGGATCGAGTCGATGGAATTCATCGCTCAATCACCCTCGGCACCTTGAAATACCCAGCGCCCGAGAGCGGCGCATTTGCGAGCGCGGCCGCGGTCGCCCAGCGGCGGCCGTTCGCGATCCTCCCGCAACGTCGCCGTCTCCCCGGCGTCGTACAAAACCTGCGCCATCGGCTCGACTCCGGTCGTGTCCAGCTCGTTCAGCTTGTCGATGTGCGTCAGAATGCCGTCCAGATCGCGAGCCATGCGCGCGATCTCGTCGTCGCTCAGCGCCAGGTCGGCCAGTTCTGCCACGTGCCGCACTTCTTGTTCAGTAAGCTTCACGCGTTCTTCTTTGACTGCCGGTACACCAGATCCAGCACCGGATCATTCACTTGTTCGCGATCCGGCCGGGCCGCCTCCGCGCGCTGCGGCGCACGCCGCCGCGGCATGGGACGGAAATCGACCTTCGCGACGACCGCCTCACCCAACACCTCCGCCAGATTCTGGATAAAGTGCTTTTCAAGCGACGCCAGTTGCCGCTGCCAAACGTAATCCTCAACCTCGACGATCAGCGAATCGCGAACCAGAGCCGTCGCCCGCGTGTGTTCGGCGATCTTTTTCCCAGCCGCCACCGCCCAGGCCGCACGAGCCCGCGTCTCGACGTCGGCCACGCCGGGCGAAAGCTTCAATTTTCCGAAAAGTCGGCCGGCGCGTTCCATGGTGTTTGCAGCGGTTGGTGCCGGGGGAAGTTCGATTGTATCATGCATGAGTGCCGGAACTGATTTTAGCCTCAGCGTCGCCGCGCCGGCGCGAATTGCTGGCCGTCGCCGGGCTGAAGTTCCGCGTTCGATCGCGACCCGTGGAAGAGATCCGCGCTCCGGGCGAGCCGCCGTTGGACTACGTGTGCCGCCTGGCTCACGCGAAAGCCGAGACGGCTTGGGAAGACATGAGCGAGATCGTCCTGGGCGCCGACACGACCGTAGTGCTCGACGATCAGGTTCTGGAGAAGCCCGCCGATGCCGCCGAGGCAGCCGGCATGCTACAGATGCTTTCGGGAAGAACCCATGTCGTGATCACCGGAATCTGTCTGCGCCATTCCGGCGGAATGATTGTCGATTCTGAATCGACTTATGTACATTTCGTCGAGCTCGATCTGCGCGAAATCGAAGATTACGTCGCGAGCGGGGAACCGATGGACAAAGCCGGCGCTTATGCGATTCAGGGTCTGGCGTCAAAATTTGTGGATCGAATCGAAGGCTGCTACTTCAATGTGATGGGACTGCCGCTGGCGCTGGTGTATCGGCATTTGAAGAGACTCCTGTGAAAGTCGCTCCTCATTTCGCCATCACGCCTTTCCACTTGCGCATCACCAACTCGGCCAGGTTGAGCACGATCGCGAAGGCCAGGAAGGCCGGCCACAACTGCATGGTGGATGCGATCGACCGCTGCCCTGCATCGAACAGCACCTTCGGATCGGGCTCGAACCGGCCGCCGGTGAACTCGGCCACCTGCTTCAGAAGCGCTTCGTTGGAGCCGTAGTCGGCCAGCTCCGCCTCCGGCCGATACAGGCCCGCTTCCGGGAATGCGCGTGAGTCGACCAGGGGACGCACGCGGAACAAGCCCTCTCGCGCTCCGATCTGCAAACGGCCTCGAAAGGTGCCTGCGGCGATTTTCTTCACCGCGATGAGCTTCTCGAATTTATCGGGCCCGAACACGAAAATCTCCGGAATCGCCGCGGGCTCTTCCACGTCGCGTCCCAGCCGGTAATCCACCACCAGGTCGCCGTTCGCGCTGTCATATTCAACCGTGGCTTCGCCGGCCTGCGCGTGCGGAAGCAGGTCGCGCGACAGGTTCGCCCAGAACTTGTCGTAGCCTTTCCAGGTGACCCAATCCGCGGCCCAGCGAGCCTTCGCGTCGGACGCGAACACCGCCGACCGTCCCAATCCGTACTGCCAGCGCGACAGCAGCGGGTCACGATCGATGCCCAGAATCGTTTCCGCCGTCGGCTTGGCGATGAACTTCACGTAGCCCTTCAGCGGCGGAGCGGTTTCCATTCCCGACGCCGTCCAGAATCTCGGTTTGCTTCAGCACCTTCGGCTCCAGCGCCGGCTTCTCCACCGCAGTCGAGCCGGTGTGTTCCATCACGTCGCGTAGCAGGATCTGTTCCAGCCCTGCGGGCTCGCTCAGGAAATACGATTTGCCCCCGGCGAACTGCGCGATCTTCTCCAGATAAGCCCGGTTCACGTCCTGGCCCAGGCCCACCGTCGAAATGGTCACTCGCTTGAGCAGCGCTTCGCGGGACAGCTCCATGCTGTCGCCTTCTTCGGAGATTCCGTCGGTCAGCAGCACGATGTGTTTGTAGGTCGCATTCGAAGGCAGGATGCGTTTGAAGGCCTCGTTCAGCGCGGGCGCGATCTGCGTGCCGCCGTCGGGCGTGATGCCCGAGATCAGGCGCTTGATCAGCGTGCGATCCTCGGCGCGGCGTATCGGAACCGCCCACTGGAACGAATTGTCGAAGATCAGCACGCCCACCATGTCGATGGACCTGCAGATTGTCCACCACGCCGATCGCCGCCAGCCGCGCCAGCTCCATCTTGCGGCCTTCCATCGACGACGATTTATCGATGATCAGCACCACCGCCGTGCCTTCCGGCGACCTCGGCGGAGCGAGCTTCGCGGGAAGCGTCCGGTCGAGCGCGTCCTCCACTTTCTCCTTGCCCTCCAGGTACATGTTGCGCTCGCCGCCGATCACCAGAACTCCGCCGCCCTGCTTCACATAGCGCTCAATGTCGGCTTTGCGCGCGGCTGGAATATTCTCCAGATCCCAGTTGTCGAAGATCACCAGTTGATAGTCGGAAAGATTGGGCGCCGAAAAATCGCTCGCGCGTTGAATGTCGAACTGCGCGGCCGCCAGCGCCGAAGTCAGGTGCGAATTGACTCCCGGCGAATCCCCGGTTACATACAGGACCTTCGGCTGCCGCAGCATCACGGCCTGATCGAAGCGAACCTCTCCCGATGCGCGAACGGCAATCGAGAGATCCAGTGCGCCCGGCGTATTCAGGCTCGCATGCAGCCGGATGGGATTGTCGCCCGCAGCCAGCGACACCTGCGTCTTGCCGAGCGTTCGGCCTTCAGCGGAAAGCTCCACTTCCGCCGGCTCCGCTTTCGGCGCGGACACCACCACGTCGATGGGGAATTGTTCTCCCGTGAACGCGAAAGTGGGCAGGCTGATCGATTCCAGATGCAGCGCCGGCTCCGGCCGTCCTTTCAGCGCGAAGGTATCGATGGGGATTCCCAGTTGCTGCGCCTGCCACGCCGCGCGCGCCACGCTGCCCTTGTTCTGCTTGCCGTCCGAGATCAGCGCGATGCGCGGAACCATTCCCGCCGGAAGCGACGCGGCGGCCTCTCGAATGGCCGCCTCCAGATCCGTGGCGCGCCCGGCCTCACCAGCGGTGGGACGCAGCTTCCACGGTTTCTGTCCTTCATTGGGGTCGAGCGTCCGAGTCGCCCGCGCGAACGGGATCACGCGCATCCAGTGCCGTCCGCGCCGGTTCGCCATCTCATCCGCAAGCTGGGATGCGTGCTCCAGGTCCGCGGGCGAAACACTGGCAGAGGTGTCCACCAGCACCGCCAGCGCGACCTTCGTCTCCGAGACATTCAGCCGCGGTTCGGCCAGCGCAATGAGAATCGCCGCCAGCGACAGGGCTTTCAAGACCAGCGCGGAGCGGCGCGCCGTCCGCCGCCACTCGAAGATCATCCAGGCGAGCGGAAGCCACGCGATCGCGAGCACCCAGGGTCGGTCGAACGTCATGACGCTTTTCTCCACGCTGCCCATTGAGCCTTCACCGCGATCTTCGAAGCTCGCAGACGGAATGCCCGGCTGCGCCCGTACAACAGCCAGTCGACCAGCAATCCCAGCCCGCCGAGCACGGCCAGCCACGGCCACCAGTCCGTCGCCACCACATCGGCCGCGGACGCGCGCGGTATCCCGCGGCGCACATTCTGCGGCGGATGCCACGCCGCGTCGCCCACGTCAGGCAGCGTCAGCGAAAACACGGTCTCCCGATCGCCGGTCAATACGCGAACGGTTCCCGGCGCACCGGCGAAAAATCGAAGAGCATTGCCGTCGATGGTGAACGGCAGCGGCCGCTGGTCTTCCGTCAGCACGCGCACATTGGCGGGGTTCGCGCCTTTCTCTATCGCGACATTCACCGTTCCCACGGTCCCGGCCTGCACCTCCCAGCGCCGGAACGTTTCCGGAGCCATCCAGCGCATGATGTTCGCCATCAGCAACGGCGTCGCCAACTCATATTTCATGGACGATCTCATGGGCTGGAACCCGATGACCACCACTTTGGGAGATCCGTCTCGCGCGACGATCAGCGGCCCCTCGGCCGCGTCCGCCACCACGATGTCGCCCGGCGCAGCGGTGAAGATCTCGCCTGAATCGATCTGCGCGTTCTTGGTGTGCAGGCCCGCGCCGAGCGCCGTCTCCGGCCTCCAGTGCTCCAGCTTCACGCCCGCTTTGGTCGCGCGCACGGGAATCGGCGAGCCGCTCGACGGGGGCTCAATCCAGATCGAATCCACGCGTGGCCGCACCGGCGGGACGAACCGGTCCAGCACCACGATGTCCGCCTTCACGTTGGCGTCGTATTTCGCCGGCGGCTCAAACGTCGCGTCCACCTGGGGATTCGAAGCGATCAGTGCGCGGAGCGACTGCGGCTCGGCTGAATATACGGCGACATGCAGGGCCTGCTGCGCCGGTAATTCGATCACCGCGCGATCGTCCTGCGGAAACGCATCGTGCGGCGTGATCCGGGCTTCCAGGTATCCGGCAACCTTGGTGCGATATGCGAACGTCGCCTGTTCTTCGGCTCCCGGCTTCAGCGTCATCGATTTCGACCCGGCCGGTGCTCCGCCAAATTGCAGCGCCAGCTGGATGTCGCGAGGCCGCGTCCCGTAGTTGCGCACGGCCACAAAAATATCCCAGGTATCCGGCGATGCCGGGGACCGCCGTAGTCCGATCTTTCGCAATCCGACGTTTTCCTGCGGCGCATTCACGGCGAGTACGCGCAGATTCGATGGAACCGCGGCCGGCGTTGCTTCGGTTTCCGGCACACGGCCCACTCCGGCAAAGACGATCTCGCCGGCGCGTTGCGATTGCAGCCTTTGCGCGCGCTGCGCGAACTCCAGCGCCTGCTCGATGTTCAACGCCGAAGCCCCCGGTTGCGATTGCCGGATCGCGTCGTCGAGCACCTGCCGGTTCGATTCGAATGCGGTCGCCGGCGTTGCCAAAGCGTCCGCCCGGACGATCATCACCCGGTCGCGCCCCGGAAGCGACCTTATATATGCGCGTGCCGATGCCTTCGCTTCATCGAGCAGCGTCCCTTGCCGCGTCCTTGCTCCCATCCATGCCGAAGTGTCCAGAATCACCACTTGATCGCGAAACGACTCGTCGCTGGCCCCCCAGCGCGGTCCCGCCACGGCCAGCAGAAGCAGCAGAATGCTGAGAATCTGAAGCAGCAGGCTCCACGGCTGCTGGATGCGGCGCCGATGCTTCAATTCCGTGCGAACGTCCGCCGCGGTCCAGAATCGCAGCGTCGCCACCATCTGGCGTCGCTTCGACCGGTCGAGCAAATACAGCGCGATCACGCCGGCCGAGATCGCTCCCGCCAGCCCCATCAACTCGCCCAGACCTAAATTCAGGAATGACATTACTCTAATGCACCGGCCCGCACCAGCGGACCGAAAATCGCCTCATCCACTGGGACGTCCGTCGGCAGGGCCACGTAACGCCCATTGTTGCGCATGGCGACCCGGCGCAACTCCTGCGCGTATTCGTCAAACGCGGACGTATACATGGCGCGCGCGTCGCTATCGAATGATAACTCAACATGTTGGCCGGTTTCCGCATCTTCCAGATCCAGCTCGCCTTCCCACGGCGGCTCCCGGTCCTCGGCCGACCATACCTGCACCAGGATCATCTCGTGGCCGAAATCAGAGAGATACTGTAGTGGCTTTTCGCAATCGCCGTCATCCAGAAAATCCGAGATGACGATCGCCAACCCGCGCTGCGGATACTTGGAAATGAACTCCCGCGCGGCTTCGAGAAAGTTGGTCTTCCCGCCCGGCTTGAGCGCGCTCAGAAAATTCACCGCCGGCTGGAAACGATGCCGCCCGCCGCTGGCGACAAACGCATCGCCCAGCGTGCTCGAAAACGGTTGCAGGCAAATGGAATCGAGCCGCACCAGCCCGACGTAGCACATGGCCGCCGCCAGCTTGCGCGCGTAATCGAACTTGGTCTTCGCGCCCGTCTCCATGGACCGGCTGGTGTCGATCAGCAACCGCACCGGAATCCGCGGTTCCAGTTGGAACATCTTCAGGAACAGCTTTTCCAGGCGCAGGAAAACGCGCCAGTTGATGGCGCGCAGATCGTCGCCATGATGGAAATTGCGATGGTCCAGGAACTCCTGCCCGGGACCTGCGAAACGCGAAGTATTGTGTCCGCCCACCAGCCCCGGCAGCGACTTCTGCCAATGAATCGTCAGCCGCTCGAGTTTTTCGAGCAGTGCGGTGTCGATGAGCGTTTCCGGCACTTTAGTGAACCGCTGCGCCAATGCTGGGGATGATCTTGTTAAGGATCGTCTCCGGGGTCTGCCCTTCCGCGTGCGCGTCGAAATTCAGAATAATGCGATGCCGCAGCACCGCCGGCGCCACCGCTTCCACGTCTTCGATGGAAACGTGCAGGCGGGCTTTCATCAGCGCCAGTACGCGTCCGCACTCCACCAGCGCCTGGGCGCCGCGCGGGGAGCTTCCGTAGCGGACGAACTTGTTCGCCAGCTCATGCGCCTGCGATGAGCCCGGCTGCGTCGCCATCACCAGGTCGATGGCGTGCTGCTGCACGTGCGGGCGCCACCAGGACATGATGGCAGGTGTCGCGCAGGCCGAGAATTTCCTCGCGATCCAGCACCGGTCCTACGCGTGATGTCGTCGCGTTGGATGGTCCGCTCGACAATCGTGTTCAGATCGCTGCGCGACGGGTACTTCACCAGGATCTTCATCAGGAACCGGTCCAGCTGCGCCTCTGGAAGCGGATAGGTTCCTTCCATCTCGATCGGATTCTGGGTGGCCATCACCAGGAACGGAGGTTCCAGTTCATGCGTCGCCGTTCCGCTGGTCACGGTGTGCTCCTGCATGGCTTCGAGCAGCGCCGATTGCGTCTTGGGCGTGGCGCGGTTGATTTCGTCGGCCAGCACCAGGTGCGCGAAGATCGGCCCCGGCTGGAAGCGCAGCGTTTTGGACCCGCCCTCCGTATCGATAATCATGCTGCCGACGATGTCGGCCGGCATCAGGTCCGGAGTGAACTGGATGCGCGAGTACTTCAGGTGCATCACGCGCGCAAGCGTGCGCAGGAGCGTGGTTTTACCCAGTCCAGGCACGCCTTCGAGCAGCACATGTCCGCCCGCGAGCAGGCAAATCAGTACGCCGTCGACCACTTCCTGCTGGCCGACAATGATCTTTCCGATTTCTTCACGGACCCGGTTGAGTTGCGTGGTAGCAAGCTTGAGAGCGGTATCAGGCTGCACGGTAACATCATTCTACATCAGCCCGGCTGAATCGGCCGCACCGCGATTTAAGAGTCGCTCTGTCTGGCGGCCTTTCCGATCGCTTTTCCGGCAGCCGCGCGGGTGATGCCTTGCACGCGAATCAGCAGTTCCACTTCGCTACGCGTCATGCCGAGCGCGGCGGCGACGTGCGAAACGTCCTCGTTCCGCCGCAGCATCCGCATCGCCTGCACGCGTTTGCTGAGGTTCATCCCGGATTGCGGCGTTGACAGGGCCCCAGCGAAGTGCGGCTCCGGATCTCGCGAACGTGTCGCCTCGTTCAGCCGTGCCGCGAGTTCTTCGAATCGCCGGCGGCTTCGGGTCACGCTCGAGTGCATTTCCCGTTTCAGGCTCAAGAACAAAGCGAGGACCGCCGGCCAGGCCCGTCGGCCAGCAGAGCATACGGAATCAACGAGTGAACCATTTTCGCCTCCTTAAAAATCCTTGAGAAGCGCGACATCCACCGCTCCCTGACGAGCCTTGTGAAAACCCGCTATATTGGCCGCTCCCTTTGGTCACGGCTCGCATAAGTTGCGGACCGGAGGTGCCGACCCCGGCCGCGACTGCAAGGAGCGGTTAATCGTCGGTTTTCACACGGACTCCACGCGGGCATGCCGCTACACCAGCGTTCGCAAACGTTCCTGCCGGCTGATCACTTCGTCGATACGGACGCCGAAATTGCCTTCCACCGTCACCACTTCGCCGCGCGCGATCACGCAGTTGTTCACGATCACTTCCACCGGGTCGCCGATGCTGCGGTTCAGCTCCACGATCGAGCCGGTGGTCAGCTTCAATACGTCCTTCAGGGCCACCTGGGCGCGGCCGAACGACACGCTGACCGGTAGCTCGACGTCCAGCAGCAGGTCGAACGTCTTCGGTTTTTCCGGCGCTGCGACGACTTGCGGCGGGCGCGGAGTGCTGCCGGAGTTTCGAATGCATCGAGCAGGGCCGACTCCACGCCTGCCCGGATTCGCGCGCGCACATCGCCCAGTTCCACATCGATGGACGCCCACTCGATCTGGTCCGGAATCGATGTTCACTTCGGCGCCATCTGCCGCGTTGAACCTCGCGTCCCAGCCGGGCGGACATCGCCAGTGCCGCGCCCGAGAGCGTCTGATTCAGGATCTCCTGGAACTCGGCTTTCAGCTTGGCCGGATCCGTCTCGGTCAATCCCGCCGCGGCCAGCACCATGCCGCCGGCCGCGTTCGAATCCGCTTCCGACGCCACCATCCAGATCGCGCCCGGGGCTCCGGTAAATGCCTGACGCCACATCAGCGCCGCATCCGCGGGAGCTTCCACGCCCGCCTGCGTCTCCACTACCGGGACGCTCGCCGGTCATCCCCTCGAAGGCCGATTGCGTGCGCGACGCAAGTTCGCCGAACAGCCACTTTAAAATGCTGGTGCGCGCCGGATCCACCTGGTTTAGACTCCCCGCGTGGCTCGGCCACCGCTTTTCCATGTAGGACCGCAATCGCAGAATCGCCTGCGTCTTGAGCTGCGAAATGCGCGACTCATGCAGGTTCACGATCTTCGAGATCTCGCGCAATGTCAGCTCTTCGTGATAGTACAAGCTCAGCACCGTTTTTTCGATGTCGGGCATTTTCGAGATCGCATCGGCCAGCAGCTTCTGGAGCTCGCTCCGCTCCAGCACGCGCGACGGCCACGCTCCTCGTCGTCGGAGACGAATTTCAGAACGTCGTGCTGTTCGTCCTCGCTGTTGGTGCCTTCCAGGCTTCCCAGGTTCAACCCGCGCGCGTCCACCAGCCAGGCGTGATATTCATCGATGGTCTGGCCGAGCTCGGCGGCGATCTCTTCTTCGCTGGGTGACCGCCGCAGCCGCTGTTCCGCGGAGTTGATCGCGGCTTCAATCTGTTTGGCGCGCTTCCTCTGCTGCCGCGGAGCCCAGTCGAGCCCGCGCAGGCTGTCCAGAATCGCCCCGCGGATCTTATATTCCGCGTACGTTTTCAACTTCACGTTCTGCGCGGGATCGAACCGGTCCACCGCCGCGATCAGTCCCAACACGCCGGTCGAAACCAGATCGTCCAGGCTCACGCTCTCCGGCAGCCGGTCGTGAATCCTGCGTGCAATCAGGCGCACTTGCGGCAGATGTTCCAGGATGACCCTTTCGCGCTCCTCCGCCGGCAGGGTTTCCACCTGCACCTGATACGCTCGCCCCGTTGCGCCTGCGGCTGTGGTTCGGCCAAGGCTTGGTTCCATTTTCGTTGCGCCTTTCATGCTGCCGCTCCCGCGGTTCTCTGCGCTGCATCAGCGGCCGCGCTCCCGGCCTGTCCCATCACCAGCTCCACCAGCCGGACCTTCGTCGCCGCTTCCAGATCGTCCGGAATCTGCTGACCCGCCGTCAGAAAGGACACCGGCAGCCCGCGCCGCGCGGCTTCGCTGACCATCGCCCCATAGCTGCTGGTTTCGTCGATCCTGGTGAACAACAGCTTCTTGGGTTGAAATATTTCGTAGCGCTCGATCACGCGCGCCAGGTCCGCCGGTTTCATCGAAGCCGAGAGCACCAGGTGCGTGTCGATCTCCGGATGCGTGGCCAGCAGCCGCGCCAGGTCCGCGCCGTCCTCCATGTCGCCGCTGCCCAGGCCCGGCGTGTCGATGAACACGAAATCCTTGCTGCGATGCTCTTCCAGCGCTTGCGCCAGCGCCACCGGCGTTTCCACCACGTCGCATCCGATTCCCAGAATCGCCGCCAGCGTGCGAAGTTGCTCCGCCGCTGCAATTCGAAACACGTCCGCCGTCAGAATCTGAGCCGGCTTGCGCGACGCCAGCCCGTAGCGCGCCGCCAGCTTCACCAGCGTCGTCGTTTTTCCCACACCCGGCGGCCCCACCAGCGCCACTACCACGCGCCCGGCGCCGCGCCGCCCCAGGGTCGCGTCCACTTCGAAAATTTGCTCCATCGGCGCGCCCTGCGCCACCGCCTGTGCCAGCACCGGATCCAGCTCGTTCCCGACCAGACGCGAGTACAGCTCCGGCTCATTTCCTTCCGCGTGCGCGGAGAACATACGCGCTCCACTCAAGTGCTTCGACAGCCGTTCGATTTCGCGCTTCATCTCCGCCAATTCCTGCGTTACGCGATCTGAAGCCGTCGCGATCGCGGCCTTGGGCTGCGCCGCTGCCGCCTGCTTGACCGCGCCGAATACTACTTCATAGGCGCCCAGATGTCTCGTCTCCGCCGTCGCCGGACGCGCGTTGATCAGGAGTGCTTCCTCGCCCAGCTCTCTGCGAGCCAGATCCAGGGCTGCTTCCACCGTTCCCGAAAAATAACTCTTGAGCTTCATTGAATAAGACCCACGGACACTACCCGAACCCCGGGCGGAATTTCGTTATGCGAAAGAATGGAGAGGTTCGGCAGCGTCCCCTCGACAATCTGCCGCAGAAAGTAGCGCGCCGAGGAGTTGGTTACCACTGCCATCGGTGAATCGGTCGAACCTACGGACCGCGTCATCTTATCCAGAACCTCGCGAACCTTTTGCGGTGCCAGATTCAGATGGCTGGCGTGCTCGTTATATTCGATTCCCGTTTCAATCGCCTGCTCGATTTGCGAATCGACGAAGAACGCCGGCAGCTCGCCCGACGGATTCAGATACGGTTTCACCACTTGCCTCCGGATCGCCTGCCGTACAAACTCGGTCAGCAGGATCGAATTCTTGCTCACCGCCGCCGCTTCCCCCAGCGCTTCCAGAATGGAGACCGAATCCCGAATCGACACTCGTTCTCGCAGTAAATTCTGGAAAACCTTCTGCACGCTAGCCATAGGGAGCAATTTCGGAACCAAATCCTCAATCACCTTGGCGTTCTCTACCGCAACGCGATCCAGAATATTCGGGGATTACGCAGTTGACAAAGCATTAGACTTCTGCTATGCTTTAAGCATGGCAATACACGGACTCTCCCAGATAGACATCGAGCAGGCGTTTGGCACCGAAGACAAGTGCATTGCCTACCTGGAAGCGTTCCGTTGGCCGGAAGGCGTTCGCTGCCTGAAGTGCGGATCGGACAAGGTGTCGCGGTTTAAGACCAACGAGACGACGCGCGAACGGAAGCACCGGAAGGGCGAGATTCGGGAAGTGAAGGTTCCGGCCCGGCATCTCTACCAGTGCAATGCCGAAGGTTGCCGGTTCCAGTTCAGCGCGACCGCTGGCACGATATTCGCCGATACGCATCTCCCGTTGACCACGTGGTTCAAGGCCATCGGCCTGATGATGGATGCAAAGAAGGGCGTCTCTGCGCTGCAAATGGCGCGTCACCTGGGCGTCCATGATCGTACGGCGTGGCATCTCAATCATCGCATCCGCGAAGCGATGCAGAGCGCTCAAGGACTGTTCGGCGGCGTTGTAGAAGTCGATGCAGCCTTCCACGGCGGCGTTTACGACAAGCGGCGCAAACGTGCGGCCTACGACAAGCAGGCGGTAGCGGGCGTGATGCAGCGCAAATCGGAGGGTGAGCATTCGAAAGTTTTGGCGTTTCCAGTTCCGAAAGAGATAGCGCCCGTGATGACGGGCGTGATCGCGCAGCATGTCGCCACTGATGCCGAGGTAATGACGGATGAGCATGGAGC
Source organism: Terriglobia bacterium (assembly GCA_963842485.1). Taxonomy (GTDB): domain Bacteria; phylum Acidobacteriota; class Terriglobia; order Bryobacterales; family Bryobacteraceae; genus Palsa-187. The sequence goes on along the minus strand of CAWJHI010000102.1, from coordinate 7,146 downwards.
GTACCAGGGGCTTTCAAAACGCGGCTGGAAGCATCAGATAGTGGCGCACAGCAAAGACGAGTGGGTCCGTGGGAACGTCCACACTCAGGGCATCGAATCGTTCTGGAGCCTTTTCAAAAGGGGAGTCGTGGGCTCATTCCATCAGGTTTCGGTGAAGCACCTGCACCGCTACCTGAATGAGTTTTCCTTCCGCTTCAACAATCGCGAGTCCAGCGAAATCTTCGCGATGGTCGTGATGAATCTGCTGATAGGATCGGCGCTGCGCTACAAAGCGCTCACCGCGCCGGTTTCGCCCTCGGAGCAGCCTTCCGACGCTTCCGCTTCGGAGTAACGGGCGTCGGCGGCGTCGCGATCAACTTCGAGAGGATCGTGTCGAATTCTCGCTTCGATACTTTCATATTAGTTTCGTAATGTGCGCCTTGATCTTGTTGAATCTAGTTTCGATTGGCGGTAGTTGATTCTGATGAAATTCCGCGATTTCGTATCGCGCGGCTCGACTTTTGTCCTTTAGGCTGCGGTAGTCATTGTAAATATCAGCGATGCTTCCGTTGTTCTGAATCTCCGAGTCCCTAGCATCGTGATCTGAAGGACGGTAGTTCTTCCCGGCAAGGAAGGCATCTACGTACTGCAAGGCGGCATAAAAGAGCATCACCACGAACCAATCTACCTGGACGCTCTCATCTAGATTTAGACTTCGTGCTAACTTCTCATTCTCTTCCGCCCGCTTCCGATGCTGTGCTCGATCCGGCAAGAGATCGCTATGGCCTCCCCCATCCTCTACAATTTAGCGTAATCAGTGACCGCAATGCACGACCCTGTCTTGCTATCACGTGGAAGTCAAACTGTTCTTGTAGTTCGTGAATCAATAGTCTTTCTTGATCGTAGATCGCATCGGCGACGGACTCGTCATCATCATCGATGATAGTCCACACCCGAATGATATCCGTTGAGCGGTTAATGTAAACGGACTCTACTTGCGGAAGGCTGAGTAATCGCTTAGCAATACGGTATTCTGGGGTGGCAGCAAGGCATGCTTGCGCAGCGTAGGGCGGTGGCTGTAATTGAGTGGACAACATTCCAGCGACCAGTTGATCGAGCGGCGCTCCTCCAAATTGTAAATCCGCCATGGTGTTGTGTCCCTACTCCTTCTTCGGCCTAATGCGATGGCTTTCGACGCTCGCAACCGGACTAGTCAGAACCAGATAAATCGGCTTACCGTCGGCCGGATTAAACTGTCCCTCAACACGTAAGATCGAAGTGGCCACGTTCTTAACCTTGAGAACCGTTCCATCTTCCAGTTCATACTCATTGAAGAATTCCGTAGCTTTTGTAATCGGAACGTCGGCCACGTCCACGTCCTGTCCGAACATCGGAATTTTCTTTTTGTGTTCTGCCATTAACGCTCACGCCATCCATCGGTTGACACGGGCCAGTGGGCCATAGTATCTTTGGACTACTCCTTCTAGGCGTGCGCTTGACACGCCACTCGTGTGTGTTTCAAGCCGCCTAGGAGGGCGACAGGCCGGTTGCTTGGACCCGCCTTATAAGCGGGAGATCTCCCCAGATCGCGGTTCGACTCCGCCGCCCTCCGCTCATATTCCTAATCCGTCAGATGCATTGCATCAACTTCTGGGTTTCCTCTGATGATCGCGGCTCGTTTTCCACAGAGATTTCAACAGGCACACGAGTAACGACGCCCAAGTATCACATACAGTTACGGATAGCGCAACCACCGTTTCAAACATTCCACTCGTTCAACGTTTTTTTCTGTGGAAATCATTATCTATAAGTCGCTGCTATGATTGAAGAAACAGGCGCACATCTCCGTAACTATAATATTATCTTATGCACGTTCCGCTAATTATAAGGATTCTGGGGAAGATCTGAAGGCGTCCAGATCTCGCTTCGCGGCAACGGCGGCAGGAAGGTATATCCGCACGGGGGTATGTTCCGCCCAAACTCGCCCATTGGGAGATCGCTTTCTGGTAGGCAATCTCCAAATCCTCACGTTTTTGACAACTACTTGTGTGAGAGGATTCCACGATTAACGCCACTATATTATGGGCATAAGGAATGGCCGTCCTGCTGATCGCTGGATTGGGCTTGCTGGTCGTCGTGGGAGCGTTCGTACTCCTCACGTACGCAAAAAAAAAAAGTAAACGGTCGCATTCCTGGACCGCTCGGCCCTGCCGTTGTAGCGTGGGTCGGCAACGGGGCCTGCTAACGCCCCGTTGCAAAAACCTCGGTGGGAGGGAGATGCTGCCGCCTAGTTACTGAAACAATCCCTCGCGTAAAATCTTCCCATTATGTCGCTTTACATCAGAGAGTCTCGTAATTTGACTGGTTTGTGTTCCTTCGGGTAACAACACCGCAAAAAAAAACCACATTTGGCGATTCGGGGTCGCCATATACTCGACCATGTCTGCCCGATGTTGGACTTGGATTGCAACCGGAACTGGAAGTATGGTGAAAAGTGGACTCACCGTTATCCTAGTGTCTTCCATAATGTCGGCGGCTGGATCGATAAGCCCGCAAACGAGTGCGATTTTATAATTGTCCCTGAAGGATTGCAGCTTGCTGGTATCGATAGTGGCATTACAGCCAGTTGGGGTCGGCCCCCAAGATCCAACCACGTTCGGAACGCCTCCCGTAGCACGCACTGCCAGCAACATTCCCGACATGAATGATAGAAGACCAACCACAAGAACTAGACCAAGCCCCACGGTAGGAGCCGCCTTGCCCCGCACGGCGATGAACCAGACAATACCGATTACAGCGAAAAGCCACCATCCATACGCCATCACAAAATTGAATATCAAAGTAATTTTCTCCTCGCGAAGCGATATGAGAAAATCGATATTCGACGCCACAGAAGTGAGTCGCCAGACAAGGGAACCCAATGTAAGTACTGCAGGTGCCAGCCCTGGGCCGGTAATATCCTTTTTGATCTGATTAATCCGGGCATTCCCCTCAGCGCGCGGCGTGTTTTCGTCCATACTGGAAGAATAATACCATTTCTATGGCGTGCCGTCTGGGTACGCGGATTCAGCGCAGTACGGGCGGGGGAAAACGCCGCATCCTGATCCGCGTCTTCGTCCGCCTCGGTTCGCGCCTCGGAAGATCCTCGGGGCGCTCTAGCGGTAACGGTTCGTCGAATCCGTTCTGAATCGCCCAATCCTTCAGATCCTCCACGCCCTTCAATCCCGCCTTCCGGTAGACCCGCGAAAGCCGATTGTATACCGCCGTCCGCGATAGACGCAGTTCCGTCGCGATCTCCGGCACCCGTATCCCGCTTACGCGCATCTCGATCACTCTCAGTTCGCGATCCGTGTACGGATACACTGCCCAACGTCTCGGCTGTCCTCTCCTCACGAGGAAAGTTTAGCCCGAACCCTTCCGGCCTGTCACGATCTATTTTCATTCTAGATCCAATGCTTTGTCAACTGCATGTTCCCCGAATATTCTTGGTGTCTTGACGCGAGAGTAGTTCGTAAGCATGTCGCCGCAGCAGTTCCGCCAGATGCGTCCCGAGCACACTCACTCCGTCGACCACCGTGTATCCTTTAGATCGCGCATGGTCGGCGCTTTCACTCTTGATCCACAGCGCTTGGATTCCGAACGCCGGCTCGCGAGTCGGAACGCCTTCCAGCGGCTGCGGCGCGCCGCCCGGATGAATCGCCAGGTCGCAGTTCTGAAGCAGCTCAAACCGCCCGACTTCGGCGCCTTTCAGCAGCACCACGTATTCACCCGCTTTAAGCTGCAAGTTGTCCGTCACGCGGACCGGCGGCACCATGAAGCCGAGATCGGACGCCATTTGCCGGCGGATTCCCGCGATCCGCCGGAGCAGCGGCGAGTTTTGTGCGCCTTCCACAAGCTTGACTAGTCCCAGTCCCACCTCGACCGCCAGTGGCTCAACTTTAAGGAGCGCTTCAAGATTTTCCTTCGCCGGTGTGGCTGAAGACTCGACTTGGGCGTTTTCGGCGATGGCAAGTTTTTGGCGCAGACGATATCCCGCATAACCCACTCCGCTCCCAAGGAGTAAGAAAGGAACCGTAGGCAGACCGGGAAACGCGGCCATCGCCACCAGGACCGCGCCGGAAAGCATCAGCGGCTGCGGATTGCTGAAGATCTGCTTCTTCACGTCCGCGCCGACCTTGCCTTCCGAACTGGTGCGCGTGACAATCAGCCCACCTGAAACGGAAACCATCAAGGCTGGAATCACCGTGACCAATCCGTCGCCGATGGTCAGAATGGTATACGTGCTCAGCGCGTGGCTAATATCCATCCCATGCTGAAATACGCCGATCAGAAATCCCGCGATGATATTGATGGACGTAATCAGAATGCTCGCGACGGCATCCCGCTGGGTGAATCGCGTGGCGCCGTCCATCGCGCCATAGAACTCGGCTTCGGCCGCCAGCATTTTGCGCCGCGCTTTCGCTTCTGTCTCATCGATCAGCCCTGAGTTCAGATCGGAATCGATCGACATCTGCTTGCCCGGCAAAGCATCCAAAGTGAAGCGCGCCGTCACCTCGGAAATGCGCACCGCGCCGTGATTGATCACCACGTACTGAATCGCGATCAGGACCAGGAAGATCACCACGCCGATGATGTAGTTTCCGCCGACTACGAAATTGCCAAACGCTTCGATCACCTGCCCCGCCGCGCGCGTTCCCGTGGCTCCGTGCAGCAAAATGAGACGCGAAGACGAGATATTCAGCGCCAGCCGGAACAGCGTGAGCAACAGCAGCGAGGTGGGAAAAACACTAAACTCCACCGGCCGCGTGATATACATCGAAACCAGCAGAACCACCACCGAAATGGTAATGTTCGCGCTGATCAGTATGTCCAGCAGGAACGCGGGCATCGGCGAAATCATTGCCAGAACGATTCCGAGCACCCCGAGCGGCACCGCCATCTCGCCGATATTTCCAAATCGGGACTTCGCTTTGACCTGTCCTGCGGCAAGCTTCAAAGGAGGTTTCGCTGCCGTCCGGCGCGGGTTCGGCGCGTCGTTCGGCTTACTTACAGCCGGTGCCGAAACGGGAGCGATCTGTGATGTGGCGCCCAATTCACATGAAGAGGAGCACTTGCCCGGCCACCGGCACCCATCGAAGACACGGATTTATCTGTATCTTCAGCGAATCCGCGCATCACCCGCTACAATCAATAAATGGGGACCGCCGCAGAAACCGCTTATACCTCGGGTTTCATTCGCCTTACCCGTCCGCAGTTCCTCGGCACCATGGCCGGGCTGATGCTGTGCCTTCTGCTCGCGGCCCTGGATCAGACCATCGTGGGCACCGCCGAGCCGAGAATCATCGCCTCGCTCGCCGGTTTCGACCGCTATCCCTGGGTGGCCACGGCGTACCTGCTCACGTCGACCATTTGTGTTCCCGTGTTCGCCAAGTTATCCGACATTTACGGGCGGAAATGGTTTTTCCTGCTGGGCGCGATCGTCTTCGTGGGCTCCTCGGCGCTGTGCGGAGCCGCCGGCAACATGAACTTCCTGCCCATCGACGGCATGGGTCAGTTGATCGTCTTTCGCGGACTGCAAGGGCTCGGTGCGGGCATCATGTTCGGACTGGTGTTCACCATCGTCGGCGATATTTTCTCGCCCATCGAGCGCGGGAAGTATCAGGGCTTATTCGCGTCCGTATTCGGCGCGGCATCCATCTTCGGTCCGACGCTGGGCGGCTGGCTCACCGATCATTATTCCTGGCGCTGGTGTTTTTACGTGAATCTTCCCGTCGGCATCATCGCGATTGCCGCGATTTATCTGGAGTTCCCCAATTTCAAACCGCACGGAGTGCGCCGGATCATCGACTGGCCTGGAGTCGGCACGCTGATCGCCTGCCTGGTCCCGCTGCTGCTCGCGCTGACCTGGGTGACCGATTACGGATGGACGTCGCCGCGCGTCGAATGGCTGCTGGTGACCGCCGCCGCTGATGCTGGTCGCGTTTCTCTACGTGGAAACGCGCGCGCCGGAGCCGCTGCTGCCGCTGTCGCTGTTTCGCGACCCGATCATCCGCGTATGTTCGATTGCCAATTTCGTCGTCGGCATCGGCATGTTCGGCGTGATCATTTATCTGCCGCTGTTCATGCAGGGCGTCCTGGGAGTCTCCGCGACGCGATCCGGATCGCTGTTGACGCCGATGATGCTGGCCGCGGTCACCGGCAACATCGTCGGCGGGCAGACCGTCTCGCGAACCGGGAAAGTACAAGAGGCTGGCGATCGCCGGATCCGTGTTGATCGCCGGCGGCATGATCGTCTTCGCGTCCATGGACGCGTCCACCAGTCACTCCATGGTCGTCCTCGGCATGGTGCTCTCGGGCATCGGAATGGGATTTGTCCAGCCCGTCTACACCATCGCCGTGCAGAACGCCGCGCCCCGCCACAACATGGGGACCGCCACGGCATCCACGCAATTCTTCCGCCAGATCGGCAGCACGGTGGGCGTAGCCATGTTCGGAAGCGTCCTGCTCACCATGTACAAGCGCGATTTCACGAACGCGGTTCCGCACGGCACTCCCGCCATCGCGCTCAAGCCGTTTAACAATCCGCTGCTGCTTCCGCTGATCCGGCCGCAACTCGACGCCGGGTTCGGGCGCTACCCCGGGGGACTAAAGCTGCTGCACACGCTGCTCGACAACGTGCGCATCTCCCTGGTCCACGGGATTCAGGTGATTTTCCTGGTGGGGGCCGTCATCATGTGCTCGGCCGTGCTGCTCAATCTGGTCCTCCGCGAACTCCCTTTGCGCGGCCAGCAGGAAGTCCCCGCGCCAGTCGCCGATTAAACGCAAAACGGCGGCCCGTTCAGGAGGCGAACGGGCCGCCGGCGGATCATGCCTGGATCCACTCGCGGCTTCATGCTCGCGAGAATGGGGTGACTGCGTCCAGGCGATCCAAGACCTTATCTCTCCACCTGAATCTGATTGATCACCGAAAAAACCTCCGGCACTCCATTGGCGCGCATGTAAGCCATCTGCTTGTCCGCCTCCGTCGAGACCACGCCAGTCAGCGTCACGTTCCCGTTCTTGACGATGATGTGTATCGACGGAATCACCCCCATCCCATAGCGTCCGAGCGGAGCGTATCCGTAAATGCTGCGGTACTCGCGCATCCGGATCTGGTTGTCCAGCGGG
>CAWJHI010000101.1:0-14946 GCA_963842485.1 Terriglobia bacterium | reverse complement strand
GCCAGGTGTAGCAGGTATTGCGGACGATGGTGAACAGCCAGGCTCGTCCATCGCCGCCGCGGAAGTTGTCGAAGAAGGTGAAGGCGCGGAGATAGGCCTCCTGCACCACGTCGTCGGCGTCCTCAGAGCGGCGCGTGAGCCAGCGCGCCAGGTTGTAGGCAGCGTCGAAGTGGGGCATGACAGCCTGCTCGAAGCGCGCGAGTTTTGCGGGATCAGCCACCGATTCTTATTGCATCACAGTCAATGGCCAAATCATTCCATAACAATGACCTGTCCGGTCATTTTGGGGTGAATCGAGCAGTAGTAGCTGTATTCGCCCGGCTTGGTGAAGCGGCGCGTGAATTTCTCGCCGGCGTCGAGCACCGGCGACCCGAAGCTCTTGTCGGTGGCGATCACGTTGTGGGGAATATCGTCGTGATTGGTCCAGGTAATCTCGGCACCCGACGCGACTTTGGCCGCCACAGGCATGAAGCTGAAGTTGTCGATCTTGATTTCGTTGGACGCCAGGGCGCCAGCGGAATCGAGCGAAGAATCGATGATGGCGAGCTGCTGGTTGCCGCGCACGTAGTTCACCTGGGTCAGGCCCAGCAAACCGCGGAGCTGATCCGTGGGAACCTTCATGGGTCCCGGAGACGGAGCGGCTCCCGGCTTGGGTTGCGGGAATGCCGTGGAGGCCGCCGTGTGGAAGGTGATATTGCCTTCGGTCTTTTGCATGGTCTGATGAATGTGGCCGTTCAGTACGTCACGGATCCAAACTTCTTCAGATAAGAAAGCGCCTGCATGCCGTCCCCGGTGCCCCATCCCCAATCCTGATAGACGGTCCACAAGGGGATGTGGGCGAAAACGACGATAGGCGTGGATGCCGAGCGCGCCTTCAGATCCTGCTCGAGCCATTCGAGCTGATCGTTGCCCAGCGACCCAAGGCCGCCCGGCTTGAGGTCCATCACGTTGACCAGTCTGATGAAGTGCACGCCTTTCTGGTCGAAGCTGAACCAGCCGTTGCCCTTGGTGTTCTTGCCGTAGCGGTCCAGATAGCTTTTGCCGTTATCGGTAAGGACGTCGTGCTCGCCGGGAACGTAGAAGATTTCTCCGGCCTTGGCGCCTTTGAGAATTTGCTGGGCGGCGTCGAACTCCTCGGGCTTCGAGAGGTGTGAGATGTCGCCGGTGTGGAGGATGAACGCGGGAGGCTCAGGGAGCGCGTTGATGCGGTTCACGGCTTCCTGGAGCGTCGCCGAGACATCTTTGTTCGCGTCCTTGTTGAAGCCGATGTGGCTGTCGCTGATCTGGACGAACTGAAGGTCGAACTTCGCCGGATGTTCGCCATGCAGGGACTGGCTGCGTGCGATGCCTCCGCTGAAGCTGACCAGCAGGCCGGTGCCGGCCCAGGCCATGCATTCGAGGAATCCACGGCGGTCGATGCCGTCGTTGTCGTGATTTTCTAGGATGAATTTGCCCATTCGCAGTGGAAGACTGCGCGGGCGGTTGGTTTATTCCTGAGGATGCTGAAAAGGGGGTCAGACCGCTCTGTCCACTGCCACTGGTATCGGCGGCGGGACTTGTCTATCGTAGGGGACAGAGTGGTCAGACCCCTTTTTCAGCACATTGTTAAAGTTAAATGCATTCGTAGAATGGGATCAAGCCACCATGCCAAAACAGACGCAGCCGCTCACCGAGGAGCAGATCCGCGCTCACACGATCGGGGAGTTGAAGCCATGGTCAGGTCGAATCCCGATGGTGGATTACGACCCGCAGTGGCCGGAGCTGTTTTTGCGTGAGGCTGACAGAATTCGCGCCAGGCTCGGGCGCCGGGCGTTGCGGATTGAGCATACCGGCTCGACGTCAGTGCCTGGCCTGGCTGCAAAACCCGTCATTGACGTGCTCCTGGTGGTACCCGATTCGGCGGATGAAAACGCGTACGCGCCGGCCCTGGAGGCTGCCGGCTACGTGCTTCGGATCCGAGAGGCCGACTGGTACGAGCACCGGATGTTCAAGGGGCCGGACACGGAGATGAACCTGCACGTATTCTCGTTCGACTGTCCAGAAATCGATCGCATGCTGATGTTCCGGGACTGGTTGCGCGGCAATCCCGCAGATCGCGATCTGTACGCGCGCACCAAACTGGCCCTGGCCGCGAAGGAGTGGAAGTATGTCCAGAATTACGCCGATGCCAAGACTGTCGTGATCGAGGAGATCCTCGCGCGAGCGGCGTCAGCCCAAAAGGAATGAGATCGCCAAGGGCGGCTACACACCGAATTGCGTGGAGAGGCGGCAAACGTCTTCGACCGAAACGTTTCCGCCGCACAGAACCAAAACCACGTGACGGCCGGAGGAAAAATGATCGCGCAGGCGCTCGGCGGCGGCAAGAGTGCAGGAGGCTGCGGGCTCAGTCAGGACTTTTAGGCGCTCCAGGATAAATTTCAGGCTCGCCACGGCCTCCTTGTCGGGCACGATGGTGATGTTTTCAAGCAGGCGGCTGGCGATTTCCATGGTGCGTTCACTGGGCGCGGGCGCACCGAGGGTGCGGGCCACGGAGGTGATGGTTTCCATGGTCACCACCTTGCCGGCTGCCAGGGATTTGGACATGCAATCGGCGCCTTCGGTCTCGACACCCCACATGCGCACGGCGGGTTTCAAGGATTTTACCGCGGTGGCGACGCCTCCGATGAATCCGCCGCCGCCGATGCTGACGATGACGTCGGTGACTTGCGGCACGTCTTCGAGGATCTCCAGGCCGAGGGTGCCCTGGCCCGCCATGACCAGGGGATCGTCGAAGGGATGGATGTAGGCCCAGCCGTCCTTTTCATACTCGGCGACAGCGGCGAATGCGGCGGAAGCGTTAGCGGCGAATTTCACTTCAGCGCCGTAGCCGCGTGTGGCTTCGACGTAGTTTCGCGGGGTGGATTCGGGCATCAGCAGCAGCGCCTTCAGGCCAAGGGCGCGGGCCACGTAGGCTACGGCTTGCGCGTGATTGCCGCCGCTGACGCTGACGATGCCTTTGCCGCGCTCTTCGGGTCGAAGGCTCAGGGCTTTGTTGAAAGCGCCGCGAACTTTGAAGGCGCCGGTCTTTTGGAAGACCTCCAGCTTGACGTAGACGTTGGTGCGCAGGCGCTCACTGAGCGTTGCGTTGGGGGTCAGGGGGGTGCGCCGTATGCAGGGAGCGATTCTTTGCCGGGCGGCCTGGATTTGCGACAGCGAGAGTACGTCAGACATGAATCCTTAGTTTAAACCAAGGGCGGGAGTTAACCTGGAGAGATGAAAAATCCGTATGCGACAGTGCACTACGCAGGCAACGACTTCTTCATCGCGATTCCGCCGCGGGGGCATGCCATTCCTCTCGATCTGGACGGGCAGCGGTCGGCGGCGTCGAGCCCGCTGGAACTGCTGCTGGTCGCGCTGGGAGGATGCACCGGGGCCGACGTCATTTCCATTTTGAAGAAGAAGCGCGAGCAGGTGACCGATTACCGGATCGAGGTCCGCGGCGAGCAGCGCGAGGAACATCCGCGCAGTTTCCGCCGCATGGAGGTCCGGCACATTCTGCGCGGACGCGGCCTGTCGGAAGCGGCGGTGAAACAGGCCATCGAGCTGTCGGACACGAAATATTGCGGGGTCTCGGCGAGCCTCCGTCCGACGGTGGAGATTGTCACCAGCTTCGAAATTCACGAGGAAGCGTAACCCTTGCGTCCTTAGCGCGTATATAACTTGAGGAACAAGCCGTGTCTACATTTTTCAAAGACGTTCGGTATTCCGTCAGGATGCTGGCCAAGAGCGCGGGATTCACGGCCGCCGCGGTGGTTTGCCTGGCGTTGGGAATCGGCGCCACCAGTGCGATTTTCAGCGTGGTCCACGCAGTGCTGCTGCGGCCCCTGGGGTATAAGGATCCAAGCCGGCTGGTCCGGCTGTATACGGAATTTCCGACTTTTCCGAATGGCGGGCTGCGGCGATTCCCGACGTCACCGCCGGAGTATGACGAGTTGGCTCATGACTTACACTCCTGGGAGACGCTGGATGCGTGGGCTACGGGCGGGGTGAATCTGGCGGGCGCGGCGGACCCGATCCGGGTGAATAGCTGCGCGATTACGGGCGGGCTGATGGGGTCGCTCGGCGTGCCGCCGGAGCTGGGCCGCGTCATCACGCCGCAGGACGATATTCAGGGCGCGACGCCATCGGTGGTGATCTCGCACGGGCTGTGGGAGCGGGCCTTTGGAGGAGATCGCGGGGCGATCGGCAAAGTGGTGCAGATCAATGGGCGCAACGCGAATCTTGCGGGCGTGATGCCGCCGGGATTTTCGTTTCCGCCGGGGGCCCTTCCCGCGCCGGAGCTTTGGCAGCCGCTGCAATTGGGTCCGCCCGATCCAAAGCGGCGCGGCAGCCATTTCTTGTTCCTGCTGGGGCGATTGAAGCCAGGCGTCACGTTGCGGCAGGCACAGGATGAGATCGCGGTGCACGTGGCGCAATCGAAGGCGCTTCTGGGGGCGGTGCAGCATCCTTTCAGCCCGGACGTTCACCCCATCGTCAGTTATGGATTGCAGGACGAAGTGGTGCGGACCATTCGGCCGGCGCTGTGGACGCTGATGGGCGCGGTGGCGTTCGTGCTGCTGATCGCATGCGTGAATGTCGCCAACCTGTTGCTGGCGCGCGCGGAGGCGAGACAGCGGGAGATCGCGATTCGCAAGGCGCTGGGCGCGGGGCTGGCGCAACTGATCCGGCAGTTCACCACGGAGGGGCTGCTGCTGTCGCTGGCGGGCGCGGGGGTAGGCTTGGGGCTGGCAGTGGCGGGATTGAAGCTGGTGGTGGCGGCCGGGTCGGCCAGCATCCCGCGAGCGGATGAGGTGAACATCGATCCGGTGGTGCTGGGCGTCACGCTGGGCGTGTCGCTGCTGACTGCCTTCATTTTTGGGATGGCGCCACTGGCGCAGATCGCCGCCGGCACGTTGCATGACGCGCTGAAGGCAGCGGGCGGGCGTACGGCGGGATCGGTCGCGTCGAACCGGTTTCGATCCGTGCTGGTGGCGAGCGAATTGGCGCTGGCGCTGATCCTGCTGATCGGCACGGGCCTGATGATTCGGGCCTTCTGGAAACTGAGCGACGTGAACGCCGGATTCGAGCCCGGTGGACTACTCACTATGCAGATCAATCTGCCGCAGACGGTTTATCCGAATCCTGCGGATATCACGCGGTTCTGGCAACGCGTGCAGGAACAAGTATCGGTGATCCCGGGCGTGCAATCGATGACGCTGATGACCGGGCTTCTTCCGCAGCGGTTCATCAACGCCAACGACACGCAGATCGAAAACTTTACTCCGGTGCCCAACGGGCCGGGGCACAACATCGACTATTGGCAGAACGTGGGAGACCATTTCTTCGAAACCATGGGAATCCGGCTGATCGACGGCCGCTTCTTCGACCAGCGCGACGCGAAAGGCGCTATGCCGAGCGGGATCATCAACGAGACGTTCGCGCGCACCTATTACGGGAATGAAAGCGCCATCGGCCATCGAGTGCGGCCCGGTTTCCAGGACCCGTGGGTAACGATTGTCGGGGTGGTGGCGGACGTGAAAAATGCGGGCCTGGACAAACCGGCGGGCACGGAGTTGTTTTTTCCCTACCGGCAGGAGTTATACCAGCCCCGGCAGGCATACCTGGTGGCGCGAACCACGCGGGACCCAAGGTCGCTGATCTCGGCGGCGCGGGGCGCGGTGCGGGCGATCGATCCGTCGCTGCCGGTTTCGCAGATCCAGACGATGGATGAAGTGATGGACGGCGTGCGATCGCGCCCGCGTTTTCTAACCACGCTGCTGGGTCTGTTCTCGGGGACGGCGCTGGTCCTGGCGGCGGTGGGATTGTACGGCGTGATCTCGTATTCCGTGACGCGGCGGACGACGGAGTTCGGGATCCGGATGGCCATGGGAGCAAAGCGGGGCGATGTATTGGGGCTGGTGCTGGGCCAGGGATTGCGCCTGGCTTTGGCGGGGGTCGCAGTGGGCGCTGCGGGAGCGTTGGCGCTGACGCGGCTGATCAGCGGGCTGCTGTTCGGGGTCAGCGCGTTCGACCCGGTCACATTCGCCGCGATGGCGGTGCTGCTGATCGCGGTGACCGCGGCGGCGTGCATCGTTCCGGGGCTGAGGGCTACGAAGGTGGATCCGACGGTAGCGTTGAGATACGAATGACGGCCGCTGGTGGACGCCGATCCACATGGATGCAAGCGTGGATTTAAGCGCGGATCGGCGTCCGCCTGCGGGTTTAATGCTTCAAGCGGCTGCACGCCGTGATCGCGCCGGTCGGGTCGATCGCCGAATTACCTTCGATAATCTCGACGATTTTCCCGTCCATATCGATCACAAACGTCGTACGGTTGGCCAGAAACGATGTGGCGCCCAGCACGCCGTACTGTTTCATGACTTCGCGCTTGTAATCCGAGAGCATGGGGAAGTCTGCGTTCAGCTCTTTGGACCAGTGATTGAGGGTCGCTATGAAATCTCCACTGACGGCCAGAACCTGTGAATCCGCTTCTTTGATTTTGCCAATACCAGACTGGTAGGCGGTGAGTTCGCGGGTTCAACCACCGGTGAATGCGGCGGGGAAGAACGCCAGAATCACATTCTTCTTGCCGCGATAATCGGAAAGCTTCACGTCTTTGTTGTTGGTGTCCTTGAGCGTGAAATCGGGTGCTTCATCGCCCACTTTGAGTTGTGTATGTTGCGCGGGCGGCTGCTGCGCGACAAGGGCTGTCGCGGTCAGAGCCGTGGCAACGAGAAAGCTGAAGGGTTTCATAGGGACCTCTTCTATAGATGTTACAGTAGCGAAGTGAAACTTGCCCGGCGCCTGGGGCTATTCGACGCAACCATGCTGGTGATGGGCGGAATCGTCGGGTCGGGGATCTTCATTAATCCCTACGTGGTGGCGCAGCAGGTGCACACACCGTTTCTGATTTTGGGTGCGTGGGCAGCGGGAGGGGCGGTCGCGCTGTCGGGCGCGCTCGTGTATGCGGAGCTCGCCGCGCGGCGTCCTGAAGTGGGCGGGCAGTATGCCTATCTGCGCGATGCGTTTCATCCGTCCGTCGCATTCGTGTATGGATGGACGCTGTTGCTGGTGACGCAAACCGGAGGCATGGCGGCGGTGGCCGTGACGTTTGCGCGCTACTTGCTTGAAATCACGCGAGTGCCGGTCTCAGATGCCTGGATCGCGGCGGCGGCGCTGGGGGCGTTGACTGTCGTGAATTGCTTGGGAGTCAGATCCGGATCGAATGTGCAGAGCACGCTGATGGTCCTGAAGATTCTCGCGATCGGGGTGCTGGTGGGCGTGGGTGTGTTGGTTGCACGTCCGGCTGTTTCCACCAACGCCTGGCTGGATCATCCGGTGTCGATGGCGTCTTTGGGCGCCGCGATGACGCCGGTGCTGTTCGCTTACGGGGGCTGGCAGACCACCAGCTTTGTCGCCGCGGAAATGAAAAACTCGCAGCGCGATCTTCCGCGCGCGCTGGTAATCGGGGTGATCGGCGTGGTGGCGTTGTACCTGGCGGTGACCTACGTATACGTGCGCGCGCTGGGGGCGGCCGGCCTGGCGGAAACGCACACCCCTGCCTCCGCCGTCATGCGGGCCGCAATGGGCGAGGCTGGGGCGCGGTTCATCGCCATAGGCATCGCCGTTTCGACGCTGGGATTCCTGAGCCAGGGGATGCTGACGGCGCCACGAGTGTATTTCGCGATGGCGGAGGACGGTTTATTTTTTCGCAGCGTGGCGTGGATTTCGCCACGCACCGCCGCGCCGGTGGTCGCCATCGCGCTGCAAGGCGTGGTGGCGGCGGTGATCGCCGTGTCCGGGCGTTATGAGCAGATCCTGAACTACGTGGTATCGGTGGACTTCATTCTGTTTGGCATGACGGGAATTTCGCTGATCGTGTTTCGACTGCGCCAGCCTGCTTCCGCGGGGTTTCGAACACCCGGGCATCCGTTCACGACCGCCGCGTTTGTCCTGGCGTGCTTCCTGGTGGTGGCGGGCACAATCTACAAATATCCGGCGAACAGCGCGATCGGATTGGCGATTCTGCTCACCGGCGTGCCAGTCTATTTTGTGTGGAGGAGAAAATCTTGAGTTCGCAATATATGCCGTGGGCCAAGCTTCGCTCACATGCGCAGTTCAATCTGGCGACCAGCGGAGTGGCGCATTGGAAACTGCGCGACTTGCCGATTCAGATCGAGGATCTGGAAATCAGCGGGCCCAGCAAGTATGGGTATGAGCCGCTGCAACGGGCGCTGGCCACGCATTGCGGCGTGACGGAGGAGCGCGTAGTGGCTGCCACGGGGACCTCCATGGCGAACTACTTGGCGCTCGCAACGCTGTTGAAGCCGGGCGACGAAGTTTTGATCGAGCATCCGACGTACGAGCTTCTGCTGGCGGCCGCGCGACACATGGGAGCGGCGATCACACGCTTCCCGCGCACGCACGAATCGGGATTCGCGCTGGATCCGAAAGCGGTGGCGCGCGCGGTGACTCCGAGGACCAAGCTGATCGTCATCGCGAATTTGAATAATCCGACGAGTGCGCTGGCGGACGAAGCGGCGATTCGCGCGATCGGCGAGATTGGTCCGCGCGTGCTGGTGGACGAGGTGTATCTGGATGCGGCTTTCGAACGCGCGCCGCGGTCGGCTGCGCTGTTGGGCGATCAGTTCGTGGTCACGTCCAGCCTGACCAAGGTCTACGGTTTGAGCGGTCTGCGATGTGGCTGGATCGTCGCGGCGCCAGAGTTGGCGCGGGCGATGTGGCGCCTGAACGATCTGTTAGGAGTGATTCCGGCGCACCTGGCGGAGCTGGCCAGCGTGATCGCGTTCGGGGAGCTGCCGCGGATTCTCGCCCATGTCCGCGCGCGCCTGGATAAGAATCGCACGGCGCTCCACCGGTTCTTCGACAGCCGCGCGGAGCTGGACGCGGCGCGGTTCCCGTTCGGCACCACGGCGTTTCCGAAATTGCTGCGCGGCAGCGTGGGACGCCTGTGCGAGCTGCTGCGCAATCAGTACGACACGACGGTTGTGCCGGGCGAATTCTTCGAAATGCCAGACCATTTCCGGATCGGCATCGGGGGGGATTTCGAGCCGCTGGAGGAAGGCCTGCGGCGCCTGGGGGCCGCGTTGGACGATATGATGGAAAGCTAAATGCCACGCTGCATTCTTCTCTTCCTGTCGGTTCTGTTGGCGCCGGCCGCGGACCTGGTTCTTCGCAATGGCAAGATCGTAACGCTCGATGATGCCGCGCCGCAGGTACAGGCGATCGCGATCACGGGCGGAAAAATCGTGGCCCTCGGCACGGATGCGCAGATTGCGCGGCAGATCCAGCCGTCAACCCGGGTGATCGACCTGGGCGGCAAGCTCGCGATTCCCGGGTTCATTGAAGGCCACGGCCATTTTACCGGCGTCGGCCAGATGAAGATTAACTTGAATCTGCGCGACGCGAAGAGCTGGGAACAAATCGTCATGATGGTGGCCGCGGCGGCGCGCGAAGCCAAGCCAAGGGAATGGATCGTGGGGCGCGGCTGGCATCAGGAAAAATGGGACGTGAAACCCACTCCCAACGTGAACGGGTTTCCGCTTCACGACGCGTTAAGCAAGGTTTCACCGAACAATCCGGTGATGCTGACGCACGCCAGCGGGCATGCTATTTTCGTGAATGCGGCGGCGATGAAGGCCGCGGGCATCACGCGCGATACGCCCAATCCTCCCGGCGGCGACATCATGAAGGACGCCTCCGGCAATCCGATCGGGTTGATGAATGAGCGGGCGCAGCAACTCATTAACGACGCCCGCAGCCGCGATCTTCAAAAGCGCACTCCCGCGGAACGCGACGCCATCGCTCAAAAGGAAATCGATCTGGCGGCGGAGGAAGCGGTGTCCAAGGGGATCACCACGTTTCAAGACGCCGGCTCGCCCGCCGAGGTGATCGAACGATTTGAGCGGCGCGCGGCGAATGGGACGCTTCCGCTGCGCCTGTGGGTGATGCTGCGCGAACCGAACGACCAGATCCTGCGCGACATCGACCGGGTCCACATGGTCGGGCTCGGCGGCGATCATCTGACGGTGCGCGCAATCAAGCGGCAGATCGACGGCGCGCTCGGCACGCGGGGGGCGTGGCTGCTGGCGCCTTACTCGGATCTGCCGTCGACCAGCGGGAGCGCCACCGAATCGCCGGCGGACATCGAAAAGACCGCGCAGATCGCCATGGCACACGATTTTCAGTTGTGCGTTCATGCGATTGGCGACCGCGGAAATCGCGAAGTGTTGAACCTCTATGAGCGGACATTTAAAGAGCACCCGGAGAAGCAAGACTTGCGGTGGCGCATCGAACATGCGCAACACCTGGACCCGGCGGATATCCCGCGCTTCGCAAAGCTCGGGGTGATCGCGTCGATGCAGGCGGTCCACTGCACCTCGGATGGGCCGATGGTGATCCCGCGTCTGGGCGAAAAGCGTGCGGCGGAGGGCGCGTATGTGTGGCGAAGTCTGATGAACGCGGGCGCCCATGTCACCAACGGAACCGACGCACCGGTGGAGGATGTGAGTCCGATCGCCAATTTTTACGCGGCGGTGACGCGGAAGATGAAGAACGGCGAAGCCTTCTATCCCGCGCAGAAATTGTCGCGCATGGAGGCGCTGCGCTCCTACACCGTGGAGAACGCGTATGCGGCGTTCGAGGAAAAGCTGAAGGGGCGGCTGAAGCCGGGGATGCTGGGCGACATCACGGTGCTGTCGAAAGATATTCTGACCGTCCCCGAAGACGACATTCTGAAGACGGACGTAGAGTACACCATCGTCGGCGGGAAAGTCGCATATCAACGGCAGCCATGAGAATAGACCGCGATTATCTGTTCGCGACGCTCGCGGACCTGATTCGGATCAACTCGGTGAATCCGACGCTGGCGGCGGGTGGCCGGGGTGAAGCGGAGGCCGGTGAATACATGGCTCGCGCGCTGGGCGCGATGAGACTCGACGTGCGCAAGTTTGAGCCGGAGCCGGGACGGGTCAGCGTCACCGGCACTCTGCGCGGATCGGGCGGCGGAAAGAGCCTGATGCTCAATGCGCATTACGATACGGTGGGCGTCGACGGCATGGACGATCCGTTTTCCGCGGCGGTTCGCGACGGAAAAATGTTCGGCCGAGGCAGCTACGACATGAAGGGGAGCCTGGCCGCACAGATGGCGGCGGTGAAGGCGCTGGTCGATTCGTCTACGAAGCTGCGCGGCGATGTGGTGATCGCGGCGGTCGCCGACGAAGAGTACGGCAGCCTGGGAACGGCCGATTTGATTCGCCACGTGACGACCGACGCGGCCATCGTCACCGAGCCGACCGCGGTGCGCATTTGCCTGGCGCATAAAGGCTACTTGTGGATCGATGTGGAGACCAAGGGCCGGGCCGCACATGGCAGCCGATTCGAGCAGGGCATCGACGCAAACATGCGCATGGGGCGATTTCTCGCGGAGCTGGATAAGCTGGAGCGCGAGCTGCGCGCGCGTCCTCCGCATCCGCTGGTGGGGCCGCCGTCGCTGCATGCAGCGACGATTCGCGGCGGCGACGGGTTGAGCACCTACGCGGCTTCCTGCAAATTGCAAATCGAGCGGCGCACGGTGCCGGGAGAGACGGAGGCGCAGGCGGTCGGGGAACTGCAAGCGATTGTCGGGAAATTGTCAGCAGCGGATCCCTCGTTTCAGGCCAGCGTCCGGGCGTTTTTCGTGCGGGAACCGTTTGAAGTGGCGCGAGAAGCGGGGATCGTGCGGACCCTCGATCGTGCGTCCAGGAACGTTTTGGGACGCGAGCCGGAGTACATGGGTGATACGCCGTGGATGGACGCCGCGCTGCTTCAGGCGGCGGGAATCGAAACGGTGGTGATGGGGCCGGGCGGGGGCGGCGCGCACGCCGCGGTGGAGTGGGTGGAGATGGAATCGGTGGCGCAGATGGCGTCGATTCTGGCTGAGGCGGCGATTGACTACTGCGCATAGCGGCCTGGCTGCCTTGATCACGGAGGCGGCGGCGTTTCTTCACGGGCGAATCCGGCGCACTCCGATGGAAGCGTCGCCCGGCCTATCGCGGATGCTCGGCGTGCCGGTGTGGTTGAAGCTCGAATCGATGCAGTTGACCGGATCGTTCAAGATTCGCGGCGCGCTGTTCCGCATTTCCAAGCTGACCGCCGGGGAACGGCGGGACGGCGTGGTTACGTGCTCGGCCGGCAATCATGGGAAAGCGGTGGCATACGCGGCGCGCGAAGCTGGTGTCCGGGCGGTCATCTGCGTGCCCCGGTCAGTGGACACTTCCAAGCTGGAGGCGATGATCGCGCTGGGCGCGGATGTCCGGGTTTCGGAATTCGATGGTTATGACGACACCGAAGACTGGGCGCGCCAGATGGCATCCGCCGATAAGCGGACTTTTCTATCGGCATTCGACGATTACGCGGTGATGGCGGCCAACGGCGGCACCGTTGCAATGGAAGTTTTAGAAGACGCGCCCTCCGCGCGAGCGTTCATCGTTCCGGTGGGCGGCGGCGGGCTCTCCGGCGGATTCGCGTTTCATGCCAAAAAGACGGGCGGGACCATCGTCGGATGCCAGCACGCGTTGTCGCCGGCGCTAAAAATGTCGCTCGACGCGGGACGCGCAATCACCAGGCTTCCCGCAGTGGAGACGATGGCCGCGGGAGTGGAGGGAGGCATTGGAGCGCTCGCGTTCGGAGTGCTCGGACCGCTGGTCGATCGGGTGGCGCTGGTGTCTGAAGATGAGATCCTGGAAGGCGTGCGCTGGATGCTCGCGAATCATCAATATTTGATCGAGCCGACGGCGGCGGTGACCGTTGCCGCCTGCCTGACGGGCAGGATCGGGACTCAGACAGAGCCCGTCGTGGTAGTGATTTCGGGGCGTAACGTGAGCGCGGAAGCGGTGAAGAGAATTTTGTGCGATTCCTGACGCTGGACCAGATCCGCCCGCGGATTCGCGATCTGGCGGTGATCGATTGCATGCGCGACGCTTTGATGGCGCAATCGCGCGGCGAATGCGATACGCCCATGCCGATGCATCTGGACGTCGGCGGCAATGAAGTGCATGTGAAATCGAGCTACCGGCGCGGCGGGAAATATTTCGCGCTGAAAATGGCGGCGACGTTCCATGGCGCGAGCAACGGCATGATGCTGCTGGCGTCCACGGATACGGGCGAGCCAGTCGCGTATCTCGCCGACGACGGCCACCTGACCGACGTGCGCACGGCTGCGGTTTCGGCGATGGTCGCGCGGGCTCTGGGACGCACTGACGGGAGCATCGGGATCCTTGGCAGCGGCCTACAGGCTCGACTGACGGCGCGCTTTCATGCCGCGGTTGTGCCGCTCCAGCGAGTCTATCTGTGGGGCCGGACGCCGGACCGCGTACAGCGATGCGCGGAGGAGATTCGCGAGTTTGTCCCAAACGTCGAGGTGCTCGGGTCGCCCGCCGGGGTCGCGGCGGCGACGCGGCTGATCGTGACGTGCACGGCAGCGCGCGAGCCGCTGCTGCGAATCGCCGACATCCAGCCGGGTACGCACATTTCCGCCGTCGGCGCGGATTCGCAAGGCAAGCAGGAGCTGGACCCCGCGATTTTGCATCAGGCATCGCTCCTGCTGGTGGATTCCCTGGCACAGTGTGAACGGCTTGGCGAGTTGCAGCACGCGACGGATCAGGGCTCGCGCGCTGTCGAGATCGGAAAGTTTCTCGAACGGCCTGGTGCGGCTAAAAGCTCGGTTGCGGATCTCACCGGGCTGGGCGTGGAAGACCTGTATATAGCGGAGGCAATCTATGAAAATCGAAACCTTTGAAATGGAACGGATGCAGTCGACGTGGGAGAACATCGTTGAATACGATTTGAGCGAAAGCGGCGTGCGGCCGCTCTCCCTGCGCGAGCTGATGGAAATGGGCTTCGACCTGGACGCGTTTCTCGACGTGCCGCTCGGTTACAGCCAGGGCAACGGCACGCTGGAGCTGCGCGAGCTGCTCACAAAACTTTATCCCGGCGCGACAGTGGATCACCTGGAAGTGACCAACGGGACCTCCGAGGCGAATTATCTGGTGGCGTTGAGCCAGATTCGCTCCGGCGACGGCTTCGCGCTCGAAACTCCGAACTACATGCAGCTGTGGGGCGTGCCGCGCAGCCTGGGCGCGCAGGTGCGCACGTTTCGTCTCCGCGCCGATGCCGGCTGGGAGCCCGATTGGGTCGAATTCGAGCACGCGGTGGAGAACGGGACCCGCCTGGTCTACGTTTCGAATCCGAATAATCCCACGGGCTCGGTGCTCTCGGACGACGCGATGAAACGGATCGTCGAGCGAATCGAGCACGTGGGCGCCTACTTGATCGCCGATGAAGTGTATCAGGGCGCCGAGGCCGCCGGTCCGCGCACGAAGAGCTTCTGGGGCATGAGCGATCGCGTCATCGTGACTAGCGGATTGTCCAAGGCATGGGGCATTCCGGGCGTGCGCGTCGGCTGGATCGTGGGCCCGAAGCAGGTGATCGCGGATTGCTGGGCACAGCACGATTACTTGACCATCGGGCCGAACAAGCTGTCCGACCAGTTAGCCAGAATCGCCGTTACAGCCGAGAATCGCGAAAAATGTTACGCGCGGACGCGGGCAGTGCTCAACACGAATCTCGAAATCGCGCGGGAGTGGGTCGGTAGCTTCGACGGATTCCTGGAATGGCGCGAACCCCACGCAGGCGCGATCGGATTGATGAAGTACAACTCAAGAATCCCATCGGTGGAGCTGTGCGAGCGCATCCGCACGCGCCAGAGCACGCTGATCGTTCCAGGCAAGCAACTGGGGGTGGAAGGATACGTGCGAATCTGGCTCGGGGGACGCGAAGAGTTTCTTCGCGAGGGGCTGCGCCGTGTGGCCGAGGAGCTGCGCGCCGTTTAGAAGCTTCCGGCAGAGGCCCAGACCGGACAGAGCGGTC
>CAWJHI010000100.1:0-18008 GCA_963842485.1 Terriglobia bacterium | reverse complement strand
TGTAACGCTGAACGAGTACGTATTGCTAAGGTCGAGGCGGACGCGCTGGCGCAAGCCCACCGCGAACTGCTAACTTTGCATGAGTTGATCGCGCACCGGCTGGTGCAGATCCGGATCGGACAACATCGCGGCCGCGTCTTCTTTACTTAAATGAACGCACCACGGGTCATCTCACTGAGCGGCGTCGATCTGGCGATCATTACGATCTATTTTCTCGCCGTGCTGGGGATCGGGCTGTATCTCAAGCGATTCGCACAAAGCGGCGAGGAGTTTTTCCTGGCCGGCCGCGAAATGACGGCGTGGGTGGCGGGGCTCAGCTTTGTTTCGGCGAATCTCGGTTCGCTCGAATTGCTGGGTTGGGCCGGCTCGGCTTATCAATACGGCATTCTGGCCGCACACTGGTACTGGATCGGCGCGATTCCGGCCATGGTGTTTCTGGGAATCGTGATGATGCCGTTTTACTACATTTCGAAGACGCACTCCGTTCCCGGATATCTGCAATTGCGATACGGGCGTGCGGCGAGCGGCCTTAGCGCCGTCACCTTCGCGGCGATGACCATTCTGATGTCCGGCGTCAATATGTACGCCATGGCCGTGGTGATGAAGGTGATGCTCGGCTGGAACATTCATTTCAGCATTTGGGTTTCTTCTTTGACCGTCGGGATCTACGTCGCCGCCGGAGGCCTGTATTCGGCGATCTTCAATGAAGTGCTGCAATTCTTTCTGATCTGGCTCGGCGCGCTGTTGATTCCGGTATTCGGCCTGATCGAAACACACGGCTGGAACGGGATGGTGGCGCGCATTCAACATAATTTCCCGGGCCAGGATTTTACGCATCTGTGGTCCACGCTGGGCCGTTTTCAAGACAATCCGATGGGCATGCACTGGACCGGAATCGTTTTCGGCTTGGGTTCAGTGATCTCGATGGGCTACTGGACCACCGATTTTCTGGTGGTTCAGCGCGTTCTCTCGGCCAAGGACCTTCGCTCGGCGAAACTGGCGCCGGTGATCGGCGCGTTCTTCAAAATGGCCGTGCCACTGATCGTGATTCTTCCTGGCCTGCTGGGATTGGCATTGCTGCCGGAGCACCTGGTCCCCGAAAGCGGTCTGCAGGCCGGCCAGCACAGCTACAACGAAGTGCTCCCGCTGATGCTCGCGCGATATTTCGGTCCCGGCCTGCTCGGCTTGGGAGTGACGGCTCTAGTCGCCGGATTCATGGCGGGCATGGCGGGAAATGTCAGCGCGTTCGCCACCGTCTGGACTTACGATATCTATCGTCCGTTCCTGCGCAAGACAGCCTCCGACGCGCATTACGTTTCCATGGGCCGCTGGTGCATGATCATCGGCCTGGTGGTGAGCATTGGAACGGCGTATCTGGCCATGGGGTTCGCCAGCATCATGGATTACGTGCAGGCGCTGTTCAGCTTCTTTATCGCGCCTCTGTTCGGCACGGTGGTTCTGGGAATGCTGTGGAAGCGGGTTACGGAGGCGGGAGGATTCTGCGGCCTGCTTGCTGGAACACTGTCGTCGGTCGGCATGTTCTTTCTGGTGAAGCTCAATCCCGCCATGCTTCGGATCATCGCGTTGTCGCCGCACGCCAAGGCGCTCGCTGAAGATATGTATCGAGCCTTGTGGTCCTGCTTGATCGGCGTCATCGTGACGATTGCCGTAAGCCTGGGGACCAGGCCGAAGCCGGATTCCGAGCTGGAGGGATTGGTCTACGGTCTCACCGTTCTGCCGAAAGAGGGTCAACTCAAGCTGTTGGCGCGCCCGGCGTTTTGGGCTGCCGTGGCCATCGCGATCTTTCTTATTCTCCAGTGGATTTTCTGGTGATCCTATGAAACAGCACGTCATGATTCCGGTTTGGTTTTTCGTGGGCGTACTGGTGGACGTCTACGGCGTACTGATCCTGATGAGCGGGCTGGCGGAATGGTCCAACCCTCCTTCGACGGTCCTCGCGGAACTGCATGCGCCGGTGTGGTGGGGTGGCGTACTGGTGGTGATCGGCACAACTTACTGCGCGGCTTTCCGGCCCCGGCGCAAGTAGCTCACGATCCGAAAAGTCAGCGCGTTCATCCAGAGTGGCTTGACCTGAATCGTCCGTCTGTCGTAACCTACCGGACGGCCGGTCACGCCATCAGGCAGGAGGTCGAAATGTTCCGCATATCAGTCGTCGTCGCCGCAGTGATTCTGACAGCGCCTCGGATGGGCGCAGCCATCGCGCCACCCAACGTCACCGGGCCTGTGCGTAATACTGCGAAGCCGCCCGATCCATCTCACGGCTATCCATTTAACCCGAGCGCGATTGACCTCGCCGCAAAGGGCTACGTCGAGGAGGAGTTTTTCGTTGAAGGAACCGCGAATCAATACAACATTACGCCCGAGGCGACGGCCACGGTGTTGGACAGCGGGCATCCTTATAAGACGCGCATGGTGGTCCGCCGCCCGGAGTCGGCCAAGAAGTTCAACGGAACGGCTGTAATCGAATGGACCAACGTGACCGGGGGGCGCGATCTGGAAATGGACTGGTTCCAGTCCGCCGACCATTTTGTCCGAGCGGGTTATGCGTGGATCGGAGTTTCCGCGCAGCGCGTCGGCGTGAACGCGTTAAAGGGATGGAGCCCGGATCGCTATGCGGCGCTCAACGTCACCGAGGGCGGCAAGTTTTCGAAAGATGAGTTGTCCTACGACATTTTCACCCAAGCGGCGCTGCTGATTCGAGGCAAGGGCAAGACGGATGTCATGGGTGGCCTCAAAGTAGAGCGAGTGATCGCGACAGGGCATTCTCAATCAGCCGGGCGATTGACGATTTACGTCAATTCGGTTCATCCGCTGAATCCCGTGTTCGACGCCGTGATGCTCCACGGCGGCGCCGGCAAGATTCGGGGAGACATCGATACCAAGGTCTTCAAAACGTTCTCCGAAACGGATGTTCGTCCACCGGCTCAGCGCCAGCCGGACACGGACAAGCTGCGCACCTGGGAAGTGGCCGGAACGTCGCACGTGGATTCTCAATCCATCATTCATTTCACGGAGCTTGGAAAACTGAATGCCGGAATGCCTCCAGGAGCAGCCGCGGCGGGCACCTGCGACCGTCCCGCCTACAGTCAGGTGCCGTTTCACTATGTTTTCAACGCGGCATTCGATCACATGGTTCAGTGGATCAAGGACGGAACGCCGCCCCCGCCGGCGCCGCCGATCGAGTTTTCGTCGAGCGCGCCTCCGGCGATTGTGCGCGATGAAGCGGGGAACGCGCTGGGAGGAATCCGCCTGGCTGCGCAAGCGGTTCCGACGGCGCAGAATACCGGACAAAACAGCGGCACGGGATTCTGCCGGCTGTACGGCTCGCACGTCGAATTCGACGAAGCCCGGTTGACCGCTTTGTATCCTACGCACAAAGCCTACGTCGCCGCGGTAAAGAAAATCACTAACGAAAATCTCAAGGCGGGCTATATTGTCAAGGCCGATGCGGAAGCCACCATTGCCGCGGCCGAGCAATCCCGCTTCGGAGAGAAACGAGCTTCGCGATGAACGAAATCAAGCGCAGAACATTTATTCGCGGCTTAGGCGCGGCCGTTTCTTTGGCTCCCGGCGTCACGCTCACAACCGCGCGAGCCGATGTCGCCGCAACCGCGGATTTGACCAAGGTCAATCCTAAGTTCATGGCCAGTCCGCAGGAAGTCCACGCCTGGCATGTCGCCAAGGACTCCAAAGGCGGACCGACGATGACCGGATCGCCGTCCTGGAAGAACTATCTCGAAATTCTGGAGAAGGGATTGCGTGAGGCGGGCGCGGTCGACCTTTACCGCAATTCCTGGAAGTTCACACGCTGGTCCACGACTGAGTTTCCCGACGACTCCAATTGGTCTCTGCACGTCGACGGGAAAAAGATCAAGGTCGCCAGTTCCGGGTGCAACTCGGGAAGCACGCCGGAAGAAGGCGTCGCGGGCGAGCTGGTGGTTTACAAAGAAGGGATGCCCGCGGAATCGCTCCACGGCAAGATCGCGATCGTGGTGAAAGCACGCGGCGCGGGCGGCAGCACCGGGACCGACGATTATGAATATCTTTCGGACCCGGGGACATTTCCGGATCCTCTGAAGCCGCGCTCTGAAGAAGCGGCGCTCAGCCCGTTTCCGATCATGGGCCTTGGAAATGCGCTTCCGGCGCTGACCAAAGCCGGTGCGGTGGCAGCGCTTATCGTCATGCCGCTCTCCTACGACGCGCTGGCCGGCGTGTACACGTTCGGCGTGCCCGCGCTGCATTCGATGCCGAGTCTCTACCTGGATCGCGATACCGGTGCGCAGGTAATCGCCATGGCGGGAAAGAGCGCCAAGGTACGGCTCATCTCGCAAACAGAGGAAGCCGAGGCTTATCAACTTTTTGGCTATTTGCCCGGCAGAGAGTACGGAACCGCGGACGACGAGCAGATTCTGCTGATCACCCACACCGACGGACCCTCGATTTCGCAGGAAAACGGCGGGCTGGGGATTCTGGCGATGGTGAAATACTTCTCACACATCCCCAAAGCGGAGCGTCCGCGCACGCTGATGATCTTTTACGATTGCCGCCACTACATGCCGGGCGCCGAGCGCGCGTTCGCGGCCCAGGATTACGCGTCGAGCCATCCGGAACTGTACAAGAAGGTGGTCGCGGCGATGGGGATCGAGCACCTTGGCCAGATCCAGGTGGCCGAAGGGGAAGGGAAGCCGTATCACCGGACAAATTTGATGGAAATGTCATCGGTGTGGATCACGAAAAACCAGAAGCTGGTAGATATCGCGATCCAGGCGGTGAAAGATCATTCGCTGAAACGGGTGCAGGTTCAATGCCCGGGACGCAAGGGACTTCATGGCGGGGAGCAAGGCCCGTGGTACGGACTGGGCGGCATCGCGCGGCGGATCGGCGTCGCGGGTGCGTCGACCATGGGTTCGATGACGGCGTACTGGTCGACCAAGACGCGGATCGATTATCTGGATGCGAAACATTTTGTGAATCAGATCGCGACGATGAATCAGATCTGCGGCGAGTTGATGGTGGCCGACATCGAGTCGATCAAGACTTCGGGTTGAGACAGAACCATTTCGCTTAATCTGAATTGCAGTGCGATTGCGCGATGGCGTATCGTAGCAATACATGCGCTTTGCGTTTCCTGTCATCGCCATTCTAATTTGTATCTCGACCGCAAGAGCCCAGGTGGGTGCTACTGCGGAACTTTCGGGGGTTCTCCTGGACCCTTCGAGCCGAGTCATCGTAGGCAACACGATCAGGTTGCATCGGGCCGAAACCGGCCAAAACCGGACCGTGAAAACGTCGGAATCAGGTTTATACAGGTTCGCCGATCTGGCGCCTGGACATTACGAGATCACGGCCGAGGCGGAAGGGTTCGCGCCTGTGCGCGAATCGGTTGAGCTGACTGTCGCGGAGCGCGCCGTGCTGGATCTTCGATTCATTCTCGGGCAAAGCCGGCAGGAAGCGACCGTGGTCGCGGAAGCTCAGGCGACCGAACCCACCCGCACGGACCTGAGTGAAGTGATCGATACCCGGCAGATTGAGGATCTTCCGATCAATGGCCGGCAATTCCTCGATTTCGTGCTCCTCACGCCCAATGTCCATACGGGGCTCAGCAACGTGGCGAACCCGTCCACTCCGGGAGAGCCGAATCAGATCGATCTTTCCTTCGCGGGCTTGCATGAGTCGACGACGCTGGTGATGGTGGATGGCGCCGACAACATGAATCGGGTATTTGGGCGCGCGCGCTCGACGCCATCGCAGGAAGCGGTGGGCGAGTTCCGCGTTTTGAGTGACGATTACGACCCGGCGCTGGGACCGGCCACGGGCGGCGTGGTGAGCATTGTCACCAAGTCAGGAACTACTCAGCTTCACGGATCTATTTATGAATATTTTAGAAATAATGCGCTGGATGCCCGGAATATTCTGGCGCCGGCAGGCTTCGACGAACTCCGTCAGAACCAATTCGGCGCGACCCTGGGCGGTCCGGTGGTGAAATCGAAGCTTTTTTATTTCTTGAATTATGAAGGCCAGCGCCGGGCGGAATCGCCATTTTACTCTTCGATTCTGCTGAATAACCTGAGCGCGATTAATCGGGCGAAGGAGTCGTTGGGCCTTCCGCCGGAGGTGCTGGCGGGAGTTCTGCGGCAGACCAACTACGACACGACGTTCGGGCGCGCGGATTATCAAGCCAATGATCGCAGCGTGTTCAGCATCAGCTACCGGTTTCACGAAGACCGGGACACAAATCTTCCGGCCGCGACCAATCAGTTGAGCGCGCCCTCGAATTTTCGAAACGCGAACATCGACGATCACGCGGGCACCCTGAACTGGACGTACACCTTCTCCCCGAATATCGTTAACCAAGTCATGCTTCAATTCGCGGATCGCGACTTCAATTTTCCGTCGGTGACCGATCAGCCGCATTTGGAGATTGCCAACACCCTGGATATGGGCCGGCACTTCAACGCGGTGGACGGTTACACCGAATTCCGCTTTGAAGCCGGCGACGCGCTCACGTGGGTAAAAGGGAATCACATGATTCGCGCCGGAGGCGATGTATCTCCGACATCCGATCATTTTTTCTACGACCCTTTCGATCCGGCGTATATTGTGTTTCCGAACCTCAGCGCGTTCCTGGGCACGGCTCCCTTCACTGCGCCGTTCGTCGTGACGTTTGGATTTTCTGAAGCGCCCGATGGCACCCGTCCGCCGGCTCCGGCCGGGTTTAGCGGCCCTGCGAATCTACCCGCTTACAGCTCCTTTGTTCATCAATCGAACGCGCAAACCAGCGCTGGGCTGTTCGTTCAGGATCAATGGAGAATCAGTCCGAAGCTCACTTTGAATTACGGACTTCGGTGGGACGCGGACTTGATGCCGCAGCAGGTTTTTGAGCGCTACTACAAAGCCGTCCAGCCGCGCGCCGGAATCGCTTACAGCGTGAACGATCGGATGACGCTGCGCGCCGGCGCGGGCTATTTTCAAGGTGAGGCGTACTCGCTGGTTTATTTGATCGCGCAGGTCGCCGGACAAGATGCCGATTTCGGCCTTCCGCAGGGGAATAACTACGCGGTATTTAACAATGTGCTGCACAATCCGTTTTACTCGAATCCCGCAGTGGCGACGGCGCAGGCGCTCCAATTCCTTCACACCGGAATATATCCGGTATTGAATCCCACGAATTTTTCACCAGCGCAGCAGTTCGTCTCCTCCGTGAAGCGCTACAATCACGGCGGTCCGTACAGTTATCAGTGGAACGCGCAGGTGGACACGCGTCTGGCACATGATGTGACGCTATCCATCAGCTACCTCGGCGTTCGTGGACTGGAACTTCCGAGTGCGTATGGCGGAAACGTCGCGCCCACCAACCTGACCCTGCCCGACGGCCGCGCGGATTATGCGGTCACTTCCGGCTCGACCGTCACCCGCACGCTGGATCCACTGGTTTCGCCCTTGTCGCTGTTCTTCGACGCGAGCGGACAATCGACATATCAATCCGGTACTGCAACGCTGGTCAAGCGATTTTCGGATCATTATTCGTTGAACGCGAATTACACCTGGTCGCATACCATCGACGATTCGGCCGATCCCTCCCTCAACGGCTACCCTCAGGATCCCTATCGGCGCTACCTGGAGCGCGCCAATTCGAAGCAGGACGTTCCAGAGCGCCTGGTCACCACATTTCTGGCGGAGGGGCCCGTGCACGGCTGGCTGCGGGATTTCCGTTTGGCGATCATCGGGACGGCTCAAAGTCCCACGTTTTATACCGTGTTTGCCGGAATGGATGTCAATCACGACGGGAATGCCAACACCGATCGCGTGGGCTTGCTCGGGCGCGATACTTATCGGGGTGACCGGCTGATCAACTTCGACGTCCGGCTGGCGCGCACATTTCGCCTTGCGGAGCGGATCCATGCCGAAGCCATGGCCGAGGCATTTAACATTCTGAACACGCTCAGCGTCACCGATATCAATACGGTTTACGGCTCTGGGACTTTGATCGGTCCGGTTCCCACGCAATTCGGCCAATCGGTCCCGGCCCCTTTGGCAAGCTTCGGAACGATTCGTGCGACAGCGCCTCCGCGCCAGATCCAAATCGCGCTACGCTTTGGATTCTGACGCAAATGAACATTCTTATCGTTTACGCTCATCCGGAGCCGCAGTCATTCAACGGCGCCATGAAGGATACGGCTGTGGAGGTCCTGACTGGGGCGGACCACCACGTGCAGGTTTCCGACCTCTATGCAATGAAATTCGATCCAGCCGGGGGCCCGGTCGATTTCATGGAACGCGAGGATCCGTCCTGCTTCCGCTATCAGCGCGAGCAGATTCATGCTCATAAGAGCGGCATGTACACGCCCGAACTTAAAGCTGAAATGGATAAGTTGTTGTGGGCCGATTTGGTGATGTTCCAGTTTCCGTTGTGGTGGTTTTCGCTCCCGGCGATTTTGAAGGGCTGGGTCGACCGGGTGTTTGCGATGGGATTTTCCTACGATCTCGGGCGCGCTTATGACACCGGATTTTTCCCGCACAAGCGCGGAATGCTGGCGCTCACGACAGGTGGCCCGCCGCCGACCTACACTGCGCAAGGGAAAAATGGCGACATCCACCAGCTGCTTCTGCACATCAACCGCGGCATGCTGTATTTTCTCGGATTGCAAGTGCTGCCGCCGTTCATCGCATACTCGGCGGCACGCGTCCCACCAGAGCAGCGGGCGCAGTATCTGGATGCCTTTCGCGAGCGGCTGCTTACGCTTGAAAGCACGGAGCCGCTGAGATTCTAGTCCGCTACAGCTCGAACGCGGCGGCCGCGAGCAAGCTCGCGACCAGCAGGATTCCGAACTCGGTATGCAGCTTTACTCCGCGCAGCCAGGCTTCATGCAGTGCGTCCGGGGAATCCTCGCGATAGACCATCTTGACCTGCCCCAATGCCCGCGGAATGGTCACCAATACGGCCAACACCAGCCAGGGGAGCCATCCGGCGATCACCGCGGCGATGGTCGCCAGGTAAGCGGCGCCATCGATAAACGCGAGCGTGTGACTCGCTCCGCTCCGCCCGGTGATCGTCGCCAGGGTTCTTTTTCCATGGGTCACGTCTGCTGAGTAGTCGCGGATGTCGTTCACGTGCATGATTCCGGCGGCCAGCAGCCCGATCGGAATCGAGGCGGCGAAAGCATCCGGAGCGAAGCGCAGCGCCATCACGTAATAGGCGCCACCGATCATCACCGGACCCATGAACACGAAAACTGTCGCCACGCCGAGTCCGAGATAACCCAGCCGAAGCGGTGGGCCGGCGTAGGAATACCCGGCCAGGACGGAGGGCACGCCCAGCCACAGTATCACCGGTCCGCACAGCCACACCAGTGCGAGCCCGCACGCGATCCCCAAAGCGAAACAGAGAATCCCGCCGAGACGGACCTCCTGAGGCGTCAGCCAGCCCGCGTGAACCACCGCGCTCGAGCTTTTCGTATCGGTCTTGATTCCAGGCCCGCTGCCACCGCCTTTGTAGTTGTAAGAAATGTTGGTAAGATTCGTGCCGGCTTGAATCGCGACCGATCCGAACCATGCGATCAGAAATCGCCAGCTCCAATACCCGTCATGGATGGCGACGGCCGTTCCGCAGAGCACTCCCATCGACGAGATGGCGAACGATTTGACGCGCGCCGCTTGCATCCAGATGGCAAACGCGGATCGCGGGCGGGAAGTCGCGTTCATCAGTCCAGTGTAATCCGCGACAACCCAGCACAAGCCGGCGCCCTTCGGTACAATCTTTGCGTAAAAGGAGAAGCCCAAGGTGCGGTTACTCGCTGTTTTGCTGCTGATCGGCCTCGCCGCCGCGGACGACGGATCGGCTGTGTATAAGAAACGTTGCGCCGGATGCCACGACAATGGCGTGGGCCGAGCGCCTCAGCCGGACGCTCTGAAGCAGATGTCGCCGGAGAGCGTGCAGACCGCGCTGACCGGCGGCATGATGATGATCCAGGGCATCCTGATGACGAATGAGGAAATCCGCTCGGTTGCGGAGTTCGTGACCGCGAAGGCGTTTGGCGGCGAAGCCTTGCCCAAACAAGCATTCTGCCGCGACGCGAAGCCCTGGCCCGCGAATCCACTGGCCGGGCCGCATTGGAATGGATGGGGAGCGGGCGCGGACAATCGTCGCTCCCAACCGGCGGCGATGGCCGGCTTGCGGGCGGAGGATGTACCGAAGCTGAAGCTGAGCTGGGCGTTCGGGATTCCGGGGACTCTGCGAGCGTACGCGCAGCCAACGGTCGCCGGCGGACGGGTGTTCATCGGCACTGGCACGCGCAAGGTTTACTCCATGGACACCGCCACGGGCTGCGTGTATTGGACCTTCGAGGCGGATAACGGAGTGCGCAGCGCCATCAGCCTGGGCCGCGCCGGCAGCCGTTGGGCGGCATACTTTGGCGACCAGGGGGGCCAGGCGTACGCCGTGGATGCCTCGAGCGGAGAGCTGATATGGAAGACGCGGGTTGAAAATTATCCCGGCGCATTGATCACCGGCGCAGCGGCGCTCTATGAAGGCCGTCTCTATGTCCCCGTGTCTTCGGGCGAGGAGGTATTGGGTGCGGCTCCCGACTACGAGTGCTGCAGGTTTCGCGGGAGCCTCTCGGCGCTGGATGCGGTCACCGGCAAAGTGATCTGGAAAAGCTACACGATTCCCGAAGAACCGGGTAAGGTCCGCAAGAACAGCCGCGAGGTGCAACAGTGGGGCCCGTCTGGCGCGGGAGTCTGGTCGTCGCCGACCATCGATGCGAAGCGCCACGCCATCTATGTCACCACTGGCGATTCGTATTCCGATCCAGCCGCGCGAACCAGTGACGCGTTCGTGGCGTTCGATCTGGAGACCGGCCGCATCCTATGGTCCCGGCAAATGACGCAGGGCGACGCATTCAACTTGGCGTGCGGCGGGCCCGGCGGCGGAAATTGCCCGGAGGCGAAGGGGCCGGACTTCGATTTCGGCTCATCGCCGATTCTGGTGAACCTGGCCAACGGGAAGCGCGCTCTGATCGCCGGACAAAAGTCCGGAGTCGTGCACGCGGTGGATCCGGACCAGCAGGGCGAGGTGCTGTGGCAAACGCGCGTCGGCAAAGGCAGCGCCGCGGGCGGAGTGCAATGGGGATCGGCGGCGGATGATCACAATGTGTACGTCGCGTTGTCCGATGTGCGCAACCGGCGGCCAGCCGCAGGCACGGCGGCCAACAAGACCATCTTCGGAGGCTACGGCGAGTTCGATCCGGCGGCGGGAGGAGGCATGTTCGCGCTGAACCTGGCCACCGGCGAACGAGTGTGGCAGACTCCGCCTCCGCCGTGTGGAGACCGGAAAGGATGCAGCCCGGCTCAATCCGCCGCGGTGACGCTGATTCCCGGCGTGGTGTTTTCCGGCGATCTGGGCGGCCGGTTGCGCGCGTATTCGACTAAGGACGGCTCCATCCTTTGGGAAGTAGAAACCGCCCGCGACTTCGACACAGTGAATGGCGTAAAAGCGAATGGCGGCGCGATGGACGGGCCCGGCCCGGTGGTAGTAGGCGGGATGCTGTTCGTGAACTCCGGCTATGGATTCAGCGGAGGCATGCCGGGCAACGTATTGCTGGCGTTCTCCGTCGACAAGAAATAGCCGGCCGGCAAAGCGTTGCGTCGGCCAGAGTCACGCCGGCGGCTTGCAGATGATACGCTTCTTATTCAAGTAGAAGGAGGTTCGAAATGCTGCAACGCGCACTCACATTCGCTCTGGCCGGTTGCGCGCTCTGTGCGCAAGCCCCGCGCGCCCCTCAGGAGCCGATGAAACCTCTTTATGTACTTGAGGATTCCTACATCAACTGGCGTCTGCTGCCCTCAGAGCAGGCCTACGCTTCGATCGACGGCAAACATCTTAAGGAATACGTGGAGGACCAGGCCGCCATCTCGCGCCGCTACCGCGACAACGGTCATCCGCAGTTTTGGGGCCGCATCAGCGGCACCGAAGCCGATGCCGAAAACGCGCGCTGGCTCGAAGAGAAATTCAAGAAAATCGGTCTGGCGGGTGTTCATCAGCAGGCGTTCGACCTGCCCGAACAGTGGATGGCCCAAAGCTGGACGGTCTCAGCGGCAGTTGGCGCAAAGGCGCTCGAGCTTGGATCGGCTCAGCCCGCGTATCGAACTCCGCCGACTTCCGCGGAGGGCCTGGATCTGGAAGCGGTGGACGTGGGCCTGGCGACCGAGGGCGAGCTCAACGGCCGCGACCTCAAGGGCAAGGCGGTCTTCTTCTACAGCACCGATTACTTCTCCCGCCACAGCACCATTTCGAGCGGCGCCTGGAAGCGGATTGGCGATCGGGGCGCAGCGGCAATCTTCGTGATTCTCGCTGTTCCCGGAAATATAAAGACACAATTCTATCCGGTAGGAACCGCGGTGCCGAGCTTTTCGCTTGGGTTGCAGGATGGGATCGCGATGCGTGAGATGATCAACCAGGCTCGCGGCGGGCCTGCGCCGCACGTCAAGATCCGGCTCGCCGTGAGTATGGTTCCGAATCTCAAGACCGCAACCGTGTGGGGAACCTTGCCCGGCGCCACGGACGAGAATGTCGTGATCGTGGCGCATCGCGATGGGTGGTTCGAAGGCGCGAACGACAACGGGACCGGCGTCGCGACGATGATCGGGCTGGCCGAGTATTTCGCCAAAATTCCCAAGGAGCAGCGCCGTCGAACCATCCTATTTCTCGGCACCAGCGGCCATCACGACGGCGCTGCGTTGAGCGGACGCTGGCTGACTGAACACAAGGAATTCTTCGCGAAGACCGCACTGTTGATCAATTGCGAACACACGGCGGCGGAGCAACTGGTGCTCGCCAACGGCGCGATCCGCAAGACGAACACAACCACCGCACTCACATGGTACGTCGGCGGCAGCGCCAAACTCGGTGAGATCGTGGTGAAGGCGTTCGACTCCTTCGGCGTCGCCACCTACGCGGTTCCGGAGCGGGCTGCGGCCGGCGAGATGGGGCGCTATCAAACCCATGCGCCCAGCATGCAGGTGATCGACACGGGCTTGTACTGGCACTCCGATCACGAGACGCCGGAGATCATTCCGCCTACCGGCCTCACGGCCATCACACGCGCCTATGCGAAGATCATCAGCGATCTGAATCGGGTCGAAATCAAAGATTTGCAACGGCCGGCGGCGGGCTTGGGCGGCGAGCGTGTCAACTGAGAAGAAAGCAGCCAAACTGTGATGACCTCGGGTTGAAGCTCGAAACTCAGCGCGCGTCGGTCGAGATGCTGGTGATCGACCGGCTGGAGAAGCCAACCGGGAACTGATAAGAGAAATGCAGGAGGACCAACATGCCTGAAGAAAAGCCCGAAATCGAGCGCCGCCAATGGCTTCGCCAGGCAACCGCTTTGATCGCCGGAACCACGGCTGCGGGCCTGGGAAGTCTACACGCGCAGGACGCGGCCGAGGAAGCCGACGCCCGCCTGTTCCCCGGGTTCAAAGTGTCGAAGGTGCAAACCTCTGGAGCGATCATCCACGCGGTGTCCGGCGGGCAGGGTCCGCCGCTGCTGTTGTTGCACGGCGCTCCGCAATCGCATGCGACCTGGCATATTCTCGCGCCGAAACTCGCGCGCGAATATACGGTGGTGGTTGCCGATCTGCGCGGATACGGCGATTCCAGCAAGCCGGAGGGCGGCGCAAATCACGTCAATTATTCCAAGCGCGCCATGGCGCTGGACGGCGTGGAAGTCATGAAGCATCTCGGCTTCGAGAAATTCGCGCTCATCGGACACGATCGGGGAGGCCGGGTGGGTCACCGCATGGCGCTGGATCATCCCGATCGTGTCACCAAGCTGGCGGTGTTTGATATCGTGCCCACTTATAAACTCTTTCATAGCGTGACGAAGGAGTTCGCGACGGCGTATTATCACTGGTTCTTCCTGATCCAGCCGGCGCCATTCCCGGAAACCCTGCTCAACAACAGCATCGACTTTTACATGCGCGGCGGAAGCCCGGAGACGCGGCCCGAGTACCTCCGCACCTTCAAGAATCCGGCGACGGTCCACGCCATGTGCGAGGATTATCGCGCCGCGGCCACCATCGACCTGGAGCACGACGACGCCGACATTCAGCACAAGGTGGAGTGTCCGCTGCTCACTCTGTGGGCCGCCAACGGAGCCATGGGCCGGATGTTCGACGTGATGGCCGCCTGGCGCGAGCGCGCGTCCAACGTCTCCGGAAAGAGTTTGCGGGGTGGACATTCGTTGCAGGAAACCGCGCCCGTCGAGACTCTCGCTGAACTGGATCCTTTCCTCAAAGCTTAGCTGCGCGCTGCGCTGAGCTGCTTCCGAATTTCGCGCTTCAAAATCTTGCCCACCGGACTCTTCGGCAGCGCGTCCACAAATACGATCCGTGAGGGCAGCTTGAACTTCGTAACCCACCGCGCCGCATGCTCCAGCAGCTCTTCCTCGCTCGCGTGACAGTCTCGTTTCAGCACGATCGCCGCACAGATGTTCTCGCCGAAGGTGTCGTCGGGAATGCCGACCACCGACACCTCCGCCACGGCCGGATGACTCTGCAGCGCGTCCTCCACTTCCTTAGAGGCAATGTTCTCACCGCCCTTGATAATCAGGTCTTTCTTGCGATCCGTGATGTACACGAAGCCGTCCGCGTCCAGGTATCCGATGTCTCCCGTGCTCAGCCAGCCATCGGCCAGGACTGCCTTGGTCGCTTCCGGATTGTTCCAATAGCCTTTCATGATCACCGGGCCGCGAATCGTGATCTCGCCCCACTCGCCCGGCGGCAAGGGATGGCCGAGAAGGTCGCGGATCTGCAACTCGATCCCCGGCAACGCCCGTCCCACGGATCCGGGCCTGTAAGCCTCTCCATGGGCGTAGCCGGTGGCGATCGCGGCGGTCTCCGACATCCCATAGCCCTGATGCACGTGGCAATGGTACAGGCGCTCGAACTCGTTCCGCACCGACTCGAGCAAGGCCGCCCCGCCCGAAGAAGCGTGGGCCAGGCTCGACGTGTCATATTTCTCGCGGTCCGGCGAATTGATCAGGTATACCAGCATGGTTGGAATCGCCGAGACGCGGGTCGCCTTATATTGTTCGATCAACTGGAGTGCGCACCTCGTTTCGAAATGCGGCATCAGGATGCTGGTCCAGCCCCACGCGTTGCTGACGTTCATCACGATCACGCCGTAGACATGGCTCAGCGGCAGCGGCTGAAGCAGTCTTTCACGGGGCATACCCGGACTCTTTCGCACCGCCGCCTCTACGCCGCTTAGAAGATTGACGTGTGTCAGCACTACTCCCTTGGGATTGCCCGTGGTTCCGGAAGTGTACAGTAGCAACGCCAGGTCGTCTGCAGCGCGCCCAACCATCGAATCGATCGCGGGCGCCGAGGCCGCCTGTGACGTGAGGTCGATCGCGCCTGAAACGTCAGATGGTCCGAACACCAGCACACGCCGAACCGCCGGAGCCGCTTGGCAAGCCTCGCTGACGCGCGCGGCCAGACTTGGGGATGTCAACACCAGCCCTACGCCGCCGTCGGCGAGCATGTATCCAACCTCGCGCGGGCCCAGTTGCGGCGTGATCGGAACGATCGCCGCGCCCAGCATCCAGATCGCCTGAAACGCCGCTTCCACTTCAGGCGAATTGGGCATCATCACCGCCACGCGATCGCCGGTCTTGACCCCGTATTCGCGCAGCACGCACGCGAGCGATCCGGCGTAGCGGAGCCGGTCGGTGTTGGTATAGGAGTTCCCCTCGAAATACAGCTTCCGGTATTCGCCGTACCGCTCGACGTTGTCGAAGGAAAGCCGGGCCGCGTTCATCCGTATCAGCTTACTTCTTCGTGAGCTCGCGGTACACGACTTCGGTGAAGCTGGCAAATCCAGGGCGTCCCTGAGCCGGGGGCGGGTCGCCGACGGCAACCTTAATGTCGTCGAGAGACTTCCCCTGCGCGACCAGTTCTTTGATCTTTGCCCGTTTGGCTTCGGCGCCGGTCAGCCGCTTCTCAATGGCGGCCTTCGTCTGCACGTTTCCATGTCCCGGCACGAACTGATCGGCGTTGAGACCGACGATTCCCTTGGTAGTCGCGATCCAACCTTCCGACGAGCCGTTCTTCTCCAGGTGGATCAGCGGATCGGGAAGCTGCATCGCGATAATATCTCCGGTGAAGACAATTTTCGCGGCGGGCAAATAGATCACCAGATCGCCACTGGTATGCGCGGGCGCCCAATGGTGCAGCTCCACTTTGACGCCGTCGAGCTTGAGATCCTCTTTGTTCTTCGAAACGACTTCGGTGGGCAGGTGCTCGGCCGGCGGCGCGCCCCGGCCACCGCGGGCGAGGGCCTCTTCCAACTCCTTCTTGTTGTTTTCGTGCGCGATGATCTTGATGCCCGCCGGAAACGCGGCCAGGCCATTCACGTGATCCCCGTCGCTATGCGTAAGAATCACCGTCGTCACCGGCTTCGGCGTGATCTTCGCGATCTCCTCCAGGAGTTGCTTGCCGCCGGCCTCGGTGGTTTTGGCGTCAACCACGATCACGCCTTTGTCGCCAACGATGACTCCGCTGTTGCCACCGCCGCCTTCGATCCAGTAGACATTCGGTTTCAACTGGTGGGCCTGAAACGGAGCCGGCGTCGGCGCCTGCGCGGCAGCCAGCGTGGCGAGGCCGGTTAGGCTCGCAATCGCGGCGTATTCTAAGGAAAAACGTTTTCGACGATGCATGGTGCGGAATCTCCTTCCTTCAAAAGAACTCTATCATGCCCGCGCTAAGGCAGCCTGCTAGGATTGACTGGAGGACGCGGCGTTCCATAAACCGCTCTGTAATTCGACCATGATATCGGCCGTGATTCTAGCCGCGGGGACGTCCTCCCGGATGGGGAGCGTCAAGCAATTGCTTCCGTTCGGCGACAGTACGCTGCTTGAAACCGTGCTCCGGAATCTTCGCGATTCCCAGGTCAGCGAGATCGTCTTGGTTCTGGGCTCTTCGGCCGACGCGATTCGCGAGAAAATTCCGCTCGACGGTGTGAAGATCGTGATCAACCAGGCGTATCGCGAAGGAATGGGAACATCCGTGAGGACCGGCATCGCGCAGGTTTCGCCGGATGCGGACGCGGCGCTGGTGGTGCTGGCCGATCAACCCTTCGTGAAGCCCGCCACCATCGACCACCTCATCCACGTTTACCGCGATAAGAAGGCGCAGATTGTGATTCCGGTATATCAGGGTTTTCGAGGGAATCCAATCCTGCTGGACCGGTCCGTTTTCCCGGAGTTGCTGACTCTGGCCGGCGACATCGGCTGCCGCGCGATCTTTGGCGGCCACACAGAAAATATTCTCAAGGAGCCAGTCGACGATATCGGCGTACTGCTCGACATCGACACGCCGGTGGACTTTGAAAAACTTCAGCAAGCCCATGCGCGCGGAGATTTTGGATCGGGGTTGCTTGAATCGGCGGACCTCACCGGCCGGGATGTCGAAGGCGCGCCGCAGTTAGTGGTAGTCGGCCAGGAAGAAGTTGCGAAAAGGCTGGTGAGCCTGGGCCGCATGATGAAGTTCACGGTTACCGTGGTCGATCCGTTCCTGAGCATCGACCAGGCGTCCGGCGCGGACCGGGTTCTCCGCGTTTTGAATTTTTCGCGGCTTTCGGGGCAAAAATATGTGGTCGTCGCCAGCCGCGGCAGGTTCGATGAAGAGGCCATCGAACAGGCGTTCGAACACGGCGCGGATTACGTCGGGTTGGTTGCGAATCGTAGAAGGGCGCAGGAGATTCTAGGGAACCTCGCCGGCAAGGGAGCCGACCCGGGGAAACTCGCGAAGCTGCGCGCTCCCGCGGGAATCGACATTGGAGCCGAGGGCCCCGAAGAAATCGCTCTCAGTATTATGGCGGAGATTATCGCGGAACGACGCCGGGCACGTCGCACTCCGTGATGGTTTTCGATGGCTCGTCTTCGGAGCCGGCGGCTGGCCGGAGCTTGAGTGGTTCGCCGCTGCCCCCGCGC
>CAWJHI010000099.1:0-11534 GCA_963842485.1 Terriglobia bacterium | reverse complement strand
AGCACTCAGCCGCAGATACGGACAGACGCAATCGCCACCGCAACGCTCGGCCCGCTCCCCCGAGAACACAATGACGTACGCAGAAGCGAAAAGGTTGAAAGAGACAGCGAAGAGGAAAGCAAAGCCGCAGGCGCGGTCCTGCAAACATTTCCGAAGTTGGCGAACGGTCTGACACCGGAAGCGATCACGCGCACGCCCGAATACAGGGCAGCCAAGGCACGTTCAGACGCGGCATTCGCGCGGCTACGGGCTGTAAACGAGTGGTTCGTCAAGACGTTCAAAAAAGAGTACGCCGCAGATCGTGCGGCTCGGAGGCGTTCCCCAACAGAACGCTGAGTCCGAAAGCCTCGGTAGATGGGTTGATTCCGAAACTTGGGAACGCGAACGTCAGCGCAACGAGAGAAGCCGTCAGGCCGCGCGAAGAGTCATAAAGAAAGCTGAGGAGCCGACGATGAACACACGAGTACGAAGCGACGAGCGCGACCAGCGCTGGGTCACAGTCTATAACGACGAGGCCATCAAGCTGATGCCGAACTGGACAGGCGGTCAGAGTGATCCGCTCTACGCCATCTCGTCATCGGGCGGTGCCAACTACGCATGGGTCTTCCGCGACGCTATCGCGAACCTCGACGCCGACATCGCGAAGGTGAAGAAGATTGGGCGCAACAAGTACCAGCTCGGTAAGGGAACCTTCACCAAGGCAGAAATCGACGAGCTACACATCATTCACGATGCGCTGGTTATGACGTTAGACGATCCAGAGAGCTATGGCTCCCCTGAGAATGAAGAAGCTCTAGGATCTGTCGTCAACGATTCTAGCAATCGCCGCCTAACCTACTACGTCATGCCCGTCACGGTCCATGCGGGAGGTCGACGGGAAGTTGGCCAAAAAGCAGAAACGATAACCATTGATCACGCAGATGTAGCGATGTTTCCGCATGAAATACTCGATGCTAGTGGCATTCCTTACTACGGCTGGGACTATACCGACCCGACTGGGCGCTGGATTCAGGTTCCATCGAACGATTTCGATGCTGCTGTGCGGACTCTGCAAAGCTATTCGCCAACTGCTGGACTAAGCGAATCACACCATACTGTCCGCGACTACATCGCCGTCGATCCGGGCGGCCGAGTCGTCGCTGGACCGTTCAAGGACTACGGGACAGCCAAGGGGCACGCGGATAGGGCGCGGGGGCACGTCGAGTTCAAGATGGGGGAAAGGACTGGGAAAGTACGCTCCAGTTCTTCCAAGAATCGAGCCCGCTAGTCCAATGGGGCAAACAATGGGGCAAACACGGCCATAGGCAAAGAAATGCACGAACCTAGCGACTGGCGCAACTACCTTGTTCCGGGTGATGACCAGTATATTCGTCATCCGAAGTAGTGATCGGATGATCGAACGCTGCTTCGCACGACTTGCATCGAAACGTGGTCATGGGCGCGCCTCCTTTGCGTCACGCGCGTTCCACCCAGTTTGAAGAGCCTCCGCCACGAGCGTACCAACCGCTTGGGTCAAGGCTTCAGTGGTTTCGTGACCGACAGCTGGAGCGATGATTGCCACAAGCTCGGCGGTGGATTCGGTCATCTTCGAAAACATCGCCTTTATGTCTTCCTTCGTGGGGTTCATGGGCGTGCCTCCTGATCCTTGGGTAACTCCACCGAGATCGTCGACCTGCACTCGCAGTTGCGCAGCTCGAGGAGCCCGCCGTCGCCATCGTCCTGCGTGCCGACGAGCCGCAACCGTTGCCACTCGGTTCGATCGTACGTTCGACCACATTTGCATCGCTTCACGGTATCGCAGTAAGCCCTCTTTGCCAGCTCGCGCTGTTGCTGCGCTTCGAGCAGGTATCGAACCGCAGCGGCGTAGTGCGCTGCCGGCGTTCGCGTGACGTTGGGGTCGGCTGCACCTTCCAGCGCCACGCGCGCCAGACGCATTGCTTCAAAACAGCGCCACCAGTGTGCCTTGCGGTCGCTGACGTATGGTGTGGTGCACCAGTAGTATCCGTCTTTGCGGCTCACTTCTTTCTCCCAGCTTGTTCAGCTTTCTTGGAGTGCTCGGCCGATGCGACGCTCATGACGATGGCTGCCGCTCAGCGAGGTACTCGCACAGCATCTTGACTGCCTCGTCCTCGAACTGCTTACGCTGTTCGACGCTCCTCGCACCTCCGGTGAGCAGGAAGCGACGCACGCGCCGACCGAAGTGCACGAAGCCTGGCTTGAGCCGGTCCTTGTCCTTCGCAACCGATCGACACGGGATGCCTTCGGTGGCGCCACATACGCTGCACGGAACGATGGCGTCGGCGGGGTGAAGGAAGCCGGCGAGCGGATCACGTTTCACGATCCGTTGCTCTCTTTGGTCGCGGTGCGGACCACGCGCAGCTCGCGCGACTTCTTCGCTTGGGTGGCCGGAATCGTACTGACGGTCGACGGCCGGGCTCAGAACGTCTTGTATGGGCTTCGGCATCCGAGCGAACTTCTCCTCTTGCTTCTCGAACACTCGAACGGATTTCTTCTTCACGGTGTTACCTCGTTTCATGAATCGGCTTTGCCCGCCATTTGAGGGTTGCCCGCCAATTGCCCGCGCTGCCCGCCAATTGGCTCGCACCGGCCATGTAGGCAAGTTGGCCCACAACAGCGCAGCGGACAACGATCCGCAGGATGGTGCTTCTGGAGTGCAAGTCATCGCAACCTGGCATCCCGTCGAAATGGGTTAAGGTCGAGGGCGTCACGAAAAGGCAGCTCGGCGAAGCCTTCACACTCCTAGACGGCCTCCTGAGAAGGGTCCCCGCCCCGTCTGACGCCGTTGCTGAAGCCTTCGTAGCGATGGCCATGGCATGCCCGGATGCCAACCCTAGCGACTTGTGGCACCACGTCCTATATCGACGCCTGCTTAGCCTAGGGTGGAGCGATAACAGGTGGAAGCGCGTATCCGGCTTCGCCTTGGAGCGGTCCCTCGTGAGTGTGTTCACGCCTCGCCTTGCCGCGCTGAACGTCAGATTGCGGATGATGGAAGCTCGTGAGGCGAACAGGTTTCTAGCGACGCTCGGCACCGACGTTACTGCAACGAAGGTGGACGTGTTCATCGAAGGCTGCACTGGTGACGACGCCTGGGAGATATTCGGGGCAGCACACGTCAAGTCGAGCATCGCTGAGCGCATCCAAGATGACGTGCCTGCGAGTCGGTTGTTCATGGAGCACGGGCTCATTTGCAGTCTTGCTCACGATGGACGCCAAGAGCTACCCACCGCCGCACGGCGAGTGCATCAACTGGGGCGAACTTGGTGGTCGACCGGACATCCGGTCGAAGAAGGACGACAAGCTCAAGGTACGGATCAAGCGGGACTACATCGAAAGAACTGGCCAGTTCGACGCGTTGTTTTCCTTCAACCTGCGTACACCGCCCAGCCAGGGCACCACGCCGTCCGGCAAACGGATCTTCGCGCTGCCCATCGCGGGCAAACAGCCGGACGCCTTGGTCGGTTTTTTGAGAGACGCTTGGCAGCATCGGTTAGCCCTCAAACAGCCGCAGTGACTCCACAGCGGGCTCGTTGATGTACTCGTGCGCGAAGGCACACGTCTTGGCGTCCAACTCGAACCCGATGAAGTCGTGCCCTCGCAACCTCGCGGTTCGCGGCCGTCCTTCCACAGATATACGCCCCCGGTCATACTGGCCGCCTTAGGGATCTGAAGATTCAGGGCCTTGTACCAGAAGCTCAACTGGTGCGACATGTTTTCGTGAACGCTGCCACCCGAATAATCTTCAAACAGGCGCCAGTTCATGTAGCGATTCGCGTCGAACTCGCGCGCCGGCGCCTCGCCCAGAAACGCCTTCCACCGCAGATTCTCCGCGTTCACCTCCGGCGTGATGCGCGCGGTTCGCGACCATTGCGGTTTCCCGCGCGGCGTGTTGCGGTACATCTGCATGTTGATCGCGGTGATGCGGCCCACGCGGCCGGGATCGGACAGGAACTGCCGCACGTCGTGCATATGCCCGAACGAGCAGGCTTGATGCCCGATCTGCACCGTGTGCTTGCCGCCGTCCTTCCGGAAGGCCGCGCGCATCCGTTTGGCGTGCTCTACTGTGAACGCCATGGTCTTTTCCTGATACACATGCTTGCCCGCGTCGAGTGCCGAGCAAAAATGTTCCGCGTGCAGATGCTGCGGCGTCGCGATCAGCACCGCGTCTATCGACGGGTCGTCCAGCATCCGCCGGTAATCCAGATGCAGCGCCGCGTCCGGCGCCAGCTTCTGCGCTTTTTCAAGCTGCCCGGTGAAAATATCGCTGATCGCCGCCGTCTCCGCGTTGGGGCACGCGCGAACATGATTCAGCAGCTCCACACCCCGGTCGCCGAACCCGATAATTCCCACCCGGATGCGCTCATTCGCGCCCAGCACCTTCGCCGGCACCGCAGCCAGCGTCCCGGCGAGTCCGGACGCAACTTTGCCGAGAAAGTTTCGGCGAGAGTCCATATTAGGAGTGTACGATAGCTTTCAATCCTCTATGCGCAAGCTCCTGTTTTCGCCGCATCTCTACGCCGCATGCCCGATTGTTCTACCTCACGCTCCAAGGCCGGGCTCTGTCTCTAGGGATGATCGCCGAAGCCGCCGCAAGAGCGTATCTCTCCTGCTACTTCTGCTGCGAAATCTCCCTCATAATCGCCGCGAGCGCGTGGCGAAACTCGAGGGGAGTCGACACGTCGAATAGACGAGGGTGCAGCGGGTCGAGCGTCCGCTCCAACGAATCGGCGCGATACCAGGGAGGCGGTGGAGGAGGAATCTCGATAACCCCAGGCACGTCACTATTAGTGCTAATCACAGGAATGTTGATCGTGGTAG
The DNA here is from genome assembly GCA_963842485.1 of Terriglobia bacterium. Taxonomy (GTDB): domain Bacteria; phylum Acidobacteriota; class Terriglobia; order Bryobacterales; family Bryobacteraceae; genus Palsa-187. The sequence goes on along the minus strand of CAWJHI010000099.1, from coordinate 6,698 downwards.
GGCGGCGCCTATAATCCTGCAACCAAAAGTTGGTGGGCAGGCTGCATCGGACATAAAACACACGCGTCCCCGGTGCGGGCGTGGCTTGGCTGGGCTCGAAATTCTCTCCGTTAGGCGAGCTCTTCCGGTCGCTTAAAATAATGACCACATGCTCAGTTCCGGGAACGGCGAGTTCCACGCGCTTCCGGATTTCGGAGACGAAGAATTGCGCGCCGTCTGTATCAACGTCGAGCGCATGCGCCTTGACCATGTACCGGCTGTCCTTCGGCAACGAACCCAGAAACGAGTTCGGACCCAGCCTGTCCACAACGTTTTGCGCCTTCACTTGGCGATTTTCGAGGTCAAGGGCGGTCGCCGTGATCGATCCGTTCGGGATCGCCATCTCGGAAGTCACCATGAAGCGCGCGCCGATGCCGGTCTCCGCATCGACCGGCGTATTAATCATCAGGTCGATCTGCACCGGCTTTTCGGTCTTCAGCGGCAGCCGTAGTGGATCGTGCCAGGCGAGCTCGGCGCTCTCCGCCACAGGCGCACCTCTCCAAGTGCCCGGCAGCGGATCGTTATGAAGCTCTGGAACGTGCAGTTTCGCTCGCCGCAGATTGTGTTCCTTCGATTCCGTGTCATAGATCGCCGCAGCAATTTCGTAATCGCCGGGCACCAGGCACAAACTCTCGCTCCATTTCCAGCCGGCGGAATCATTTGCTTCTTTGGGGAGAACAAGCGGAAGATGAGTCCGGTAGCGCCGGTTTTGACGATCGCGAACTTCGAGGAAAAGCACCATCGGGCCGGAGTACTGCCACTTCGCCGCGGTACCGGCGTCGACGGCGGCGGCGACGGAGGTCATCAGCCGTTGGAATTCGGTGAGCGCCGGCGGATCGACACTCAGCGACCAGTCGATCTTCGCATTGTGCCCTCCCTTCAGCCACTTGTCGAAGGGAACGCCGTCGAACGCCGAATCCGGCTGCCCCAGCGCAGCGACCGCGATAAGTAGAAACAGATGCACAATACGCACCATGTTGTCTGGCCAAGAACGATTCTATCGGAACAACGTTTGCCCGAGCGTCCCCGCGAGTCCGGATGCAACTGTCCCAAGAAGTTTCGGCGAGAGTTAGTAGGAGTGTACGATAGCTTTCAATCCTCTATGCGCAAGGTCCTGCTTACGCTGCATCTTTACATCGCCCTGATCGCCGGAATTTTCGTCGTGACTCTGGGCGCCACCGGAAGCATCATGGCCTTCGAGCCCGAAATCGATCACCTGCTCCACGCCGGATTGTCCTACGTCACCCCGCGCGGCCGCGCTCTGTCGCTCGCCGAAATCGCGGAAGCCGTCGCCACAGCGTTTCCCGGCGAACGCATCGGCGGATTCTCGCTCTCCACGTCGCCGAATATTTCCACCCAAGTGTCGCTGCGCAAGGGTTTGGTCTATGTCGACCAGTACACCGGCGAGATCCTCGGCATGCGCGCCCCCGGCATGGATTTCCTGGGCTACGTGCACCAGCTTCATCTTCGGCTGCTGATCCGCAATCGCGCCGACTCGGGCAAGGCCATCGTATCCTGGGCCGGCGTAGCGATGCTGTTCATGTTGCTCTCAGGACTGTACTTGTGGTGGCCGCTGAAGCGCGTCACCATCGGACCTGGAAAGCGTTTCTGGTTCGACCTCCACAACGTCACCGGAATCTTCTCTTTCGTGTTCCTGCTGATTCTCACCGTCACTGGCCTGCTGATCGGCTTCGACGAATCGACCGTGCCCGCCTTTTACAAAGTAACCAGCTCTCAGCCGTCGAAACCGCCCGAAATCCCGCCGCCCCCGCCCAACGCAAAACCGATAACCCCGGACCAAGCCATGGAAATCGCGCGCATCGCCTTCCCCGGCGCAACTCCGTTTCAGATCGGCTTGCCCGGACCGAAGGGCGCCTACCAGATCCGCTGTCGATTTCCCGAGGATCTGACGCCTGGCGGGCGCAGTCGCGTCGTCGTCGATCAGTACACCGGCAAGGTCCTGTTCGCTGAAAGTTCGCGAACCGCGCCCGCGGGCGCCCGCATGGTGATCGTGAACCGCGCCATGCACACTGGCGACCTTTTTGGAATCCCCAGCAAAACCGTCGTGTCGCTCGCGAGCCTGATGGCCGTGCTTCAGTTAGTCAGCGGCGTAGCGATGTGGTGGAAGAAACGACGCCGGAATCGACCCGCACAGTAGTTGCGGCTCGTTCCCCGCAGTTAAACGAGCCGCGACCAAAGGAAGCGGTCAATCCCGCGGGCCTAGCTACTCCAGGTGCTTATGGAACCGCATCACGCTGAGCCACAAAATCGTCACGCCGAAAATCGCCAGCGCCACCATCTGCGGCCATAACGCCGCGATACCCGCGCCTTGCAAAAACACGCCGCGGACAATCTCCATGAAGTACCGGACCGGATTCAGATATGTCATCCATTGCGCCAGTTGCGGCATGTTGCGGATGGGAAACGTGAACCCGCTCAACATGAAGAACGGCTGAAAGAACAGGCTGGTGGCCATCATGGCCTGCGTTTGCGTTTTCGAAACCGTGGAAATGAACAGCCCCGCGCCCAGCGTGGTCAGCAGGAACAGCATGGTGGTCGAAAACAGCAGCCAGAAGCTCCCGCGAAAAGGGACGTGGAACACCAGCATCGCCGCCGCCATCACCAGCAGCATGTCCCAGACGCCCACCGCCACGAACGGCAGGGTCTTGCCGATGATCAGTTCCATCGGCCGGATGGGCGTCACCATCAGCTGCTCCATGGTGCCGATCTCTTTTTCCCGCACGATCGCCATCGCCGTCAGGGACAGCGTCACCAGCGTGATGATATTCACAATCACGCCGGGGATGAAATAGTTCCGGCTGCGCAAGTCCGGGTTGAACCACACGCGCGTTCGCGCCGTCACCTGAGGCATCGCCGGACGAATCGCGCCGCCCGAATCCTCCGTGCTGCCCACCATCTTCTGCCGCTGCTGATGTTGCAGCACTTCGTTCGAATAGCGCGCGATGGTCTGGCTCGCGAAGCCGGAGACGATCCCCGCGGTGTTGGAGTTGGTCCCGTCCATCAGAACCTGCACGCTGGTCGGGCGCCCGCGCTTCACATCGCGTGCGAATCCCGGCAGCACGCGTATCACCGCGTCCACCTGTCCGCGGTCCATCATGCGCTGCATGTCGCGATCGTTATCCGGCATGCCCGCCAGGACGAAGCGGCCCGAGCCTTCAAACTCCGACAACAGCTCCCGGCTCTCGGGCGTGCGATCCTGATCCATCCATGCGATCTTCGCGTTGTCCACGTCCAGACTCGCTGCGTAACCGAAAATCATGAGCTGAATCAAGGGAGGCAGAAACAGCATGCTCCGCATGCGCGGATCGCGCAACGCCTGAATAAACTCTTTTCTGATAATGCGCCGGAGCCGTTGTCGCATAGTCGTTACGCCACTTTCTGCCGCAGCTTTCGCGCCGCGAAATAGAACACCACCCCGCCATAGACCACCAGCAACAACAGGTTGAACCACAGCAGTTGGACGCCGATTCCTTTGAGAAAAATACCGCGCGCCACTTCCATGAAATACCGCGCCGGAACGATCAGCGAGACCAGCTGGATCGCTCGCGGCATGCTCGAGATCGAGTAAATGAATCCCGACAACAGGAACGCCGGCAAAAAGGAGATCAGTGTTCCCATCTGATACGCCATCAGTTGGGTGCGAAACATCGCCGAAACCATAATGCCGAGCCCCAGCGCGCCGAACAGGAACACCGCGCTCGACGCCAGCAGCAGCAGCACGCTGCCTTTCAGTGGAACATCGAACACGAATACGCCGATCGTCAGCGCGATCAGCAGATCCGCCGTGCCCACCACGAAATACGCGGAAAGTTTTCCGAATGCCAGCTCCGCCGGCCGCGCCGGTGTCGACAGCAGCTGCTCCATGGTGCCGTTCTCCCACTCGCGCGCGATGGTCAGCGACCCCAGATTCGCCGCGATGATCATCACGATCACGACAATCAATCCGGGCACGATGAAATTGCTCGACAGCAGATCCGGGTTGTACCACACGCGCACTTGCGGCGACACCGCGGCCATCACCGTTCCGCCGGCCGTCTGAATCGGCGCCTGCAGGTGCTGCGAATAAATCATGACTACGGATTCCGCATAGCCCTGCGCGATCGCCGCCGTGTTTGAGTCGCTTCCGTCCAGCAGCAGTTGCACCTGTGCCGCTTTCTTGCTCCCCAGGTCCTTCGCGAAATTCTCCGGAATCACCACGCCCAGCAGGCACGCCCGCTTGTCGATCGCCTGGTCGATCTGATGATAGTCGTGCACCTCCGCCGCGATGTTGAAATAGCGCGAGCCGCGGAATTCGCGGATCAGGTCCCGGCTCTCCGGAGTTTGATCCTGATCGTACACATACGTCGGGATGCGGTCCACGTCCAGGCTCAGCGCCCACCCGAAGATCAGCAGCATCACCAGCGGCTGCAGCAGCGCGGCCACCAGGCTGCGCGGATCGCGAAGGATGTGCAGCATCTCCTTGCGGGCGATCGCGCGAGTGCGGCGGTAATTCATGCGGCCGCCTTCTCTTCTTTTTCAATCAGGCTGACGAATACGTCCTCCATCGACGGAACAATCGAGTCCAGCGCCATCGCCTTAATTCCCTGGCTCCCCAGGATGCGGTAAATCTCCGGAATCGCGATCCCCGCGTCTTCCACCTTGACGTGCAGCCCGCCGCCGAATACCGCGATGTCCAGAATCCCCTTCTGCCCCTCCAGCGCGGTCATGCTTCCCAGCAGATCCGACGATTCCAGATTCAACAGGTGTCCCGTCCCCAGCGACGTCTTCAGCTCCGCCGGCGATCCCAGCGCAATGATCTTCCCGCCGTACATCAGCGCCACGCGATGGCAGTATTCGGCTTCGTCCATGTAGTGCGTGGTCACGAAAATCGTGTGGCCGGCGGAGGAAAGCTGGTAGATCAGGTGCCAGAAATTGCGGCGCGCGATCGGGTCCACGCCGCTGGTCGGCTCGTCCAGAAACAGGATCGGCGGCTCGTGCAGAATCGCGCAGCCCAGCGCCAGCCGCTGCTTCCATCCGCCCGCCAGCAGCCGCGTCATCATGCCGCGCTTGTCCGTCAGGCCCGCCATCTCCAGCACGTAATCCCTCCGCGCCTTCAGCTTCTCCGGAGGAACCCCGTACACGCCGCCGAAAAATTCGATGTTTTCCTGCACCGTCAAATCGTCGTACAGCGAAAACTTCTGCGACATGTATCCGATGTTCTGTTTGATCTCCTCGGGCTGTGTCGCCACGTCGAATCCATGCACCGTGGCACGCCCGGACGTCGGTGGGAGCAGTCCGCACAAAATCCGGATGGTGGTCGATTTCCCCGCTCCGTTGGGTCCCAGAAAACCGAAAATCTCGCCCGGCGCAACTTCCAGTGAAACATTGTCCACCGCGACGAAATCGCCGAAGCGCTTGACCAGCTTCTCGATGTGCACCGCCGGCCCGGACGGTTTAGGCAGCATCGCGCACCTCCTCCTTCCGCATCAGCGCGATGAACACGTCTTCGAGCGAAGGCAGAATCGGCCGGAATGCAAACGGAGTGATCCCGGCCAGCTTTTCCGGCGACGTCAGTTGTGGATCCAGAAACAGGTGCAGATCCGCGCCCGTCGGCTGCACCGTCAGCACTCCCGGCTGCTTTTCCAAAGCCGCGATGGTCTTGCGGTGATCCTCCGAGTTCAACAGGAACACCTGTTCCGTCAAGCTGTGTTTCAGCGCCGCCGGAGTATCGCAGCGAATCATCTGGCCGTGATGCATGAACCCCACGCGATTGGCGCGCTCGGCTTCGTCCAGATACGCGGTCGCCACGAAAACCGTCAGGCCGTCGCGCACCAGGCGATACAGAATCGCCCAGAAATCGCGCCGCGAAACCGGGTCCACTCCGTTGGTCGGCTCATCCAGGAACAGCACCCGTGGCTTGTGCAGCAGCGTGCACATCAGCGCCAGCTTTTGTTTCATCCCGCCCGAAAGTTTTCCCGCCGGCCTCTTCCGAAACGGATCCATGCGCGTCATCTTCAGCAGACGAGTGCTCAGCTCCTCGCGTTCGCGCCCCATGATGCCGAACAGGTCCGCGTAGAAGTCCATGTTTTCGTCCACCGTCAGGTCGCTATACAACCCGAATCGTTGCGCCATGTATCCGATCTGGTCCTTCACCTGGTCCAGCTCGCGCGACACATCGTGACCGGTGACAATCGCCTTCCCCTCGGTCGGGTCCATCAACCCGCACAGCAGCCGCATCGTGGTGGTCTTGCCCGCGCCATCGGGACCCACCAGCCCGAAAATCTCTCCCGCCTCCACGTCGAAATTCAAATGATCGACGGCCGTCAGCGCGCCGAATCGGCGCGTCAGATTTTCGGCATGAATCACCACGCTCATAGAACGATTTCGGCGTCCACCGGCATATTGTTTTTCAGCTCATGGCTCGAATTGTCCACATCGATCTTCAGCCGGTACACCAGCTTGACGCGCTCTTCTTTGGTCTGAATCTGCTTCGGTGTGAACTCCGCCTCGGACGAAATGAAACTGATCGTCCCCCAGTAAACTTTTCCCGGATAGGAATCCGTCGAGAGCTTCACTTTTTGCCCCAGCTTCACGCGCCCCAGATCGGATTCGATGACATAGGCGCGCAGCCACGGATGCTCCAGATCGCCGATCGACAC
>CAWJHI010000098.1:0-14330 GCA_963842485.1 Terriglobia bacterium | reverse complement strand
TGGGTGAATGCGGGCAACCTGAACACGTACCCGTACATGGCGGTGATCGGGAGCGCGAGCGGAGGGCTGGATTTTGGAGTGGACTACTCGGCGGGGAACATCGTGGTAAACAAGCCAGGCTATTCCTCCGACAAAGGGTCGACGGGAGGGATCGGGGTGGGGGGGTGGCATCACATTGTGGCGGCGCAGGATGGATCGGGGAATTATAGCTACTATCTCGATGGGTCGGTGTCGGGAAGTTTCAGCGGGGGTCTGAGCGCGAATGGGGGAGCCAGGACGAACTCGCTGGGGTACCGGTCGGGATATGACAATCTGTTTTTCGCGGGGTCGATGGATGAGGTGAGGATTTCCAACACCGTGCGTTCGGGGGCCTGGATCGCGGCGGAATACAACAACCAGAAATCGCCAGCCACGTTCTTCGCAATCGGACCAGTGAACAACCAGTAACGGCGGCGTTTTTTCGCCGATTTGTGAGAGAGTTTTGTTACGCGCCGCCAATTGCTTTCCGTGGCAGCGTTTTCGCCTGTGCCCGGCCAACTGATTCACGGGACCATCCCGTAAGACTCAAGGTCGTCGCACGCGATAGCCACGGTCGGTGGGCCTCCGATTTGACCGCTGACGAATCCGGATTCAGGATCAGGGCAAGGGCCATCGCATCGCGGCGTCTCACAAGAACGATGTGAAGGCGCGGGTCGATGTGCGCGCAGCGCTGGGGCCCCAACGCGGCATCACGCTCTCCCCGATCTCCCTGAAAGGCGGCTCGGCCCAGAAGACACCCGTTTTCTGCCGCAACTCGAATAACTTTCGCTCTGTGACCATTCCCGTCAGGCCCGCTGAGGGAGGCCTGCGAGCCCCTAGGAGCTCTTGAAGAAGTGCACCACCTTGCGGCCCGCTTCTTCGGAATAGTAGACCGTCACCTTACCGGCCTTTACGGCTCCCTCCGCCACGTCCTTTCCGGTTTCCGCCGTGACGTGTGCTGTGAAATGATAGGTTGCCTCAGCGCCGTCCGCCGTTTTCACAGTGATCGTTTTAGCGCCGCGGTCGATGCCTTTCACCGTGCCCTCGGCGACATGCAATCCATCCGTGCCGATCCGGTCGAACTCGTCGGCGGTTTTCACCGTGCCCTTTACCGTGTAATGCACCACCACTTCGTTGCCGTCCTTCAGCGCATGATAGGCGTCCGCGCTTCCCTTGCCCACTGTTTCCGCGCCATGAACAGTGGCGTGCGACGCGACATGAAACGTCTGTTCCGTCCCATCCGCCATTTTGACCACTACGGTTTTCGTGGCGGAATCGACGGCTTTCACCGTTCCCGCCACAGCGCTAACCACGTCATCGGCTGCGAAGGCGACTGTCGCAAACGCTGCCAGTATCCAGAAAAGCTTCATGAGAACCTCCCCTTTGAGATGGACGCTTCCGGGCGCTCCCGGAGTTACTTCGATTCTTTGTCTGCCTCTGGGCTCGCTTCCTTGCGCGCCTGTTCGAACAGAAAATTGAGGGTCTTCTCCGTGCGGATGTGTCCGGCGATTCGGGCGATGGCGCCGTCCTTCTGAAGCTTTGCGCGCGTCACCGCGACCGCTTCCCGTTGCTGCCGCGCCAGGCGCTGGACCTCTCGGTCCACCTCTTCTTGGGTCGCCGACATCGCCTCCCGATCGGCAATCTTATCCAGCAGCAGCGACGCCCTCACGTCTCGCGCCGCCTTGTCCTTCTGCGATTCGCGAACTTTGTTCCAATCCAGCTTGATCGATTTCGGATCGATGCCCTGCGCCGCCAGCGCCCGCAACTGGTTTTCGAGGTTGATCTCGATCTGCCGGTCGACGTATCGCGAAGGCACCGCGAAATCGTGCGCATCCACCAGTCTATCCAAAAGCTGATGCTTGGCCTCGTCCTGCGCCTTGGCTTCACGATCGCGCTGGAGCGCCGTGCGGACCGCGTTCTTCAGCTCTTCCAGCGTTTGATAATCGCCCAGATCCTTGGCGAATTCGTCGTTCGGCTCTGGCAATTCCTTGCGGCGAACCGCCTTGAGCGTCGCCCGGAATCGAACCGTCCGCCCGGCCAGTGTTTTTCGCTCGTAGTCCTCCGGATACGTAACGTCGAACTCGCGCGACTCCTCAGGCGATGCGCCGCGCAGGTTTTCTGTAAACGCCGGAAGCGTCGCTTCGTCGCCGATCTTCAGCATGATCTCGTCCTGCGAGATCTTTTCCGCCAACCCCGAAATGCTTTCGAGCGACACGAGCGCGTAGTCCCCGTCGACTAGCGGCCTCGGCTCTTCGTTCACGTACTCAGCTTTCTGCTCGCGAATCTCATCGAGGCGTTTCGCGATGTCTTCGTCGCTCGCCTCGGGCTCGTTGTACTGCACCACGATGCCGCGATACTCTCCCAGCTCGAACTCTGGAGCGACTTCGAACTCAGCCTTGAACTTTAGCGGCTCGCCCGCGTGGAAATGCACTTCCGAAATATCCGGCGCCCCCACCACTTGCAGATGATCCTTGTCGACGGCCGCCCGGAAAAAACGCGGGACCAGCTTTTCGAGCACGTCCTGCCGGATATCTCCCGCGAACCGCGTCTTCACCAGCGACACAGGCGCGTGACCGGGACGAAAACCGGGAAGCTTCACTTTCTTTTGAATTTCGGCAACGACGCGCTCGGTTTCCTTCTCCACCTCGATCACCGGTACGGTGATCTCCAAGGCGTGCTTGCAACCTTCGACTAGGGCCACGATTCTCCTGCTGTCACCTGTTGTGTCAAATCAGCTTTTCGCGGCCGCCGCCGGCTGCGCGGATTCTTTAAGCGCGGCCGCTTTGTCCGTGGCTTCCCAACTGAAGCTGTCCTCGGTGCGCCCGAAGTGCCCGAACGCGGCTGTCTTACGGTAAATCGGGCGGCGCAGCTTCAAGTGATCGATCATGCCCTTAGGCGTCAGTTTGAAATGCGAGCGGACCAGTTCCACCAGCCGCTCCTCTGTTTCTGTGCCCGTGCCGAACGTGTTCACCATCACCGAAACCGGCTCCGCGACGCCGATCGCATAGGCCAACTGGACTTCGCATCGCCGCGCCAAGCCCGCGGCCACCAGATTCTTGGCGATGTAGCGAGCCATGTAGCACGCCGACCGATCCACCTTGGTCGGATCCTTGCCCGAAAACGCCCCGCCTCCATGCCGGCCCATACCGCCGTATGTGTCGACGATAATCTTTCGCCCGGTCAACCCCGTATCCCCATGCGGACCGCCGATCACGAATCGCCCGGTGGGATTGATGTGATACTTGGTGGCCGAATCGATCATGTGTTTCGGCAGCACCGGATCGATAATGTGCTTCTTCACCTCTGCGCGCAGCGTTTCCGTCGAAACGTCGTCATCGTGCTGGGTGGAAACCACCACCGCATCGATGCGCGCCGGCCGGCCGTCGACATACTCGACGCTCACCTGGCTCTTGCCATCGGGCCGCAAAAACGTCAGCTTGCCCGAGCGTCGAACTTCGCTCAACTGGCGGCACAGCTTGTGCGCCAGCATGATCGGCAGCGGCATCAGCTCCGGCGTTTCGTCGCAGGCGTAGCCGAACATCAGCCCTTGATCGCCCGCGCCGCCGGTGTCCACGCCCAACGCGATGTCTGGCGACTGGCTCTGAATCGTGTTCAGCACGCCGCAGGTCTTCGAGTCGAAACCCATCTCCGCGTCCGTGTAGCCGATCTCGTGTATTACCGCTCGCGCCAGCTTCGGCACGTCGACGTACGTCGTGGTAGTGATCTCGCCGGAGACCACGCAAATTCCGGTGGTCACCAGAACTTCGCAGGCCACGCGGCCGGTCGGATCGTCCGTCATCACCGCGTCGAGAACGGCGTCCGAAATCTGGTCCGCCATCTTGTCCGGGTGGCCCTCCGTCACCGATTCAGATGTGAATATATGTCGCAATTTATCTGCCACTTGTACTGCCTCCAAGGGGATACTATTGATTCCAGGGGAAAGCCAAAAACCTTAGTGTAACATGGCTTCTCATGCGGAATCGTACAATTAAATCAAAGTGACTTTCTGCCCTTATTGCGGCTCGCCAAATTCGGACTCCGCTTCTGTCTGCCCAGCTTGCCAATCGAGTGAAATGCAGCGCCTTTCGAGTCAGGCCAAAATTGCGGCCCAGTCCGGCGACCTGCCCGCCGCGAGCGATTCGTGGCGCAAAGCGCTCGCCCTTCTTCCCAGAGATTCCGTCCAATATCGCGCCATCCAAGGCCACCTTGCCGACCTCGATGCCCAGATCGCCGCGACTCCCCACAAAAACGAATGGGCCAAGCGATTAGGCAAGGCGAGCCCGTTCGCCGCCCTCCTGTGGAAGTTCAAAGTGGCGGCCCTGTTCATCCTGGCCAAAGGAAAATTGCTGTTGCTCGGTTTAACCAAGTTCAGCACCTTCGCCTCCATGCTGGTTTCCTTCGGCTTCTACTGGACCCGATGGGGCTGGAAGTTCGCCGCCGGATTCGTGCTGTCGATTTTCGTCCACGAAATGGGCCACGTCTCGGCGCTGCGTCGGTTCGGCATTGCCGCCACTGCGCCCATGTTCATTCCCGGATTCGGCGCGTTGATCATGCAAAAGGAGGCCGCGAGGACCCCTGAGCAGGACGCTGCGGTCGGCCTCGCCGGTCCGTTATGGGGTACCGGCGCGGCGCTCACCGCGCTCGCCGTTTGGGCCCTCACGCAAGTGCCGGTCTGGGGCGCGATCGCGCGCACCGGAGCCTGGATCAATCTGTTCAATCTAGCGCCGATCTGGTTTCTCGATGGAAGCCACGCATTCCGTGCATTGGCCCGGCGCGATCGCGGGATCATCGCTGTAGCGGCCGTGGCCGTCTGGGCCGTAACCCGAGTGGACATGTTATTGCTGGTCGCGGCCTTCCGGATTTTCACCAAAGATTCGCCGGAACGTGGCAATTCCGCCATCTTGATCCAGTTCCTGGCGTTACTGGCGGTACTCGGCGTGGTCGCCGGTCTGCCACTTTGAGTTGCGGCACCGGGATGCGACTCGGTAGAATCAATGAGTTTCCAATAGAATCCCTGGAGGATGCATGTCTGTTGAGCAGAAGGTCAAGCAGATCATCGTCGAGCAGCTCGGCGTCGACGAAGCGCAGGTCGACCCCACCGCCAGTTTCGTTGACGACCTCGGCGCCGATTCGCTTGACATCGTCGAACTGGTCATGGCGTTTGAAGAGGCCTTCGATCTCGACATCCCCGACGAAGACGCCGAAAAGATCCAGACCGTGAAAGACGCCATCGACTACATCGAGTCGAAAAAGAAGTCGTAACCTTATCGCGGCGCATCAGTTCACTGGAGAGTATTCAAGCTTGCAACGTAGAGTTGTAGTGACCGGCGTCGGCCTGCTGACTTCGGTGGGAATCGGTACGGAGCCGGTCTGGGAAGCCATCAAAAGCGGCCGGAACGGCATCGAACCCATCACCGCCTTCGATGCCTCGCAGTTCAACTGCCGTATCGCCGGCGAGGTCAAGAATTTCGATCCCGCCCTGTACATCGAGAAAAAAGAGATCAAGAAGATGGGCCGCTTCATCCAGTTCGCCATCGCGGCGACGGAATTTGCGCTTCGGGGCTCGGGCTTCAAGGTCGATCCAGACGAGGCCGATCGCACCGGCGTATACATCGGAAGCGGAATCGGTGGATTCGAAGTGATCGAGCGCGAGCACAAGATCCTCCTTGAAAAGGGCCCCAGCCGCATGTCGCCCTTTTTCATTCCCGCCACCATCATCAATCTCGCGTCTGGATACGTTTCCATCCGCACCGGCGCGAAAGGACCCAACTCAGCCACCGCCACCGCCTGCACCACCAGCGCGCACGCCATCGGCGACTCCTACCGGATCATAAAATATGGCGACGCCGACGTGATGATCTGCGGCGGCGCGGAAGCATGCATCACTCCGCTCGCCGTTGGCGGATTCGGCGCCATGCGCGCGCTTTCTCAACGTAACCACGAGCCCCATCGCGCCTGCCGTCCCTGGGACAAAGGACGCGACGGCTTTGTGATCGGCGAAGGTGCGGGCGTCTTGATTATTGAAGAACTGGAACATGCGCGGCGCCGCGGCGCGACCATTCTCGCCGAGTTGGTCGGCTATGGAATGAGCGGCGACGCCTATCACATCACTTCGCCTTCGGAAGACGGCGACGGCGCCTATCGCGTGATGCGCCATGCCCTGCGCGACGCCGGCATCGAACCGCGCCAGATCGACTACATCAACGCGCACGGCACCTCGACGGCCGTCGGAGATCGCATCGAGACCACTGCCATCAAGCGCGTCTTCGGTGATCATGCCTTTAAGGTCGCCGTCAGTTCCACGAAATCCATGACTGGGCATCTGCTCGGCGGCGCCGGCGGACTGGAGGCCGGCATCTCGGTCCTGGCGATCCGTGACCAGATCGCTCCCCCGACCATCAACCACGAATGCCCTGACCCCGACTGCGATCTCGACTACGTGCCCAATCACGCCCGCCCCATGAAGATCGACCACGTGCTTTCGAATTCATTCGGCTTCGGCGGGACCAACGGATGCCTTATCTTTAAGAAACCCTGAAATGAAAATCATCGTAGCCATCAAACAGGTCCCCGTGCGAGACTCGCAGCTTCGCGTGGACGCCTCCGGGAAATGGATTCAAGATGCCGATCTCAGCTTCGAGATCAATGAACCGGATGCCTACGCGCTCGAAGAGGCTCTCCAGTTGAAGGAGAAGCACGGCGGCGAAGTCATCGCGCTGTGTGCCGGTCCCGCGCGCGCCGCCCAGACCATCCGGGAAGCGCTCGCCAAAGGCGCGGATCGCGCCATTCACATCGAATCCGGCGATTTCAACGCTCTCGATACGCTGGGCGTCGCGAAACTTCTCGCTGCCGCGGCAAAGGCCGAAGCCCCCGATCTTTTCTTCACCGGCTTGCAATCGGACGACCTGGGTTACGGACAAACCGGCGTGGTTGTGGCCGAATTGCTCGGCCTGCCGCATTCCACCATCATCATGCAGGTGGCCGTCGACGGCGCGACGCTTCGCGTGAAGCGCGAGCTTGAAGACGGCTGGTTTCAGAACATCGAAATGCCGCTGCCCGCGGTGCTGACCATCCAGAGCGGCATCAACAAGCTACGCTACGCCACTTTGATGGGAATCAAAAAAGCCAAGACCAAAGAAATCAAGCGCGTGACGCCGGCCGAACTGGGCACGCCGCCGCCGGCCACCGCAGTCATCGAAAAAATCTATGTGCCGAAGAAGACCAAGCAGGCCCAAATCTTCGAAGGCGACGCCAAAACCTGTGCCGCGCAACTGGTCGAGAAGCTGAAATTCGAGGTGCGAGTCATATGAGCGTCCTGGTGATTCTCGAACAGCAGGGCGGCAAATGGCACCGCATGTCCTGGGAAACCCTGGCCGCAGGACAGCAGTTCGGCGCTTCGCTCGGCGAGCCGGTCGAAGCAGCCGTCGTTGGAGCGGGCGCTGCCGCGCTCGCAACCGAAGCGGCCACGAAAAAGATCGCCAAAGTATATGCGGTCGAGCACGATCTGCTGAAAGATTACACCGCCGACGCTTACACCGCCGCCGTCGAAGAGCTGATTCGCAAAACCAACCCGACCCTGATCCTGTTCCCTCACACCTATCAAGTCCGCGATTTCGCTCCCAAGCTCGCCACGCGCTTTTCGCAAGTGTTGGTCAGCGACGTGATTTCCGCGCGCTTCGACGCCGGCTCGCCGGTATTCGTCCGCCTGCTGTTTCAAGGCAAGCTGAACGGCGATGTGAGGATGACCGGAAGCGGGCCATACTTCGCATCCTTGCAGGCGGGCGCATGGCGGGCGGATTCACTCGAATCAGGCTCGGCCACCGTGGAGACCTTCACGCCGTCTCTGGATGCTTCGAAAATCCGGCAAAAACCCGAAGCTCCGTTCCGCGAATCGGCCCGCGCGGTGGATCTGACTGCCGCGGAAATCATTGTTTCGGTTGGCCGCGGGATCAAAGAGAAAGAAAATATTCCCGTGGTGGAAGAGCTTGCCAAGGCGCTGGGCGCGGAACTCGCCGCATCGCGTCCCATCTGCGACGCCGGCTGGCTTCCCATGGAGCGTCAGGTGGGCAGCTCCGGCCAGACCGTCGCGCCCAAGGTTTACATGGCAGTCGGAATCTCCGGAGCCATCCAGCACCTGGTGGGCATGAAGGGCGCAAAGACCATCGTCGCCATCAATAAAGACGCCAACGCGCCCATCTTCGAGGTCGCCGATTACGGGATCGTGGGCGATCTGTTTGAAGTGGTCCCGGCGCTGGTCGCGGAAGTGAAAAAAGCCAAGGGCTGACTTACGGGTTCGGTGCGATGCCCGGAAACGCCTCGCGGATGTACTTCTGTTCTTGGGGCGAAAAACTTTGTTTGAACTCTTCGCCGTTCAGCCGGTCGACCCGCACCGCGCGAGGCAGCGCGCGCAAATCCTCTATCTCCTGGCGCACCACCGGCCGCCGCGCCTGCGGCAGATTTTGAAACTCCTCCAGGCGCCTCAACTGCCTCTCCCGCTGCGCCGGCGGCATATTTTCGAAGCGCTGCAGCTGCTGCTCGAACTGGGCGCGACGCTGCGGAGGCAGCTTCGCCAGCGCTTTCTCCCTTTCCTCCGGCGGCATGCCTAGGAAGCGCTGAAGCTCGTGTGCTGGATTGACCTGTGGCCCGCCGCGTCCTTGGGGATTCTGACCACCCTTGCCCTGTTTGCCGCCTTTAGCGACCGGCGGCGGAGGATTCGCGGGCGGCTTTTTCTGCGCCGCGGCTGGACACACGTTGCCCCACACTCCGAGCACCGCCGCCAAAGCGACCAGTACGCGCATTCGCATAGTCTACATCGGGCTGGTAGGTGTCAGGATCTCCAGATCGTCCAACGCCTTCGCCACCTGCTCGATGTCCACGCTTTCCGCGCGTACCTGCTTCACCGCAACATCACTCGCCCGCTCGGGCGTGTGCACCACCAGCGCCACGGTCAGAACCGCGCAAGCCGCCGCCAGCGAGACCACCGGCTTCCATATCGCCACCGGAGCCGCCGGCTGGAAGATTCTGCGGATCCATTGTCTCCACGCCGGCGCCGCGTCTTCCTCCGCGATCCGCGCGAACAGTTTCGCGTCGAAATCTGAAGAAACGTCGGGCACCGTCCACCGGTCCAGCGTCTCCCACAGCTCGCGCTGCGCGTTTACGATGTTTTGGCACTCGCTGCAATTCGCAAGATGCCCGTCGATCTCGGCTACTCGATCCGGTTCGAGCTTCCGGGCGCAGTAGTCCATCAGGATCTCAGCGCCTTCTTTTGTATGCATCAGACAATCCATGTTCCCTCGTCTTCAAGCCATGTGCGCAAGTCGCGCACGCAGTGTTTCATATGCCCGGAACAGCAGCGACTTCACCGCCGATTCCGAACAGGTCAATGCTTTCGCGATCTGAGAATATTCCAGCCCTTCGTACTTGTGCATGACCACCGCCGCACGCTGCTTCTCCGGCAGCATCTCGATCGCTTTTCGCACTTCGTTCCGCTTCACCGCCGACAACATCTCCTGTTCGATGCTCGGCTGGCGGTCAGGCACTTGCCGCTCAATCCCGTCCAACAGATCTTCGTCCAGGCTCTCCTGGCCTTTTTCCTTCTTGCCGTCGCGAATCCAGTTCAACGCCAGATGCGTCGCGATCCGAAACAGCCACGTCGTAAATTTCGCGGTCGGCTCATACGTCGCTCGACTTCGGTACACGCGCAGAAACACCTCCTGCGCCAGCTCCTCCGACACGGCTGGATGCTGCACCATCCGGTGAAGGAAATGTACCACAGGAGCGCGGTGCCGCTCCAGTAACAACCCGAAACTGGTGTCGTCACCCTCGCGGACACGAAGCATCAACTCCGCATCGCGTTCCAGGGCTGCAACCGCCTCCATATCCTTCTTAACCCCAGGATTAGACGAAGGTTGCGGGGGCTTGTCACTCACCTTTGAGCGATCGCTCCATCAGGTCTCGAAGCGCCTCCCTCGGATTCTTGCCCGCGTGCAAAACCGCGTGCATCTGGGTGACGATCGGCAGATCCACGCCGAATTTCACCCCGAGCTCGACTGCCGCGCCGCACGTTTCCACCCCTTCGGCCACCATCCGCGTCGACCCGACGATATCCGCCAGTGCCCTGCCTTTTGCTAACTCTATACCTACCATACGGTTGCGGCTTAGTACCCCGCTGCAAGTCAGTACTAAATCTCCTAGACCCGCCAGACCAGCCAGTGTCTTCGGCTGCCCACCCATGGCCACCGCCAGCCGCGTGATCTCCGCCAGTCCTCTAGTGATGAGCGCCGCCAGCGAATTGTTTCCCAACCCCAAACCCTGGCAAACCCCGGCCCCGATGGCGATGACATTCTTGACCGCCGCTGCGATTTCAACACCAATCGTATCGAAATTTGTATACAGCCGGAACGTAGGACCCGAGAACGAGCCTTGAACCTCCGCGGCCACGTCGGCGCTCTCTGAAGCGATCACGACCGCCGTAGGATCGCCCCGGGCCACCTCACGCGCGAAAGTCGGACCGGAAAGCACTGCCACCTTCGCCGGGAACGGCGCCACGTCCAGGATCACCTGGGACATGCGCAGCAGCGTGCCCTGTTCCAGCCCTTTGGTCGCGCTGACGAAGATCGTGGACTCCGCCAGAAACGGCATCGCCTCCCCATACAATCGTCGAGCGTGATGGGACGGCATCACGCCCAGCACGATTCCCGCCCCCGTAGCGCTCTGAAGCTGTGCGGTTACCTCGACATTGGCGGGCAACTCGATTCCCGGCAGATAGATATCGTTTTGCCGCGTCGCGAGCATGCGCTCCGCCAGGTCGGCTTCAAACACCCACAACGTGATCCGCTCGAACCTGGGCGCCAGCACGACAGCCAGGGCCGTCCCCCAGCTTCCCGCCCCGAGAATCCCCAACCTCATTTTCGATTCCAGACGAATACGCTCTCCGTTCCCGCGCGCAGACGATCGATATTCGCGCGGTGCCGGTACACGATAAACGCCCCGGCAATCACGGATGCGGCCAGCACCGAAGCAGGCGGGTGTAGATATCATCCACACGCCGAAAGGAAATGCCGCCGCGGCGATGATCGATCCGGCCGAAATATGCCGCGTCGCCGCGACCACCGCCACGAATACCAGCAAAACCGCAAATAGCGGCAACGGCGTCAGATACAGGAACGCGCCGATGAAGCTCGCCACCGCCTTTCCGCCTTTGAATTTCAGAGACACCGGATATGCGTGCCCCGCCATCACCGCCAAAGCCGCCGCGCTCAACCACATGGGATCGTCGCCCGCCAGCTCCGCCATAAGCCACACCGCGAAGTATCCTTTGGCGATATCCAGCACCAGCGTCGCCACCGCCACCGCCCGCCCCGTGGTCCGCAGAACGTTCGTCGCGCCGATGTTTCCGCTGCCTTCCGCGCGGACGTCCTTCCCCGTGGTCAGCCGGACCAGCAGGAACCCAAAAGGGATGCCCCCGATGAGATACGCGGCGATTAGTGCCAGCAGTCCGTTCATACCAGTGCAAACCCGGCCAGTTTGCTGTATGCTCCGGCATGCGAAAGATAAAGATAAAACGCAGTAGTCCGGAACGATCCGAATTCCGTCGATTCCACCGCTTCCACCGCGGTTCTCAACGCATGGAGCGGCACGCGCTTCCGAATCCGCGCCAGCGTCAGATGCGGCGAGTATGCCCGCTCCTCGGCCGGAACGCCAATCGCATGCACGGCCTCGTCCGTTGCCCTCGCCAGCGATTCCAACGCTTCGCCGCACTTGACGCCGGCCCAAAGGACGTGCGGACGGTTCGCGTTCGGATACCATCCCAACCCGCGCACCGCGACTTCGATCTCGCCCGGTGGCTGAACACCAGCCAGCGTCCGCTTCATCTCTTCCAGCCGGTCCTCCGGCCATTCGCCAATGAACTTCGTGGTAACGTGCATCTTGTCCACATTAGTCCAACTCAATTTCGCCATGGGCCGCAACCGATCGAGCATCGCGCCAAGCTTGCCGCTCACGTCGGCGGGAATATCGATGGCGGTGAACAGGCGCATAGCGGAACTTAATAGTTTACTGCGTTATACTGTGTCCCTAGCCATGAAGAAACTAGCCGTTTCCGCTGTCTTACTCGCTGCCTCCCTCTGGGCGGCCGACTTCTGGCAATCCAAGCCATTCACCGATTGGAGCGACAAAGACGTCAAGAAAATGATGGACAGCTCCCCCTGGTCGAAAGAAACCAGCGTGGCGATCGCGGACGGCAACTCCATGAGTGGGAACACGGGCAAGCGGGGCGGACGAATCCCCGGCACCATGGGCGAAGCGAACCCGATCGACAGATCGACGGAAAGCGGCCTCGATGAACCTGGTAAACCGGGAGGCAGAAGCGGCGGTAATTCGGACGGCGCCGCCATTCCCACCACCACTTTGATCGTCCGCTGGCAAAGCGCTCTTCCGGTGAAAGAAGCGTTGGCGCGCGCCAAGTACGGATCGGAAGTCAGCACCTCGCCCGAAGCCAAAAAACTGGTCGAAACAGTCGAGCCGAATTACATCATTGTCGTCTCGGGCCTGATGCGGACCCTGTTTCAGGCTGATTCCGGTTTGCAGAAGAAGGCGATCCTCAACGCTAGCGAGCTCTTCGTGAAAGGCAAGGCCCCCATCAAGCCCGTGGATTTCATGGTGCAACCCAACGGCCGCGTGATGGATGCCTACTTCGCGTTCCCCAAGAGCGCCGCGTTCTCGCTGGAGGACAAGGAAGTCGAGTTTTCAGCCAAGTTTCAAGCCATCACCGTAAGGCAACGTTTTCAGCTCAAGACCATGGTGATCAACGGCAAGCTCGAATTGTAGTGCGCCCGCTCCACCGTTCCTTCTACCAGCGCCCGACTATCGAAGTCGCCCGCGCGCTGCTCGGAAAGATTCTCACGCACGGGAAAACCTCAGGCCGGGTCGTCGAAACCGAAGCGTATCTGGGCGAAAACGACTTGGCGGCCCACTCTGCCCGCGGTCCCACGCCCCGTAATCGCGTGATCTTCGGCCCGCCCGGCCACGCCTACGTGTATTTCATCTACGGCATGTACGAATGCTTGAACCTGGTGGCGGAACCCGAGGGTCTCGCCGGATGCGTGTTGATCCGGGCTCTGGAGCCTCTAGACGGCTTGCCCCTGATGCGCCGCCGCCGACCCGCCGCGCACTCGACCGAGGACCTGGCGAACGGCCCCGGTAAGCTCACTCGCGCTCTGGCGATCAAGCTGAAACACAACGGAGTCGACGTAACGCGCGGCCCCATCACCGTCTGCGCCCCTGATTCGGAACTACCCTTCGAGATCGCGGTGTCGAAACGAATCGGCATCACCAAGTCCCCCGATCTGCCGCTGCGCTTCTATATCAAAGACAATCGCTTCGTCAGCCGCGCCTTGCCACAATAGACGTTGTGGCGATTCCCTTGGTGAGACCCGGCGCGTCCGCTAGACCGAGAACAACTCGCGTGCATGCGCCACGCGTTGTGGCCGGAGTCGTCCGTCGAAGAACACAGCCGTGAGCTAGAAGCAATGCTCGCCGGGAAACAGCCTTGGAACGACTCTAGAGGCGGTTCTGGTCGCCGAAAGCGGATCGAACTTTGGTTGGTTTCCTCGAAGTCGGCCTGCGTTCCCACGCGGACGGCTGCGACGTCAGGACTCCCGTGGGCTACGTCGAAGGCTGGTACGTATCGCCGGAGCACCGCAGGAAAGGCATCGGGGCGCAGTTATTGGCCGCGGCGCAAGATTGGGCTCGAGCCCAGGGATGCATCGAAATGGCGTCGGACACGCAATGGGACAATCATTTGTCGCAACGCGTCCATGAGGCGCTGGGATTCGAGGTCACCGAGCGTTCCGTCCTCTTCAGGAAAAAGCTTTGAGTTCGGTAGAAAGTCACTCATATCGCAACGCCTCGGTTGGATTCAGCCGAGCCGCCCGATTCGCCGGGAGAATCCCGAATATCAGGCCCACCATTAGCGACACCGTGAAAGCGACCGCGATGGAAAGATACGAAATCGGAATCTGAATGTCGTCGGTGAAGAATTGAACGCTCAACGGAATCGCCACGCCGATCGCGATTCCCGCCACGCCGCCGCCGAGGCTGATCAGCACCGCTTCCGCCAGAAACTGCTCCAGAATATCGCGCCGCGACGCTCCCACCGCCATCCTGAGTCCGATCTCCCGGGTCCGTTCCGTCACTGTCACCAGCATGATGTTCATGATGCCGATTCCCGGAGATCACCAGCGCGATGGTCGAGACCACCACCAGCACCCCCGACAGCACCCCCGCGATGCGCCGCGCAGTGGCCAGCATCT
>CAWJHI010000097.1:0-52890 GCA_963842485.1 Terriglobia bacterium | reverse complement strand
AAAGCAGTGCGAATTTCAGCGCCATACAAGTTCGTGAGCCGCGAGTTTCGTCCCGCCAAAACCGAAATCACAGTTCGCGGCGTCACGTTCGGAGGCAGCGAATTCATCGTGATGGCAGGTCCCTGCTCGGTCGAAAGCGAGCGGCAGATTCTCGAGTCCGCGGAGATCGTCGCTCGCGCGGGCGCGAAATTTCTGCGCGGCGGAGCGTTCAAGCCGCGAACTTCGCCGTACGATTTTCAGGGACTGGCAGTCGAGGGCTTGAAGCTGCTCGAACAGGCTCGGCGTGCCACCGGCCTCGGCATCATCACCGAAGTCATGAGCGATGGCAACGTCGGTCTGGTGGCCGAGTACGCCGATATTCTGCAAATCGGCGCGCGCAATATGCAGAATTTCGCGCTGTTGAAGACGCTCGGCCGATGCGGACGGCCGGTGCTGCTTAAGCGCGGCATGAGTTCAACCATAAAAGAGCTGCTGATGTCCGCCGAGTACATCGTGGCCCATGGCAATCCTCAAGTGATGCTGTGTGAGCGCGGTATCCGCACCTTCGAAACGGTGACGCGCAACACATGCGACTTGGCCGCCATCGCCGCACTGGACGAGCTGACGCATCTGCCCGTGATTCTCGATCCGAGCCACGCCACCGGAAAGCGCAGCCTGGTGCCGGCCCTGTCTCGCGCGGCCGTAGCCATCGGCGCCGACGGCTTGCTGGTCGAAGTACACCCCGCTCCGGAAAAAGCCCTCAGCGACGGCGCTCAATCGCTCGATCCCAAACAATTCGTGTCCATGATGCAGGATCTGGCGCCGTACATAAAGCTGTGGGAGCGCGCCCGTATGCCCGCTGTCGCCGAAGCGCTTTATTAGGGCGCCCATCGGGATTCGCTTATAATCGTCGATTGGAATGAAAACCAGGATTCAGCCGTGGCAACTTGCGGCGGCGGTGATTGTACTGTGCGGCGGCGTGGTTCTGTTCGCGCACTGGCGCAGCACCACGCGCCGGTTCGATGCCGTGGCGCTGGTTGAATGTCTGCCCCCCGATCAAGCCACGCATATGTACCTGGATTTCGATGCGCTGCGTGGCAGCGGCATTCTCGATCTGCTGGCCGGATCGAGGACCGAGGAAGAGCCGGATTACAGGAAATTCGTCGAGCAGACCGGCTTCGACTATCGCACCGACCTCGACGCCGTGGCCGCGGCGTTTTGGCACGGCGGATCCTACTTCACGGTGCGCGGCCGCTTCGAGTGGAAGAAACTTACGGAGTACGCGCGCTCCCAGGGCGGCTCCTGCCGCAACGCGATCTGCACCATGCCCGGCAGCACACCGGAACGCCGCATCTCGTTTTATCCGCTGCGAACCGACGTCCTCGCGCTGGCGGTTTCAGCCGAGGAGCGCGGCACCGACATGATCGCGCCCAACCAGTGGAAAACCCCGCCCCAGCTTCCGCCGGAGCCAGTGTGGATTTCCGCGCCTTCCTTCGTCTTCAGCGACGTCAGGAATCTGCCGGAAGGCACGCACGCGTTTCTCAGTCCGCTGGCGCAGGCGCAACAGGTGATGTTTGCGATCGGGCCCGAAGCGCAGCGCCTCCAGATCCGCATGGAGATCACCTGCGCCAGCGCGGAAGCGGCCGCCGCGGTGGCCCATCAGTTGACCTCCACCACGGAGCTGCTCCGAAAGATGCTGGAGCGGGACCACATGACGCCCAACGCACGCGACCTCAGCGCCGTGCTGGTAGGCGGAAAATTCCAGCAGCAAAACCAGCGCGTCACCGGAACGTGGCCCGTCGAGCGCGCGTTCGTCGAGGCGTTCGCCACCGGCCAGGTCCAGTGAACCGCCTACTGAAGCTCCAACCGCAGCATCAGCTTGGAAGTTGGCGACGGATTCGGGTCCTCCACCGTGCCGGCGCGCGCTTTGCTGGTGACTTTGGCGGTCGGACTCACGGCATCTAGGCTACTTTGTGCGGCACTACTTTGCACGGAAAACGTGATCGCGAGAACCACATACTGGCTCGCCACGGGAATCCGCGTCGTCGAATCTTTCTCCACGTGCGTCAACAGCAATTCAACCAAGCCATCGCACGAAAGGCAGGTGGCGGCGGAAACGCTTAGCGTCCCGCCAGCCGCGGTCTTGATCGTCAGAAATCCCGCTTCGAATCCATAATCGAAGGCAAAGCGATTGACTCTTGCAAGCGCGGGGGCAACCACGCGCCGGGGGAGCGCCGGAGCCAAACGGCCCGTCACGACGCCCCTGGTCGACGCCTGGCCGGAATCCCGAAATCCAGTCTGTGCCTGAACCTGTACCTGCTGCGAGGCTTCTTGCTGCTGCCCTGGCGGGGGCGCCGGGACCGGCGCAGCCTGCGATACAGCCGCGGGCGGCGGTACATCTTCCTTCAGCACCGGTGGCGCCGGCTTTGCCTCCGGTTCGGGCTGCTGCTTTCGGTCCTCGGCGGCTACCGTTTGATCCTTGGCTTTCTTCACCGGCTCGGCCCGAGGCGACGCCTTCGATGCTTCTGGCTGGCTCACCACCGGAGTCCCATTCGGCGGCGCCAACGGGACCTGAACCACGGCGATTTGTACCGGCTTGGGTGCGCGCAGCAGCATCCAGCCGGCGACGCCCATCGCCAGCGCGACCATCGCCGCCACCGCAGTCCACACCCATGGCCTCCACCCGGCCCCGCCAAGACGCGGACTCCCCAGCGCCGCGATCAGCCGCTGCTTCGCTCCCGGCTGGTCGAGCGTCTCCTTCAATGCCTGCTCCCGCGCCAGTTCGTCGAACAATTCCTGATCGTCGAGGGCCGCCTCAAAGAGCGCTTTCTTCTCCGCCTCACTGAGCGAGCCCGTAGCGTAGCCGCCGATCAGCTTGCGGATCTCGTCGCGTATCACTCGCTCTTCTCCCAATCGCCCCCGAGTTTTTCCAGCATCTGCTTCCGGCACCGGAAATCCCAAGTGTAAAGCGTATTGATCGCAGTCACACCCAATCGTTTCTGGATCTCAGGAAACGTGTACCCCTCCAGCTTCAGCCGGAACAACTCCCGGCACCGCTCGCCCAACTCCTTGAGCACCGATTCCAGACGATCCAGGCGCTCCCGCCGCTCGGCTTGATCGTAGGGATCCTCCTCCGCGCCGGCCAGCGGCAGATCGTCGACGGAAACTTGCGTATGCTCGCCGCGCCGGACGATCTTTCGCCGCGCCCCTAAGATTTTGAAACGGGCAATCTCGAGCGACACGGGCAGCAGGTCCTCCAGCCGGTCGAGCGCCGCGTATCTTTCATGCAGCACCAGCAGAACTTCCTGCGCCAAATCCTCCGCGGCGTCCCTCGATAATCTGGATGCCGCGAACCGGACAATCCTTTCGCGTAGCTGCGCCAGTATCTCTTCCCGTTCCACTAGTTGTTTCCATTATCGACGGAAGCCGCCTGAAACGGTTTCCCCACCGCCTCTATTGCTTAGACCCTGCGCGCCTTGCAACAATAGGCCGTGCAAGTTCGCGTCCTGGCTTTCGTGCTCGCTGGCGGGAAGGGTACCCGGCTGTATCCGTTGACCAAGGAGCGCGCCAAACCCGCGGTCCCGTTCGGCGGACGATACCGCATTGTCGACTTCGTTCTCAGCAACCTGATCAACTCCGGAATCTTTTCCACCTACGTGTTGATCCAGTTCAAGAGCCAGAGCCTGCTGCAACATCTGCGCGATGGCTGGGAAGCCAGCGGCCTGCTGAAGCAGCACTTCATTATTCCCGTGCCCGCGCAGATGCGTTCCCCCGGCGAGGATTGGTTTCGCGGCACCGCCGACGCCATTTATCAGAACATCAATCTGATCGAGCAGGCCGATCCGCACTTCGTGGTCATCTTCGGCGCCGATCACATTTACCGCATGAACATCCGGGAAATGCTCGAATACCACATGCACAAGCGCGCCCAGGCGACCATCGCCGCCATTCCCGTCCCGAAGGACCAAGCCGTCGAATTCGGCGTGATCGAAACCGCTCCCGACGGCAGCGTGATCGGGTTCCACGAAAAACGTCCCGATGCGCCGACCATGCCCGACGATCCCGAACGCGTCTACGCGTCCATGGGCAACTACATTTTTTCGACCAACCTGCTGCTGCGCGAATTGTACGCCGACGCGCAGAATGAATCCAGCTCCCACGACTTTGGCCGCGACATCCTGCCGTCGCTGGTAGGCCGCACCGACATGTTCGCCTACGATTTTCAGACCAACCGCATCCCTGGCGATCCTCCCGCGCAGGAGCCGTATTGGCGCGACGTCGGAACCATCGATTCTTACTTTGAAGCCAACATGGATCTCCGCTCGGTAACGCCCGCGCTGAATCTATACAATCGCCAATGGCCGCTGCGCACGGCCGGATACTCCGACGCGCCCGCGAAATTTATTTTCGACCAGCAGGGCCGCCGCGGCCAGGCCATCGACTCGATCGTCGCCGGCGGAACCATTCTTTCCGGCGGCATGGTCCGCAATTCCGTACTGGGACGCGGAGTCCGCCTGCACTCCGGCGCCTTGGTGGAGGATTCGATCCTGTTCGACAACGTCGACATCGGCCGCCGCGCCCGCGTGCGCCGCGCGATTCTGGACAAGAACGTCCGCGTCCCCGAAGACGGCGCCATCGGCTACGACCTCGACCGCGACCGCGAGTTATACCACGTCACCGACAGCGGCATCGTAGTGATCGAGGGGTATCGTTCCACGGTCGAAGTGGCCACCATGCTTGTGTGATCCGGTCGCGCGAGTATACAATGGTGAAGCAAGGATTTCTCCCCCGCCGATAACCACAGCGGCCAGCGTTGTGCGCGATGCAATCCCTGGGGCGCGTAGCTCAACTGGCAGAGCAACTGACTCTTAATCAGTAGGTTGTAGGTTCGATTCCTACCGCGCTCACCACTCAAAATACAACACTTATCGCTCCAACTTGCCGTTGTCGGGCGGTACTTATTTTGGCATTACAGTACAGTACTGTAACTGCGCTCGCCTGAAGAATTCGCGTCTCGCGACCAAATATGACGAGGGGGTGTCACGGGGCGGCGAGTAACCCAGTGCGCGGGAGCGGCAACAGGGATTAGACCGGGACCGGTGATAAGCCGGGAAGGCACGCGGCACGTTCCCGGCAATAATCAGGGATGCTCGCAAAGGGCAGCCCTCGCCGAAAAGCAATTCCCCAGGGCACCAAAGCACCGCGGCGGCGAGCACAATGAGCGCAAGAATAACTTTTTTTCATTCCAGCTTGAGTTCCGTGAATTCTAGCACATAGTGGTCGAATCGACCGCAACAGCGCGCTTGCGAACGCGCAGCGCTTTCGCGCTGGCGTCGAATGCTGGTTTCCGGTGTATTATTCGGACTTGGTCTTATAATTGTGAGCGTCCAAATTAATCCGAAGCCCCTAAAAGGTCCGTGGGACAGCGGCTATGCTCTCGATCTCCATACGTTGAGCAGTATACCTATCGGCTACGACAGCTTCGGCCACATGCGCTTCGACACCAAATATTCGGCGGTTGGGGAACTGCTTTACCGGCTGAAGTCAAAAAGCGATCCTTCCGTGGTTCCTTCCCTGGTTGAAGCGATTGAAGGCTTTTGGTCGTTGTTCCAGCGCCCCTCAATCGATCTGATCGTGCCTATCCCCCCGACAAAGCAGCGCAAGCACCCCCCTGTTCTCTTGGTCGCGACCGCCCTCAGCGAGCGCTTGGGCATCCCTCTTTGCACTGATTGCGTCGTTAAGGTGAAGCAGACTCCGCAGTTGAAAGACTTGGTCGAGTACGATAAAAGAATGGCGGCACTCGAAGGTGCCTTCACCGTCAATCCGGCCGGCACGGAAGGGAAGGATATTTTGCTGTTTGACGATCTTTACCGCTCTGGGGCGACGGTCAGCGCGATCACGAACCTCCTGAAAAAAGAGGGCAGGGCAAAGGCCGTTCGGTTGCTCACTTTAACGCGGACGAGAAGCAAGTCATGAATGTTTTTATTGGCGGATCAAGGGCGGTTTCGAAGCTGAATGCGGTCATCCGTGGTCGGTTGGATGATCTCATTAAGCGCGGCTGCACCATTCTCGTTGGCGACGCGAACGGCGCGGATAAGGCCGTACAGACGTACTTTGCGAAGAAGCACTACAACAACGTCACCGTTTTTTGTATGGAGGAATGCCGCAACAACGTCGGTGCATGGCCAACGCGCAGGGTTGAGCCGCCGGCAGGAAGCCGGGGCTTCAGCTATTACGCGGCGAAGGATTTCGTGATGGCCGAAGAGGCACAATGTGGCGTGATGCTGTGGGATGCGAAGAGCAAAGGAACTCTGCAAAATATGCTGAGCCTGATCGCGGCCGGCAAGCGGACGCTGGTTTATTTTGCGCCTTCAAAAGACTTTTGCGTTGTTGCGAATAAGCAGGAACTACAAGCTCTTCTTGCTCGTTGTGAGAAGCGAGACATCGATAGCGCCGTTCGTGCACTCGGGCTGAAAACACCGCTCGATCAGACGAGTTTGCCGCTGGCTTTGCACTAAGCCCCCGCCGTGTTTCTCGCGCGCTAAGCCGCGCTGCGCGTTTTACGCCTGTCGGAGAAGCTCGATAACTTCCCCGCCGCCGCCCGGCTCTCGCAAAAACACCAGCACTTTGTCAAAATCGAATGCGAACGTCCGTTGGGAAGTATTCCGCGACAGGACACTCAATCTCGACGGAACCGATCACTCCGTCGGCCCGCCGCCGTAGACATGCCTTTGAAAACTGCCGTCACGAGGAAGGCCCGAAAACAGCGCCCCTTTAGAACGCAAACCGAATCTGTATCTCCAACCGCCGATTGTTCGCGTTCTCGGAAATACCGCTTCCTCCAAACCCCGCACTCTGATTGGCGAACCCGAACAGCGGCGAGGTGATGTTCCCGATAATCGGCCCCGGATTCGTGTGATTGGTCAGATTGCGGAAGGACAGCGACAGCGTCACGTTGTAGGGATGCGTGGTGCTCGAAACGCCGCCCGTGATGCCGCCTCCGTTATTGGGCGGCGGACCCGGCGAACTTGCGGCGGACCCGCCCGCCGGCGGACTCGCGGCAGCGCTCGGCTTGGTTCGCTCAGACCCGAATCCCCATGTCTTCCCCATGCGCAGATTTAAAGTGAGCTGACCCGGACCGCGTCCGTAATTGCGCGGTAATTGCCTTTCTCCCTGCACAGGATTGGGGTCGAGCGCGCCATATTGCGTCTCAATGACTCCGGATTGATTCGGATTCTCCGCAAATGCCGGCCGCGCATTGAACAAAGTGGTCCCGTAGAGATCGCTCCCGGTGGTAATATCGAACGGCGCTCCGGATTGAATATTCAGGTACGGGTTAAACCGGATGTGCCACTTCGTGATGATTGACCCGCCCAGGTTCTCGCGATGAGGAATGTCCGTCGACGCGGCGCCATATTCGCCGGTAAAGTCGTAAGGGTTCGCCGGAAACGTGCCCAACCCGTCCGTATTGCTCATCGCCCGGTTAAACACATAGAATCCGTACAGTGAAATATTTCGATTCACCCGGGTATTCACGTTAAACATCAATTGATTCTGGTTGTATAAACCCGACGAAGTCATCAGAAACAGCGGATTCGACGTACCCAGCGGAAACACTCCGCTGCCGGGCGAGTTCGGATTGTAGCTGCCCGGCAGCGGCGCATTGATGTCTTCCGAACGCAGTTCATGTACCCCGTGTGAATTCGTATATGTCACCGCGAGCGTTGTGTTGGCCGGCAACTGCCGCTCCACCGTGAACGCCGATTGCATGATGTATGGCGCGCGGAATTGCCCGCTCACTTCCTGCACCACTTGCGCCGACTGAAATCCCGCCAGGGATGCCACTGGGGGAACATTGGGATAAAAATCCGGGTTCGTCACCACGTACTGCTGTTGAACCACGCCGTTGAAACGCTCTGCCGTAAGAATATTGGAAAGCGCAAAGCGGTCGTAAAATATCCCGAATCCCGCGCGAATCACCGTGCTCGGCCGGTTCGATTTTGCGTTTGCTCCCGGCGCCCACGCGATCCCGATGCGCGGCGCCCAATCCCGGTAGTCGTGGATATTCGTCTGCGTTTCATATCGCAGCCCGAAACTCAACGTGAGATTCGGTCGCACCCGCCAATCGTCGCCTGCGAAAGCCCCCAGATCCATCTGGTGAACCGAAATTCCCGGAATCCCCGCGCTGATGCTGAACTGCGTCGGACCGCCGCCCAGCGCCTCAGCCTGTGCCGGCGTCAAACCCATTTGCTGAAACAACACCGCCCGCCGGTATCGGTCGATCGGCTGGATCTCCGCCAGCACCGGCTGGCCCGACCCCTCGAGCACCGGCTGATTGTTCGCGTCCAGCACCGGCGCCAGTCCGCCGCCGAACGTAAAAGTTCCCCCGAAATTCTGCGGCGACACGCTGTCATAAAGCTGCCCGCGCAGCCGCACTCCGAATTTCAACGAATGCGCACCGTGCAGCATCGACGTGTAATTTTGCAATTCGAAATTATTTTGGATATTGAACGTCTGCCCGGTCTGCGACCCTCCCTCGTTAAACGCCCCCAGCACCAGCACCGCGGGACTCAAGCTGTTGGCGATCTGTTCGGTGCCGCTGCGGAAAAACTGAAATCGCGTTTCATTGATCGCCGCGCCCATCACCGACGTATCCGTCGCCTGCACGGTCTGATTGGTGCTCTGATAGTGATACCCGCGCGACGGCAAATCGAAACTCCCGATCCCCGCATTCTCAATGTCGATCCGCGTGAACCCATACCGGAACATCATCGTGTTGTTCGCATTCAGTTGATAATCGATGCGCGGCGTCAGGTTCACCCGCAGTTGCGGCGTAGTCCCCACCTCGTTTAATGCAACCGCCGTCAGCGTCTGCGGATTCAGCGTCACCGCATTGACAATGGACCCATTGGCAACCTGCTCCCGCTGACCGTCGAAGGTGAACGACGTCCGGTGATTTAGAGCGCCGCTGATCCCGCCCTCGAATTCATTCAGCCGCAGCGGAGCCTTTTCCGCCGAATAAGGATTGCGTGAGTTCAACGCGTCCCGCTGCAAGTTGTAATTCAGAGATCCGCGCCACTTGTCGGATCCCGGCTTGGTGAAGATTT
Organism: Terriglobia bacterium; assembly: GCA_963842485.1. GTDB lineage: Bacteria > Acidobacteriota > Terriglobia > Bryobacterales > Bryobacteraceae > Palsa-187. The sequence continues at coordinate 43,804 of CAWJHI010000097.1, read as the reverse complement.
CGATCCGTCCGAATCCCAGCTTGTCGTATTCCGGCGAAAACGGATTCTGATTGATGCGGATCTCCCGGATCGAGCTCTTCGGCGGCAGATCGCCTCCGCTAAAGCCGTCTACAAAAATCGACCCCCCATTCGGTCCCGCCGATGGCCCCGCCAGCGCCAGCAGATCCGCTTGCAGATCTTCCGGATCGTCCCCCAAAGCGTCCAGATCGTCGCCTTTGATCACCAGCGCATTGGCATTCGATGCGGTGTCGACGCTCACCGCGGGCCCCGCGCTGTCCTGAACCGTGACTTGCTGTTTCGTCGCGGCCACCTTCAATCGAAGATCCAGAATCGTCGAACCCGCCTTCACATTCACCCTGGCCGGCTGCGCCAGCGCCAAATCCGGCGCCACGGCTTCCACCATGTATTGCCCAGCCGCCACATTGTTGAATGTGTAAACCCCGTTATCGTCCGACGATGCGGTCCTTTTCGTTCCTCCCGGACCGGTGATGGTTACCGTGGCCTTGCGCACCACGGCTCCGCTCTCATCCGTGACTTGCCCGCGCAACGCCGATTGCTGTGCGAAGACCGGCGCGCTGAGAAACAAGAATACGATCAGGCAGATTTTCACTGGTATGAGGACTAGGAGCTTGTTGAAAAAGGGGACTGACCACTTTGTCCCCGCCCGCAAAACATTGATTTCCCACACAGGTCCTGCGGCGGACATAGCGGTCTGTCCCCTTTTTCAACAAGCTCCTAGAAGGCAGTATACGAGCCGATCCTGAAGATAACCTTAAGGTCGGCTCAAACGCCGCGTGAACCTCCGGGTTCGCCAAAGTCCCCAATGGACCGTCACCCGTTCAGCGCCGCGATGCCGGTCTCGACGTCGGCCGCCCATGGGATCACGTGATCCAGGCGCGTGATTTTAAAAACCTCGTGGACCCGCGGCATGGCTCCGGTCATCACGAAGCGCCCGCCGTCGCGTTTCATGGCAGACGTGTAGATCGCCACCACGAAGCCGATTCCCGTCGACCCCATCGCCGGCACCTCATGCAGGTCCACCAGCACCTTGGCGCAGTTGCAACTCTTGATCTGTTCCGATTTCGCGCGCAGATCCTCCGGATCGATGCCGGTGACGAAGCGACCCTTAAAATGCAGGATGCATACGTCCTTCCTTTGCTCGATCTCAAGCAGCATGAGTCACGTCCACGGTAAAGTATGGCACACGCCGCCTACCTCCGCTTACGCCACTCGGTCCAGTCGGCCGTCACCGAATCCACCATGGCCAGAGCCGCCGCTTGCAGCCATCCCCGCTTTCGCTTGCGAAGATCGCCTTCCAGCTCTCGCGCCGGCCGGCTCCCTAAATGCACGTTCGCCGTCTCGAATCCCATCGCCCGCAGCAGATGCGCGGCATCGTGTTTCGTCGGAAGCGACGCCAGTTCGATCCGGCTGCAGTCCGGCGCCAGCCGCCGCACAATCCACTTGCCGCGCAGTTTTACGAACGGATCCGGGCAGCGCCGCGCACAGTCGAGCGCTTTTTGGTACTGAATCCCCTGCCGCTTGCGCCGCTGGTCGGCCCACTCCCAGGCGGATTCGGTCAACTCCTTGGCCTCGCGCGCGATCGTTCCGCCATGCCACTCCGCCAGCGCTACGAACCGCCGCCGCCCCAGGCTTCCCAGCCCGCTCACCCGGTGCACGATGCGAAACGTCACATCGCGCTCCGGCATCATGCGGCGTAACGCCTTCACCGCACTCGCCGGAACCTTGCCCTTCCACGTGGGCAGGCTGTTCATTTTTTGCCAGAACAGTTCAGGCTGCTTCAATCGCTCCACCGCCATTTGACGAAGCGCGGTGTGATGCTCCGCCAGAACAAACGCGCGTCCGCCCGACGCCAGCCCGCCGCGATACCCTTCGAGAATCGCATCCGCGGCTCTATCGGTGCGAATATTCAGGTGCTCGGCCGCAATCGCCAGATGCGCGCTGGTGGCCAGCCGCACCAGATCGCACGTATAAGGCATGCGGCACACTTCGTCGAAATCGTTCAGGCCCCACACCAGCCTCCCTTCGATGTCGCGCCACGTCCCAAAATTCTCGACGTGCAGATCGCCCACGCCCAGAACGTCGAGACCCTGCGCCGATTCCGGCGCCACCTTCGGCCACGTTTGAGACCATCGATAAAACGTCGCGCGCAGAAACGGGAACCGCGCGCTAGCCATCAGCTCATGCTTGCGATCCACGTCCGCACGAATCAGCGGCAGCCGCTCCCCTAGCCAAGCCTCATATTTTTCCGTCGACGTAACAATGTCCATGTTCCCGCGAACCGGACCTTAGATTATCACGTGGAACGCGCCGTTTTGGCGTCGCGCTGTGCGCCATGCAATCGCGCTGTGCGCCATTCAACGTGGACGCGGACTGTCGGGGCCGCTCCGATGGCTATTGCTCGAAGTATCCGGTAGCGAGCTCCGGCTTCTGCTCCAGCGCCTGCCGCCAGCAGTTCCGCGCGTCGTCCAGATTCCCCTGCGCCTTCAGCGCGTGCCCCAGGTTCAGCAGAGCTTCGGCGAAGGTGGGGCGTTCCGCCAGCGCTTCCTGGTACAGCCGGATCGCATCCTCCGTCTGTCCCGATTTCTGAAGCAGCAGCCCGGTGTTGTAGAACAGCTCCGGAGTCCGCTCGCCCGCTTCGATCAGCTTGGCCTGCAGATCCAGCGCCTTGTCCAGATCCTCGCGCTCCACCGCCAGCGCCGCCAGACCGCGCAACGCGTCGATCGACGTGGCGTCCGATTCGAGCACGCTTTCGAACGCCTTCGTGGCGCTCTCCTGATCGTTTAGATTCCAATATGCAAGACCCAGATTCAACTGCGCTTCCGGCCACGGCGACCGCTTCCGCACGCAAGCCTGGAACGCTTCCGCCGCACCCCGGTGATCGGCCCGTTGCAGCCGCAGATACCCCAGCCGGAACCAGGCGTCTTCCCACTCCGGATTCCGCGTCAGCAGCTTCACGTAGAGACGTTCCGCCTCTTCCTTCTCGCCCTGCTGCTCCAGCACGCTCGCCAGATTATAAATGACGTCCGCCAGATCCGGCGCCACCTGCAGAGCGCGCTCATACGATTCCCGCGCCAGCTTCAGTTCGCCCATTTCCTGCCGCACGATGCCCAGATTCACGTGCGCCTGCTTCGCGTCCGGACGAATCCGCACCGCCTCCGAGTAAGCCTTCGCCGCTTCCTCTAGGCGACCGCATTTCTGCTCCGCGACGCCCATGTTGAACCATCGCTCGAAGTGATCCGGCGTGAATTCGACTAACTTCGCGCAAAACCGCGCCGCCGCCTCGTACTCGTTTGAATGGAACGCGCACGTCGCCAGCCCTTCCAGCGCCGCTTGCGAAAACGGGCGCATCGCCAGCAATCTCTCCGAATATTGCTGAATCGACGCATGCTCCTTGCGAGCCATCCCAATGGTGATCAAATTCACCAGACATTCTTCCGATTGCGGATTCTTTTGCAGGATTCTCAGGTACAGCGCCGTCGCCTCATCGAACTTCCACAGCAGTTGCAGCGAAACCGCCTTGCCGAACAGCGCGGTTTCATGATCCGGCTGCCGCCCCAGCACTTTATCGAAACACGCGATCGCCGGCTCCGGCTTTTCTTGATGAAGCAGGCAAATTCCCAGCCCTAACTGCGCTTCCTCGCGCTGCGGATCCATCTCGAGCGCCTTCTGGAAGGCGTCGGTCGCTTCCTGCCACCGCCCTAGCTTCTCATGGCAGATCCCCAGATTGAAATTCCCCGTGGGATGCCGCGGCGCGATGCTCAACAGCTTTTCATAGGTCTTGATGGCGTCGTCGTACTGTTCCAACTCGAATTGAATGTGGCCTTTGGCCGCGAATACTTCAGCGGTTTCTTCGCCGCCTTCGATCGCCGTATTCAGCTCGCGCAGAGCTTCCTTGCGCTTGCCTTCGAGATGCAGCGAAACCGAGCGCGCCAGCGCCGGCGATACCACCTTCCCGTTGGCCCGAAGACCCGCCTCTGTTCCGTTCTTGCGTACACTCATGGTTGCCAGCTCCCGCTCGTCGATGTGATCCCGTTGCTTGTGTTTGAGAAATTATACGGCGCCAGGTACGCGCACAAGCGGCCCAGCATGTCATATTGATGCGTAACCTGAACCCAGCGAAGGCGGCTCTCTTCGCCCTTCGCGCTGAAGAACCCGATCCCGCCGCGTTTCAGCCGCGGCTCGCTCCAGGCGTCCACCATCTGGCCCTGCACGGTTAGCGAAAAATCGTTGTCGTGCACGTCCAGGCGAACCCGGTACAGCATGTCTTCCCGTGCGTCCACCGGCACAACCGTGTCCACCCGCGCATCCGCCTTCCCGTTCACCACCGCGTATCGAGTCAACCCGATGCTCGGCAGCGGTCCCGGCTTCAACACCACCAGCTTCACCACATAGAAGTTCTGGAAGTCGGCCGCGCGAACCACCCAGCTCATAGCCTTCTTATCGATCATTCCCAGGAATTGCACCTGATAATCGGTGAGACTCATGGACGGCCGGTAAATCGCCAGCGGACCCGGCTTCACGAACCCGGTGGCGTCAAAAGACCAGTCCGTCGACGCATCCCCAGGGCTCGCCCAGTCGTCCAGGCCCGACCTGAAATCTTCATCCAGCGCCACCGCCGCCCGGTCCAGCACCGTCTGCCGCACGTTCACAAACTGCTCGTTCACCGCCCGCTGGAAATTCCGTTGCAGACCGCTGGCCTTCGCCGGCGCGGCCACCCGCACCTTCGGCAGCGACGGATGCAGCGCCAGACCCAGCAGCACTGGAATCGCGAACGTCAACATCTTCAGATCGCGTGGAGCGCGATTCCAGAAGTCCACCGCGTGAATCCAGATGTTGGCCCGCTCGTGTCCCGTCGGCTCCGGCCGCGGCGCAGGTCCGGGCATCTCCGCTGTCATGGGCGGCATCGTGGAGCTCAAATCGAACGCCGGCCTGACATCCATCGGCTCCAGCTTGGACATCGGCCGGATGGGTTCCGTGCGCGCCGGCTGCGGGAGCGACAAAGCCTTCGGCATCTGCCGCATCTCGATCGTCGCCCCACTCGGGTGCGCGATCCCAGCCAGCGAGACCATCCCGGCCGGCTCCGGCTCGTGCATCTGAGCCGACGCCGCTGCCCGAACTTCCGTCTTTCTCTTTGGAAGCGAGATCCCGGGCGCCCTCGTGGCAAGCGCCGCTGTTTCCGGCGCCATCGCCGGCGCGATTCCGGGTTGAGTCTCCACTGCATACCGCCGCCCCGATGCCAGCCGCAAACGCGGCCGCGCCGGAGGCGTCGAAATCGTGAACATCGGAGCTTCCCGTTCGGCGTGCAGATCCAGCGCCCGCAGACTGTCGATCCACGGCGCCTGGGCCAGGGGAATCCGGTCCATCGGAAGATGCCGCAATCCAGCGTGGAGCAGCGCCGCCGGAGCCAGCGTCGCGTGCCTCATCGCCGCATCCAGCGGAAGCTGGGCGCGCAGCACAATAGCGACCGGCAACAACTGATAGCTCGGAGCGCCCGGAATCTCCCGCACGCCAACCCGCGGAAGCGTCAGCAGCTTCGCGAACGGCGGACGATCTTCCTCTTCCACTTCCGGCTCCATCTCGTAAACGTCGGGAATGACCTCCAGCAACAGCCCGCCGGCCGGATCCATGGCCACGCCCATCGCCACTTCCATCGGGACCAGTTCGCCCTCCGCCAGCGCACGGGCCAGCGACCCGAGGGCTTTCGCCGTCCCCAACTCGAGCGCTACGGCGCTTGCCGCCGCAAACCCGCATTTGTACATCTCATATAGGTTCAGCGGGCGACGCGGACTCCTGACACATTCAACCGGTTCCGGCTCGCTGCCCACCAGCCCATCCGCAGGCCAGCGCGGCTGCATCATGACCCTGTCCGCTACAAAGGTTCCCCGCGGCACTTCCCCCGTGTTGACCAGCGTCAGCCACCATGGCCGCGCGGGTTCCGGCACAGCGGCGCCTTCAGCGACCACCCCTTCAGGACCTTCGGTGAGCGTCGTGCGCCCAAGGATCGCTTCCACTCCCCCCGCAGGCCGGTAGGCGCGCAAGGAATCGTGGGTTTGATGGAGCCGCTCCACCGCCAGCCGCTCCTGCTCCTGCCAGTATGCTTTTCGATGTGCCGACGAGCAGAACTGCCCGTTGGTGATTTTGCGGTACAGCGGCAGACGGCCGTCGCAGTACAAGCAGCGTATGTCATCAGCCCATGACATGGTCCAATGGTACGTCTTGCACCGTCCAATTGCTACGCGGGAAACCACCTAGGGAACGGGTAGTGTTTTCTCTTAAGTGTGGCAATGTGAAAGGGTTACTCAACGTGTCGCCATGTTAGGGTCGAATGTTAGGGTGGAGACGCCCGGCGCCGGCTTCGCCGTCCGTTCCAGCCTTGACAGGTCCTCCCGTTTTCGGTATCATGACAGTTCGTTAACTTTTTATCATTTAACTTTGCATCCTGTCGTGTGTTCGACCTGTTGTTCTCCGAGTGTGAGATCCGCAGCTTTCGATTCTGAGCCGGTTCTAACCCGTCGGGCTCTGGCCGGCTAACTAGACTGAGGATTCCAGGAGATTCATGAAGCAGCATTACTTCGTCGTAGTTTTGGCCCATTCGCTACACGGGCGCCTACGCCGGATCCACATTCCCCATCAATCCATCTATCTTGCACTTGCGCTTGCGCTTTTCGGCTCGGTTTCGCTGTTCGGAATGGTTTCAAGCTACCTCCGGATGACCTGGAAGGTCTCTAATTACAACAATCTTCGCTCAGAGGTTGACACCCTCCGCTCCAAGTATCAGGAACTGCAACGGGAAAGCGATCAGAAACAGGAGCAGCTCGCGTCTCTACAGATGATGGCCAGCGAGGTCAGCCTCGCTTTGGGTTTGAAACAACGCCTGGAAGGCGGCGACGACATCGCCGAGGAAGGAACCCTCTCCCCTACCTATAAGGAGTCGATCGAGGAGTACAACTTCCTGAAGTCGGCCAGCTTTTCGAGGATCAACCATAACTTCGCCCGTGCCTGGCAGAAGAACATCGTCCCCAGTTTGTGGCCCGTCAACGGCCACGTGTTGAGCCGTTATGGCGACCGCCAGGATCCGTTCTCCGGGGAAGGCGGCCATATCCACACTGGCGTGGACATTTCCGCGGTCACGGGAACCCCCGTCCACGCGGCGGCCGACGGCATCATTTATCTCGCCGAATACGCCGGCCGCTACGGCAAGATGGTGGTGGTCGATCATGGCAACGGCATGCAGACCCGTTACGCCCACCTCTCGCGATTCGACGTGGTCCCCGGACAGGAGATCCGCCGTGGCGAGGTTCTCGGATACTCCGGCGCCACCGGGCGCGTCACCGCCCCGCATCTGCACTTTGAAGTGCGCCTGGGCGGAACCCCCGTAAATCCGTACCCGTATCTGTCCCGTTCGGCGATGCTCCAACAGGCGCAAGCCGATCTGCCCTTCTAATTGCCCTCTCGAAGAGCGGCCTATGCTGTTTTTCTGGCCGCGCTCGTCTACGTCTTCTGGACTTCCGCTTCCCGCTGGGTCCTGAATAGCGACGAAGGGATCTACCTGGCCGGCGGTCTGCGCATTCTGCGCGGTGAAATCCCGTATCGCGATTTCTTCCTGTTCACCGGCCCCGGAACCCCTCTGATTCAATCCCTGATGCTGCGCCTGTTCGGCGAAAAACTCTGGGCCGCGCGCATTCCCGTCTCCCTCGACCTCGCCGTGATGACAGCCGTCGTCTTCTGGCTGGTCGACCGTCTCGCCAGCCGTCTCGCCGCCTCTCTCGCCGCTCTCTGCTTTCTCGCCTTCGAAACCGCCGACGCCTCCCGAGTCGTAGCCGACCACCGCTGGGATTCGGCCGCCTCCGCAACCCTGGCCATCGCTTTCGCGATTTCTCCCACGCGAATCCGGGCAATCCTGGCCGGTGCGTTGGCCGCTCTGGCAGTCTGGATCACGCCCTCGATGGCCTTAGTCGCGATCGTGATCGCCATCGCCGCCCGCAGCGAATTCCGCGCAGTGACGACGGGCGCGGTAGCCTGCTCGGCGCTATTCATAACCTGGCTGGCCGCGCACGGAGCTCTCACCGCCGCGATCCACGGCATTCTGTGGCCCGCGACTCATTACATCGGCGCCAACCGGACCCCCTACGGCTGGGTAACTGGAGGATACGCGAATCTCCTACACGTCAACAGCGTCGGCGAATGGACCGTCACCGTCCTCCTGTTAACCAGCCTGACCCTTCCGGCGACCCTACCCGCGCTAGCCGCCGTAGCCTGGCCGCTGCGCCTGAAATCGCGTCCATCGGAACCCCGCCCAACCATCCTTTTCCTCCTGGCGACCACTGCCGCCCTGATCGTCGGAACGCTTCCCCGCCCCGATTTAAATCATCTGACCAACGTCGCCGCCCCCGCCTACGCGTTGGGCGTCGTCTGGATCGCCCGCACTCTATCCAAGCGAGCCGCCCTCGGCATCGCCGCCGTGTTCCTGGTCCTGGCCGCCGCCGACTACAGCATCGCCATTCAACGCCGCCTCTCCGAGCCATCCCTTCAAACCCGCACCGGAACTCTGCGCGGACCCTCCGACGATTTGGACACCCTGCAATTCGTCACTTCTCAGGTCCGTCCCCAGGATCGTTTCTTCGCTTTCCCCTACCTGCCGAATTTCTATTTCGTCACCGGCGCCCGCAACCCCACCCGCTTCTCCTACCTTCAGCCCGGCATGTTTTCCTCCGGCGAAGAACACCAGGCTCTAGCCGAGCTTGAACTCTCGCCTCCCAACCGCATCCTCTACGTCGACGTTCCACCCGCCGCCTACCAGCGGATGTGGCCCGCGAGCGACCCGTCCCGTCTGCGCTTCCCGTCGCTCGAATCTTTCATCTCCGAACGTTACCGGACCATCGCCCAGCACGGCTCTTTTCAACTACTCGCGCCGCGATAACCGGGAGCTTGTTGAAAAGGGGACTCCAGCCGCAAACCGCTGATTCACACCAGAGCGCGATCGTGGACAGAGCGGTCTGGCCCCTTTTCAACAAGCTCCTCGGGTTAGAATTTAGCGAGTATAATCAATGCTGTATGCGACAAGAATGGATAGCGCGGCGCTCCGGCGACCGCATCCGCACGCAGATGCACTATGCCCGCCAGGGCCGGATCACGGAGGAAATGGAGTACGTCGCGAAACGGGAACGCCTTACTCCCGATGCCGTCCGCGATGAAGTCGCGCGCGGCCGCATGATCATTCCCGCCAACATCCATCACACCAACCTGGAGCCGATGTGCATCGGCGTCGCGTCGCTCTGCAAAGTGAACGCGAACATCGGCAATTCGTCTACCACCTCGAACATTGACGAAGAGCTGGAAAAACTCCGCTACTCCGTCCGCTACGGAGCCGACACGGTGATGGACCTTTCCACCGGCGGCGACATCCCGCGCATCCGCCAGGCCATCATCGACCATTCGCCCGTCCCCATCGGCACCGTGCCCATCTACGAAGCCCTGTCGCGCGTGCGCCGCGTCGAGGATCTCAACATCCAGGTGATGCTCGAAGTGATCGAAGAGCAAGCCGAGCAAGGCGTCGATTACATGACGATCCATGCCGGCGTGCTGGTGCAGTACATTCCCATGACCACCGGCCGCGTCACCGGCATCGTCAGCCGCGGCGGGGCGATTCTAGCCGAATGGATGGTGAAAAACCACCGCCAGAATCTCCTCTACGAACACTTCGCTGACATCTGCAGGATCTTCCAGAAGTACGACGTCACGTTTTCCCTCGGCGACGGCCTCCGCCCCGGGTCCCTCGCTGACGCGAGCGATCGCGCCCAATTCGCCGAGCTCGAAACTCTTGGCGAACTCACCAAGATCGCCTGGGAGCACGACGTGCAAGTCATGATCGAAGGTCCCGGCCACATCCCCATGGATCAAATCAAAATGCAGGTGGAGAAGGAGGTCGAGATCTGCCATGAAGCGCCTTTCTACACGCTCGGCCCGCTGGTCACCGACTTCGCCCCCGGCTACGACCACATCACTTCCGCCATCGGCGCCGCGATGATCGGCTGGCATGGCGCGTCCATGCTCTGTTACGTGACGCCCAAAGAACACCTCGGCCTTCCCAATCGCGAGGACGTGAAGCAGGGCCTGATCGCTTACAAGATCGCCGCGCACGCCGCCGACATCGCCCGCCATCGTCCCGGCGCCCGCGACCGCGACGATGAACTGTCCCGCGCCCGTTTCGCCTTCGATTGGAACAAACAGTTCGAGCTTTCGCTCGACCCGGAAACTGCGCGCGCCTATCACGATGAAACCCTGCCCGAGGAAGGTTTTAAGGACGCCGCCTTCTGTTCCATGTGCGGCCCCAAGTTCTGCTCCATGAATCATTCCGTCAAGACGCAGGCTTTTACTGAGGAGGACGCCGAAGCCGTCCTCACCCAAATCGCGAATGGCGCGCATTGATCTCGCGCTGTTACTTTGCGCGCCGTTGTTCGGACCACCCCAGGTAGTCCAGATCTACCGCGACCACCTGAAGCGTGGCGCGTCCGCCGCGTACACAAAAATCGAAGAAGACGCCGCGTGTGGTCCCGTCAATGAGTTATTGGACCTCTAAAAGCTTTTTGAAAAAGGGGACGGACCATTTTGCCCCGCCCGTAGAACATTGATTCCCGGTACTGGCGCTGCTGCGGACACAGCGGTCCGTTCCTTTCTTCAACCAGCTCCCAAGTGAATTCCATCGGACTTTCCCTTCCCACCTACTCCTAATAGCGCTCCGTCGTTGACCGATGTGTGAATCGAGGGTATTCTCAAGCCCCTCCAACGTCCTCGCAGGAGATTCTGTGTGACCAAAGCTATTTCCGCGTTCGCGCTCGCCGTGTGTTCGGCCGCCGCTGTCTGTGCGCAGGCTGCCAACGGCGTGACGCTGGCCCCCACCGCGATGACCATTAACTACCAGATCGGCTCCCCCGCTCTGCCCGCTGCCGCCACCCTTCAGGTGACCACCGCACCCAAAGCCTTGAACTTCACCGTCGCGATTTCAGGTGCGCCTTTCAATGCCGCCTGGCTGCTGGTGTCGGAATCCACCGGGACCAGTCCCGCCACCATCAAGGTCGAAACCAACCCCACCGGTCTCGCTGCCGGAACCTACGTCGGAACCATAACCGTCAGCGCGGTCAATGGCGTGAACACATACACCGCCGCCACCGTCGTCACCCTTCTGGTTGCCACCGCCCCCGCGGCGATCACCGCCACTCCAGCGTCGTTGAATCTCACCTACACCACCGGTGCCTCGGTTCCCAGTGCTTCCCTGACCAGCGCCTTTATCCTCTCCAGCAGCGGCGCGCCTCTATCCGCCACCCTTAGCGTCACGGGAGCCACCTGGCTCACCGTCGCCCCCAGCGGGCAAATCTCCCTGATCGGATTGTTGAACACCATCACGGTCACCGCGAATCCTACCGGCCTCGCGCCCAAGGTCTACACCGGCACCATCAAAATCAGCGCTCCCGAGGCCACCAACAAGACCTTGAGCCTCACCGTCACTCTCACCGTCAACGCTCAAGTCCCCACCGCGATCGCCACATGGCCCGTGGGTGGAATCCAGGGCTCTCCGCAAACCATCATGGCGACCGTCGATGGAAATGGGTATTTTTCCACCTCCACCGTCGCAGTCAGCGGTTTCACTCCCGCCGCCACCATCACCGTGACCGACGGAACCAGCACCGTGAATCAAACGTTTCTCATACCCGTCTACGCCCCGGTTGCCGACGGCTTGCGGCTGGGCGTCAGCTCGCCGCTCCCTTCCGGCGCGGTTGGCACGGCCTATTCGCAGAATCTCGCCGCGGCCGGAGGAACGGGGCCCTACACATACGCCGCGATCGCAGGCTTGATGCCCGCCGGACTCTCCGTCGCCGCCGGCAGGATCTCCGGCACTCCGACCAATGCTGGAATCTATCTGTTTACCATCCAGGTGACCGATAGCTCGACGCCGCCGATCCTCGCCTACAACCAGGTCCAGGTAACCATCGATCCGGCCGCCGCAGCCGGTCTTCGTATCGAAGTCGCGGCCGCGCCTCTGCCCCTCGGCGTGATCGGAGCCGCCTACGGGCCGCTCACCCTCACCGTCACCGGCGGCACTGGCGGACCCTATACCTGGTCTTCCTTGAACCTTCCCGCCGGACTGGTGCTGAGCGCCACCGGCGTCCTGAGCGGCACGCCGTCCACCGACGGCAGCGCGGGCCCTGTCACTCCCACCATCGTCAGCGAAACGTCTCTGCTCGCCGCCCTCCCCGCCGGCGTCCTCCTCAATGCCGGGGTCCTTCGATTAGCCGTCACCACTCCCGCGCCTGGCGGCGGCACCTCCAACGAAGCGCCGTTTCTGGTCTACGGACCGAACCCGCAGATCACCGCCGTGGTGAACTCCGCTACCTATGTCCAAGGCACGCTAGCCCCAGGCGATCTCATCGCCATTTTCGGCATCGGCATGGGCCCGTCCGCATTGACCATCTTCGATCCCGCCACGCCGCCCATTCCCACCTCGCTCCCCACTACCGCGCCATCCACTTCCGTGACCATTAATGGAACAGCCGCGCCCTTGCTCTACACCAGCGCCTCCGTCGTCGGCGTCATCGTCCCTTACACCGTTGCCGGACCCACCGCGCAAGTCATAGTCACCTACGGCGGCCTCGTCTCGCAGCCGGTCACCGTCGCCGTCGCAGCCGCCGACCCGGGAGTCTACTCGCTCGCGTCTTCCGGCTTGGGCCAAGGCGCGATTCTCAACTTTGCCAACGGAAATTTCACCATCAACTCCAACGCCAATCCCGCCCCCACCGGGTCTATCGTCGTGATCTACATGACCGGAGCCGGAACCACTTCGGCGAATATCGACAACTTGCTGGTTCCCGCGGCTCCCGCCGTAACCCCGGTACTCGCACCCACCGTATCCATAGGCGGCCAAGGCGCCACGGTCCTCGCCGCGCAAGCCCCTCCTGGCTCGGTCCCTGGCCTGATCCAGCTCAACGTGACCGTGCCGGACCTTCTAAGGTCGGCCCCGCGCTGCCCGTAATTGTGACCGTCGGCGGCGTACCGAGCCAGGCAGGCTTGACCATCTCCGTGAAATAGCGCTATCGTTCCAGCGCCGCGACCCCCGGCAGCTCGATCCCGGCGAGAAATTCCAGCGACGCGCCTCCGCCCGTCGAGATGTGCGAAATCTTGTCCGCCACGCCCGCCGATTTGATGGCTTTCTCCGAATCTCCGCCGCCCACGACGCTGACCGCGCCCGAACTCGCCACCGCCTTCGCCAGAGCCACCGTCCCACGGTCGAAAGGAGGAGTCTCAAAAACCCCCATCGGCCCGTTCCAGATGATCGTTTTAGCGCCCGCAATTACATCCTCATAAGCCTTGATCGTGAGCGGCCCGATATCGAGCCCCATCTTGCCCTCGGGCACCCGATCCACCACTTCGGTCGCCACGCCGGCTTTAATCTCCGTCGCTGCCACGTGATCCACCGGCAGCATCAGCTTCTGCCCCGCCTTCGCCATCAGCTCTCGCGCCAGGTTCAGCTTGTCCTCCTCCACCAGACTCTTGCCGGTCGATTCGCCCCGCGCCCGCAGAAATGTGTACGCCATCGCCCCGCCAATTAAAATCCGGTCGACAATCTTGATTAGGTTCTCAATCACCTCGATTTTGTCCGAAACCTTGGCTCCGCCCAGAATCGCGATGCACGGGCGCGCCGGATTCCGGGTCGCTTTGGTCAGATATTCCAGCTCCTTTTCCATCAGCAGCCCCGCCGCGGCCTGCTTGACGAACCGAATCATCCCCACGGTCGACGCATGCGCGCGATGCGCCGACCCGAACGCATCGTTTACGTAAACGTCACAAAGCGCGGCCAGTTGGCGTGAAAATTCCGGATCGTTCTTCTCTTCTTCCGCATGAAAGCGCAGATTTTCGAGCAGCAGCACTTCGCCCGGCTTTGGCAGCATCGCTTCGACCGCCGGACCCACGCAATCCGGAGCCATCGCTACCGGACGTCCCATCAGTTCGCCCAGTCTTTGCGCCACCGGCGCCAAACTCATTTCCGGATTCGGCTTGCCCTTCGGCCGACCCAGATGGCTTGCCAGTACTAGCCCGGCCCCATGCTCCAGCGCGTACCGTATGCTCGGCAGCGACGCCTTGATGCGCTTGTCGCTGGTAATCTCTTTCCCATTCTTGGCTAACGGGACGTTAAAATCGACCCTCATGAAAACGCGTTTCCCGTCCAAATCGAGGTCCCGAATCGAAAGTGTGCTCATTTATCCAACTTTCTGTTGCTTTAGCTCAAAATTTCTCTTACAGTATTTCAGAACCATCCAGCTATGCGCACGAACAGCTCGTCGAAAAAGCAGACTGACCACCGTGTCTCCGCTCGCAAACCCGCGATTTTCCGAAGAGGTCCCACGTCGGACATAGCGGTGTGTCCTCTTTTTCAACAAGCTCCTGGATTCTTCTGCATCTGGATGCTGGCCGGCGCGCTGTCGCCGCTAGCTCTGGCTCAATCCTACCTCACGACAACCTTTGCCGGAAGCAGCCGCCTGCTCGATGGGCACCCGGCCAACACCGTCCCTCTGCGCTACCCGTGGGGTATCGTCCAGGACGCGTCCGGAAACGTGTATTTCGCCGATACTTCGGACAACCGCGTCCGCCGCGTCGATCCCACCGGCATCATTTCCACCGTCGCCGGCAATGGCCAGCCGGGCTACAGCGGCGATAACGGACCCGCCACCAGCGCCCAGCTCCGCGGCCCCCAAGGCATCGCTCTCGACAGTAAGGGCAATCTGTTCATTTGCGATTATCAGAATGAAGTGGTGCGGAAAGTGGTGCTCGCCACCGGCGTCATCAGCACCGTCGTCGGCAACACGAGATTCAACTACTCGGGCGACGGCGGTGCGGCAACCGCGGCCGGCATCGATCCCTACGACATCGCAGTGGATACCGCCGGCAACCTATATATCTCGGATTTCTACAACAATCGGATCCGCAAGGTCTCCGCCACCGCCCAGACCATCTCGAGCCTCGCCGGGATCACCACCCCCGGAGACGGCGATAACGGCCCTGCGAATCAGGCTGCGCTCGACGGCCCTCTGGGCATTTCCGTGGATGCCGGCAGCAACGTCTATTTTGTCGATTTCAATAACAATCGGGTGAAGATGATCAACCAGGCCGCCAACCACATTTCGACCGTCGCGGGCAGTGGGAATTTCGGAACCGGCGAAGCTTCGCTCGATGGTGACGGCGGCAAAGCCACCCAGGCGAACCTGTACCTGCCTTTCTCCACTGCCATCGAGCCGAACGGCAACCTGCTGGTCGAATCGGTTTTCGAATTGTGGCGTGTCACCGTGGCCGACGGGAACATCCACTTTGTGTCCGGGAACCCTTCCGTCGGATTTGCCGGAGACGGCAGCGCGGCCTCATCCGCGGTGTTCGCCGTGCCGATTTTTGTCGCCGCCGCGCCCAACGACGATATCCTCATCTCCGACGTTGGCAACTTCCGCATCCGCCGGATTCATAACGGCGTCATCAATACCCTGGCCGGCACCGCCATTCTCGATAACATCCCCGCTACCTCGGCCTTTCTCAGCCTCCCCGACGGCGTCCTGCCCGATGGCAAAGGCGGAGTTCTCATCGCGGATACCGGCGACAGCCGGATTCGCCGCGTCGCCAACGGCACCATCGCCAATTTCTATGGCTCGGGAATCCGCGGGAGCGATGCGAACCAGCTTTACTTTCCGAGCGGAATGGCCATCGACTCGCAAGGAGATCTGTTTTTTGCCGATACCTCCAACGATCGCGTGCTGCGGCTGCTGAACGGCGGCGGTTCACCCACGGTTTTCGCCGGCGGAAATGGAACTGGGTTTAGCGGCGACGGCCAGTTTGCCCCCACTTCCATGCTGGCTGGTCCCTCCGGTGTCGCCGTCGACGCAGCCGGCAACGTCTACATCGCCGATGCCGGCAATTTCCGCATCCGCATGGTGAATGTCAACCAGCAGATCTCCACCCTCGCCGGGAACGGCAACCCCAAAGCCACTGGAGACAACGGCCCGGCCGCCAGCGCCGGCCTCACCGTGAACGACCTCGCCGTCGTCGGTGGAAGCCTGTATTTCGCGGATACGGCGAACCACAGGATCCGTAAGATCGACCTGTCGACCAAGATCATCTCCACCGTCGCCGGCATCGGCACCTCCGGCTACACCGGCGACGGCGGTTCGCCCTTCAGCGCGCAGCTCTCCTTTCCCAACGCACTCGCCCTCGACGCCGCCGGCAATTTGTTCATTGCCGATACGGGCAACTCCGTCATCCGCGAAATCAGCGGAGGCAAAATCACCACCGTCGCCGGCGCCGGCCCCGGTAACTTCGAGTTCACCGTGGACACCGGGACCGCCCTCGGAGTCCCCATCAATCCCACGCGCATCTTCGTGAACACCGACGGCTCTCTTTACATCACCGATCAATTGAACGATCGCATCCGCAAGCTCACGCCGCAGACTGCGGCCAATTTGTCCATCGCCTCCGGCAACAATCAGTCCGGAACTCCCGGTTCCGTGCTCGTCGTCACCGTCAAAGTGGTGGACGCGACCAGCGCGCCGGTAGGAAACGTCCTCGTGAATTTCACAGTCGCGACTGGCTCCGCCACGCTCAGCCCTTCCGGCGTCACCACGGGATCCGACGGCACCGCTTCGGTTCAAGTGACGCTCGGGTCCACGGCAGGCCCAGTCACCATCACCGCCGCCTCCGCCGGTCTCACCCCGGTGACCTTCGCGTTGACGGTGACCGCCGCGCAGCCCACCACGCCCGTGCCCACCATCAATACCAATGGCGTCCAAGGCTCGGGATTCAGCACGCCACCGGTGATGGCGCTCTCCACGGGAGGCATCGCCACCGTGAAAGGCGCGAACTTCGGCGGCAGCGCGGCCTTCACCAACATCGGCGCCGCCGACCTTGTAAACAGCCAGGTGCCCGTAAACTACCACGCGATTTGCGTGACCGTAGGCGGCACGCGGGCGCCCATCACCGGTGCCTCCAGCGCGCAAGTCAACTTCATCACCCCGGTGGTTACCGGCACAACCGCCGCGGTTGTAGTGATCGCCGGCTGCGATACCGCGACCCCGCTCCAGAGCGCCCCGGTGAACATCCCCATCCAAACCGCGACCCCTGAGTTCTTCTATTTCGCCAACAATCCCAACGGACAGAATCCGGTGGCCGCTGCGGATTCGATCACCGGCGCGTACCTGGTGTCCTCCACCTTGTATCCCGGCGCCGGATTCATTCCCGCCAAGCCCGGCGAGCTCGTCACCGTCTACGGCACCGGCTTCGGCCCCACCAATCCACCCGTAGCGCCGGGAGTATTCTTCGAACAACAAGCCTCAGTCCCCCCAGGCACGGCCACGGTGACGCTCAACGGAAACACGCTCCCTGCCGCGAACGTCACCTATGTGGGCCTGACCCCGGGAAGTCCCGGACTCTACCAGTTGAACATCACCTTGCCGCCCGACACCCCCAATGGCGACCTGCCTCTGGTGATCGCCATCGGCGGCTTGTCAAGCTCCCCCGGCGCCTACTTGACCGTGCAGCAGTAACTATTGCGGCTTCTGGCACTCGTCGCGTTGGAACGTGACAGTGATCGTGTTGTCGCGCGGATTCGAGCTCCCTCGCGATTCGCCGATCGTGACGTATTCGTACTCGATGAATGACATTGAATGCATGCCTGTCGATACTGCGCCACGCCGTAGTTCATTCCCGCGCATCGACCCCGGCACCACTTCCTCGAGAAACGCATACATCCGCCTGTTCTGCACCAATTCGTTGGAAGCTGCTTCGTTCGAAGGCATTCGGGCCGGAACCTCCACTTTGCAGACCTGGTTACTCGCTCCGTAATCGACGATCATGTCAAATCCCGCCTGTATATGGAAAGTTTCCTGGCTCAGCGGCGAGCCATATTTAGCCCGCAAAGCATAAGAATCGAGTTGAGCCATCGTCGGTAGTGCCACCCCCAATATCAATAGACCGAAAGAAAGTTTTGAAGCCATGCCTCAGCATACCCGTCAAATGCCAAATGCCGGCCTGTATTTTTCCGGAAGCTTCATCGGCTTCCGCTCCCGATTACAAAAGATATGCTTAGTCTCCCCCCTGGCCAGCCGCCGCTCGCTACCCGCCTCGATCATCTCGTATCCGAACCGGATCATCCGCGGATTCGCGCCCTCAATCCAAGTCCGCACAATCACTTCTTCGTCGTAAAGTGCAGGCGAGGCGTACCGGCAGCTCGCCTCCGCCACCGCCAACAAAACGCCGTCGTTCACTTCCATATCGCGATACCGGATGCCCGCCGCGCGGCAGTATTCGGCCCGCCCCAGCTCCATCCAAATCAGGTAATTGGCGTAATATACGATGCCCATCTGATCGGTTTCGGCATACCTGACGCGCAACCGGGTTTCCACCGTTGGCATAGCGTCGTGATTATAGCAAGGCATTGAAACCATTGAAACCAAAGCCGTGCGGGACCAGTCTGATAGTATGAGCCTGTGCGGGTGCGCGTCCTTTTCTTTGGCGTAGTGCGTGAAATCGTAGGCCTCGGCGAGGATACCGTCGAGGTTTCCGATGGCGCGCGCCTCGACACCGTTCTCGGCGCCTTCACCGCGCGATTTCCGCGTCTGAAAGACATGGCGCCCAGCATCGTCCTGGCCCTGAATCAACAATTCTCCCCGCTCTCGGCCGCCGTCAACGATGGCGACGAAGTGGCCCTCCTGCCCCCCGTCAGTGGAGGCTCCGGGAAGTGCGCCTCGGAAATTCTCGACCCCGATACCGGCAATTTCTTCGCCTTGACCCGCGACCCCATCGATGGCGCAGCCATCGCCCGCCGCCTGCTCCGCGGCGAGGACGGAGCCTTCGTCAACTTCGAGGGCGTAGCCCGGAATAACACCAAAGGCCGGCCCACCGTTCATCTCGAATACGAATGCTATGAGCCCATGGCGATCAAAGTGATGGCCGAAATCGGCCGCGAAATCGCCCGTTCCCACCCTATCGGCCGCATCGCGATGGTCCATCGCCTGGGCCGGATCGGAATCGGCGAAACCAGTGTGTGCGTCGTGGTCACCGCCCCGCATCGCAAGCCCGCCTTCGATGCCGCGCTCGAAGGAATCAACCGGCTGAAGCGGACCGTCCCCATCTGGAAAAAAGAATTCTTCGTCGACGGCGAAGTCTGGGTCGACGGCGAGTGGGACGACCGAGTGGTGCGCGCCGGTTCATGAAATACGCCGTCCTAGTCTTATTAGCGCTTGCCCCGGCCAGCGCCCAGTTCAAGACCAACGTAAACCTGGTCCGCCTCCTGGTCAACGTGAAGAATCAGGCTGGCGACCTGGTCGGCTCCCTCGACCAGGATGAATTCACCATCTACGACGACAACGTCCCGCAGGAAATCAAAGTCTTCGAGCGCTACACCACCAAGCCCCTCTCGGTAGCCTTGATGGTCGACACCAGCGGATCCACGCTGAAGGATTGGCAGCTCGAAGTGCGATCTTTCACCAGGTTCGTGAAGGCGCTGTTCAGTGAAGGGAACCCGCAGGACATGGCGGGCCTCTACACCTTCAATTACGACATCACCTCGCACCCCTTCACCCGCAACGCAAAACACCTGGAAGACGCCCTGCGATTCATCAAGCCCGAAGGCGGAACATCGCTCTACGACGCGATTTATCACTGTGCCCGCGACTTGCAGTCCCGCGACGGCCGCCACGTGATCGTGATCGTCAGCGATGGCGGCAACACCACCAGCTCCAAGTTGTTCAAAGACGCCCGCGAAGCCACCCAGCGCGCCGATGCCGTGATGTATCCCGTCGTGATCATTCCCATCACCAATGACGCTGGACGCAACCTCGGCGGCGAGCATGCCTTGCAGACCCTGGCCGCCGATACCGGAGGCCGCTGGTTCGACCCCACCATCGCTCAGCTCGACCAGACCTTCGAAGAAATCCTCCGCGACCTCCGCGCCCAGTACATGATCGCCTATTATCCGAAGGATGCCGGCAAAGGATTCCACAACGTCCGCGTCGAGCTCAAACGCAAAGATTTGCGGGCTCAGACCAGGACTGGCTATTATGGTGAAGACTCTCGCTAGGAGCTTGTCCCCTTTTTCATCGGCTCCCAGTAAAACGCGTCTCGGGCCTCCGTAACAGCTTCAGAGCCGCGACCGTAAGGGAGTCGTTGCCGGACGTTGAAATGAAAGTGACAGTTCACTAGTAACGTGCAACAAATGCCCGGAAAAATAAGCAGCACCAAAGCCCCCGACCAGACGTTCGAAGAAGTAAAGTACCTGAAGCGCCTGATCGACGATCAGGTTCCCGTGCGCGTCCGCCTCAGCGACAACCAGGAAGTGGAAGGCAGGGTCGAGTTCTACGATGCCAACTTCATCCGCATTACCCGCGACGGTGAGCCAAATCTCTTCCTCTTCAAGCATGACATCAAGTATCTTTACGAGATCTGACGTTGGCATCGTTCCTCGAAACCGCCGCCGACATCGCCCGTGAATCTGGCGCCCTGATCAACCTGTATCTGGAACGCCGCATCGGCTTCGAGCTCAAAGGCGAATTCGACCTGGTGACCGAAGCCGACCGCGCCAGTGAACGGCTCATCGTCGAGCGCCTGCTGAGCCATTTTCCCACTCACGCAATCGTGGCCGAAGAAGGCGGCGGGCAAGAGGGCAATTCAGAATATCGCTGGTACGTCGACCCTCTCGACGGCACCACCAACTTCGCCCATGGCTTCCCGATGTTCAACGTGACCCTGGCCCTCGAACACCAAGGCGAGCTGATCGCCGGCGTCGTCTTCGACCCGGTCCACAACGAAATGTTCGCCGCCGAGCGCGGCTCCGGCGCTTATCTGAACAACCGCCCCATCCACGTCTCGAAAACCTCGCGCATCGAATCGAGCCTGGTAGCCACCGGCTTCCCCTCCCGTAAGCGCCATCTCAACGTGAACGTGCATTTCTACTATCAGCTCGCGATGCTCTCGCACGGAGTCAGAAGAGCGGGCTCTGCCGCATTAGACCTGGCTTACGTAGCCTGCGGCCGTCTGGATGCTTTCTGGGAATTCGGTCTGAACCCCTGGGACATGGCGGCAGGCGTTTTGCTGATCCGCGAAGCGGGCGGCGAATGCTCCGACATGCACGGCGGCCCGTTAAATCTGAAAGGCCCTCACATATTAGCCGACAACGGCGCTCTGCACCCAGCCATCCTCGAACGATTCGCCGAAATCTTCGCCGGCCAATACAAATTCCCCCTCCCCGAAATGCAGAGCTAGAGTTCATCCGCGTCCATCAGCGGCTAATAACGAATCAACCTCGCGGCAAACCACCCCAACCCGGCGCACAACAGCACCACCGCACCCACCCGGCGAGCCATCGCCCCCGCAAACCGCAGCGTGACCCAGCCGAGCCCCGCGATCAGCGCGATCTGAACCAGAGCCGCCCCACCCAAATAAGCCGCCGGAAACGACGCGAAATACAGCCCGTGAAATAACCCCAGCACCAGCACGACAGCCCACCTCTTCCCCGCGTTAGGCAGCGTCAAAATCTCCAGCGCCAGATACGCCACCGTCAACGCCATCGCCGCCTCGATGAACCTCGGCGAAAGAGCCCACGGGATTCGAGGCGCAACCGGACGCATGATCCACTCCCCAGCCAGATACATCGCCCCCAGCACCACCGCTTCCCTCCCCGACCGCGCCGCCAATATCAAAATCAGCAAAAACAGCACTGCCGGACTAGCAATCGCGCGCCACATCCCGGCCCCCGCATCTCGCGAAAGCAATTCAAACCTCGACGGCGGCCGGAACCGGATTTCAGCCCGCGTCAGAGTCTGATCGAACACCGCCTCATCGCTATTCGCCCCCTCCACCGCGCGCAACAAGTGCACATGATTCGGCACAGTAACCTCGAACAACGTGCACTCCACCTCGACGCGATCAATCAATGTCGGAAACTCGTAGGAAGCCACGCACACATAAGTGCCCTCTTCTTCATGGCACTTCGAAGACGTTCGGTGCGCCCCGCCGAAGCTCACATGCTCGATCAACGCCGTCTCCGGATTCGCGACGTGTGCCGCTTCATACATCGGAATGCGCAATTCGTAAACCGCGGTCGGTCCTTCGACGCGCAACTCCCCGGTACTCATGCTGACCACGTGCGCCCACGCTGGAGCCAACCACACAAATCCCCAGCTAAGTCGCACGATGGCGTTTCCTCAGCCGGACCAGGATCAAGCGCAGCGCCGCCATTGCAGGTACCGAAAAGAACATCCCGGGAACTCCCGCCAGTTGCTCGCCCGCCAGCACGCCGAACAGCACCAGCATGGGATGGATCGCCACGCCCGCGCTCATCAGGTACGGCGACAGCACAAAGTCCTGGAAAATCCGGTATGCGGCCAGGAACAGAATAATCACCAGCAGGTGCGGATAGCCTGTCACCGCAGCCACAATGACGATAATCACCGACGCCGCCAGCGGCCCGATCGCTGGAATAAACTCGAGCGCCGCCGCCATTCCCGCCAGCAGCGCCGGGTACGGCCCGCTGGCCAGCGCCAGAAAAGCCGCGTAAAACGAAAATGTCGACAGCGACAGCAGCACCAGGGCGCGTATATATTGCGCCAGCAGCAGGTGCAGATCGGTGAAAATATGATCCACCAGCTCCCGCCGCCGCGCGTCCACGCTCTCGACGATCGCCTCTTTCATGCTGGTCCCGTCCTTCAGAAATAGGAACGCCAGAATCGGAATCAGCACCACGCTGAGCAAGCTTCCCAGGCCGCTGATCAGCCGCGTGCTGGCCTCGCTAAGCATCGGCCCCACGGTTTCGCCCGCGCTCGACAGGCGTGCATGCACAAAATCGGTCACTTGCGGACGAAACTGCTCCAGCGAGTTCGGCAAAGGCAGGCGCGCCACAGGATCGCTTGCGAGCACCTGTGGAAGATGCGCGGCCAGCGACGCGGCTTCCTGCGAGATACGCGTGGTGATAGGGATTAGAGCCGCGATGAGCACACCCAGTAGCGCGACATACACGATCGCGAGCGACGCCACGTGTGGCACCCGTTTCGGAACCCGCCGGTCCACAAAATTCACCACCGGCGAAAGCAGATGCGCGAAAATCAGCGCCACCGCGAAAATCAGCAACGTCCGCCGGATCCAGTAGACCACCAGCAGCGTTAGCGCGAACAGAAACATCGTCCAAACCACGTCGAGCGTCCGCCGGTCGATCCCAAGCATCGCACGCTAACTTAGCACATGACCCGGTCGACGCGTTTTACGATATCAGTAGTGACTCAAACGCCTGCCGACCACATGCGGGCGCTGGTCGCCGGTTTGCAGGACCTTGAAGACAAGCTCCGCGCCGGCGGCGGCGCCAGGAAAATCGAAAAGCAGCACAACGACGGAAAGCTCACCGCGCGCGAACGCATCGCCCGCCTCATCGACCCCGGAACCTTCTTCCTAGAAGCCGGCCTGCTCATCGCCTATGACAAGTACGACGGCCAAGCCCCCGCCGCCGGCGTCGTCACCGGATTGGCCCACATCGAAGGCCGCCCTTCTGTCATCGTAGCCAACGACGCCACCGTCAAAGCCGGCGCCTGGTGGCCTGAGACCATCCACAAAATTCTGCGTGCCCAGGAAATGGCCATGCGCAACCGCCTGCCGATCGTCTACCTGGTCGAT
The DNA here is from genome assembly GCA_963842485.1 of Terriglobia bacterium. GTDB lineage: Bacteria > Acidobacteriota > Terriglobia > Bryobacterales > Bryobacteraceae > Palsa-187. Next base: position 20,095 of record CAWJHI010000097.1, on the reverse strand, counting down.
TCCGCCGGCGTCAATCTCCCCTACCAGGACGGAATCTTCCCCGGCCAGTACGGCGCGGCCCGCATCTTCTATTACAACTCCCTCATGCGCCGCAAACTCCGCGTCCCGCAAATCGCCGCCGTCATGGGGATGTGCATCGCCGGCGGAGCCTATCTGCCCGCCCTCTCCGACGTCATCATCATGGTCGAAGGCGCCAGCTTCATGGGCCTCGGCGGACCGAATCTCGTAAAGGGCGCGGTAGGCCAGGTGGTCGACGCCGAATCTCTAGGCGGTGCCAGCCTCCACACCAAAACCAGCGGCGTGGCCCATTATTCCGCCAAAGACGACCCCGCCTGCCTCCACCTGATCCGCGACCTGATCCGCGAAACTCCCGCTCCTGCCCCCGTCCCCAAAGGCGTCGCGCCCGCCAAGCCCGCCGAAGGCCTGTACGACCTGATGCCCGCCGATCATCGTCTCCCCTACAACGTCGAAGAAGTGATCGCCCGCATCGTCGACGCCGATCATTGGATCGAGTTTCAACCCGGCCATGCTCCCGAAATGTTGTGCGCCAACACCCATCTCCATGGCCGCGCCATCGGAGTGATCGCCAACCGCCGCGGCTTCCTCAAAACTCCCGGCGGCCCGCGCATCGGCGGAATCATCTACACCGAATCCGCCCGTAAAGTCGCCTATTTCGTCGAAAACGCCGAGCGCCACAATCTCCCCCTGCTCTACCTCCAGGACGTTTCCGGCTTCATGGTTGGCGTCGAAGCCGAAAGCGGCGGCATCATCCGAGCCGGCGCCGAAATGGTGGAAGCCATGGCCTGCGCCACCGTCCCCAAAATCATTCTGACCCTTAACCATGCCAGCGGTGCCGGGTACTATGCCATGGCCGGCCAGGGCTTCGACCCCCACTTCACCTTCGCTTGGCCCACCGCCCGAATCGGCGTCATGGAAGGCGATTCCGCCGTCCAGGCCGTCCACGGCCCCGAACTGGCTCGCTACAAAGCCTCTGGCGAGCCCGTCCCCGCCGACCTCCAAAAGCGCATCGCCCAAACCCGCGCCGATTATGAGCTTTGGCTGGACGCCCGCTACGCCGCCGCCCGCGGCCACGTCGACGCCCTGATCGATCCCTTAGAAACCCGCCGCGTCCTGGCCTTCGCCTTCGAAGCCGCCACGGCCTACCGAAATCGCGAACATCTGGCGATAGAAATGTTATGAGCCTGCGCGTCGAACAGGACGGTCGTTTGTGCCGCATCGCCCTGGCCGCGCCCGACAAACGCAACCTCCTCGACCCGGAAGCCTGCCGCAAGCTGCTCTGCGAGCTCGAAGCCGCCGCGGCCGATGAGGCCACCGGCGCCATCCTCCTCGAAGCCGACGGAATCGTGTTCTGCGCCGGCGCCGAATCTGACGACGATCGCCTTTTCACCATCGGCCGGCGCCTCGGCAAGCCGATGATCGCGGCCGTCCGCGGAGTGGTGATCTCCGGCGGCCTCGCGCTGGCCGCGAACGCCCACGTCGTGGTGGCCGCGCAAGGAACCAGCTTCGGACTCACCGGCATCCGCGAAGGCAAATGGCACGAGCCCGCGTTTCGAGCCGTAGCCTGCGCCCTGGGCGAGCGCCGCGCCCTGGAACTGGGCCTCACCGGCCGGGTCTTCACCACCCCCGACGCTCTCGCCTGGGGCTTAGTGCACTACGTCGCCCCCGCCTTCGAGCTCGAAGACCGCGCCACCGAAATCGCCACAGCGCTCGCCAACGCCAATCCGGCAGCCGTGAAAGAAGCCCTCGCCCGCCGCGTGAAAGCCGCCGATTAGCGATACGCGGCTTGCGTCTGCCCTCAGCCCACGCCAATGCGTCATCATTTCCTCCCGGACTCCACTAAAAATTACCGGTCCGCGCTTCACACTGGACCTTTTTCGACCGCCGCCTACGGTTCAGTTGCGCCTCCGCCGCAAACCTGGCGAAACTTGGGAATGGAGATCCGAACGCTCGCCCAGGACGACGCGAAAGCCTACTGGAATCTCAGGCTCGAAGCCCTCCAAGCCGAGCCGTTCTCGTTCAGCAAGGCTGTCGAAGAACACCGGACTACTTCTGTCGAGACCATCGCCAACCGTCTTCGGGAAACGCCCGGCAGCTTCACCCTCGGCGCCTTCGACGCCGGCCGCCTGATCGGCACCGCAACCTTCATGCGCGACACCGCCCAAAAAGAGCGCCACAAAGGCCGCGTCCTCGGTGTCTACGTGACCGCTTCTCACCGCCGCAAAGGAGTTGGAAACGCGCTCATCTCCGCTCTCCTCGCCAAGGCGAAGCAGGATTCCTCGCTGGAGCAGATCGTGCTCGCAGTAACGGCCGGCCACGGCGATGCGGGCAATCTCTATCGCCGCTTCGGTTTCGAGCTCTTCGGCACTGAGCCTGTAGCGCTGAAGATCGATTCGCAATACGCAGATATCGATCACATGATTCTGCGGCTTAAGAAAACAATTCCGCAGCCGTAACGGCAAATCCCATCGCCGGAAGCTCCAGCTTCGCGACGTTCAGCAACCCGCCCTCAAACAGATACAGCCCCTTCAACTCCGGCTCGATCAGCCTGATATTCGGCACGCAGCTGTGCAGTTTGCAAAAAGGGGGACTGGCTCGAATTTCGCCGCTTTTGCGAAAGTTCGTGCCTGTAACCTTTTTGTCCCGTCCCGAATCCTGCTGTTCGGACGCTGAAGGGAGCCCCGAGGAGGACAGACAATAACTTTGCAGTCTATTTGCCCCACGCATCCAAATAGTGCTAAAAATCTAGCATGCGCATTTTCAGTGCGTGTCTCCTGTCGATCCTGCTCGCCGCATGCCGCCATCAACCGCTGGCCTACACCCTGGTGCCGCAAGGACCGCAATTCATCCTGATGCCGCCAATCCGCCCCGCGCAGGAAATCCAGATCCCCCGTGCGCGCCAATCCCAGAAGTCCGGCTGCGACATCGCCGGCGGCTGGATCACCCTACGCTGGACCGGGAAAACCGCCCGAATCACGGTGGCCGCCTCTGAAGGCGATCCCGGCGGCCCCGACCGCATGTTCACCGACACGCTCAAAGGCATCGAATCCTTCCGCTCCGCCCTCTTCGCCGATGTCGACAAAGCGTGCCTGACCGCCGAAGAACGCTCGCACATCGTCACGGCCATCACAGAAAGATCCGCTCTTCCCCCGAACATCGCCTACAACCTGCGCTTCGGCGCTTTCGCGCAGTCCGGCTTCGTCGAGCTGACCCCGGACTTCCGCCTCAAAGTCGTGAGCCCGCTCCCCTCCGGTGTCGAGGTCGCCTACTATTCAATCGCAGCCGCCCCCAAAGACGATCGCATGCGCATCGCGCTCGATTCATTCACCACCAACCCGCCCGGCACCGCTCCTGCTTCGCCGTTGTCCCTTCCAACCGTCCCCACCTATTTCCGAGTCCTCTTCTGGACCAGCCTCTCTTCCGCGAATCACTACGCCACCATGCTCGCCGCGGAGAATCGCCCCGCGCTCGAAAACGCGACCCGCCAGTTTCAAGCCCAGCCCGACGGCTCCTGCCGTACTGCGCTCGAGCCGGGCGTGACGTGCATCCCGGTGCCGCCCGATTGGGCCGTCAACGCCGAACTCCGCGTCCGCGTGAACGGCAGCGACGCATATGTCGGCATCGGAGGAACCGTAGGCCAGGCAGTCGGAAACCAATTCCACGTCACGGTGATGCGAATGTTTCAGGGACGCCTGATCCCGGTAAAGGGCGAGAACCTGCTGCGCCTCGTCCTTATGCCCGGCGACCAGATCACCTACTAAAAACTTGTTGAAAAAAAGGGGACAGACTACTCTGTCCCTGCGTGCACACTGCTGATTTGCGCCAAAGCGTGGTCGTGGACAGAGCGCTCTGTCCCCCTTTTTTTTAATGCAGCGATTTCAGATACGCCAGCACCGCTTCCGCGTCCGCCCGCGTCATCCGGAACGGCGGCATCGGCAGATTCGGAGGCTTGCCCGTGCGCGAGATTCCGGTGGTCAACAACCGGATGATCTCTTCATCCGTTCCCGGAGGCCCGCCCGCGATGCGCGGCTCGCGGATCGCCCAGTTTGGCGCCGGATACGTGGGCTGAATCTGCGCCGGTCCGCCCATCAGCCAATGCGCCCGGTCGGGGTTGCCATGTTCGTCGCGCTGGGTGTGGCATTGTTCGCACATCGCCACGGACTCCACGATGTATTTACCGCGTTCGATATCGCCGCTCGCTTTACTTTGTGCGTGGGTGGACTGCCAGCCGCTGGCAACCAGCAGAAAGGACATCAGGGAAAGTTGAATCGGTGTCTTCATAAGCTGTCACGGATGCTTCCTCCAATTGTACGCGCTTTGTGGCATAGTAGATCCGAATATGAAAGCCACGTTACTTGCGCTGGCCTCAATCGGGACCGTGCTCGCGCAAGCGCCCACCAGTTGGACCCCGGAATTTTCCATGCAGTTCAAAACCGTTTCGGGAGTGGTCCCGTCGCCCGATGGGTCGAAGGTCGTCTGGACGCAAGCCCAGTCGGTGATGGACGCGGAACGCAGTGAAACGCTCACGCACATTTTTCTGGCGAACGCGGACAGCTCGCATCGCCTGCAACTGACGCGCGGCGACAAGAGCGCCACCAGCCCGTCGTTTTCTCCCGACGGCCGCTCTGTGTTCTTTCTCTCCGCTCGCTCCGGCAAGAATAATGTGTACCGGATCGCGATTGCCGGCGGAGAAGCCGAGATGCTCACCGATTTCAAAGGCTCTCTCGGCTCCTATCAAGTGTCCCCCGACGGCAAAACGGTAGCCTTCACCGGCTACGAGCCGCCGCCCGACGAAGAGAAGAATAAGAAGGAAAAACGCGATTATCGGGTGGTGGACGCGAATCCCGCGAATATGGCGCTGTATGTCCTTTCGATTGAAGCGGATGCCAAGTCCGGCCGCAAGCTTACGGACGGAAAACGGCACGTCACGGAGTTCAGTTGGTCCCCGGATTCGTCAAAAATCGCTTTTAGCCACTGGGCCGCGCCGGGAGCGGATCACTGGACCCAATCAGAGGTGGCTGAAGTGGATGTTACCAGTGGTAACATTAAGCCCATTTCACCGTCCCACACCTTCAGCGGATCGCGTCCGGCATACTCTCCCGACGGCCGCTATTTAGCCTTCGAAAAATCGCTGACCGATCCTCCCCAATGGGCTTTTGACAACGGAATTGTTCTGATGAACCGGTCGACCGGCGAGATGCGGACGCTTCCCGCAACCTATGATGAGCAGCCTTCTTTGCTCGGTTGGTCCGGCGATCGTCTGCTGTTCACGGAAGCCAAACACACCCGCGACGCGATTTATGAGATGCCCGTGGATGGTCCGCCGCGCACGCTATTCGAGCCGTCGAAAGGCGTGATTGGCGCCGGTGGCACGCACCTCAACGCCAATGGAACGTTCATCGGTCTGCCCATGGAAAGCGCGGATGAGCCCCCGGAGGCTTATGTGATGCCGGTGAAAGCCATGACGCCCGTGCGCGTGAGCCGCGCGAACGTCGATATGCCGAAGCTGGAACTGGGCAAAACGGAAGTGATCCATTGGAAATCGAAAGATGGAATGGACGTCGAGGGGCTGCTCACCTATCCGGTGAATTATGAGAAGGGCAAGAAATATCCACTGATCCTGAATATTCACGGCGGTCCTACCGGCGTGTTCAACGAAACTTTTATCGGGCGCAGCGGCCTGTATCCGATTGCGGTGTTTGCGGCTCGCGGTTATGCGGTTCTGCGGCCGAATCCGCGCGGGTCGGGAGGGTATGGCAAGACCTTTCGCTTTGCCAATTACAACGATTGGGGCGGCAAGGATTACGAAGACGACCAGACCGGCGTGGATTCCGTCATCGCGATGGGAGTGGCCGATCCGGACCGGCTCGCGGTGATGGGGTGGAGCTACGGAGGGTTCATGACGTCGTGGACCGTCACGCAAACGCACCGGTTCAAGGCTGCGGTGGTGGGCGCGGGCGTGACCAATCTGTGGAGCTTCACGGGAACCTCCGACGTGATGGGGTTCATCCCGGATTATTTCGGCGGTGAGCCGTGGGAGCAGTTCGATAATTTCCAAAAGCACTCGCCGATCACCTACGTGAAGAATGTGACCACGCCGACGCTGGTGCTGCACGGCGAGGCCGATATTCGCGTGCCGACGTCGCAAGGCTACGAGTTTTATCATTCGCTGAAGCGCGAAGGAGTCATCGCGAAGATGGTGGTGTATCCGCGGCAGCCGCATGGGCCGACGGAGCCGAAGTTCATTCTCGACATCATGCAGAGACATCTGGATTGGGTGGATAAATATGTTCGCTAAAAAATGCCTGCCGCTGCTCGCGGTTGTTTTGATTCCCGCGCTCCAGGCGCAATGGAATCCCGAGTTGTCGATGAAAGTGAAAACGGTTTCGACGGCGGTGCCATCGCCCGATGGAAAGCTGGCGGTGTGGACCGAAACGCATCCGGTGATGGACGGCGAGAAGAGCGAATCCGTCACGCAGGTTTATCTGGCGCACTCGGATGGAACGAATCGGATCGAGCTGACGCGCGGTGAAAAGAGCTCCAACGCGCCGGCGTTTTCGCCCGATTCCGAGTGGGTGTTCTTCGCCTCCGACCGCAGCGGGAAGCGCAACATTTATCGGATTCCGGTGGATGGCGGCGAGGGGGAGATGTTGACCAGCTGGACCGGGACCCTGGGCGCGTTCTCGGTTTCGCCCAACGGGAAGTGGATCGCGTTCACCGGCCGCATGCCGGACACGGATGAGGAGCGGGCCAAGCGCGAGAAGCGCGATTTTCGCGTGATCGACGAGAATCCGCACAATCAGTCTTTGTGGATGATTCCGGTGGAGACGGATGTGCACGGACGGCGCGAAGTCAAGAAAGTCGCGTCGGGGAACTATAACATCGGCGGGTTCGACTGGTCGCCCAATTCGCAGCGGATCGCGTACGAGACGCGGCCCACGCCGGATGCCGACGACGGGCGCAAGTCAGACATTCTGGAAGTGGAGACGGAAACCGGAAACACACGGCCGCTGGCGGTCACGTCCAGCACGGAGAGCCAGCCGCGCTATGCGCCGGATGGGCGCTACCTGGCTTTCGTGCGTAGCAATCAATCGGCGAAGCGGATCGACGGCAGCCGGATTGTCCTGTTGACGCTGGCGGATCTGAAAGTGCGCGAATTGCCGGCGACGCCGAACGAATCGCCGTCGCTGGATGCGTGGGCGCGGGATGGGTCGAGGATTTATTTCAGCGAAGGATTACGCACGCGTGCGGCGCTGTACGCGATGCCCGTGGATGGTCCGCCGGCCATCGTGTTTCAGCCTGCGCGGGGAACCTTCGGCAACAACGTGAGCTTCAATCGCACCGGGACTTACGCCGGGCTCACGATGCAGACGCCGGATGAGCCGGTGGAGGCGTATGTGATGCAGGTTGGGTCCATGAAGCCGGTGCGCGTGAGCGCCGCGAATGTGGATCTTCCCAGGACCGGGCTGGGCGAGACGCGCGTGATCCGGTGGAAAGCGAAAGACGGGAAAGAGATCGAAGGGCTGCTGACGCTGCCGGTGAATTACGACAAGTCGAAGAAATATCCGCTGATCCTGAATATTCACGGCGGGCCGTCGGGCGCGTTCAACGAGACCTTTATCGGCGCGAGCGGGCTGTACCCGATTGCGTCGTTTGCGGCGCGGGGATGGGCGGTGCTGCGCGCGAATCCGCGCGGATCCACCAACTACGGCTTGCCGTTCCGCTCGGCGAACCTGGACGATTGGGGCGGCGGGGATTATCAGGACCTGATGTCGGGTGTCGACTACGTGATTCAGATGGGGGTGGCGGATCCGAATAAATTGGCGGTGATGGGCTGGAGTTACGGCGGGTACATGACCAACTGGGTGGTGACCCAGACCAACCGGTTCAAATGCGCCGCGGCCGGCGCCGGAATCTCGAGCTTGATTTCGATGTGGGGAACCAACGACATACCCACTACGCTGGACGATTATTTCGAGGGCACGTGGTATGAACAACCAGAACGGTATATCAGGATGTCGCCACTGGCTCACGTGAAAAATGCGGTGACGCCGCAGTTGTTCCTGCATGGGGAAGCCGATATTCGGGTGCCGACTTCGCAGGGGTACGAGATGTACCACGCACTGAAGCGCAAGGGCGTGCCGGCGGAGATGGTGGTGTATCCGCGGACTCCGCACGGACCGCAGGAGCCGAAGTTCGTGCTGGATATCATGCATCGGCATATCGATTGGGTGGCGAAGTATTTAGGGGACTAGGATTTCATGGCCACAGAGGAACGCAGATTCACGCCGATCATCGGATGTATTTTTATCTATGGCTTTATCGCGCTGCCGCTATGCGCGGAGAAGGTTCCAGGGTTGCGGGAGCCAGTGGAGATTCTCCGGGATAAATGGGGCGTTCCACATATTTATGCGAAAAATACAGACGATTTATTCTTCGCACAGGGCTGGATTACCGCGAAAGATCGCCTTTTTCAGATCGATTTGTGGAGAAGAGCCGGAACCGGGAAGCTGGCGGAGGTGCTGGGGCCGGCGGCGGTGGGGCGCGACCGGCTGGCGCGGCTGGTTAGATTCCGTGGCGACTGGAATAAGGAATGGGAGAGCTATTCGCCGGACGCCCGGCAGATCGTCACGGCGTTCGTCCATGGAATTAATGCGTATGTGAAGTCTCTGGGCGGGAAACGGCCGCTGGAATTCAGACTGGCCGGGTACGATCCGGGAGTGTGGACTCCGGAGGACGTGGCGGCGCGGATCGCCGGCTTGGGGATGACCAGCAACCTGACGCAAGAGGTGAATCGGTCGGTGGAGATCGGGAAATTTGGCGTGGAGAATGTCGAACGATTTGCCGCGCCCGATCCGTTTGTGCATTTGAATGTCCCGCCAGGAGTGGATATTCAGGCAATTACGAGCGACATTTTGCGGGATTATCAGGCGGCGACGGGCGCGCCGCGGTTTCCGGGAGACCAGGGGTCGAACGATTGGGTGATCGACGGAACCATGAGCGCGACGGGGAAGCCGCTGCTGGCGAACGATCCGCACCGGCCGATTCTGCTGCCGAGTTTGCGCAAGACAGTGCACTTGGTGGCTCCGGGATGGGATGCGATTGGGGCTGGGGAACCAGCGCTGCCGGGAATCGCGGTGGGGCATAACGAGACGGTCGCGTTCGGGTTCACCATCGTGGGGATCGATCAGGAGGATTTGTATGTCGAGAAGATCAACCCCGCGAATGCGGATCAATATTTGTACAAGGGCGCATGGAAGCCGGTGGAGACGGAGCGCCAGCGGATTCCGGTGAAGGGCGCGGCGGCGGTGGATACGGAACTGCGCTACACGCAGCATGGGCCGATCCTCTGGGCGGATCGCGACCGGCATCTGGCATACGCGCTGAAATGGGTGGGGGCGGAGCCGGGAGGGGCGGGGTATCTGGCGGGGCTTTCGGCGGCGCGGGCGAAAAACTGGAAGGAGTTTCTGGCGGCGATGGGACGGTTCAAAATTCCGTCCGAGAACATGGTCTACGCGGACACTTCGGGAAACATCGGCTGGATCGCCTCCGGGTTCAATCCGATTCGTAAGAACTGGACCGGGTTGCTGCCGGTGCCGGGCGATACGGGCGAGTACGAATGGGGCGGGTATGTTCCGATTGCGGAGATGCCGCAATTGTACAACCCGGCGAAGCATTTCATCGCCACGGCGAATGCGAATATTTTGCCGAAGGGATATACGAAACAGATCGCCTACGACTGGGCTTTGCCGTTTCGCGTGCATCGCGTGGAGCAGATGCTTTCCGAGCCGAAGAAACTCACGATTGAGGATTTTGAGCGGATGCAGTATGACGTGGTGAGTCTTCCGGCGCAGCGGTTGCAGGCGATTGTGCGGAAGACGCGGCCGGCGCGGCATGCGGACGTGGTCGACGAATTTCTGAAATGGGATGCGCGGATGACGGTGGATTCGCGGCCGGCCCTGGTTTTCGAAATGTGGATTACGGCGCTGCCGGCGTCGGTGTATCCGCCGGAATGGAAGGGGCGCACGAATGTGGAATTGGTGCTGCGGATGCTGGAGGAGCAGCCGAATCAGCATGCGCTCGATGAATCGCTGGACCGGGCCATTGCGGAGATCGAGAAAAATCTGCCGCAGAAGGAAGACTGGAAGTGGAGCGCGGTCCACACCATGGCATGGCGGCATCCGTTGAACGTGAAGAGCCTGAATCTGCCGCCGACGCCGCGGGCGGGGGACGCGAATACGGTGCACGCTTCGAGCGGGACGACGGGGACCAGCGGCGCGTCGTATCGCGAGATTCTGGACGTCGCGGATTGGGACCGGTCGATGATGACCAACGTGCCGGGGGAATCGGGCGATCCGGAGAGCAAACATTATCACGACCTGGTGGAGGATTGGGCCACCGGGAGATATCATCCGATGCCGTTCACGCGGAAAGCGGTGGAGGCGGCGATGGAGGAGAAAATCGTGCTGGAGCCGGCACGGATACAATGAAGGAGTGCAAATCCTTGACGGCGCCGTGGTGCGGGACGAGATTTTCAAGCGGCTGAGGCCACGCATCCTCAAGCTAAAGCGGCGGCCGGGACTGGCGGTGGTGCTGGTGGGGCACGATCCGGCGTCGGAGATTTATGTTCGCGGGAAAATTAAAGCCTGCGCCGAGCTGGAGCTTTACAGCGAGAAAATCACTCCGCCGGAGACGGTGACGACGGAGGAACTGCTGGCGGTGATCCGCGATCTGAACCGGCGGCCGGAGATCGACGGGATTCTGGTGCAGATGCCCCTTCCGAAACAGGTGGATTCACGGCGCGTGCTGGAGGCGGTGGCGCCGGAGAAGGATTCAGATGGGTTTCATCCGATGAACGTGGGACATCTGGTGGCGGGACGGCCGGCGCCGCGGGCGTGCACTCCCGCGGGCATCATGGAAATGTTCAAGCATTATCACGTGCCGCTGGACGGGCGGCGGGCGGTGGTGATCGGGCGCAGCGACATCGTCGGGAAGCCCATGGCGCTGATGCTGCTGCATGAAAATGCGACCGTGACGATGTGCCATTCGCACACCTCGAATCTGGCGGAAGAGTGCCGGCGGGCGGACGTGCTGGTGGCGGCGATCGGCAAGGCGGGATTGGTGACCAGCGAATTCATCGCGCCGGGCGCGGTGGTGATCGACGTGGGGCAGAACCGGGTGACGGATCGCGCGGAGGCGGAGATGCTGGGACGGGCGGAGGAGTTCGCGCGCAAAGGGAGCGTGCTGGTGGGCGACGTGAATCCCCTGGATGTGATGCACGCCGCGGCCGCTTATACGCCGGTGCCGGGGGGCGTGGGACCGCTGACCATCGGGATGCTGATGTCGAATACGGTGGAGCTGGCGGAGCGGCACGCGTCCGCGTCGGGGTCATGCTCGGCGTCGGAGTCATGCTCCGCGTGAGAGGTTGCGAAAAAGGGCGTCATTTTATAGGGGATTGATGCTTCGCATTGGCCTCACGGGTGGTTTGGCGAGCGGGAAAAGCTTTGTCGGGCGGGAGCTGGAGCGGCTGGGATGCCTGGTGATTCGGGCGGACCAGATCGGGCACCAGGTGCAGGAGCCGGGGGCTGAGGCGTACCAGGGAATTGTCGACGAATTTGGCGCGGGAATTCTGAAGGCGGACGGGACGATCGACCGGCGGCGGCTGGGCGCGCTGGTGTTCGGGAATCCGGAGCGGCTCGAGAAATTGAACGCGCTGGTGCATCCGCCGGTGCGGGCGCGGGTGGAGAAAACGATCGGGGAGTTTGCGGAGCGGGAGCCGCATGGCATCGCAGTGACCGAAGCTGCGATACTGATAGAAGCTGGCACGTATCGCCGCTATGACCGGATGGTGGTCGCTGTTTGCAGTGAAGCGCAGCAGATCGAACGGGCCATGGATCGCGATCAGCTTACGCGCGAGGAAGTGCTCGACCGGTTAAGCCGGCAGATGCCGCTTCAGGAGAAATTGAAGTACGCGGATTACGTCATCGATACTTCGGGAACCAAAGAGCGCACCATCGAGCAGACACGATCGGTATATGAGGCGCTACGGAGTCTGAACCTATGAGATTTTTCAGGTCGCTGATTTTGGCGGTTCTGCTGGTGGGCGCATTTGTGTACATCACCGGCAAGCCGAGTTCATTTTTGAGGCGCAATTTTTCCACGCCTGGGGCGCTGTGGAGCGAGCCTCAGGTGGCGCATTCGGCGGGGCTGGGCGCGGATGAGAGCAATAACATCGATGTGTACAAGGCGGCCAAGGACAGCGTGGTTTCAGTGACCAGCACGGTGGTGCAGCGCGGGTTTTTCTTCGACGAACAGGGGCACGCCGTGGGATCGGGATTTCTGATCGATTCGGATGGGCGGATTCTCACCAATTTTCACGTGATCAGCGCGAGCTCCGATGTGGAGGTCACGCTGCCGGATCAGACCATCTACAAAGCCAAGGTGCTGGTGCGCGACCATCCGGACGATCTGGCGCTGATCAAAATCGAGCCGAAGAAAAAGCTGTCGCATCTGAGTTTGGGCGATTCGGATCATGTGCAGGTGGGACAGAAGGTGCTGGCGATCGGGAATCCGTTCGGGATTTTCATGGGGACGCTGACGGTGGGCGTGGTGAGCTCGCTGGGTCGTCCGATCCAGACTGAGAATAATCAGATGCTGGAGGGAATGATTCAGACCGATGCGGCGATTAATTCGGGGAACAGCGGCGGGCCGCTGCTCGATTCGTCGGGAAGCGTGATCGGGATCAATACGGCGATTTACGGGCCGGGCGGCGGCAATGTGGGAATCGGGTTCGCGAGCCCGATTAATCGCGCGAAGAACATGCTCGACGATTTTCGGGCGGGGAAGAGTTTTCGGAAGGCGCGGCTGGGAACGCAGACGGTGTTCATCGCGGGCGACTTGGCCGAAGCGCTGCATCTCCCGGCGAGCGGAGGGTTGCTGATCCAGACGATTGTTCGCGGATCGGCGGCGGAGGATGCCGGGTTGCGGCCGGCGAATGAAGAAGTGCGGGTGGGCAACGCGCGGCTGGGAGTGGGCGGCGATTTTATTACCGGGATCGACGGGAAACCGGTTCGGGAAGACGACGCGATTCTGCGCGAGCTTTCGCGCAAGCGGCCGGGCGACATTCTGGAGTTGACCATCTATCGGAGCGGGCGCTCGCTGAACATCAAAGTGAAGCTGGGCGAGGCGCCGGAGGATCAGGATTGACCGCGCAGCCGGCAGAAGCCGAGCAGGGAACGCTGGCCGCGACGGGAGCGCGCAGAGCGCTGACGGGCTTCTTCGTCTCGGGCTTGCTGCTGGCTTTTTTGGGCGCGATTCTGCCTTCGTGGGGGCACCACATTTCTTCGGAATACTCGACCATCGCGTGGTATTTCGTGGGGCTGATTGCGGGAGTGCTGGGGAGCGTATGGGTTTCGCCGCCGCTGCTGGAGCGGAGAGGCGTGGGCTGGACGCTAGCGTTTGCGTGCGGAATTTCCTCGGTGGCGCTGCTGTATCTGGCGTTCGTGTCGCCGCCGTTTTCGCCGTGGTGGCGCGTGGCGGGGCTGGCGATCATCGGATTATCGGCGGGCATTTTGCATACCGCGATTTTCCACGCCATTTCGCCGATGTACCGGCACGATCCGGCGGCGACCATCAACCTGGCGGGAGTTTTGTTCGGGCTGGGATGCCTGACGGTGGCGCTGCTGGTATCGGGGACGTTCTACATGTACAGCGCTCCGGCGATTCAGACTTGGATCGCGGTGATTCCGGGGCTGTTCGGGTGGTTTTACGTACGGTCGCGATTCGCGCCGCAGCCGGTTCCGCATCAACCGTCGCCGAACGCGATTCTGGCAGAGCTGCGGAGTCCGGGCGCGGTGTTGTTCAGCCTGCTGCTGTTCTTCCAGTTTGGAAATGAATGGGCCATTGCAGGATGGCTTCCGCTGTTCCTGAGCCAGCGCCTGGGAATCAGCCCGGCGACATCGGTGGGGATGCTGGCGCTTTACTGGCTGGCGCTGCTGGTGGGGCGCGTGGCGGCGCAGTGGGTGTTGCCGCGGGTAAGCCACGGCCGCCTGCTGTTGTGGAGCGTTCTGGCGGCGATGTTCGGATGCATCGTGCTGCTGGCGACCGACAACCGCTTTGGAGCGATGAGCGGGATTCTGCTGATCGGGGGCGCGTTCGCGCCGATTTATCCGCTGGTGGTGGAAAAAATCGGGCATCGGTTCCCGTATTACCATCCGGGATTTTATAACGGCATCTTTTCGTTCGCGATCGCCGGAGGCTTGCTGGCGCCGTGCACGCTGGGATATTTCGCGTCGGTCTGGGGCGTGCGGGTGGTGATGGGGCTGCCGCTGGCCGGGTCCGCAGTGGTGTTCCTGCTGCTGATGCTGATTTCTCTCGAGGCTCGGCTTAGCGCCGCGTCCCGTTGACGCGCCAGCGAAGAAACGGCGGATCGGACCAGTCCCAGTTGCGCTCCGGGTGAAGATCGACGCTTTGCGGGTCGACGTTCCACAGATACACCGCGTAGGACCAGCCGCCGCGCAGGCTCATCGCGAGACTGATCAGCGCGAGGGTTAAGAACGCGATGCGCGGCATGCGCGAAAGCGCGGTCCAATCCTCGAAATACGGAATCAGAAACAGCACGAAGACGGGGGTCAGATCGCTAAGAAAGCGAGGGCCGTAACACATGCCGCCCCACCAGCTCCAGATATAGGCCGACACAACGAGCCAGTGCATCAATACCAGCGCGGCGAGCCAGGGCGAGAGCGGCGTATTCCATTTCCGGCGGAGCATGCGCCAGACGGCGAAGAGAAAAACCGGGGTGTAGACGAAGAGTCCGCGCGAGGGGCTGATCAGATTTCCCGCGAGGCCGACGGCCAGCCTCGGCCAGTAGCGCGGGTAAAATCCGGCCAGCGAGCTTTGATAATACGGCGACAGAATCGCGTGATAGACGGAAAGATTGTAGGCCAGAAACGCCGCCGCGATGGGCGCGGCCGCCAGCAGGTAATACGCCAGGTAGCGGCGATGGCGGACGGCAACGTAAGCGGTGAAGATCAGCACGAAGAGCGAATCGGTGGGCCGGCAGGTGTAGGCGAGCGCGACGGGAAGGCCCGCCCAGGCGGCCAGCACGGGGCGCTCCTCCGCCCGCAGCAACATATAGATGATGATCGCGAGGAACAGCATCGACGGCGCGTGCTGCCATAGCGCGCGTCCGCCCACGAAATAGGCGGGCGTGGCCAGTGCGTATAGCAGGGCGAGCAAGACCGCACGGTTCACCGGCAGATACCGGCGCGCGATGAAGTACATGACCACGGTGGCCGCGGCCAGCAGCACCGAGGCCACCTCCATTTCAATCAGCGGATGCCCGGCGTCGTAATCGCCGCGCAGAAATCCTTCGATCACCGGGTTCGAGGAATGGCAGCGGCCGGTCAGCGGATGGACCGCATGCAAGACTCCCACGGCGGCTAGAATCAAGGGCGTTTCGAGGACGGGTCCGCCGATCGGATAGCTGTTATACCAGTGGCCGTTGCAGGCTTCGGGAGGGCCGATGCGGACGCGGCCGGACGCATCCACGCACTCCGTGGCGTAGTAGTTGGTCTCGCGAATCACGCCGGAGTAGGCGTCGAGATTGGTGACGCCGCGATTCCACAGGCTCATGGCGATGTAGACGGCCCAGCGCGAATCGAAGGACGTGCCTACGCGGCTGAGGCCCGAGAAAAAATAAACACCCAGGAACAACAGCACCGGTACTCTGTGCGATCCTCGAAGGAACATGCGGGTTGCGGTATTACTGGCGCTGGCCTCGGCGTTTGGTGGTTGGGCCACAGATCTGGAGCATCGCATCGATGCACTGGCGGAAGCAAGTGGGCCGGCGGGGCACGGGTTCATCGGGATCTCCGTGGTGGAGCTTTCGAGCGGCAAAACCATTTACCGGCGCAATGACGACCGGCTGTTTCTGCCTGCGTCCAACATGAAACTGTTCACCAGCGCGCTGGCGCTGCTGCGGCTGGGGCCGGACCGGCGGTTCATCACCCAAGTGGTGCGCGAGGCTGGGGGCGACCTGGCGATCTGCGGGAGCGGCGATCCGTCGCTTTCCGGGCGGGCGTTTCCGTATCAGAAGGATGCACCGGCGGCGCCGGGATTGAAGGCGATCGAGGATCTGGCCGACCAGGTGGTGGCGAGCGGAGTGACCCGCGTGGACGGCGACGTGGTGGGGGACGACCGGTTGTATCCGTGGGCTCCCTATGCACCCAGTTGGACGCAGGACGACGCGTTGCGCGATTACGGAGCCCCGGTGAGCGCGCTGACGGTCAACGAGAACGCGATGGCGCTGATCATCCGGCCGGGGGCGCGGGCGGGCGATCCCGTGGAATTGTCGATTGAGCCCGCGCTCGAATATTATGCGATCGACCAGCGCATGATTACGGTGGCGCGCGGCGGCGAAGCCAAGGTGCGCATCGCGCGGCAGGCGGGATCACGGCAGATCCTGGTGTGGGGCAGCGTTCCCGCGGGCCACGCAGCGGTGGTGGAAACGCTGGCGGTGGACGATCCGGCGCTGTATGCGGCCTACGCTTTGCATGACGCGCTGACGCGGCGGGGAGTGTCGATCATGGGTCGCGCGGTGGCGCGGCATCGGCTGGCGACGGAAGATTACGAGGCGCCTTCAGGAACGGTGGTGGCGACGCGGACTTCGCCGCCGCTGGTGGATCTGCTGCAGGTGATGGACAAGGTCAGCCAGAATCTTTTCGCGGAGCTGATGCTCCGGGAAGTGGGCCGCGTCGAGCGCCACATGGCGACGCGCGAGGCCGGGGTGGAGGAGCTGGGCGCGATGCTGGTGGAAATGGGCGGGGCGAAGGATGAAGCTCGCTTGGAAGACGGCTCCGGGTTGTCGCGCAATGCGCTGGTGACTCCGCGGCTGATGACCAGGCTGCTGACGAATCTGTATGGCGGCAAATATCGGGAAGAGTGGATGTCGCTGCTGCCCGCCGGAGGCGAGGATGGCACGCTGCGGCATCGGCTGTGCTGCGTGATGGACGGGCGGGGGATTCGTGCCAAAACCGGGTCGCTGAGCCGCGCGCTGGCGCTATCGGGATACGCCGACAGCAAGACTCGGGGGCGGCTGGCGTTCTCGATCCTGGTGAACGACTTCTCCACTCCGGTTTCTGAAGTGAGGCAGTGGATTGATAAAATAGCAGAAGTACTGTTGGAGTAAGGAGAGACCATGCCG
The DNA here is from genome assembly GCA_963842485.1 of Terriglobia bacterium. Taxonomy (GTDB): domain Bacteria; phylum Acidobacteriota; class Terriglobia; order Bryobacterales; family Bryobacteraceae; genus Palsa-187. Next base: position 2,874 of record CAWJHI010000097.1, on the reverse strand, counting down.
ATTTTCGAATATCTGTGCGACGATTGCGGGACCAAGTTCGAGAAGTTGGTGCGCAACGGCGACCGGGTGCTGTGTCCGCAGTGCGGCGAGAGCCATTTGACCACGCAGTTTTCCACGTTTTCGGCCCATGCCAACGGGGCCCCGAAATCGGCGGAGATGGGCGGGTGCGCGTCGGGAATGTGCCGGACGCCGGACCTGTGCGGGCGCAACTAAGAATGGGGCAGACCGCTCTGTCCGCCGTCGGGCAAGGAGCAAAAAAATGGGACAGACCGCTCTGTCCGCCGTCGGGCTGGTTCGCCAAGGCGAGTGTGTCGAGCTTGGGGACAGAGTGGTCAGTCCGCCTTTTTCAGCTTCTTTTCGATCAGGCCGGCCAGCATTTTCGGCACGTAGGGCTTTTGCAGGGATCCGGTGTGCGGGGATTGCGGCGCGTAGGGATAGCCGCTCGAGACGATGGCGGGTAGGCGTGGATTGCGCTCACGCATCCGGTTGAGCATCTCCTCGCCGTTGATTCCCGGCAGGGTCAGGTCGGTCAGAACCAGAGCATAACGCGAGGGATCGGCGTTGAAGCGGGAAAGGGCGTCTTCCGCGGTGGTGCAGGCATCCACTTCATAGCCGAGGCGCTCCAGATATTTCTTGAGCAGGTCCAGCAGGCCCGGTTCGTCATCCACCAACAGCAGGCGCGCCGCTACCACAGCGAGAGCGGAATGTCGCCCGGACTGAATGCCAAACCCAGTGTGACTCGCGAGCCGTTCGCCTTGAACCCGTTGGTGAGCATGCTGATTTCCTGATGACGATAGTCGTAGCGTCCGTTGATGTGCAAGGAGCGCGTCAGCGAATAAGTGAATCCGGCGCCGCCGCCGAAGGTGCTGTAGGGCTGAAGGTCCTGGCCGATTCCCTCCAGCTTGTAGTAGCCGCCGCTGCCTCCCAGATTCCACTTCTTGGACGCGGTGTAGCTATAGGAGGCCGTGGCGGATTCCTGACGGGATGTCAAATACACTCCGTTTCCCGGCACGACGGTTCGTCCGTAGGAAAACCCGATCACATAGGTTTTGTATTTGCCGGTCAGGCTCACCGCGCCGCTGGGAAAAATATTCTGGGTGGCGAAGGTCTGAAACCCGAAGGACTCGCCGAGCAGGGCGGCGATCACCGGGTTCAGAGCCACCTGTTGCACTCCCTGGATCTGGGATTGAAAAACGCCTCCACGGATTGAAACGGTCCAACGCGGGCTGAGCACGGCGGTGAAGAAGCCTTCGCCGAGGTTTTCGTCGGACTGTCCGTAGGCGGGAGGGAACTCGAAGTGCATGTGGTCGAAGGTCACGCCGATGGTTTTGGTCCGGGACATGGTGCGTTGAAGGCTGGCGCGCGCGGTCCATCCATTGGTTCCGGCGAGTCCGGCGGCGGTGCGCCGCACCAGGAAGCCGTCGCCGCCGATGGTGAGGACGACGCGCGGGGAAAGGATGAAGTTCACGCCCGCGGTGGCTTGAACGTAGTAGATGCGGCTGTCGAACAGAATGGCGGTGGGCTGATTCACGATATTCGACGGAATTTGAGTGCTGGTAGAGCCGTAAAAACCGGGCGATCCGTAGCCCAGGGTGCTGGTTCCGGCGAGGACCCTGAAATCGAGGGCGATCCGCCGGGATTTCTGGTAGGTGTAGCCGAGCGTCAGGTTGTGGTTGCTGCCGTCGTAGGAAGAGGCGTTGACATAATGATAAAAGTCGCCGGTATAATTCAGGCCCATCTGGGCCTGGCGCCACTGGTGGACTCCATAGGCGCCCAAGTCAAGCTGCACGCCGTACAATCCGTTGAGGGTGAGCAGACCGCCCTGCGAGTTCAGCGCATACGGCTGAATGCCGTTATCGTAGACGCCGCTTATGTCGGCATAGAACCGGAGGTCCACCTGCTGCCCGCTGCGCTGACCGATAGTGCCGGCGCCATTGCTCAAAATTCCGGGTCCGAGATAAGCTCCGAATTGAGCCATCGCGCTGGACGCAAACGCGCAGAACAGCGCCGACCGTATCGTTTTCAATGGCTTTTCTCCGATCCGCTAGACTGAAAATGTGCACCTTCTCCGAGTCTGACGCCTGCCGCTTCGCTGTGTCAAGCGCGGCGGCGATCCAGGACGTTCCCACAGATTTTTTTCGCAAGGATTCCGCGGCGCGCGGCATTTCTCCCATGAGGAACTTATGACGCTGAGACGAACGCTTTGGCTTCAGGCCGCTCTGATGGCGGCGACTTTCGCGGCTGACCTGCCGGTGCGCGAGGTGATTCTCTACAAACACGGCGTGGGCTATTTCGAGCGCGCGGGGGAGCTGAAGGCCGGCGAGACGGCCCGGCTCGACTTCAAGGCGGGCGACATGAACGACGTGCTGAAGTCGCTGACCATCACTGGCGGAAAGGTCGCGGGCGTGCGCTACGACGCGAGCGAGACGCTTCAGAAGCGGCTGGAGGATTTTCCGTTCGCGGTGGGTGAGGAATCGTCGCTGGCGAAGTTTCTCGACCAGATGAAGGGGGCTCGACTGGAGTTGAAGCTCGGCAGCGAGGCCGTGGAGGGAGTGATCGTCAGCGCGCGGCTGATCCCCGCATCCGGTAATACCGCGAGCCGGGAAACGGTTCTGCTGTTGATGGATTCGGGCGACATCCGCGCCTTCGACCTGGGTGCGGCGAGCTCGGCGAAGCTTACCGATCCGAAGCTTCAAGGGTTGCTGAAGGATTATCTGGCGGTGCTGAGCCAGGCTCGGTCGAAGGACCGGCGCAGTATTTATATCGATTCCTCCGGGGCGGCGGCGCGGGAGATCGTGGCTCGGTACATGACGCCGGCGGCGGTATGGAAGTCGAGTTACCGGCTGATGTTCGGTACGGAGGCGCAACCGACGC